>NZ_LMKU01000033.1:104315-135497 GCF_001421635.1 Sphingomonas sp. Leaf25
AAGCGAGCGCAGCGATGCGTTCAGCCCGTCGCCCCGCGCGCTGGCCGATGCGCCGATCCGCGAACACTGCCGCCCGGCAAGGAAGTCGAGCGCGCGCGCCACCGACTGTTCTCGAACATCGCCCAGCGGATAGCTGATGTCGTCGCTCGCCTGACAGGTGTTGGGCACGGTGGTGGCAAGCCCGTTGTAATAGGCCGCCGACCGCGCCGAGTTCTGCACCGCCAGCGCCACGACCCGCAGCCGGTCGTCGCACCCGGCCCGGTCGAGCCCGATCTGGCCGACCGGCTTGCCATAGGTGTTGGTGCCGACCAGCGCCATGTTGTTGCCGAGGTAGGGCACGAAGGCGTTGATGACCAGTTCGCTCGCCGACGCGGTATTGCCGGTGCCGATGAAGGCGATCTTGGTCGGCGTCACCGACTGTGCGGTCGGGGCGAAATACTTGACCGTATTCTCGGACGCCTTCTCGGGCCGGAACGACGTATAGCTGTACACGTCGCTGCCCGACTTGCCGCCGCCCAGCAGGTCGCCCATAAGCTCGGCGACCGAGATCAGCCCGCCGCCATTGTAGCGGAAGTCGATGACGAACTCGGTGATCCCCTGCGCCCGGAAACTGGCGAAGGCATCGCGCAGCGGCTGGTTGGCCGGCGAGATGAAGGTGCGCAGGTTGATATAGCCGACCCGCTTCGATCCGTCCTGCAACACCTTGGCGCCATAGCGGGTCGATACCGGCAGCAGGTTGAAATCGGTCTTGGCGACGTTCGCGGTGGTCGTCGTCCCCTCGATCGTGCGGAAGCGGAAGGTGCGCGTCGTCCCCGCACTGTCCGGCCCCAGCGCGGTGGTCAGCCCGGCGGTGCCCTCGGCGGCGATGATCGCCGACACGTCGCGTAAGGTAGCGCTGCTGGTGCCGATCTGGGTGATCTCGGTCCCGCGATCGATCCCGGCGGCCAGCGCCGGCCCGCCCTCGAACGCCTCGGTCACGAGCAGCCGCCGCCCGGTCGAATCAAGCGCGAAGCGCACGCCATAGCCCGCGGTCGATCCCGAGCTGTAATAGGCGTTCTCCTCGGCGATCGAGGTGAGATAGGTGAAATACCGGTCCTTGCCCTGCGCCCGCGCGGTCGCGGTCAGCGAATCGATATAGCCGCCGACCGTGGTGAACGACGTGGGGTCGGGGCTGGCGGGCAGCGTTTCGGGAAAGAGATACCATTCGCGAAGCTGGGCCAGTGCCCAGTCCTGCCGCTCGCGCAGCGAACAGCCGGTCGTGGCGGTCGGCGTGGGGCTGGCGGTCGGCGTACCGCCGGTCGATCCGCCACCGCCGCTGCCGATGGTCCCGGCGCCGCTCCCGCCGCCGCCGCATGCCGACAGCATTGCCAGCACGCCCAATGCCGCCCCGAACCGACCCCGCATACGCCCACTCCACTCCTGATCCTGCCCGCAGCCTATACCCGGGCCGACCAAAGGGAAATGGATTCTCGGTGCAGGCGGCGTACCCCCGGGATTACGGCTTCATCGCCTCGATCAGCCGCTTGACCTCCTGCGACCGGCCGCGCGGCAGGATCATCACGTCGTTGCCGCTGGCGACGACGATCAGGTCCTTGACCCCGACCATCGCGATCCGCACCCCGTCCGACCGGACGAGGCAATTGGTCGAATCGAGGATGGTGACGTTGCCGCCGTGCGTGTTCAGTTCGGCGTCGAGCTCGCTGATCGCGTGCAGCGCGTCCCAGCTCCCGACGTCGTTCCACCCCATCGCCACCGGCGCCACCGCGACCCGCTCGGCGCGTTCCATCACCGCATAGTCGATCGAATCCGACGGACAGGCGGCAAAGGACTCGGCGTCGGGACGGATGCAGATGCCGTCGCGCGCCGCCCGCTCCATCGATTGGCGCGCGGCGCGGCCCATCGCGGGCACATGGACGTCGAGCGCTTCGAGGAACTTGTCGGCGCGGAACAGGAAGATGCCGCCGTTCCACGCATGATCGCCCGACGCCAGCATCGCCTCTGCCTTGTCGAGCGGCGGCTTCTCGACGAAGCGGTCGACGCGGTGGACCCCCTCGACCAGCGGTTCGCCGACCTTGATCCAGCCATAGCCGGTCTCGGGCGCGTCGGGGGTGATGCCGAACGTCACCAGCCAGCCATCGGCGACCAGCGGCAATGCACGGGCGATGGCGGCGCGGAACGCCTCCAGATCGGCGATGACATGGTCGGACGGCATGACGAGCAGCGGCGCATCGCCCGCGCCCGCCGCGATCGCCGCCAACGCGATCGCCGGCGCGGTGTTGCGCGCCATCGGCTCGAGGATCACCGCCTGCGGGCTGAGGTCGACCGCGGCGAGCTGTTCCTCGACCGCGCTGGCATGGCTGGCATTGGCGACGACGATCGGCGCGGCATAATCCGCCCCGACCGTCCGCCGCGCGGTCAGTTGCAGCATCGTCTCCTCGGCGGTCAGCGCCAGGAACTGCTTGGGCTTTTCCGGGCGCGACATCGGCCACAGCCGGGTCCCCGACCCCCCCGAGAGAATGACGGGGACGATGGCGGGTTGCGACGACATGCGATGGAGTCTCCGATGCGGCGCAGACGAGCGCCATGCCAGCCTGAAGCGGGTGGCCGTTGCGCTATAACAACAAGCGCGAAAAGAGTATCCGCCGCGTTCAGTATTTCTTTGCCCTTTCGCGCGATAGCGGGTGGGTGTCGGCTGGCCTTACACCTGTTTCGGGACTCCAACCATGATCCGGCTGTTCAAGCACTATGTGCCCAATGCCGTCCTCCTGCTGGGCGTCCTCGACTTCGCGGTCCTGCTGCTGGCGGGCGAGCTCGGCTGGGTCGTGCGCGCGATGCAGATCGGCATGGAAGTGGGGCCGACGCACGGCCGCATCGCCGAACTGGCGAGCTTCGCGGTCAGTCTCGAACTCGCGATGGTCGCGGTCGGGGTGTATGGCACTGATTCGCTGCAATCGCTGCGCTTCGCGACCGCGCGGCTGCTGGTCGCGATCTCGCTCGGCGTCATCTTCATCTCGCTGCTGCTGTTCCTGTTCCCGACGATCATGTTGTGGCGTTCCAACCTGCTCTACGCGATGGGTTTCGCGGTCGTGCTGCTGGTGCTGCTGCGGATCGTCACCGGCACGCTGCTCGGCGGACAGGCGTTCAAGCGGCGCGTCGTGGTGCTGGGGGCGGGCGAGCGCGCGCTACGGCTCAAGACGCTGGGACAGGCACCCGGCGCGGGCTTCGTCGTTGTCGGCTATATCGCGATGCGCGAAAGCGACCGGATGATCCCCGAAGCGATCGCCCGCGACGCGATCCACAATCTCGCCGATCATGTCGTGCTGCTGGGGGCGGCCGAAGTCGTCCTCGCGCTCGAGGAACGGCGCGGGGCGCTGCCGCTCAAGGACCTGTTGCGGATCAAGACCACCGGCGTCCACGTCAACGAGATCTCGACCTTCCTCGAACGCGAGACCGGCCGCGTCGATCTCGACAGCGTCAATCCGTCGTGGCTGATCTTCTCCGACGGATTTTCCTCGGGGCGGATGTTCTCCAGCATCGTCAAGCGGATGTTCGACGTCCTCGCCAGCCTGCTGCTGCTCGGGATCACGCTGCCGGTCATCGCGCTTGCCGCACTGGCGGTGAAGCTCGACAGTCGCGGCCCCGCCTTCTACCGCCAGCGCCGCGTCGGCCTGTACGGCGTCAGCTTCGACATCCCCAAGCTCCGCTCGATGCGCACCGATGCCGAGGTCGCGGGCACCGCCGTCTGGGCCGAAAAGGACGATCCGCGCATCACCCGCGTTGGGCGGTTCCTGCGCAAGAGCCGCATCGACGAACTGCCGCAATGCTGGAGCGTGCTGAAAGGCGAGATGAGCTTCGTCGGCCCCCGTCCCGAACGGCCGCAGTTCGTCGCCGACCTCGAAACGCAACTGCGCTATTATGCCGAGCGGCATATGGTGAAGCCGGGCATCACCGGCTGGGCGCAGATCAACTATCCCTATGGCGCCTCGATCGACGATGCGCGCCAGAAGCTCGAATACGACCTCTACTACGCCAAGAATTATTCGCCGTTCCTCGATTTGCTGATCCTGCTCCAGACACTCCGGGTCGTCATCTGGTCGAGCGGGGCGCGGTGATCGCGTGCTGACCGGCATCGTCATCTGGGGCCATGCGGCCGCCGCGCTGCTGTTCGGCGTGCTGACATTATGGGTCGCCCGGCGCGACGAGGGCGAGGACGAACTGCCACGCGCGCTGCTCGCCGTGGCGCTTGGCGCGACCGCGCTCTGGGCGCTGTCGGTCGCCGGCAACGGCAGCGCCGAGCCCGAGACGCGACTGCTCGAAGGGGTGCGCACGCTCGGCTGGCTGGCGGTGCTGGTTGCGATCCAGCGGCGCTCGGGCGCCGGGGGTACGCTGGGGGTGGGCGCGACGCTCGCCTGTCTCGCGGTCGCCGCCGTCACCGCCACGCAGGCGTTGCTGCACATCGCCGTGCCGACCATTCACGATCCCGCCGGCGCGCAGGCGATGCTCGACGTGGCGACGATGCTGCGCGCGCTCGCCGCGCTTGGCGCGCTGGCGCTGCTGCACGGCATGTTCCCGCGCGCGGCATCCTCGGGCGCGCGGCTGGTGGTGCTGGCGGTCGGCGCGATCTGGCTGATCGATGCGAATTTCAGCATCGCGCTCTATCTGCTGCGCGAGGTGCCGAGCGAACTGATGGCCGCACGCGGGCTGGCGCTGGTCGCGCTGGCGGCGATGATCGCGCTGGCGCTGTCGCGACGCGGCGGTGGTTCGGTGCAGCTTTCGCGCGCGGTAGCCTTTCATTCGCTGTCGCTGCTCGGACTGGCCGCCTATTTCGCGATCACCATCCTCGCCACCGCGCTGATCGCCGCGCTGGGCGGCACCCATGCCCGTATCGCGCAGACCGCGTTCGTGTTCGGCTCGACCGCCGCGCTGCTCACCGCCGCGTCGTCGGGCTGGCTGCGGGCGTGGATCAAGGTGAAGCTGACCAAGCACCTCTTCCGCCACCGCTACGACTATCGCGCCGAATGGACCCGCTTCACCGAGACGCTGGGCGAACCCAAGGGCGCCGCCCCGCTCGACGAACGGCTGGTGAAGGCGGTCGCCGACCTGACCGATTCGCCGGCCGGACTGCTGTTCGTCGCCGACGACGGCGAACTGGCGCTGCAGGCGACGTGGCACTGGGAAGGCGCGGTCCCGCCGGGCGATGGCGACGCCGCGCTCGCCGCCTATCTCGATGCGACCGGCCGTATCCTCGAACTCGATTCGGTGCGCGAAGGGACGGCAGGCGTGGCCGACCGCGATGCGGTGTCGCCCGCGTTGCTGGCACAGGAGGACGCCTGGGTCATCGTGCCGCTGCCGCACCTCGGCCGGCTGACCGGGGCGATCCTGCTCGCCCGTCCGCTGCTGCCCCGCGCACTCGACTGGGAGGATTTCGATCTGCTGCGCATCGCCGGGCGGCAGGTGGCGAGCTATCTCGCCGAGGCCCGTGCGCAGGGCGCGCTGGCCGAAGCGCGCCGGTTCGAGGAGTTCAACCGCCGCTTCGCCTTCATCCTGCACGACGTGAAGAACATCGTCAGCCAGCTAAGCCTCGTCGCGCGCAACGCCGAGCGCCATGCCAACAACCCCGCGTTCCGCGCCGACATGGTCGCGACGCTGAACGAATCGGCCGCGCGGATGAGCGACCTGCTCGCCCGCCTTGCCGAACGCGAGCCGCCGCGCACCGCCGCGCCGGGGCCGGTGGCATTGGCGACCATCGCCGCCCAGTCGGCGCATCGCTTCCGCCTGCGCGGGGCGATCGAGGTTTCGGGCGATGGCGAACCTCATGCCGCCGCCGATCCCGCCCGGCTGCAACAGGTGATCGACCACCTGGCCCACAACGCGCTCGACGCGGGCGGCAGCACCCCGGTGCGGATCGTCACCGGTGGCGATGCGACATCGGCATGGATCGACGTGATCGACACCGGCATCGGCATGACCCGCCAGTTCGTCCGCGACGAGTTGTTCCGCCCGTTCGTCTCGTCCAAGCCGACCGGCTTCGGCATCGGCGCCTATGAGGCGCGGCAGTTGACCGAGGCGATGGGCGGGCGGATCGATGTCGAGAGCATCGCGGGCCAGGGCACCCGCTTCCGCGTGGTGCTGCCTGCCGCATCCCCCCTTGCCCCGCCGACGCTGGAACAGGCCGCATGACCGATACCAAATCGCTGCTGATCGTCGAGGACGATCCCGGCCTCCAGCGCCAGCTTCGCTGGGCGTATGACGGCTATGCCATATCGGTCGCGGGCGACCGCGAGGCGGCGATCGCCGCCGTGCGCGCCACCGAACCGCAGGTGGTGACGCTCGACCTGGGATTGCCGCCCGATCCCGACGGCGTGGGCGAAGGCTTCGCGACGATGGAGGCGATCCTCGCGATCAAGCCCGATACCAAGATCGTGGTGGCCAGCGGCCATGGAGACCGCGCCAGCGCGCTGCGTGCGATCGAACTCGGCGCATGGGACTTTTATGCCAAGCCGATCGACATCGATGCGCTGGGGCTGATCGTCGCCCGCGCCTTCCACGTCCATGCGCTGGAGGCGGAGAACCGCCGCCTTGCCGAGCGGGTCGAGGGGCAGACGGTGCTCGGCGGGATGCTCACCGCCGCGCCCGAGATGCTGAAGGTCACGCGCACCATCGAACGGGTAGCCCCGGCCGATGTGTCGGTGCTGCTGCTCGGCGCGTCGGGCACCGGCAAGGAACTGCTGGCGCGGGGCCTGCACGACGCATCGCCGCGCCGCCGCGGCAATTTCGTCGCGATCAACTGCGCCGCCATTCCCGAAACCCTGCTCGAAAGCGAACTGTTCGGCCATGAGAAGGGCGCGTTCACCGGCGCGGTCAAGACGACCGAGGGCAAGATCGAACAGGCGGCGGGCGGCACCCTGTTCCTCGACGAGATCGGCGACGTGCCGCTTCCGCTTCAGGTGAAGCTGCTGCGGTTCCTTCAGGAACGGGTGATCGAACGGATCGGCGGGCGCAAGGCCATCCCGGTCGACACCCGCATCGTCTGCGCCACCCACCGTGACATCGACGCGATGGTCGCCGCGCAGACCTTTCGCGAGGACCTGTATTACCGGCTGGCCGAGATCGTCGTGCGCATCCCCTCGCTTAAGGAACGGCCGGGCGATGCGGTGCTGCTCGCCCGCGCCTTTCTCGATCGGCATGCGCGACAGATGGGGCAGGGGGGCAAGCGCTTCGCCCCCGACGCGCTGTCGGCGATCGACGCCTGGGGCTGGCCCGGCAACGTCCGCGAACTGGAAAACCGGGTGAAGCGCGCGGCGATCATGGCCGATGGCAAGCATATCACCGCCGCCGACCTCGATCTGGGCGCGGGCGACGACGGCCCGATCAACCTGAAGGCGGCGCGCGAGGCGGCCGATCGCGGCGCGATCCGCCATGCGCTGGCCCGCGCGCAGGGCAATATCTCCGGCACCGCGCGTCTGCTCGGCATCAGCCGGCCGACGCTCTATGATCTGATGAAGGCCTATGACCTGCAACCCTGATCGTCCCTTGCGCGCGCTGCTCGGTGGCGCCGGTCTGGCGCTTGCCGCCGCCTGTATCGCGGTGGCCGGCGGTGCGCGCGTGGCCAAGGCCGATCCGGCCGACGCCCGCACCGGTATCGCCGAGGCGCTCGGCCAGTTTCAGGCCGGCCACTGGAGCGTCGCCCGACAGCGCGCGCAGGCGGCGGTGGCCGCCGATCCCGGCTGGGGCTTCGCGCAGGCGGTGCTGGCGCGGACGCATCTCGCGCTCGGCGATGGCCTCGCGGCGCAGGCGGCGCTCGATCGCGCGGTCGAGGGCGGCTTCGATCCGGCGCGCGCGCACCAACTGCGCGCGCACGCCCGGTTGTTGCAAGGCGATGCGCCCGGCGCGATCGCCGAAGCGGGCAAGGCCGTTCCGCGCTATGCCGGCTATGGCAACCGCATCCGCGCGCAGGCGCTGGCGCGGCAGGGCGATGTCGTGGCCGCGCTCGCCATCCTCGAGCCGACGGTCGCGCGCGATCCCGGTCGCGCCGCCGACTGGGTCGCGCTGGGGCAAATCCGCATGGGCGCTGGCGACATGGTCGGCGCGATCAACGCGGCGGCGGCGGCGGTCCGGGCCGATCCGACCTCGCCCGACACGCTCCGGCTGCGCGGCCAGACGATGCGCGTCCAATATGGCCTGACCGCCGCGCTGCCGTGGTTCGAGGCGGCGCTGGCGCGCGACCCCTACGCCCATGACACGTTGATCGATTACGCCGCGACTTTGGGCGACAGCGGACGGACGGGCGCGATGCTCGACGCGGTTCGCCGGGCAATGACGGCGCGGCCGGGCAGCGTGCAGGGCTATTATCTCCAGGCGGTCCTCGCCGCGCGCGCTGGCGATCCGGCGACCGCGCGCAGCGTGCTGCAAAAGGCGGGCGGCGGGGTGCAGGGCGTGCCCGGTGCGCTGCTGCTCGGCGCATCGCTCGATCTGGCCGAGGGTGCGCCGGCGCAGGCGACGGTGGGCCTGCGCGAACTGGTCGCGCGGCAACCGACCAACATCACCGCGCGCAAGCTGCTGGCGCTGGCGCTGCTGCGAAGCGATGCCGCGCGCGACGCCTTCGACTATATCCGCCCCGCCGCCGAACGCGCCGATGCCGACAGCTATACGCTGACGCTCGCCGCCCGCGCGCTGGAGCGGATCGGCGATCGTGCCGGGGCGGCGGTGTTCCTCGATCGCGCCGCCTCGCCGGTCCGCGGCCGGTCGACCGCCTTCGCCCCCGACGAGAGCCTCGGCTTGCTCGCCGCCGCCGCCCGGCCGACGCCCGGCGATCCGGCGGTCGCGGTTCCCTATATTCGCGCACTGGCAAGCGCAGGCGATGCGGCGGAGGCGCTGGCCGCCGCCCGCGCGGTCGCCGCCGCCAACCCCGGTGCCCCGGCCGCGCAGCTCGTGCTGGGCGACGCCTATGCCGCCGCCAACCGCCCGGCGGAGGCCGCCACCGCCTATGCCGCCGCCACCGCCAGCCGCTTCGACGAGGCGACGATGCTGCGGCTGGTCGATGCGCGTGCCCGAGCCGGGCAACGCCGCGAGGCCAGCGCCGCGCTGTCGCTCTATCTTGCGCAAAATCCTTCGAGCGTCCCTGCGCTCCGTCTGACCGGCGAATGGCAGTTGGCGGCGGGGGATGTCGCCTCGGCGGTCGCCACGTTCGAGCGGTTGCGCGATCTCGTCGGCGACCGCGACGTCGCGGTGCTGGCCGGCCTCGCCCGTGCCTATGCCGCCGCCGGGCAGGGCGACCCCGCGACCAGCTTCGGCGCGGCGGGCTATGCGCTGGCCCCGGCCAACCCGCTGGTCGTCGATGCCTATGGCTGGGCGCTCTACCGCGCGGGCAATCCGGGCGCGGCGCTGCCGTTGTTGCGCAAGGCCGCTTCGCTCGCGCCCGCCGACCCTGTGATCGCCGCGCATCTCGCCGAAGTGGCGGGGTAGTTCAAATCGGGCTGCCGTCCGCCTAAGGGGGTACGATGACCGATCCGCTGTTCCGTATTGCCGAGGCGCTCGAACGCCTCGCACCCCCGCCGCCCGCCGCCGCCGATCCGCTGGGGCATCCCGCCTATGGCTGGGACGGCCAAGTGCTGCGCGCGACGCGCGGCTTTCGCCCGGTGCCGCTCGACCGGCTGGTCGGGATCGAGGTGCAGAAGGGTGCGCTGACTGCCAATCTCGACCGGTTGGCTGCCGGCGCGGCGGCGCACGACGTGCTGCTGTGGGGCGCGCGCGGCACCGGCAAGTCGGCGCTGGTCAAGGCATCGGTCGGGCAGGTGCAGGCGACCGGCGGCGCACTGGCATTGGTCGAAGCGCCTGCGACTGCCTTGGACGGCCTGCCCCGGCTGTTCGCGCTGCTGGACGGCGTGGCGCGCGCCTTCGTGGTGTTCGTCGACGATCTCGGCTTCGACACCCCCGCCGAGGGCAGGGCGCTGCGCTCGCTGCTGGAGGGCGGTGCCGAAGGTCGCCCCGGCAACGTCCGGCTGATTGTCACCGCCAATCGCCGTCACCTCGTCCCCCGCGACCTCAAGGAACAAGACAGCGCGATCAACCCGCGCGACACCGTCGACGACGCGCTGGCGCTCGCCGACCGCTTCGGCCTGTCGCTCGGCTTCCATGTCGTCGATCAGGACCAGTATGTCGCGATCGTCGAGCGCTATTGCGCCGCCTATACCCTGCCGTTCGACGCGCACGACGCGATCGGCTGGGCGACGAAGCGCGGCAGCCGCTCGGGCCGGGTGGCGTGGCAGTATGTCACCGATCTGGCCGGGCGGCATGGGAAGGCGGTCTAAAGAAGTTGGGTTCACGCGGAGGCGCGGAGGCGCGGAGGAGTTGCGGCTCCCGATCGTTCCGCGTCAGCGGAACCATCTGCTTTCGTAGCAAGGATCGCTAAAAGGGATCGCTACGCGATCGGGCTGCCACGCCCGAAACTCCTCCGCGTCTCCGCGTCTCCGCGTCTCCGCGCCTCCGCATGAACCAATCTTCTTGGGACGGATCGACATACACCTCCGTACTGTCACCCCGGACTTGTTCCGGGGTCCACGGCGCGGCAATCGGTGTCGTCCGACCTTCGAGCGCCGACGGGTGCGGCTGGGTGGACCCCGGAACCAGTCCGGGGTGACGAAGCGGATCGCGCGTTCGGTCCAAAATGCCGGATCTTGTGCCGCGCAGAGTCGAATATCGATCTGACCTGAACCAGCCGGAAGATTAGACCTCCGCCAACTCCGCCAGCGCCAGCCAGCGCTCCTCCGCCGCATCCTTCTCCGCTCGCGCCTTATCGATCTGTGCGTTCAGCGAAGCGAACCGCTTCGGGTCCTTGGTGTACAGCGCCGGGTCGGCCAGCAGCGCCTCGTCGCGCACGATCGCCGCTTCGAGTTCCTCGATGCGTTTGGGCAACAGGTCGAGGTCGCGCTGGTCCTTGTAGCTCATCTTGGTTGACTTGGGCTTGGCCACGGTTTCCACCGGCTTGGCCTTGACCTTCGCCGCGCTGCGCTCGCGCCGCTTGGCGACCCAGTCGGCATAGCCGCCGGGCACTACATCGACATGGCCCGACCCGTCCATTCCCAGCGTCACCGTCACCGTCCGGTCGAGGAAGTCGCGGTCGTGGCTGACGATCAGCACCGTGCCGGCATAATCGCCGATCACCTCCTGCAACAGATCGAGCGTCTCGAGGTCGAGATCGTTGGTCGGCTCGTCGAGCACCAGCAGGTTCGACGGCCGGGCGAATTCGCGCGCCAGCAGCAGCCGCGATCGCTCACCGCCCGACAAGGTGCCGATCCGCGCCTCGGCGATCGACGGATCGAACAGGAACTCCTTGAGGTATCCGTGGACATGCTTCTTCGAGCCGTTGACCTCGATCCAGTCACCGCCGTCGGCCAGCACGTCGCGCACCCGCTTTTCCGGGGCCATCAGCTTGCGCTGCTGATCGATGACGATGCCCTCCAGCGTATGCGCCCGCATGATCTTGCCCGAATCGGGTTCGAGATCGCCGGTCAGCATCCGCAGCAACGTCGTCTTGCCGGCACCATTGCCACCGACGATGCCGATCCGGTCGCCGCGCCGCACCCGCAGCGAGAAGTCCTTGATGATGGTCCGGTCGCCGAAGCCCTTGGTCACATGCTCGGCGTCGATCACGACCTTGGTCTTGGTGTCGTCGGCCTCGACCTGCAATTTGGCGGTGCCCTGCGGCCCCTGCATCGCCGCCCGCTGCGCGCGCAACTCGTGCAGCTTTTCCAGCCGCCCCATATTGCGCTTGCGCCGCGCGGTGACGCCGCGGTGCAGCCAATGTTCCTCGATCTTCAGCTTGGCGTCGAGCCGCTGGGCGGCACGTTCCTCCTCGGCAGCGGCCTGTTCCATCCATGCCTCGAACCCGCCGAAGCCGATTTCGGCGCGGCGAATGCCGCCGCGATCGAGCCACAGCGTCGACTTGGTCAGCCGCGTCAGGAAGGTACGGTCGTGGCTGATGACGATGAACGCGCCGTTGAAGCGGTTCAGCCATTCCTCCAGCCATTCGATCGCCGACAGGTCGAGGTGGTTGGTCGGCTCGTCGAGCAGCAGCACGTCGGGGTTTTCGGCCAGCGCGCGCGCGATCGCCGCCCGCCGCCGCTCGCCGCCCGATGCGGTCGCCGCCTCACGATCGAGGTCGATGCCGAGCTGGTCGGCGATGGCGTCGACCTCATGCTCCGCCGGTGCCTTTGGTCCCCGGAGCGCAAAGTCGCGCAGCGTGGCATAGCCATCGACCTTGGGGTCCTGTTCCAGCAGCACGACATGCGTGCCTGGCACGATCGTCCGTCGCCCCTCGTCGGCATCGACTGCGCCCGCGATCAGTTTCAGCAGCGTCGTCTTGCCCGCCCCGTTGCGCCCGATCAGCGCCAGACGATCGCGTTGCCCGACATGGATGTCGAGCCCGCGGAACAACCAGCCATTGCCCTGGACGAGTCCAAGGCCTTCGTACGACAAAATCGGTGCAGCCATGTGTGGCAGGTAAGCCGCACTCGGCGACGAAGCAAGTTACGCCAGCCTGTCTGCCCTATTCACGGGCTGTTCAATGCGTTGTCGCTATGTCACGCCCCATGACGATGGTCGTTCGGTTCCTTGTGGCGGGGTTGATGGCGGTATCGGGGGTCGCGCAGGCGATGCCCGACCAACTGTTGCGCGACCATCAGGCCGCCCGGACCGCGCGCGCGCAGGGCCGCATCCTGCCGCTGCGCGAGATCGAGGGCCGCGTCGTGCCGCAGATGCGCGGTGCGCAATATCTCGGCTTCGACTACGATCCCGACCGGGGCATTTACACGCTCAAGTTCCTGCGCGATGGCGCGGTGATCTGGGTCGATGTCGATGCCCGTACCGGCCAGGTCGTCGGCCGCAGCCGTTAACATAAGGGAGAGAAGCCGATGCGCGTCCTGATCGTCGAGGATGAACCGAATCTCGGCCGCCAGTTGCGCGCCACGCTGGAGGGGGCGGGCTATGCCATCGACCTCGCGACCGATGGCGAGGAAGGGCATTTCCTCGGCAGCACCGAAACCTATGACGCGATCATCCTCGACCTGGGGTTGCCCGAGGTCGATGGGCTGACCGTGCTCGACCGCTGGCGCAAGGAAGGGCGGACCGCCCCGGTGCTGGTGCTGACCGCGCGCGATAGCTGGTCGGACAAGGTTGCAGGGCTCGATGCCGGGGCCGACGACTATGTCGCCAAGCCGTTCCAGACCGAGGAACTGATCGCGCGGCTCCGCGCGCTGATCCGCCGCGCCTCGGGCAACGCCTCGGCCGAGCTGACCGCCGGCGACATCCGCCTCGACACGCGCTCGGGCAAGGTGACGAAGGCGGGCGAGCCGGTGAAGCTGACCGCGCAGGAATACAAGCTGCTCAGCTACCTGCTCCACCACAAGGGCAAGGTGGTCAGCCGCACCGAACTGATCGAACATATCTACGATCAGGACTTCGACCGCGATTCGAACACGATCGAGGTGTTCGTGACGCGCATCCGCAAGAAGCTGGGCGCCGACGTCATCACCACCATCCGCGGGCTCGGCTACAGCCTCGACGAACCCGGCGCGCCCAAGCCCGCCGGCGCGGAAGCCTGACGCGACGCCCATGACCAAAGCAAGCGATCCCGCCTCCCGTGCCGCCGACTCGCGCGGCTATGTGCAGGTGACGGGATCGCTGTCGCGGCGGATGATCGTCATCGCCGCCTGCTGGATCATGCTGCTGCTCGCCGGGGGCGGCTTCGCGCTCGACCGGGTGCTGACCGGCGCGATCACCCGCAACTTCGACGACCAGCTCGACTATATCCTGACCTCGCTGATCGTCTCGGCCGAGATCGACACCAGCGGGCAGGTGACGTTCAGCCGCCAGCTATCGGACCAGCGGTTCCTCGAACCCTATTCGGGCCTGTATTGGCAGGTGAGCGGCGAGGGGTTCGATCCGTTCCCGTCGCGCTCGTTGTGGGACCGGCGGCTGCCCGGCAATCCGGCCAAGATCGGCAATGACCTGCGCGTCTATGACGCGAAACCTTTCCCCGATCAGAAGCTGCGCATCGTCGAGCGCGACCTGACGCTGCCCGGATCGAACACCGTGTGGCGGTTCCAGGTGGCCGAGGCGCGCGACCTGCTCGACCAGCAGATCAATGCCTTGCGCAAGACGCTGGTGCGTTCGTTCGCGCTGCTCGGGCTGGGGCTGATCGTGATGGCGGCCCTCCAGACATGGTATGGGCTGCTCCCCTTGCGCGCGGTGCGTGACGCCATCTCCAAGCTGCGCGCGGGACAGGCCGCACGGGTCGAGGGCAGCATGCCTGCCGAAGTCGCGCCGCTGGTCGAGGAACTGAACGCGCTGGTCGAACACAACGACCGGCAGGCGGAGGAAGCCCGCCGCCATGCCGGCAATCTTGCCCATGCGCTGAAAACACCGCTCACCGTCATCATGAACGCCTCGGCCGCCGGACAGGCCGACCTCGCCGACACGGTGATCCGCGAAGCGCGGACGATGCGGCGGCAGGTCGACCATCATCTGGCCCGCGCCCGCGCGGTCGGGCGGCGCGGATCGGCGCACAGCCGCGCCGAGGTCTGGACCTCGGTCGAGGCGGTCGAGCGCGCGGTGGCGCGGCTCTATCCCAACGTCCGCATCGACGTGGATGGCCAGAAGGACCTGATCGCGCGGATCGAACGGCAGGACCTCGACGAAATCCTCGGCAACCTCGTCGAGAACGCCGCCAAATATGGCGGGGGCAGCGTGTTCGTCACCGTCCGCGCCGATGCCGGCTTCGTCGAACTGCTGGTCGAAGATGACGGGCGCGGCATCCCTGCTGCCGACCGGCAGCGCATCTTCGATCGCGGTGTGCGGCTCGATTCGGGCAAGCCTGGCACCGGCCTCGGCCTCGCGATCGTGCGCGACGTCGCCGAAATCTACGAAGGCACCGCCTCGCTCGAGGAGAGCGAGGATCTGGGCGGGCTGCTCGTCCGGCTCCGGCTACCCGCCGCCTGATCCGCTACAGGCCGCGCATCGCCTCGGCTGCGATGGTGGCGCTGCGCTTGCGTGCCGCGGGATCGAACATCGCGCCGGTTACGATCACCTCGTTGACATGCGTACGGTCAATAAACGCCGCCAGACCGGCCCGCACCGTCTCCGGCCCGCCGATCGCCGAACATTCGAGGACGTGGTTCAGGATCGTGTTGCCCTGCGGCCCGATCTGCGCACGATAATCCGCGACCGGTGGTGGCAGTTCGATCGACTTGCCGGTGCGGATCGCGACGAACATCTGTTCGGTCGAACTGGCGAGCAGCCGTGCTTCGTCATCGCTGTCTGCCGCCAGCACGTTGAAGGCGGCTGCCGCATACGGCTTGTCGAGTATGGCGGACGGGCGGAAGTTGCGGCGATACGCCTCCAGCGCCTGATCGAGCGCGGCGGGCGCGAAGTGCGACGCAAACGCATAGGGCAGCCCCAGCATCGCCGCGAGTTGCGCCCCGAACAGCGACGACCCCAATATCCAGAGGTCGACCTTTGCTCCTGCGCCGGGCACCGCGCGAATGCCGGTACGGTCGTCACCCGCGAAATAGCGCTGCAGCTCGACCACATCCTGCGGAAAGGCGTTGGGATCGGTTTCCAGCGTCCGGCGCAGCGCGCGGGCGACGATCTGGTCCGATCCGGGCGCGCGGCCCAGCCCCAGATCGATCCGGCCGGGATAGAGCGCATCCAGCGTCCCGAACTGTTCGGCGATCGTCAGCGGCGCATGGTTGGGCAGCATGATGCCGCCCGCGCCGACCCGAATGGTGTTGGTCGCAGCGGCGATATGGCCGATCACCACGGCGGTCGCGGCGCTGGCGATGCCGGCCATGCCGTGATGTTCCGCCACCCAGTAACGGTGATAGCCGAGCGCTTCGGCATGGGCGGCAAGGTCGGCGGCCTGCGCCATGGCCTGCGCCGGGGTGCCACCTGCACGGATCGGCACGAGATCGAGCATCGAATAACGGGTCATTCGAAATAGATGGGAGGCAGGTTGCGGATTGCTACCGAAGCAAGGCTTGGCCGGTTGAAAGCAACGATCGTTCGTGGGCGGCGGGGGGCAGGGAAACCCGTCTTCCGGTCCAGTCTCAGACCAGCAACTCGCCCCGCATCACCGTCACGCACCCACCGCCCAGCACCGCCCGCTCGCCCGCCAGCGTGACCGTCAGATGCCCGCCACGCGCACTCGCCTGAAACGCGGTGAAATGCTCGCGTCCCAGCCGCTCCGCCCAGAAGGGGGCGAGCGCGGCATGCGCCGATCCCGTCACCGGGTCCTCGTCCACGCCCCACGTGGGCACGAACACCCGGCTGACGACATCGGCGACGTCGCCGGGTGCGGTGACAATCGCCATCACCCCACAGGCCGCCAGTGCGCGCATGTCGGGCGCGCAACCGCGCACCGCCGCCGCATCGGGCAACAGGATGATGCTGGTGGCCTGCGCGCCGCTGATGCTGGCGAACACCTCGCCCTCGCACCCCAGCGCCGCCAGCAGCGCCGGATCGGGCGCTGCGGCCACCCGCGTCACCGGCAGGTCGAGCGTATAGCCCGCGCCATCGCGCGCAACGGTCAGCACGCCTGCCTTGCGCGTGGCGAAACGAACCTCGTCGCGCTCGCCGATCAGCACATGGCCGCTCGCCAGCGTCGCATGGCCGCACATCGCGATCTCGACGGTCGGGGTGAACCAGCGCAGTTCATAGTCAGCGTCACCGCCCGTCGCCACGGCGAAGGCGGTTTCCGACAGATTATGCTCGGCGGCGATGTCACGCAGCAACGCATCGTCGGGCCATGCCGTCAACACCATCACCGCTGCCGGATTGCCGGTGAACGGCCGGTCGGCAAAGGCGTCGACCACGGTAAAGGGCAATGTCATCCATAATTCCCGATACGCTTGCCGAACCAGTGCGGCGTCACATCGGCCTCGACCAGCGGATTGTCGGTATCGACATGGCCTTCGGGGTCGAGGTGGATCAGCACCTCGACCTTGGGGAACGCCCGACGCAGTGCCCGCTCGACATTTTCGACCACGTCGTGCGCGTCGGCGACGGTCATATCGCGCGCGACCTCCATGTGGAATTGCGCGAAGTCGTGGCTGCCCGAACGGCGGGTGCGGAAGTCATGGATGCCGCGCAGGCCCTCCTGCCGCGCCGCCACGTCGAGAAAGGCGCGGCGTTCGTTCTCGGGCCATTCCTTGTCCATCAACTGGTCAATCGCCTGGCTCGACGCCTGGAACGCGCCCCAGCCCAACCACAGCGCGATCAGGATGCCCATCACCGGATCGGCCCCGCGCACTCCGAACACCTGATCGAGCATCATCGCGATGATGACCGCGAGGTTGAGCAGCAGATCGCTCTGGTAATGGACGTTGTCGGCGCGGATCGCGACCGATCCGGTACGCGCGATGATCGATTTCTGATACGCCAGCAGCGCGAAGGTAGCGATCATCGCGATCACTGACACGCCGATGCCGAACTCGACGTCCTGTGTTTCGCCGGGTGCGCCGAAGGCAGCGATCGCGCGCCAGCCGATGCCCGCCGCCGACGCGGTGATGAGCATCACCTGGAACAGCGCGGCCAGCGCCTCTGCCTTGCCATGGCCGAAACGGTGGTCATGGTCCGCCGGCGTCGCCGCCAGTCGCACCCCGTAGAGCGTGACGAGCGACGCGAGCAGGTCTAGCGCGGTGTCGGCCAGACTGCCGAGCATCGCGACCGACCCGGTATGCCATGCGGCAAAGCCTTTCAGCCCCAGCAGGAACAGCGCCATCGTCACCGATGCGATGGCGGCCCGCGTGGCGAGCGGAATCACCCGCTTGCGCTCGGTCTCGGTCATGGGAACAGCAAGCCCTCGCGCCAGCCATCGCCGTCGCGAGTGAACAGCCGGCGTTCGTGCAGGCGATGCGCCCGGTCCTGCCAGAACTCGATTCGCTCCGGCGTCACGCGATAGCCGCCCCAGAACGGCGGGCGCGGCACGTCGCGTCCCTCGAATCGTGCCTGTACCTCATCGAACCGCGCCTCGAACGTCTCGCGCGCGTCGAGCGGACGCGACTGGTCCGATGCCCATGCGCCCAGTTGCGAGTCGCGCCCGCGCGAGGCGAAATAGGCATCCGACTCGGCATCGCTGGCCAGCGCAACCGGCCCTTCGATGCGAATCTGCCGGCGCAGCGACTTCCAGTGGAAGAGCAGCGCGACATGCGGATTGGCCGCCAGATCGCCCGCCTTGCGGCCCTCGCGATTGGTGTAGAACACGAACCCGTCGGGGCCATGGCCTTTCAGCAAGACCATCCGCACCGAAGGGTGGCCGGCGGCATCGGCGGTCGCCAGTGCCATGGCATTGGGGTCGTTCGGTTCCGAAGCGCGGGCCTCGGCGAACCAGTCGTCGAACAGGGCGAAGGGGTCGGTCATGCCGGCCCCTTACGCCCTTTTCGCCTCGATTTCATCCCGCCCGTTCGGCGAGCGTGCGCTCCCAGCCCAGCGCGTCGGCGACGATCTGGTCGAGATCGGCATGCGCCGGCCGCCACGGCAATTTGGCGAGGATCGCGCCATTGTCGGCGATCAGCGCGTCGGGATCGCCCGCGCGGCGACCCTCCAGCCGGCGGTTGATCGTCTGGTTGGTCGCGCGGTCGACCGCGTCGAGCACCTCGAGCACCGAATAGCCCCGGCCATAGCCCGCGTTCATCGTGTGGCTCTGGCTTGGATCGGCGATCAGCAGGTCGAGCGCATGGACGTGGGCGTCGGCGAGATCGCTGACATGGATATAGTCGCGCACCCCGGTGCCGTCGGGCGTCGCGAAGTCGGTGCCATAGACGCCGACATGGCCGCGCTTGCCCGTCGCCGCCTCGACCGCGACCTTGATGAGATGCGTCGCCCCCGCCGTCGACTGGCCGCTGCGACCCTTGGGGTCGGCACCCGCCACGTTGAAATAGCGCAGCGCGGCATAGTTGATCGGATGCGCGGCGGCGACGTCGGCCAGCATCATCTCGGTCATCAGCTTCGACATGCCATAGGGATTGATCGGGCGCTTGGGCGAATCCTCGCGCACCGGCACGACCTCGGGGATGCCATAGGTCGCGGCGGTCGAGGAGAAGATGAAATGCTTCACCCCTTCGGCGACCGCGCTTTCGATCAGGCTGCGCGAGGCGGCGGTGTTGTTACGATAATATTTGAGCGGATCGCTGACCGATTCGGGCACCACGACCGATCCGGCGAAATGCAGGATGGCGTACACGCCATGATCGCGAATCGCGGCGCGCACCGCCGTGTCGTCGGCGATGTCGGCGACGACCAGCGAGGCGCGCGAATCGACCGCCCAGTCGAAACCGGTGACGAGGTTGTCGACCACCACGACCTCATGCCCCGCATCCAGCAGCGCCAGCACGGCATGGCTGCCGATATAGCCCGCACCGCCCGTCACCAGAACCTTGCCGTTCGCCATTGCGTTTCCGTCCCCGATTGTACCGGCGCAGCGCGCGCCTACATGGCTCTCTGTACGAAGGAGAGTATCCCATGGCTACCGAAGTCGCGACGTTCGCGGGCGGATGTTTCTGGTGCGTCGAAGCGGTGTTCCGCGACGTGATCGGCGTCGAGAAGGTCGAAAGCGGCTATATCGGCGGCACGACCGAACACCCGACCTACAAGCAGGTATGCGGTGGTGACACCGGTCATGCCGAAGCGATCCGAGTGACGTTCGACCCCCAAGTGGTCGGCTATCACGATCTGCTCGACATCTTTTTTGCGACTCATGATCCGACGCAGCTCAACCGCCAAGGCAACGACATCGGCACGCAATATCGCTCGGCGATCTTCCCGCACGATGCGGATCAGGAAGCCGAGGCGCGTGCGGGAATCGAGCGGGCGGGTGAGGGACGTGGCAAGATCGTCACCACCATCGAACCGCTGACGACCTGGTATCCGGCCGAGGACTATCACCAGGAATATTGGGAAGGCGAAGGCCAGCGCAATCCGTACTGCCTCGCGATCATTCCGCCCAAGTTGCAGAAGCTGCGCAAGAGCTTCGCCGCCCGGTCGCGCACCACGACCGACGCATAGGCGTTAAGTTTTGAAGTTTTGCAAGGGTCGTGCCAGTTTCGGCGCGACCCTTGTCTGTACCGAGTGGAGTTGCTACGCCCGGATCGGCCGGCAGGGGGCGGTGTGATGGGGGCGATGACCGATTCGGCGGAGCAGCGACGGCGTCTGGACGCGATCGATGCCTATCGTCTGAACTGCGCATGGCATGATCCGGCACAGGACGATCTGGTTCTGCTCGCGGCCGACGCCTGCGCTGCGCCGGTGGCGCTGGTTACCCTGATCGAAACCGAACGGCAGCGGTTCCTGGCCCGGACCGGGACCGATCTCGACGGGACGCCGATCGATTACGCGCTGTGCATCCATGCACTGCATTCGTCCGACCTCGTCGAAATCCGCGATCTGGCCGCCGATCCGCGGACGTGCGCCAACCCGATCGTGACCGATGGGCCGCAGGTCCGCTTCTATGCCGGGGTGCCACTGCGGGTCGGCGACGACAAAACGGCGATCGGAACGCTTTGCGTGCTCGACACGGTTCCCCGGCCCCACGGCCTGACCGCCGCGCAGGCCGACACGCTTCGCCGTCTGGCGCGGCAGGTGGTGACGACGCTGGACCTGCGCCGTTCGCTGGCCGAACGCGACGCGGCGCTTGCGCGGATCGTCGCCACCGAACGTCGTCTGTCGAGTGAGGAGCGCCGCTGGCAGCATCTGTTCGAAAATATCGGCGACGGCTTCGCGTTGGGCGAAGTGATCCGCGACGCGGGCGGAAAGGTCGTCGACTGGCGCTATCTTGATGCCAATCCGGCATGGTTCGCGCTGTCGGGCTTCGATCGCGCGACGATGCTGGCGCGTACCGGCCGCACGCTGGACGTCAGCGCCCCCGCGCACTGGACGCACGATCTCGACCGGTTGCTGGCCGATGGCAAGCCGGTCGGCTTCGTCCACCATGCGCCATCGCGCGGGCGCTGGTTCCGTGGACGCTGCTTTCGTATCGAGGGCGACCGGTTCGGGGTGATCCTTCACGATACCACCGAGGAACTGGCGGCGGCGGCACGACAGGCGGCGCTTATCCGTCTCGGCGACGCGCTGCGCGACTGTCACGACATCGCCGATGTCACCCGGGCCGCGACGACGATGGTCGCCGAAACACTGGGACTGGTGCGAGCAGCGTTTGGCCGGATCGATTCGACGACGACGTTCATCGACGTCGGCCCCGGCTGGAGCGCGCCGGGCGTGTCGGAGATCACTGGCCGGCACCGGCTCGCCGATTTCGGGCCGCTGTGTGATCCACTGACCCAGAGCGACGCGATCGCGATCGACGACGTCCGACTCGATTCGCGTAGCATGCCGTATCTGGCGATGCTCGAATCGATCCAGGTCGGAGCGTTGGTGAAGATGCCGGTACGCCGCGACGGGCGGGTCGTTGCGATCCTCATGGCGCATCACGCGACTGCGCGCCACTGGACGCCCGAGGAACTGGGGTTTCTGCGCAAGGTCGCCGACCGGGTCGAGGTGGGTGTGGCGCAGGTCGAATCGGAGAAGCAGCAGAGCCTGTTGATCCACGAACTGGCGCACCGGTTGAAGAATACCTTGTCGATGGTGCAGGCAATCGCCTCGCAGACGCTGCGCGGGCTGGTCGATCGTGCCCCGCTCGATGCGTTCGAAAAGCGGTTGCAGGCGCTGGGCATCGCGCACGACGTGCTGGTCGATCGCGACTGGGTCGGCGCGGACCTGCGGTCGACCGTGCGGCAGGTGATCGCGGTGTTCGGCTGTGACGACCGGATCACGCTGGGCGGACCGGATGTGGCGCTGGGCGCCCGTGCCGCGCTGGGACTGGCGCTGATCCTCCACGAACTGGGGACCAATGCGGTCAAATATGGTGCGCTGTCGAACGCAACCGGCCGTGTCGTGCTGACATGGCAGGTCGAGGACGAGGTATTGACGCTTGTCTGGCAGGAACAGGGCGGTCCGGCAGTGACGTGTCCTGCGCGGCGCGGTTTCGGCACGAAACTGCTGGGACTGGGACTGGCGGGAACTGGTGGCAGCACGATCGCCTATGAACCGGCTGGCGTTCGGGCCGAAATGCGGGCGACGCTCGGCGAACTTACCGGCGGCTGACCATCGTGTCATAGAAAACGGGCCGCCCCATCAGGAGCGGCCCGCGTTGAACCCGGTGGGTTCGCTCGGTGCTTAGCGCACCGCACCACGACGAACGAGATTCACGATCGCCAGCAGCACGACCGCGCCGATCAGCGAATAGACGAAGCTCATCACGGTGATGCCGTTGTTGATGTTGGTTCCGGTGACGAAACCGGCGATCACCGCACCCACGATGCCAACGATGACGTTCAGGAGGATACCCTGCTGTGCGTCAGTCCGCATGATGATGCTGGCCAGCCAGCCCACGACGCCACCTACGATAAGCCAGATGATGAATCCCATGGTCCGTCCCTCCATTTGATGCCGCGCCACAGTAAGTATTCGTACCGGGCGTACTGAGGGAAAGACTCTTGATGGGCTGGCTTGTTCCGCTCCCGTTTTGAGCGGGGTTTCAATATTTTCGCTGCTGCCGGTCGTAGAGCGACCGATAGTGCTGGATTCGGGTGACGCGCAGTCCCGGCATGCCCGACCGGTCGACCGCACGCTGCCAACTGGCGAACTCTTCCGCCGACAGATTGTAGCGATCGCACACGTCGTCGATGCTGAGCAATCCGCCGTTCACCGCCGCGACGACCTCCGCCTTGCGCCGCACCACCCAGCGAGTCGTTTCGGGCGGGGGCAGCGAATCGACCGTCAGCGGCTCGCCGAGCGGACCGATCACTTTTGCCGGACGGATTTTCTGGTTCTCAATCATACTGGACCTCGAACGGGGTGGCGGTGCCCCGGGAAACCTGTTGTCGCGGTCATACGCGGTTGCCTTTAAACATGGTTTAAATCGGTTAGGTAAATATCGTATTCATTCGCAGTCCCTTGCCTGCCGTGGTGCGACGGGCGGGTCCCACGGCGCGACGGATGACGCGAGCAGTGCCGCCGTCCAGCCATCGAACGCCCCGTCGGCGGGATGCAGCAACGATACCGGCGCGCGTTTCCACGCCAGCCGTGTCTGCAACCGCGCCGTCTGGCTGGCTGCCTGGCGTCCGGTCACGGCCGCCAGCAATACCGCCAGATCGGTCGGCAGTACCGTGATCGCGGTGCCACGATCGAAGCGGGCGAAACTCAGATCCAAACCAACCGTCCCAACCAACGTCCTTTAGAAACAGCGTCATGCGCCCACAGTGTTGAAGGTCCGGTAAATATCGTCATTTTTTGCAACTGATCGCGCAAGCGCCTATCTGACGCGCAATGACCGCCGCAGATTTTCAACTCGACCCGCCCCTTGCCGCGCGCCGAATCGTCGTCGCCATGTCGGGCGGCGTCGACAGTTCGGTCGTCGCCGCGCTGGCACATGCGACCGGCGCGGAGACGATCGGCGTCACGCTGCAACTCTACGATCACGGTGCGGCGGTGGGACGTGCCGGATCGTGCTGTGCCGGACGCGACATTCGCGATGCGCGCGCGGTGTGCGATCGTCTGGGCATCGCGCATTATGTGTTCGATCACGAGACGAGCTTTCGCGAGACGGTGATCGACGATTTCGCCGATGCCTATCTTGCCGGACGCACCCCGATCCCTTGCGTGAAATGCAACATGGGGCCGAAGTTCACCGACCTGTTCGCGCTCGCGCGCGATCTCGGTGCGGACTGCCTTGCCACCGGCCATTACATCCGCCGGGTGTTGGGGCCTGCGGGTGCCGAACTGCACCGCGCGGTCGATCCGGCGCGCGACCAGAGCTATTTCCTGTTCGCCACGACCCAGCACCAGCTCGATTTCCTGCGCTTTCCGCTGGGTGGCATGCCCAAGGCGCGGGTACGCGAGATCGCCGCCGAACTGGGCCTTGGCGTCGCCGGCAAGCCCGACAGCCAGGACATCTGCTTCGTCCCCGATGGCGACTATGCCGGGCTGGTCCGCAAACTACGCCCGGAAGCGAACGACGGCGGCGACATCGTCGACCTTGAGGGCCAAGTGCTCGGCCGTCATGGCGGGCTCGTCGGCTATACCGTCGGCCAGCGGCGCGGGCTTGAGATCGGCGGGCTTGCCGAACCGCTCTATGTCGTGCGGCTGGAGCCGGAGACGAAGCGGCTGGTCGTCGGCCCACGCCGCGCGCTGGCGGTGGGCGGGGCACTGTTGTCCGACATTAATTGGATCGGCGGCGATCACGTCGGGCCGCTGACCGCCAAGGTGCGATCGATGGCCAAGCCCGTCCCCGCCGAACTGCATGGCGACCAATTGGTGTTCGACGCGCCCGAATATGGCGTCGCGCCGGGCCAGGCGGCGGTGCTCTATGCCGGTGACCGGGTGCTCGGCGGCGGCTGGATCGAGCGGACGCAAGCGGCTTGAGCTTGCCGCGCGGGCCGCTGCCGCCTAAGGCCCGCGTCCGATGCTGCCCGCGCTCGCTCATGTCCGTGACTGGATCTTCGATCTCGACAACACGCTGTATCCGGCGTCGTGCAACCTGTTCGCCGAGATCGAGGCGCGCATGGGGCAGTATATCTGCGACCTGCTCGACTGCGACGCGCAGGAAGCGCGCCGGGTCCAGAAGATGCACTTCCATGCGCACGGCACCAGCCTGTCGGGGTTGATGACCGAGCATCAGGTCGATCCGCACCATTTCCTGAACTTCGTGCATGACATCGATCTGTCGCCGCTGGTGCCCGACCCCGATCTGCCGCGCCTGCTGGCCGGGCTGCCGGGGCGCAAGCTGATCTTCACCAACGGCGACATCGACTATGCCGGCCGGGTGCTCGACAAGCTCAGCCTGTCGGACAGTTTCGCCGGCATCCACGACATTCATGCCACCGCCTATCACCCCAAGCCGCATGTCCGCGCCTATGAAGGGCTGTGCGCCGCATGGGAGATCGACCCCGCCCAGGCGCTGTTCGCCGAGGACATGGCGCGCAACCTCGTGCCGGCCAAGGCGGCGGGGATGACGACCTTGTGGGTCGACAACGGTTCCGAACAGGGGCCGGTCGAGGCCTACGACCATATCGATTACACCACGCACGATCTCGTCGCGTGGTTACGCTTCGTGGAGGAATCATGACCGACCTAGCCGCCCAGATCGATGCCGCGTGGGATGCCCGCGCCGACTTGACCGTCCATACGCAGGGCGAGGTGCGCGAGGCGGTCGACGCGGCGCTGGCGCTGCTTGATTCGGGAGAGGCGCGCGTCGCCGAACCGGTGGGCGACGGCTGGCAGGTTAACCAGTGGCTCAAGAAGGCGGTGCTCCTCTCGTTCCGGCTGAACGACAACCAGATCATGGACGGCCCCGGTGGCACCAACTGGTTCGACAAGGTGCCGAGCAAGTTCACCGGCTGGGGCGAGCATCGCTTCCGCGAGGCGGGCTTCCGCGCGGTGCCGGGCAGCATCGTACGGCGCGGCGCGTTCGTTGGCAAAGGCGCGATCCTGATGCCGAGCTTCGTCAACATCGGCGCCTATGTCGGTGAAGGCACGATGGTCGATACCTGGGCAACGGTCGGGTCGTGTGCGCAGATCGGCAAGAACGTCCATCTCTCGGGCGGGGCCGGCATTGGCGGTGTGCTCGAACCGTTGCAGGCCGATCCGGTCATCATTGGCGACGGTGCGTTCATCGGTGCCCGCGCCGAAGTCGCCGAGGGCGTCCGCGTGGGCGAGGGCGCGGTCCTGTCGATGGGTGTCTATCTGGGTGCGTCGACCAAGATCATCGACCGCGCGACCGGCGAAGTGTTTCGTGGCGAAGTGCCGCCCTATGCGGTGGTCGTCCCCGGTTCGATCGGTGGCGGCGACGGCAAGCCCGCGCTCTACTGCGCGGTGATCGTCAAGCGGGTCGATGCGCAGACCCGGTCCAAGACCAGCATCAACGACCTGTTGCGGGATTGATCGGGGCGGCGGGGGCAAGGGACCATGTCGCATCGACCGGCTTCTCGGTCGCCAGCGACGTCGCCACCGCCTCCGCCCGCGCTAGGACGCGCAGGATATTTCCCTGCGCCAGCGCGGCGAGATCGGCATCGCTCCAGCCGCGCCGTGCCAGTTCGGCGAACAGCAGCGGATAGCCGTCGACCCCCTGCATCCCTTCGGGACCTGTGCCGGAAATTCCGTCATAGTCGCCGCCGATGCCGACATGCGCCCGGCCCGCGATCCGGGCGATATGCTCGACATGGTCGGCCATCGTCGCCGCCGTGACGCGCGGTGCGGGATTGGCCGCGTCCCATGCCTGCATCGCCGCCGGTGCCCGCGCGCCATAGCGGTTGGTCGGCAGCCCCTGCGTCTTGGCATAGGCGCTGCGGGCATTGTCCCATGCGTTCCACTGCGCCGACAGGAAAGCCGGATAGGCGTTGACCATCACCACGCCGCCGTTCCGCCCGATTGCGGCGAGCAGCGCGTCGGGAATATTGCGCGGCCGGTCGGCCAATGCGCGCGCGTTGGAGTGCGACGCGATCACCGGCGCCTTGCTCACCGCCAGCACCGCCGCCATCGTCGCGTCGGATACATGGGCGACGTCGACCAGCATCCCCAGCCGGTTCATCTCCGCCACCACCTGTCGCCCGAACCCGGTCAGCCCGTTCGCTTGCGGGGCATCGGTCGAACTGTCCGCCCAGCCGACGCTCTTGCCGTGCGTCAGCGTCATGTAGCGCACGCCGAGCACCCGATATTGCCGCAGCACCGACAGCCGCCCGTCGATCTGGTGTCCGCCCTCGACGCCGATCAGCGACGCGATCCGGCCGCTCCGGGCGATTCGCGCCATGTCGGCGGCATCCGTCGCCAGCGCCATCCGGGTAGGGTTCGCGGCGATCATCCGCCGGACGATGTCGATCTGCTCGATCGTCGTCTCTACCGCCTGCGGTCCGGTGGTCGTCGCCGGAATCCACACCGACCAGAATTGCCCGCCGACATGGCCCTTCGCCAGCCGGGCGAGATCGGTCTGGAGCGGGTGATCGATCCGGCTTGTATCGGCGGTCAAATCGACCGTCTCGACAGCCGCGCCATGTCCGTCACGCAATTCCCATGGCAGGTCGTTGTGCCCGTCGATGATCGGGTGTCGCGCGAGCACGCGCTCGGCGCGCGCGCGATCGGCAGGCGTCGGGGCGGTGGCTTGCACAGCCAGCAACAGCAGGGGAGCGAACATCATGGCGTCAGGCTACCGTGCGGCCATGCGGCACGACAAGCGCTTTACCCCAGGTGGTACGCCGTGCTTTGGTCACGGAAACCCTGTTGGGGAGGCCGTTCGATGTTTGCGCTGCTGTTGATCGCCCTTGGCCAGACCGCCGTCCCGCCGCCCGAACGGTTCTCGATCCTCGTCGATCCCTGTGCATCGCAGCGGCGCCATTCGCAGGACGACGAAATTCTGGTGTGCGGCGAACAGGCACGCGATCCGCATATTCCGATTCCCGCCGAACGTACGCCGCCCGACCGGCCGCTCGCGTCGAACCCCTATACCGATGGTGCCGGAGCGATGGCCGCCGCCGCACCGCCCTGCGCCACCTTGTCGCAGGGCTGCACCACCGGCGTCGACATGATCGGCGGCGGCGTGTTCCTCGTCCGCGCGCTGGGCAAGCTGATCGATCCGAATAGCTGCTGCGAGGAGCCGGGCGAATACAAGGACGTCGGCAAGTTGATCGGCGATGTCATGCGTGGCGCGAAGCGCGGCCCGTCGAAGGCCGAACGTGCCAAGCGGGTGGCGATCCCGCTCGATCCGGCGGTGCCTTTGCCGGTGGCGGTTCCGGGAGGGACGACGCGGGAGTAAATCCCGCGTCGTCGGTCGTCGCTATGGCGACGCCGGCCGTCGCCGTTGTATGCGCTACGGCTTCACCGTCGCGCACCGGCGCGTAGCTCCGCTACGTGCCTTACAACTTCGCGGTGATCTCCGGCACCAGCGTGAACAGGTCGCCCACCAGCCCGACATCGGCGACCTGGAAGATCGGCGCATCCTCGTCCTTGTTGATCGCGACGATGACCTTGCTGTCCTTCATCCCCGCCAGATGCTGGATCGCGCCCGAGATGCCGACCGCGATATAGACTTCGGGGGCGACGATCTTGCCGGTCTGGCCGACCTGATAGTCGTTGGGCGCATAGCCCGCATCCACCGCCGCGCGCGATGCGCCGACCGCCGCGTTCAGCTTGTCGGCCAGCGGATCGATCAGCGCATGGAACTGCTCTTCCGATCCGAGCGCGCGACCGCCCGACACGATGATCTTGGCGCTGGTCAGCTCGGGCCGTTCCGATGCGGCGATTTCCGAACCGACGAAGCTCGATACGCCCTTGTCCCCGGTCGAGCCGACGGCCTCGACGCTCGCCAAACCGCCGGTCGCTTCCGCCTTGTCGAACGCTGTTCCGCGCACCGTCAGCACCAGCTTGGGATCGCTGGTCCTGATCGTCGCGATCGCGTTGCCGGCATAGATCGGGCGGGTGAAGCTGTCCGGCCCCTCGACCGACAGGATTTCGCTGATCTGCATCACGTCGAGCAGCGCGGCGACACGCGGCGCGATGTTCTTGCCGGTGGTGGTCGCCGCCGTGATGAAGGCGTCATGGCTGCCCATCAGTTCGACGACCAGCGGAGCGACGTTTTCCGCGAGGTTGTGCGCGAAGGCGGCGTCGTCGGCCACCAGCACCTTGGCGACACCGGCGATCTGCGCCGCGGCCTGTGCCACGCTATCGACACCCTGTCCCGCAACCAGCAGATCGATGTCGCCGAGCTTCGCAGCGGCGGTAACGGCGGCGAAAGTGGCGTCCTTGACGACCGAGCCGTCGTGTTCGACCCAAACCAGCGTCTTCATGCGACCACTCCCAGCGTCTTGAGCTTGGCTACCAGTTCGTCGGCATCGGCGACCTTGACACCCGCCTGCCGCTTGGCCGGTTCCTCGACCTTCACCGTCGTCAGCCGCGGGGTCACGTCGACGCCGTAATCGGCCGCCGTCTTCGCCGCGAGCGGCTTGGACTTGGCTTTCATGATGTTGGGCAGCGAGGCATAGCGCGGCTCGTTGAGACGCAGGTCGGTCGTGACGATCGCCGGCAGCTTGAGCGCGACCGTCTCCAGCCCGCCATCGACCTCGCGCGTTACATGCACGCTCTCGCCCGTCACCTCGACCTTGCTGGCGAAGGTGCCCTGGGCATAGCCGGTGAGCGCCGCCAGCATCTGCCCGGTCTGGTTGTTGTCGTCGTCGATCGCCTGCTTGCCGAGGATCACCAGACCCGGCTGCTCCTCGTCGACCACCGCCTTCAGCAGCTTGGCGACGCCCAGCGGTTCTACCTTCGTCTCGCTGGTGATGAGGATCGCGCGGTCGGCGCCCATCGCCAGCGCAGTGCGCAGCGTGTCCTGCGACTTCTGCTCGCCGATCGAGACGACGACGATCTCGGTCGCCACGCCCTTTTCCTTCAGACGGATCGCTTCCTCGACCGCGATCTCGTCGAACGGGTTCATGCTCATCTTGACGTTGGCGAGGTCGACCCCGCTCCCGTCGGCCTTCACGCGGGGCTTCACATTATAGTCAAGCACGCGCTTGACCGGCACCAGCACCTTCATGGGCACTCCCTCTCAAAATTCTTGCACGGCGACGTCGGCGGTTTCTGTGGCGGTACTGCGTGGTTTTCGCAAGTCCGGTACGGAAAGGCCGGGTCGCGGGTGCGACAGGCGGCGACCCTAGACCGAATCACCCAGCCACCCAACGAAAAAGGGCCCGGACGTTTCCGCCCGGACCCCTTTCGGTTCGCTTGCGCGCGAAGGCGATCAGGCCGCCTTCTGCACTTCCGCCACGATCTTCTTGGCGGCGTCGCCAAGGTCGTTGGCCGGAACGATCGCCAGACCCGAATTGGCGAGGATGTCCTTGCCGGCCTGCACGTTGGTCCCTTCCAGACGGACGACCAGCGGCACCGACAAATTCACTTCCTTCGCCGCGGCAACGATGCCCTCGGCGATGATGTCGCACTTCATGATGCCGCCGAAGATGTTGACGAGGATGCCCTTCACCGCCGGATCGGCGAGAATGATCTTGAACGCCGCCGTCACCTTCTCCTTGTTGGCGCCGCCGCCCACATCGAGGAAGTTGGCCGGGAACATGCCGTTCAGCTTGATGATGTCCATCGTCGCCATGGCGAGGCCGGCGCCGTTGACCATGCAGCCGATGTCGCCGTCGAGCTTGATGTAGGCGAGGTCGTACTTCGACGCCTCCAGCTCCATCGCGTCCTCTTCGGTCGTGTCGCGCAGTTCCATCAGGTCCTTGTGACGGAACATGGCGTTGCCGTCGAACGCGACCTTGGCGTCGAGCACGACCAACTGGCCTTCCTCGGTGACGGCCAGCGGGTTGATCTCGATCTGCTCGGCATCGGTGCCGAGGAACGCATCGTACAGCTTCGACGCGACGCTGGCGGCCTGCTTGGCGAGATCGCCCTTCAGTTCGAGCGCGGCGGCGACGGCGCGGCCGTGGTGGGCCTGAAAGCCGGTCGCCGGATCGATGTCGATCGAGTGGATTTTCTCGGGCGTGTCATGCGCCACGGTTTCGATGTCCATGCCGCCTTCGGTCGAGGCGACCATCGACACGCGGCCGGTCGCGCGGTTGACGAGCAGCGCGAGGTAGAATTCCTGCGCGATGTTCGCGCCGTCGGTCACGTACAGGCGGTTGACCTGCTTGCCGGCGTCGCCGGTCTGGATCGTGACCAGCGTGTTGCCGAGCATGTCCGTGGCGTGCGCGCGGACTTCGTCGAGGTTCCACGCGAGACGGACACCGCCCTTGGCGTCGGGGGCCAGTTCCTTGAACTTGCCCTTGCCGCGCCCGCCGGCGTGGATCTGCGACTTGACGACATACAGCGGCCCGGGGAGCTTGCTGGCGGCCTCGACGGCTTCGTCGACGGTGAGCGCGGCGAAGCCCTGCGGGACCGGCACGCCGAACTTCGCCAGCAGTTCCTTGGCCTGATATTCGTGAATGTTCATGACGTTGCCTTCCGCCTCTCGGGTGGTTGTACGCAAGTTTGCGAAGTTGACGCGCGTAAAGCACATGCGCGCAGGCGAATCCAGTCCGAAAGCGCATTAATGCAATTGCGTCGCAAATGCTTTTACCAAGACGCCAGTTGTGGACGCGG
>NZ_LMKU01000033.1:135518-144167 GCF_001421635.1 Sphingomonas sp. Leaf25
CCTGCGCTTCGGCGAGCGTCCGCGGACGGTCGGCGGCGTAGCTGCCGGGCGATGCCCGGAATCCAGCGACCACCGCGTCGCGGAACGCCTTTTCCTCCACCGGAGTCAGCGCATCATAGGTGCGTTCGGCGATGCAGTTGGCGAAGCGTTCGGGCAGGCTGTCCGACAACCATGACTGCAACTTCTGTTCGTCGGTCGGCTGACATCCGGCCAGCAGAGCCATCGCGGACAAGGTCGCCGCCACCCTCGCGCTTTTCATGGGGCGAGGCTATATCGCGGCCATGCACTGGGCAATCGGTATCCTGATCTTCGTCGCGACCGTGATCTTCATGGAAGGGTTCGCCTATGTCGCGCACCGCTGGCTGATGCACGGGCCGGGGTGGTTCCTCCACGCCAGCCACCATGCCCCGCGCCATGGCAACTGGGAGTGGAACGACCTGTACGCCGCCATCTTCGCGGTGCCGTCGATCGTGATGCTGCTGGGCGGGGTGCAATGGGGCTGGTGGCCGGGCACGATCTGGATCGGCGCGGGGATCGCTGCCTATGGGGCGATCTATTTCGGATTCCACGACGTGATCGTCCACCGCCGGCTCAGCCACCGTTATCTGCCCAGGTCGTCCTATATGAAGCGGATCATCTCCGCGCACCGGCTGCACCATGTCGTCGAAACGAAGCACGGCACGGTCAGCTTCGGTTTCCTGTGGGCGCCGAAGCCCGAGGATTTGAAGGCGACGTTGAAGGCCCGCGGAAACGCCGGGGTGCGCGCGCCGACCGCCGTCACCCGCGATCCGGTCGAACATCCGTGACGCCCGGGGGGTGGCAGGCACGCGCACTGTCGTGGCTGCTGGCGGTGTTCGCGACACTGGCGATGGTCGGTGCGGTCGCTACCATGTCGACCAACACGCCTGGCGGCATGGCCGATGGGGGCGGGCAGGCAAGCCGCAGCGATGGCCCGCAGGCGGTCGACTCACGCGCCGCTGCACCCGAAGCTGGCACTCCCGCCCCGTTCACCACCGGCGCGCCGCGCGAATTGACCCCCGAACAAACCACCGCCCGAATTCACGCCGATGCGTTGCACGACATCGCCGGTTGGCTGGCGGCGCTGACCTATGCGGTATTGGCGCTGGTCGCGGTGATGGCGGTCGGCGTGCTGGCGCTGTTCCGTATCGCGCAGATGCGGGGCGACGCGGTCCGTTGATCGTCGATCCGTGGTTCTACGCGCTGGCGATCCCCGCCGTCGCCTCGCAGGGGCTGGCCAAGGGCGGGTTCGCCGGAGTCGGTTCGCTCGCCATGCCGATGCTGGCGCTGGCGATCGATCCGGTACAGGCCGCCGCGATCCTGCTGCCGATCCTGATCGTGCAGGATGTGGTGGGGGTATGGGCGTTCCGTCGGACGTTCGACGCGCATGTCCTGTTGTGGATGCTGCCCGGCGCGGCGGTGGGAATTGCGCTGGGCTATGGCTTTGCGACCATGGTGCAGCCTTCGGCGGTGCTGGCGGCGGTGGGAAGCATCTCGATCCTGTTCGGCGGCTGGCGGCTGTGGACCGAGCGGCACGGCGTACCGGTCGCCTCCGCCTCGCCCGGCTGGGTCGGCAGCCTGTTCGGGGTGCTGTCGGGCATCACCAGCCAGATCGCCCATGCCGGGCAGCCACCGTTCCAGCTCTGGGTCTTGCCCCGCCGCCTGCCGCGCGACGTGCTGGTGGGGACGACCGCGATCTTCTTCTGCGCGGTCAACTGGTTGAAGGTGCCCGCCTATCTGGCGCTGGGGCAGTTCACGCGGACCAATCTGCTGACCTCGGCTGCGTTGCTGCCAGTGGCGATCGCGACGACCTTCGTCGGCGTGTGGCTGGTACGGCGGGTGTCGGCCGAGCGGTTCTACCGGGTGATCTACTGGCTGATGATCGCGGTAGGGGTGAAGTTGTTGTGGGACGGGGTGGTGTGACCCACTCGTGCCGGGTGCAACGGGACGCATCGGTTTTTTGCCGAGAGATAAAATGTCTCGGCCATCAAGCGCGGCATGATCTGGCCGAGGCCGATGCCCCGCCCGAACAGCGGACCATCAATGGACGCATGACGATCTGACCGGGCGAGGGCGTCGCGCCGGCGGCGAAACCGCCCGCGCAATAATCACCTGCCCCGCGCACCGATCTGCTTCGTCCGTGCGTTCGCGGGAAGAAGGGGGCAATATGGTATCGGTTTCGCGTATCGCCTGGCTGGCCCGGCATGCCGGACGGCAGATCTGGTTCCGCGCCGCGCTCATCAGCGTGGCGAGCGTGGCGGTGGCGGGGTTCGCCGGGATCATCGCGCGGTGGCTGCCCTATCATTTCACCGGCGACATCGGTCAGGACGCGGTCGGCACGGTGCTGGGGATCATCGCATCGTCGATGCTGGCGGTGACGACCTTTTCGTTGACGGCGATGGTCAGCGCCTATTCGTCCGCGACGCAACTCGCCACGCCACGCGCGACGCAGTTGATGATCTCCGACCGAACGTCGCAAAACGCGCTGTCGACGTTCCTCGGCGCGTTCGTCTTTGCGGTGGTGGGAATCATCGGGTTGCAGACCCGGCTGTACGGCGGGCAGGGGCGGGTGGTGCTGTTGCTGGCGACCATCCTGCTGATCGTGCTGGTCGTCGTCACGCTGCTGCGCTGGATCGCGCACCTCGCCGCGTTCGGGCGGATGGCGGACGTGATCGACCGGGTCGAGGATGCGGCAGGTTCGGCGATGGCCGCGTTCGCCAGGGACCCGTACGGCGGCGGTCGCCCTGCGATCGCGCTACCCCCGGGCGCGCGGACGGTGACGGCGGACCGGATCGGCTATGTCACCCATATCGACATGGCGGACCTGATCGCGATCGCCCGCGAACACGGCATCGCGATCCATGTCGAAGCGCTGCCGGGAACGCTGGTGCATAGCGACCGGCCGTTGCTGCGGATCGTCGGCAAGGACGTCGACGAGGCGGCCGAGCGGGCGCTGGTGAAGGCGTTCATGGTCGAGCGGCACCGGCGCTTCGATCACGATCCCCGGCTGGGGCTGATCGCGCTGGGCGAGATCGCCGGGCGGGCGCTTGCCCCGGCGACGAACGATCCGGGCACCGCGATCGAGGTGGTGAACGCGCTGTTCCGCACCTTGTCGCTGTTGCCCGCCGAAGCGCCGCCGCCCGATGCCGAATTGCCGCCAGTGTATCTGCCGCGTCCCGGCATCGACGAGATGATCCGCGACGGCTTCGTATCGATCATACGCGAAGGTGCCGGCGAGGAAGAGGTGGCGCAGCGTGTGTTGAAAATCCTCGCCGCGCTCGGCAAGGCGCTGCCCCATGCCGGGGCGACCACCCATGCGCTTGCCGAGGAGCTGCGCCGCAATGTCCGGCGAGTAATGCAGGACGAAGCGGCGCTGGCGCGGACGTTGGGGGGCGTTTAGTCGAACAGGCTCGACACCGACGATTCGTCGGCGATGCGGCGGATCGCTTCGGCCAGCAGCGGGGCGATGGTCAGGTGGCGGATCTTGGTCCCCTGCGCGATCACGTCGTGATTGCCGATCGAATCGGTGATGACCAGTTCTTCCAGCGCCGATGCCTCGACCCGGGCGACCGCGCCGCCCGACAGCACGCCGTGCGTGCAATAGGCGACGACGCCGACCGCGCCGGCCTGTTTCAATGCGGCCGCCGCGTTGCACAGCGTGCCTGCCGAATCGACAATATCGTCGATCAGCACGCAGAAGCGGCCCTCGACGTCGCCGATGATGTTCATGACCTCGGATTCGCCAGCCCGTTCGCGGCGCTTGTCGACGATGGCGAGGGGGGCGTTGTGCAGCCGCTTGGCAAGGCTGCGCGCGCGGACCACGCCGCCGACGTCGGGCGAGACGACCATCAGGTTATGCTCGCCGAAGCGGGTCTTGATGTCCTCCGACATCACCGGCGCGCCGTAGAGATTGTCGGTCGGAATATCGAAGAAACCCTGAATCTGCCCGGCATGGAGATCGACGCACAGCACGCGGTCGGCGCCCGCCTCGGTCACGATGTTCGCCACCAGCTTAGCCGAGATCGGCGTGCGCGGGCCGGGTTTGCGGTCCTGCCGGGCATAGCCGAAATAGGGGATGACGGCGGTGATGCGCCGTGCCGACGCGCGTTTCAGCGCGTCGATCATGATGAGCATCTCCATCAGATTGTCGTTGACCGGATAGCTGGTCGACTGGATGACGAACACGTCCTCGCCGCGCACATTCTCCAGCACCTCGACGAAGATTTCCTCGTCGGCGAAGCGCCGGACGCTCGCCTTGGTCAGCGGGATTTCGAGATAGTCCGCGATCGCGGTCGACAGGGGAAGGTTGGAATTGCCCGCCAGCAGCTTCATGGAATGCCCCGTGGTCCGTGTGTGGAGAAGATGGGCGCGCCATAGAGCGCATGGACGAAATGTGAAACCCATGTGACGCCCGTGTTTGCGCCGATCCTCCAAATGGGCGAGAGGGCGGCCATGATCGTCACCCGTTTCGCCCCCAGCCCGACCGGCACGCTGCACGTTGGAAACCTTCGCACCGCGCTCCACAACTGGATGTTCGCGAAGCGGCACGGCGGGCGGTTCCTGCTGCGGATCGACGATACCGACAAGGCACGCAGCGAGGAGCGGTTCGTCGAGGCGATCCGCGCCGACCTGGCGTGGCTGGGGCTGACCCCCGATGGCGAGGAACGCCAGTCGGCACGGTTCGACCGGTACGAGGCGGTGTTCGCCGACATGGTCGCCGCCGGGCGCATCTATCCGGCATATGAAACGCCCGAGGAACTCGACCTGCGCCGCAAGATCCTCGCCGGACGCGGATTGCCGCCGGTGTACGACCGGGCAGCGCTGAACCTGACCGACGCGGATCGCGAACGGCTGGAAGGGGAAGGGCGGCGACCGCACTGGCGCTTCCGGCTGGCGGCGGAACCGATCCTGTGGAACGACATGATCCGGGGGCCACAGCGCTTCGATGGCGCGCTGCTGTCCGATCCGGTCATCCGCCGGGCCGACGGATCGTGGCTGTATCTGCTGCCCTCGGTCATCGACGATGTCGACATGGGCGTCACCCATGTCGTGCGCGGCGAGGATCATGTGTCGAACACCGCCACGCAGATGCAGATGTTTCAGGCGATGGACGCGACGCCGCCGGCGTTCGCGCATGAGGCACTGCTGACGGGGAGCGAGGGCAAGCTGTCGAAGCGGCTGGGATCGCTGGGGATCGATCATTTCCGTAACGAGGGCATCGAACCCGAGGCAATCATCGCGCTGCTCGCACGGCTCGGCACCAGCGATCCGGTGGAGCCGATCGTCGATCCGGCGCCGCTGGTCGAGGGGTTCGACTTCGCCCGCTTCGGTCGCGCGCCGGCGCGGTTCGACGAGGGCGAACTGGCGCAGGTGAACGCGCGGATCGTCCACCAACTGCCCTACAAGCGCGTCGCGGACCTGCTGCCCGAGGGCATGGATGCGGACGCATGGGCGGCGGTGCGCGGCAATCTGGAGCGGGTGAGCGATGCCGCCGACTGGTGGCGGGTCGTGACCGGGCCGGTCGCGCGTCCGGCGCTGGGCGAAGAGGATGCGGCGTTCTTCGCCACTGCCGCGCGCGTTGCGACGACGATCGCGTGGGAGTCGCCATGGGCCGAACTGACCGGCGCTTTGAAGGCGGAGACGGGGCGCAAGGGCAAGGCGCTGTTCCTGCCGCTGCGCCTCGCGCTGACCGGGCGCGAGCATGGGCCGGACATGGCCGCGCTGCTGCCGCTGATCGGGCGAGAGGCGGCGATCGCACGGTTGACGTAGGCGTCAGCTTTACAGCCGTCCCCGACAGGTATCTCCTCGCAGCTCGGCCGATTTGGCCTGGGAGAGTTGCATCGAGGAGCGTGAGGGCATGGCATATCAGGGACAACGTGGCCTCAGTCCGACCGGACTGGGAATAGCGATAGCGATCAACGGCGCACTGCTGGCGCTGATGACGACGATGGCGACGACGACCATCCTGCGCGGCGGGGACGAGCCGCTGACAACGATCAACATTCCCATCGACCCACCGCCCCCGCCGATCGATCCCCCCAAGCCGTTGCCGCGGACCGCCGTGCCCGATCCCGCGCCGGCGCCGCTGCCGTTCAACCCGCCCGCACCGTTCCCGGTGCCCGGTCCGGTGATCGCGAGCACCGACATCCTGCCACCGATCGCGCCGCCGTCACCGGTCACGGCATCGCCCGGCGGCACGGGCAGCGGCACCGGCGGCGTCACGGTCGCCTCGCCGCTTCCCGTGCTGGTCGCCGCCAGCGTCGATCCACGCTACCGCGCCGATTTCCAGCCCGACTATCCGGCGTTCGAGCGCAATCAGGCCCGCGACGGGGTGGTCGTCGTTCGCGTGCTGGTGGGCAGCAACGGCCGCGTCACCGCGATCGAGCCCGTGAGCGCCACCAGCGACGCCTTCTTCGACGCGACCAAACGCCGCGCGTTGTCCAAATGGCGCTTTCGTCCCGCGACGCGCGACGGCGTGGCGGTGGAAAGCTGGCGCGAGATGACCGTGCGCTTCACCATGACGGATCAATAGGCATGTAACGCCCGCCCCCGTTCCGCACTGGCGGACGGGGGCGCTCGCGCCTATCTTGGACGGCGTCATGAGTCTGCTCCGCCTGTTCTCGCCGCTACATGCCATCCGCGACTTCGTGGACTATGCCCGTACGCGCAAACCCTATGAATGGTGGTTCCTGCTGCTGTCGATCTGCATCGTGCTGGTGATCGGCTGGGGCTTCGTCCACGATTCGCATTTCGAGCGGCCGTACAAGAAAGAGATCATCTACGTCGAAAGCTGGCCGGCGAACCGCAGCGATGCGGAGATCATCGCCCAGCAGAAGATCGACATGGAGAAGGACCGCATCGCCACCGAGGAATTCCTACGCGATCGTGCCAAGCGTCAGGCCGAATGGAAGCGGATCGACGACAAGCTGAATAGCTGGGGCATCTGACCCACGCCCCCGCCGCCGATCCGCGCCACATGGCGGCGGCGTTGACGCTCGGACAGCGGACGCGCGGGCGGACTACGCCCAATCCCAATGTCGGTTGCGTCGTGGTCGATGCCGAGGGGCGGGTTGCCGGGCGCGGCTGGACGCAGCCGGGCGGGCGGCCGCATGCCGAGGCGATGGCGCTGGCGCAGGCGGGCGAGCGCGCGCGGGGCGGCACCGCCTATGTCACGCTGGAGCCTTGCGCCCATGTCTCGCCGCGCGGACCGGCCTGCGCCGACCTGCTGGTTGCGGCCGGGGTGGCGCGGGTGGTGGTGGCGATCGGCGATCCCGATCCGCGCACCGATGGCGTGGGGCTTGCCCGGTTGCGCGCGGCGGGCATCGACGTGGTGGTCGGAGCGGGCGCGGAGGATGCGCGGCGGTCGATGGCCGGGTTCCTGACGCGGCGCGCGCTCGGGCGGCCGTTCGTGACGCTCAAGCTGGCGCTGTCGCTCGACGGCGCGGTGTCGCTGTCGGACGGGCGCAGCCAGTGGATCACCGGGCCGGTCGCCCGGGCGCACGGCCATCTGGAGCGCAGCCGGCACGAGGCGATCCTCGTCGGGCGCGGCACCGCCGAGATCGACCGGCCGAAACTGAACGTGCGACTGGCCGGTCTGGGCGACCACAGCCCTGCGCGGGTGGTGCTGTCGGCCGATTGCGCGGCGATGCCGGGGTTCGTCATGCTTCCCGGAGTCGAAGCGCTGGGCGAGCTTCCCGGCGATCATGTGCTGGTGGAGGGCGGCGCGGCCACGGCGGCGGCGTTCCTGCGCGCCGACGTCGTCGACCGGCTGCTGCTGTATCGTGCGCCGATCCTGATCGGGCATGGCCGGACGCTGCCCGACATCGGCCTCACCGATCTGACGCAAGCGCATGGTCGCTGGCGGTTGCACGATGCCCGCAGTCTTGGCAGCGACCGGCTGGAAGTCTACGAGCGCGCCAGATAGGAGCCGCCGAGTGTTTACCGGAATTGTCAGCGACGTGGGTCGCATCGAATCGATCGGCGGGGCGGGCGACCTGCGCGTGACCATCGCCTGTAGTTACGACACGCAGACCATCGACATGGGTGCGTCGATCGCCTGTTCGGGCGTCTGCCTGACGGTCGTGGACAAGGGGCCGGGCTGGTTCGCGGTCGACGTGTCGGGCGAGACGGTGTCGCGCACCGCGTCCGACCAGTGGCGCGAGGGCCGCCCGCTCAACCTCGAACGCGCGTTGCGGCTGGGCGACGAACTGGGCGGGCATATCGTCACCGGCCATGTCGACGGCGTCGGCCAGGTGGTCGACACCGCGCCCGACGGTGATTCGACCCGCGTGACGATCGCGGTCAACCGTGCGCTGGCCCCGTTCGTCGCGGCCAAGGGGTCGGTGACGGTCGACGGCGTGTCGCTGACGGTCAATACCGTCGAGGACGCGGCCGACGACGCCCGCTTCACCCTGAACCTGATCCCCCACACCCAGGCGGTGACGACACTCGGTACGCTGGCCGCGTCCCAGGCGGTCAATATCGAGATCGACGTCCTCGCCCGTTATCTGATGCGAATGGAACAAGTCCGTGGCCAACGCTGAACTGTCGGGCCTCGCCCACGCCTTTCTCTCGTCGCCCGAAGAGATCATCGACGAGGCGCGCAACGGGCGGATGTTCATCCTGGTGGAT
>NZ_LMKU01000033.1:144198-144424 GCF_001421635.1 Sphingomonas sp. Leaf25
CGGCCTCATCTGCCTTGCGATGAACAAGGCACGGGTCGAACAACTCGGCCTCGACCTGATGGCGCGCAACAACGGCACGCGGCACGAAACCGCCTTCACCGTCTCGATCGAGGCGCGCGAGGGGGTGACGACCGGCATCTCGGCGGCCGATCGCGCGCGGACCATCGCGGTGGCGATCGATGCCGCCAAGGAAGCGTCGGAGATCGTGACGCCGGGGCATGTCTTC
>NZ_LMKU01000033.1:144498-165510 GCF_001421635.1 Sphingomonas sp. Leaf25
TCTGATCGCCTATCGCCGTCGCCACGACCATCTGGTCGAGAAGCGCGCCGAGACGGTGTTCGAGAGCGAGTGGGGCGGCGAGTGGCGCGCGATGTCGTTCTGGAACAAGGCGACGGGCAGCGAGCAGGTCGCGCTGGTCAAGGGGCGGATCGATCCGAGCAAGCCGACGCTGGTGCGGATGCACGCGCTGTCGCCGTTCGCCGACCTGTTCGGCGAGGGGGGCGAGCGCGGCGGCCTGCTGCGCCGCTCGATGCGGATCATCGCCGAGGAAGGGGCGGGGGTGGTGGTCGTCATCAACCGTCCGCGTCCCGATGGCCTCACCCTCGCGATCCATGCCCGCAGCGGTGCGCCGGTGCCCGACATGGAGGAACTGCGCGACTATGGCGTCGGCGCGATGATCCTGAACGAACTGGGCGTCGAGGACATGGTGCTGCTCACCAATACCCACCACACGCTGGTCGGCCTCGATGGCTATGGCCTGAAAATCGTCGGCGAACGGCCGATCACGGAGAATTGACATGGCGAAGGTCCTGATCGTCGAGGCCCGGTTTTACGACCATCTGAACGACCTGCTGCTCGACGGCGCGCGCGCGGCGATCGAGGCGGCGGGGCATAGCCACGAGACGATCACCGTGCCCGGTGCGCTGGAAGTGCCCGGCGCGATCGCGATCGCCGATGCGTCCGAACACTATGATGCGTTCGTGGCGCTGGGCGTCATCATCCGCGGCGAGACCTATCATTTCGAGGTCGTGTCGAACGAGAGCGCGCGCGGGATCATGAACCTGAGCCTTGAGGGCGTCCCCGTCGGCAACGGTATCCTGACCGTCGAGAACGAGGCGCAGGCGCTGACGCGGGCGAAGCGCGACGAGAAGGACAAGGGCGGCGAGGCGGCCAAGGCTGCGCTGGCCATGCTCGCGCTGCGCGAGCGGTTCGCGGAATAGCTCCGGGCGAGCCGATCCTATCGGTCGTCCCTTTCGGTTGACATACACCTGATGGTAGACTCACGATCGCCATCGGGGGGCGGTCATGGTAAAAATATCCTTGGTTGCGGCACGGCGGATACCGGCACCGGCTTGGCTGATGCTTGCGCTCGTCGGCGGTTTCGTCGCCGGGACGGTATCGGGCGAGCGCCCTGCCGCGCTGACGATCGCCGGTCTGATCGGTGGACTGTGGCTCGATCTGCTACGGATGACGATCGTCCCGCTGGTCTTCACGCTGGTCGTGACCGGGGTTGCCCGGCTGCGTTCGGCGACCGGGCAGGAAGGGGGCGATCTGGGGAAGCGGCTGGCGATCGTGATGATCGGGCTGCTTTTCCTGTCGGCGATCGTCGCGGCGCTGGTCGCCCCGTTGCTGATCGACCTTTTCACGATTCCGCACGACAGCATCGTCGCGCTGCGCACCATGTTTCCCGCAGCGGTGCCCCCGGTCGTGCCCGGACCCGTCGAGGCGGTGCGTGCGATGATTCCCACCAATCCGGTCGCGGCGGCGGCGGCGGGGGCGATCGTCCCGCTGGTGATCTTCGCGCTGGTCCTGGGCGTTGCGGTCGGCCGAATCGAGGAAGAGCGGTCCGCTGCATTGGTTCAGGCGCTCAACGGTCTGGCCGACGCCATGGTGATGGTGATCGGCTGGGTACTGCGGGTCGGCGCGCTGGGGATCGGCGCGCTCGCCTTTTCGGTAGGGGCGTCCGCGGGGGTGAGCGTGCTTACCATTCTGGCGCAATATGTCGCCGCCTCGCTCGCGCTGTCGGTGCTGTTGATCGCCATCGGGTACGGATGGATGCGCTTCGCCAGCGGCGTCCCGCCCTGGCGCTTCGCGCGGGTTGCGGCACCCGCCCAGGTGATTGCGGCGAGCACGCAATCGTCGCTCGCAACCCTGCCTGCGATGATCCTCGGCGCGCGCTCGCTTGGCATCGGTGATCGCGATGCGTCAGTCGCGCTGCCGATCGCCGTTGCGGTCTTTAAGATCACCGCACCGTCGAACACGCTGCTGGTGGCGTTGACGCTGGCATGGATGGGCGGCGTCGCGGTGTCGCCGGTCCAGATCGCCATGGCGATACCGCTGGCGGTGCTCTCAAGCCTGATGATCCTTGGACTTCCGGGCGCGATCAGCGTCTATGCGAGCGCCGCGCCGACGGTCATCGCGCTGGGTGCGCCGATCGAGTTGCTGCCCATCCTCGCTGCGGTCGATGTGATCCCCGACATGGCGCGAACCGTCGCCAACGTCACCTACGACCTGATCGTGACAGCGACGGTGGCGCCCGTCACGCCGGTCGGGTTCGAGTGCGAAAGTGACAGTTTGGCGTAAGCTCGCGAGATGACGGCATTCATGCCTGTCGTTTGGGATATGCCCGACATTCGATCCTGATCGAGAACGTCGATCGGGTCCGCCGGGGCGGAGCGGCGAGCCGCCCCCGGTTGAACGGCGGGTCAGATGGGCCGGGATCGGCATCCGGGCGTCCCCTGTGGGTCCAAAGTTTACAAAGTTTACACTTGCGACGGTGTTGCGTGCGCCATGGTCAGGGACCGCACGGTTCCGGTCGCAGGGCGTTATCCGTGCCTGTCGGCTATGGTCCGGTGTCCACCCCATGGCCAAAGTTTACAAAGTTTACACTTGCGACAGCGTCGCGAGCGTCGTGTCCGGCACTGTCAAGGAACGGCCGCATCCCCGTCACGGGCCGGCATTGCAACCGTAGCAGCCGCCCCGGATGTAGGACAGGCCGGCCGTTGTCGCGCCTGCCGTCATGGTGCTACCGTTTGGGATCGAGCGGACGTCGGGGGGCGCCATGTCGGATTTCGAATTCATCTTCGCGTTGTTCGGGTTGCTGCTCGGGCTGTCGATCGCCGAGGTGCTCGGCGGGTTCGCGCGGGCGATCGAGCGGCGGTTGCGGCCGGGCAGCGTGGTGCGGATCGGCTGGCTGACGCCGCTGCTGGGTATCTTCGTACTGCTCGACCTGTTGTCGTTCTGGCAGGCGGCATGGACGGTGCGCGACGTGGTGGGCGTGTCGGGCAAGGCGTTGATGGCGGTGACGGGCTTCGCCGGTGCCTATTACCTCGCGGCGCGGCTGGCGTTTCCGAGCGACAGCGACGAGACGACCGACTTCGACCAGCATTTCTTTCGCGTCCGCCGGATCGTGATCGGGGTGCTGGCGGTGCTGCTGGCGTGCCAGTTGGCGTGGTACGCCAGCGTGCCGGTGCTGGCGGTGCATCTGCTGCGCTGGCTGCCGATCGTGCTGACGGTGGTCCTCGTCGCATTGATGGCGGCGGCGATGTGGGTGCGCGGCGAACGGGCCGCGCGGATCGTCATGGTCGCGCTCGTCGCGCGCTATGTCGTCGTCTATCTGTTATGAGGCCGTGCCGTCCGGCGGCAGGTCGTCGACCGCTTCGCCGGCGACTTCCCCGGCCGGGACGACCGCTGTGGGGCGGATCATCAGGAAGGTGCCCGACCACACGCCGGGAATGTCCCAGCGGCCGCTGATCTCGCAGCCGTCGTCGCTCAGCGCCCCGGCATAGACGACCATGTCGGCATAGCCCTCGCTCTCGTCGTAGAATTTGCTGAACGCGACCTTCGCGCCCTCACGGTGGCCGTCGATCGCGGCGGCGATCAGCGCGCCGGGGGGCACCGAGAACAGGTCCGGCTCATGCACCGTGCCGACGATCGATCCGCCGAGATCGGCGAGGTCGGCCTCGAACGCGGTCGGGGGATGGGTGTGGGGATAGTTGAAGATCCCGCTCCACTTGCCGGTCAGGTCATGGCTCACAGCGCGCGCGCCTCCTCCACGATCAGGACGGGCACGCCGCCCCGGACCGGATAGGCGAGACCCGCGGCATGGCTGACCAGTTCGTTCGCCGCGACGTCATGTTCCAGCGGCGTGCGCGTGACCGGGCAGACGAGGATCGAGAGGAGCCACGGGTCGAGCGTCATTGCAGCGTCGCCTCGTCCTCGTCGCCGTGGCGGCCGAAGAACTGCATCAGTTGCACGATCAGCTCGGCGCGGTCGGACAGGCGGTCCACTTCGAGCAGCGCCTGTTTGGCGGCGACGTCGAACGGGGCGATCTGGGCGATGCCGTTGACGAGGCTCTCGTCGTCGAGCCGGGCGACCGAATCCCAGTCGACCGCATAGCCCTGCGCATCGGCGAAGCGGCGCGATTCCAGTTCGAGCGAGGCCCGCTCGGCGAGCGCCAGCGTCGCGTCCGCCTCGGCCGGCAGCAGCTCGGCCTCGACCTGGCGGAAGGCGGTGGTGACGTCCAGTTCGCGCAGGATGCGGAAGCGGGTGACGCCCTGCAACACGATGTCGTAGCGGCCGTCGGCCTGCGCCTCGACATCGATGATCTGGCCGACGCAGCCGATGTCGAACAGCGGCACGCGGTCGCCCTCACCGCCCGCCGGACGCGGCTGGATCATGCCGATCCGCCGGTCGCGGGCGAGCGAATCGGATACCATCGCCCGGTAGCGCGGCTCGAAGATGTGCAGCGGCAGGTGCATGTTGGGAAACAGCAACGCCCCGCTCAGGGGAAAGATCGAGACGCGCGCGCTCATCCGAACAGGATCGCGGACAATTTGCGGCGCTGCTGCGACACCCATGGGTCCTCAAGGCCGACCGCCTCGAACAGTTTGAGCAGTTGCTGGCGCGCGGCGTCCTCGTTCCAGCTCCGGTCGGCGGCGACGATCGCCAGAAGCTGCTCGGCGGTGCCGTCGCGGTCGCCCGCCGCCATCAGCGCGCCGGCAAGGCGGAAGCGCGCGTCATGATCGTCCGGCTGCGCGGCGACCTCGGCCTTGAGGCCCGCCAGATCGTCGACCGGCTGCGCGTCGCGGGCGAGCGCGAGGGTGGCGCGCACCTGATCGACGGCGGGCAGTTTGGCGACCTCGGGCGGCAGCACGTCGAGCGCGGTCTGCGCGGTGTCATGGTCGCCCAGCGCCAGCAGCGCGCGGATACGGCCGATCAGCACCTGCGGATGGGTCGGCGCGATTTCCGCGACCTGTTCGAAGATCGATAGCGCGCGCATCGCGTCGCCCTCGCCCAGCGCCTGTTCGCCCATCGCCACCAGCGGTTCGATGTCGGGGCCGGCGGGCTCGGCCGGCTCGACCGGCAACTGCTGCAGCAACTGGTCTAGCATCTGGCGAAGCTGGCTTTCGGTGCGTGCCTGCGTCAGATCGGCGACCAACTGCCCCTGGAACATCGCATAGACCGTCGGGATCGAGCGGATCTGGAATTGGGCGGCGATGAACTGGTTCTTGTCGGTATCGATCTTGGCCAGCACCACGCCCCTGTCGGCATAGTCGGCGGTGACTTTTTCGAGGATCGGGGTCAGCGCCTTGCACGGGCCGCACCATTCGGCCCAGAAATCGATGACGACGAGCTGCGTCATCGACGGTTCGACGACATCGCGGCGGAACGCCTCCACGGCTTCCTTTTCCGGGGCGGTCAATCCAAGCGTGGCCAAGCGTCGATTCCTTTGTCCGTTGGGGAGCGCCCCTATGTGGGCATGACGCGGGACATGCAAAAGAGTTTCTTTTTAGGGTTGCGCGACCCCGAACCCCCGGCTAATAGCCCGCCTCACCCCAGCCGGTTCGCCGGTTCGGACAGACGCCAGAGCGGGCGTAGCTCAGGGGTAGAGCACAACCTTGCCAAGGTTGGGGTCGAGGGTTCGAATCCCTTCGCCCGCTCCAGCGTGTTGCCGCAAGATAGCGGCAGCTATCTAGCGACAAAGCAACACGCCCGGCCAGCGACGCAGAGCGTCGACTGACGATATGGCTTTGCCATGTCGTGCCCCGCGTGCTCCCCCCGATTGCGCTCCGCCCCACCAGATGCGACAGCGGCCTTCCGCTCGCCCCTCGTGGATCAGGACGCCATGCCCGGTACGGCCTCGCTATTGCTCGTCACCCATGTGTTCGTACGGCAGGGGCCGCGCGGCGTGCAGATCGACGATCAGACGGCGGCGGGCATCGCGCAGTGGCGGCGGCATTTCGATTCGCACGACGATGCGCCGGGGTAAGGGGGTAGGGCAGTGCGGGTAACCGCGCGGCCGCGTGCCTCGATTGGGTGGCGGGGACCCGTGGGGAGCGGGCCAGCACCAAACCAGCGCGAACCGCCTTACCCCATCAACGCCCATGGCACGCCCAGCCCGAGCGCGAGGCGCAGCGCGATCCAGCCGCCGAACAGGGTGGCAAAGGCGAGGGTGAGCGCCACGTCCTGCGCGACGAAGGCGACGCCGATGCGATATTGCGCGCGCAGCAGCGAGAGGTAGCGCACCAGCTCGCTCGCCGGGAGCGCCAGCAGCGCGCCGGGCATGCCGCCCCAATGGAAACCCAGCGGCAGCACCGCGCCCATCACCGCGAAGCGCAACAGGTTGGCGGTGCTGACGTTGCTCGGCTTGCCGCCGCCGAACACGGTCGCTTCACCGAGCGAGGCGAGGACCGCGATCCAGCTTCCCGCCAGCAGCACGCATACCATCCATCCCGCCGCCGCGAAGCGCGCGCCGTAGAGCGCCAGCACCGCCATGTCAGCCCATGCCATGACGGTGGCGACGCCGATCAGGACGAGGATCAGGAAGTGCGCGCGGGTGCGGCCCAGTTCGCGTCGCGCGGTGCTGCCCGGCGCGAATCCGCCGTCGTTGTGGGCGACGAAGGGAAAGACGACCTGAAACCCCAGCCGCCCGGCGACCGTATTGGGCAGGTCGCCGATCGAGCGGGCAAGGCCATAGATGCCGAGCATCGCCAGCGTCACCACCGCGCCCAGATACAGCCGGTCGATATAGATCGCGGCATAGAAGGCGAGCGAGGAGAGCATGATCCATTTGCTGTAATGAACGATCTCACGGACATGGGCGCGGTCGAACCGCAGCGTGGGGCGGCGGTGGAGCAGCGGGTAGGTGAGCGCCGAGCGCAGCGCGAACGACAGCAGGATCGCGAGGATCGGCGCCCACGCGCTCCGCAGCGTCACCGCCAGCGCGACGGTGATGGCGAGGCCCGCCGCCTCGCTGCCCAGTTCGAACAGGTTGCGGCGCTTCACCTCCAACTGGCGCGCCATGGTGTAGGGCGCGGTCGACGTCAGCGAGGTGAGGAGCGGCGCGGCGCTGAGCGCGATCATCAGCGCGACGTCGATGCCGTAGGAGCGCGCGAGCAGCGGTGCGAGGGCGAGACAGGCGAGCGAGACGATCGCGCCGCGCAGGATCTGCATCGTCCAGATGGTGTCGAGGAAACCGCCGTCCTCACCGTTCGGGCTGCGCACGACATTCTGTTCGAAGCCGAAGTCGGACAGCAGTTCGCAGCCGTTGCGGATCGCCTGCGCGATCACCGCCACGCCCATGATCTCCGGCCCCAGCACGCGCGACAGGATGATGTTGCCGCCGAAGCGCAGCGCGGTCGAGGCGACATAGGTGCCCATCGTCCAGAACGACTTGGCCCTGATCGAAGAGGAGGTGCCGTTCATCGTCGGGTCGGTGGTCCTGCCGGGGAAAGGGCGGTTGCTTAGCGGGTCGCGACCGGCGTGGCGAGGAGGGTGATCTGGCGGGTGGCCGAACCCGTGATCTGGACGAGATAGCGGCCGGGGCGAAGATCGAACTCCACCAGCTTGGCGATGCCCGAACAGGCAAGGCCGTGGCCGTGGGCGACCGACGGCAGCGGCGCTCCGTCGCGGATCATGTCGATCCATGCACGATCGCCGAGCGCGATCTTGTAGCGGCCCGCTCGCTCCACCGTGATCCCGAACAGCCCGGCATGGCCCGCGCCCTTCGGGGGAAGGAACGCAAAGCGCACCCCGGATCGCGGCAGCAGCGTCGCGCGGACCGTTTCGCCCGGGCGGATGCGCATGGCGCGGGCGGCATCGGCCCCGGCGGTCACGGCGGTCGGGCGGGTCCAGCTCCGCAATTCCGCCGGCAGCGGGGCCGGGGTCGCCGGGCAGGGGGCGGCTGCCTGCGGCAAGGCAAGCAACAGGGCAAGGGTGGTGAGCATCGGCGGTTTCCCCAAGGGCGTCGGCCGCGAGAGTCGCACATCCGCCACCCCCTTGCCAGCGCGGCGCTTTCGGATGGGCGGCGGGCATCCTACATGCGTCGGGGTGAGCGAACCCCTTCCCGCCCCGCTTGCCGACTGGTTCGCCGCGCGTGGGTGGCGGCCGAGGCGGCACCAGATCGACATGCTGGCGGCGGCGCAGGCGGGTAGCCATGCGCTGCTGGTCGCGGCGACCGGCGCGGGCAAGACGCTGGCCGGGTTCCTGCCGACGCTGACCGAGTTGATCGCGGCGCCGCGCGACGGGCTGCACACGCTGTATATCTCGCCGCTGAAAGCGCTGGCGGTCGACGTGCAGCGCAACCTGCTGACCCCCATCGCCGAGATGGACCTGCCGATTCGGGTCGAGACGCGCACCGGCGACACCCCGTCCGATCGCAAGGCGCGCCAGCGCAGCAAACCGCCGCATATCCTGCTGACGACACCCGAGTCGCTCAGCCTGCTGCTATCCTATCCCGATGCGCCGACGCTGTTCGCCGGCCTGCGGACGATCGTGATTGACGAGGTTCATGCCTTTGCCACCGACAAGCGCGGCGACCTGCTGGCGCTCGGCCTTGCGCGGTTGCAGCGGCTGGCGCCGGATTTGCGGCGAGTGGCGCTGTCGGCGACGGTCGCCGATCCCGACGGCTATCGCGCGTGGCTGGCCCCCGACGGCGACATCGACACGGTGATATTGGTCGAGGGCGAGGCCGGGGCCGATCCCGACATCCGTATCCTGCTGCCGACCGACCGGGTGCCGTGGTCGGGCCATTCGGGGCGCTATGCCGCCGGACAGGTGATGCAGCAGATCGAGGCGCATCGCACGACGATCGTGTTCTGCAACACCCGCAGCCTTGCCGAGCTGATCTTTCAGGATTTGTGGAAGGCGAACGACAAGCAACTGCCGATCGGGGTGCATCACGGCAGCCTCGACCGCGAAGCTCGGCGCAAGGTCGAACAGGCGATGGCCGATGGCAGGTTGCGCGCGCTGGTCGCGACCGCCAGCCTCGATCTGGGCGTCGACTGGGGCGATGTCGACTGCGTCATCCAGATGGGCGCGCCCAAGGGATCGTCGCGGCTGCTGCAACGCATCGGCCGCGCCAACCACCGGCTGGACGAGGTGTCGAAGGCGCTGCTGGTGCCGGGCAACCGTTTCGAGTTTCTCGAAGCGCAGGCGGCACTGGACGCGGTGGAGGCGGGGGAACTCGACCCCGACCGGTTCCGCCCCGGCGCGCTCGACGTGCTGGCGCAGCATCTGATGGGCTGCGCCTGTGCCGCACCGTTCGCCACTGCCGACATGCTGGACGAAGTGCGCAGCGCGCTGCCCTATTCGGCGCTCGACGGCGACACGTTCGACCGGGTGCTGCATTATATCGCCGAGGGTGGCTATGCGCTGAAGGCCTATGACCGGTTCAAGCGGTTGCGGCTGGGCGACGATGGGCTGTGGCATGTCACCAAACCCGCGTTTGTTGCGCAGCATCGGCTGAACGCCGGGATCATCGTCGATGCGCCGACGCTCGACGTGCGGTTCAAGAATGGCCGGCGGCTGGGGACGGTCGAGGAATATTTCGCGTCGACGCTGACGCCGGGCGATACGTTCTTCTTCGCGGGCATGAGCCTTGAGGTCGAGAAGATCGAGCTGACCGATCTGGTGGTGCGGGCGTCGAGCAGGCCGGCGCGGATTCCCAAATATGGCGGCACGCGGATGGCGCTGTCGACCAGCCTTGCCGACCGGGTGCGCGGCTTTCTTGCCTCGCCCGGCGAATGGCATCGCTTCCCCGAAGACGTGCGCGAATGGCTAGAGATACAGGCGCGGCGATCGGTGCTGCCGGGCGCGCAAGAGCTGCTGGTCGAGACGTTTCTGCGCGAGGGGCGGCATTACATGGTCGCCTACAGCTTCGAGGGGTGGAACGCACACCAGTCGCTCGGCATGCTCATCACGCGGCGGATGGAGGCGATGGGGCTGAAACCCATCGGCTTCGTGGCGAACGACTATGCGCTGTCCTGCTATGGTCTGGAGCCGATCACCGATCCGCAGGCGCTGTTTTCGCCCGATATATTGGAGCATGAGTTCGTCGACTGGGTGCAGCAATCGGCGCTGCTGAAACGGGCGTTCCGCGAAGTGGCGGTGATAGGCGGGCTGGTCGAACGTCAGCATCCGGGCAAGCGCAAGACCGGCAAGCAGGTGACGTTCTCGACCGACCTGATCTATGACGTGCTGCGCAAATACGAGCCGGGGCATCTGCTGTTGCAGGCGGCGTGGGACGATGCGCGGGCGCGGATGACCGATGTCGGGCGGCTGGCGACGCTGCTGGAGACGGCGCAGGCGCGGATGCGGCATGTGGCACTCGACCGGATCAGCCCGCTGGCGGTGCCGGTGCTGGTGCTGATCGGGCGCGAGCGGATGGAGCAGGGGTCGTCGGCGGAGGATGCGCTTTTGGCCGAGGCGGAAGCGTTGGCGGCGGAGGCTATGACGCTGGATTGATCGGTCGGTCGGAAGAAGGAGGTTGGTTCACGCGAAGGCGCGGAGACGCGGAGGAGAAGGACAGAAGGGTTTTTCGCGCAGAGGCGCAGAGGCGCGGAGGGGGTGCGTTCGGGGCGACGCTGCGCGACCGGGAGACGTTGTGCTGGCTGCTCCGATGGAAAGAGGCCGCTTGCGCGGGTGATGTTGCCGCAAGCGGAACCCCTCCGCGCCTCTGCGTCTCTGCGCGAACCAAATCTTCTTCGTGCCTTCGCGCCTTCGCGTGAATCAATCCGACCGTTACGCCTGCGCGGCTTGATGCGAACCGGAACGACCGGCATAGCGCCACCGATGGTTCGTCTTTCGTTCGCCGGACATGAATTTTCTGCCCTGCGCGAAGGGGCGCTCTATTGGCCTGCGCGGCGCGCGTTGCTGTTCGCCGATCTTCATTTCGAGAAGGCGAGCTGGTTCGCGCAGTTCGGGCAGATGCTGCCGCCCTATGACACGCTGGAAACGCTGGCCGGGATCGAGGCGCTGGTCGCGCGGACGGACCCGCGCGAAATCTGGTGCTTAGGCGACAGTTTTCACGACAGCGCCGGGTGCGACCGGTTGTCCGGGGAAGCGCGGGCGCGGCTGCGCGCGTTGACCGGCGGGGCCGAGTGGACGTGGATCACCGGCAACCATGATCCGGTCGTCGCCGATCATTGCGGCGGACGGGTGGTGGCCGAGGCCGAGGTCGACGGGCTGGTGCTGCGCCACGAGGCCGAGCGCGGGGAAACGCGCCCCGAACTGTCGGGGCATTTCCACCCCAAGCTCAGGGTACAGGTGCGCGGCAAGTCGGTATCGCGGCGCTGCTTCGTCGCGACCGATACCAAGCTGATCCTGCCTGCCTTCGGATCGCTGACCGGCGGGCTCGACGCGCGCCACCCAGAGATCGTCCGCGCAGTGGGTACGGCCGCCGAGGCGCTGATCGCGCTCGACGACCGGTTGCTGCGGTTCCGGCTGGCGGCGTAGCGGATCAGGCGGTCGCCGGCGCTCCCACCGGTCCGACATCGGCGGGTTCCCCGCGCGAATAGGTGCCGGTCAACAGCCCCGCCGCGAGTACCCGCCCGGCCATCGCCTCGACCAGCGCGCTGCGGCCGGGGTTGGGATCGAGGCCCGGGCCGTCGCCGAGCGCGAAGAGCTGGAACGCATAGCGATGCTCGCCGTGGCCGGTCGGCGGATCGGGTGGCAGCCAGCCTTCGCGCAGATAGCTGTTGCGGCCGACATCGCCGTGTCCCGCTGCGCCATCGCCATCGGGGCGGATGTCGCCTTCAGGCAATTGCCCATCCTCCGGCGGCAAATCCCACAGGATGGCATGGACCAACGGTTGCGGGGCGGGCGCATCGGGGTCCTCGACGATCAGCGCCAGACGTCGCGTGCCCGCCGGCACCCCGCGCCAGTGGAGCGGCGGCGACAGTCCTTCGCCATCGGCGGTGAAGCGTTCGGGCAGCCGCTGTCCGTCGGCGAAGGCGAGACTCGACAGATCGAGGCTGTCGAAACTGCCGAGCGCGGGATCGACGATCGTCAGCTTGGAGGCGCCGGCGCGGACGCCGCGCAGCAATGCCCCGAGCCATGCCGGTACGTGTTCGAGCATCGCGCATCTCCCTGTAGCCGTGATGTATGGAGGGATAACCGGTGAAGCGGCGGCGGGGTCCGTCATATCCTCGCCAAAATGCGGCGATGGCGGCTGCATCCAATCGGCCGGTCGCCCGTTTCCCCGGCCAAGGCGACACAGGATCGCCGACCGATCGGGAGAGCCGGCAACCCCCTCGTCCCCCAGGAATTCCGATCATGACCCATATCGACGATCGTCCGCGCCTCTCGCTCGCGTTGCAGGGCGGTGGAGCGCATGGTGCCTATGGCTGGGGCGTGCTCGACCGGCTGCTCGACGAGGATTTGCCGATCGTCGCGGTCAGTGGAGCCTCGGCGGGCGCGCTGAACGGCGCGGCGCTGGTCAGCGGCCTGGTGGAAGGCGGGCGGCCGGGGGCGAAGGCGGCGCTCGAACGGTTGTGGCGCGGCGTGTCGCGGCGTTCGCCGCTCAGGGCGTTCGATTTCGACATGTATTGGGCGGGGCCGTTGTTCGAGCCGGTGCTGCGCCGCTCGATCGAACTCAGCAAATTGTTCGGCCGCTATGTCGCGCCCTTGTCGCCCGACCTGCGCGACATGCGCGCGCTGCGGGGCGTCGTGGCCGACAGCATCGACCTGAGCACCCTCGCCGCGCCGCAGGCGGTGCCGCTGCACATCGCCGCGACCAGGGTGTCGAGCGGTGCCGCACGATTGTTCAAGGGCGGCGAGATCACGCTCGATGCGCTGATGGCCTCGGCCTGCCTGCCCGAATTGTTCGGGCCGGTCGAGATCGAGGGGGAATGCTATTGGGACGGCGGTTTTTCCGCCAACCCCGCCCTCGAACCGCTGATCTTCGACGGGCATGGCCAGAGCGACCTGCTGATCGTGCAGATCACGCCGTTTCTGACGAAGGAAACCCCCGACACACTGGTCGAGGTGATGACGCGGATGAGCGACATCGGCTTCAACGCCTGTCTGTTGCGCGACCTGAAGGCGTTGACCGAAGTACAGGCGATCGCGCGGCAGGCGCCGCCGATCACCGACAAGTTCACCGCGCTGGCCGACACCAACCTGCATCTGATGGAAGCGCCGCATGCGCTGGCCGAACGGGGGCCGTCGGGCAAGAGCGACACGCGCTGGTCGCAACTGGAGGCGCTGCGCGATCTGGGCCGGGCGACGGCGGATGCGTGGTTGCGCGACAATGCCGGATCGTTCGGGCGGGCGTCGACGCTCACAGCGTTGCCCGAGGCGGTGGCGGCTTGAGGGGGGATTGGTTCACGCGGAGGCGCGAAGAAGAAGGGTTTTTCGCGCAGAGGCGCAGAGGCGCGGAGGGGTTGTGGACGCGGCAGCGTCTCTCCTCTCCCACGATGCGGTATGGAACAGCGCCATTCGGCGCGAGACGATCGTGCGCCCTAACCTCTCTGCGCCTCCGCGCCTCTGCGCGAACCAAATCTTCTTCGTGCCTTTGCGTGAAACCCGCCTCAGCCAGTAACGATCGACCCATCACACACCGTCACCGGCCACGGGGTCAGCGACTGGCCAGGGCATGGGCCGCCGAGACACGCGCCGCTGGCGATGTCGAACAGCGCGGCGTGCCAGCCGCAGACGATCGCCGATCCATCGGGCGTTAGATAGCCGTCGAGCGTCTGCGCCAGCGGCAGGCCCATGTGCGGGCAGCGATCGACATAGCCGACGACGCCGTCGCCGGTGCGCACCACGAAGCCGTGGAACCGCCCGGCACGCAGTTGCAGGACATAGTTGCGTGCCGCGCCCTCGGCGACGTCACCCAGCGGCCCGAGCGTCACCCCGGCCGGCGTCGCGAAGACCCGGTCGTCGCTCATCCCGGCAGCTTCGCCCTGGCAAATCCGGTCCAGACATCGTCGTAATCGAGCTGCATCGTCGGCGTCGTCATCGCCCAGAGGGTCGGGCGAACGACGTGGCGCGTCTCGAACATGAAGGCCATGGTGTCGGCGATCCGGTGCGGCTTCAACTCGGCGGCGACCGCCTTTTCATAGCTCGCCTGATCGGGGCCGTGGCCGTTCATCTGGTTGTGGAGCGACGCGCCACCCGGCGCGAAGCCGCCTTCCTTGGCATCATAGGCCCCCGTCACCAGCCCCATGAACTCGCTCATCACGTTGCGGTGGAACCATGGCGGGCGAAAGCTGTCCTCCGCCACCATCCAGCGCGGCGGAAAGATCACGAAGTCGCAATTGGCGGTGCCGGGTGTGTCGCTTGGGCTTGTCAGCACGGTGAAGATCGACGGGTCGGGATGGTCGAACGACACGGTGTTGATCGTGTTGAAGCGCGTCAGGTCATAGCGGCACGGCGCCAGATTGCCGTGCCACGCCACCACGTCGAACGGCGAATGGTCGAGCGTGGTGGTCCACAGGCCGCCCTGGAATTTCTGGATCACCTCGCAAGGGGTATCGCGGTCCTCGAACCACGCGGCGGGCACCTCGAAATCGCGCGGGTTGGCGAGGCCGTTGGCACCGATCGGCCCGAGGTCGGGCAGGCGGAACAGGCTGCCGTAATTCTCGCAGACATAGCCGCGTGCTTGGCCGTCGGGGAGTTTGATCCGAAAGCGCAGCCCGCGCGGGATCAGCGCGATCTGGAGCGGGGTGATGTCGATCCGACCCAGTTCGGTATCGATCGCGAGGCGTCCGTGCTGCGGCACGATCAGCAACTCGCCATCGGCCGAGAAGAACGCGCGGTCCATGTCCTTGGTCGCGGCATAGAGATGGATGCCGACCCCGGTTTGCGTGGCGACGTCCCCGGTCGCGCCATAGGTGACGAGGCCGTCGACCCAGTCGGTCGGTTCGGTCGGCAGCGGCAGCGGGTCCCAGCGCATCCGGTTGGGGCTGGGCGGCGGACCGTCGATGGGTGCGGACTTGAGGTTCGCTGCGCCGGTGTAGGGCACGAACGCGCCGTGGTTGGCGGTGGGGCGCAGGCGGTAGAGCCAGCTTCGCCGGTTCTCGTGGCGCGGCGCGGTGAAGGCGGTGCCCGACAATTGTTCGGCGTACAGGCCGAAGGGAACATGCTGCGGACTGTTGCGGCCGATGGGGAGCGCGCCGGCGACCGCTTCGGTGGCGACATGGTTGGCGAAGCCGGGGTGGTAGGTGGAACCGGGCATGATCCTCTCCTTCGCCCTTCTTCATTCCGGCGCAGGCCGGAATCCATGGACAGGCGACGTTACGCTTCTATCGATACCAGCCGTTACCATGGGCCCCGGCCTTCGCCGGGGTGACGGTTGGCGCTTGCCGCCCGCCGGGCCGTCAGTCGCGGCGAAGCCGCGCTTTGTGGCCCGGCTCCGCTGCGCTGGCCGGTCGACGGCAGCGCCTGCGCGCTGCACCGCGACCGAAGCTGACGCTTCGGTCTTTGGTCAAGCGTCGACGGTGATGACCCCCCGCCGGATCTGATCCAGTTCGATGCTTTCATACAACGCCTGGAAATTGCCGTTGCCGAACCCCTCGTTGCCCTTGCGCTGGATGATCTCGAAGAAGATCGGCCCGAACATCGGTTCGGTGAAAATCTGCAACAACAGCCCTTCGTCGCCGATATTGCCGTCGATCAGGATACGGTTGCGCCGCAGCCGTTCGAGGTCCTCGCCGTGGCCGGGCACGCGCTTGTCGACCAGTTCGTAATAGGTTTCGATCGTGTCCTGCAGCTTCACACCGCGCGCGCGCAGCTTTTCGACCGTCTCGAAGATGTCGCTGGTAGTGAAGGCAAGGTGCTGTATGCCTTCGCCATTATAGTCGCGGATGAATTCCTCGATCTGGCTCTTGTCGTCCTGGCTTTCGTTCAGCGGGATGCGGATCGCCTTGTCGGGCGCGATCATCGCCTGGCTGAACAGGCCGGTCGCCTTGCCCTTGATGTCGAAATACTTCTGTTCCTCGAACCCGAAGATCTGGTTGTAGAAGGTCGACCACGTCCGCATCTGCCCACGCTTGACGTTATGGGTCAGGTGGTCGAGCAGATCGAGGCCGACATTGTTCTCGGCTTCGGCTTCCGCCGCGCCGGGCACTTGTTCCCAGTCGTCGTAGAGCGATCCGGCATCGCCGTGGCGGTCGACCAGATACAGGAGCGAGCCGCCGATCCCTTCCAGCGCATAGCCTTCGCCAAGCGCGCCGTGCGATGCGTCAGCGGGCTTCGCGCCGCGTGCGATCGCCGCGTCGAACGCCGCGCGGGCATCGCCGACCCGGAACGCCATCCCTGCCGCCGACGGTCCATGCTGCGCAGCAAAGCTTGCAGCATGACCATCCGTGATGCGGTTGAGTAGCAGGTTGATCCGCCCCTGCTTGTAGCGCACGACATCGCGTGTCGGATGGCGCGATGCGGCGACGAAGCCGAATTGTTCGAGCTGCCGGCCCATGCGTTCGACGTCCGGTGCGGAGAATTCGCAGAACTCGAACCCGTCGAGGCCCATCGGATTGACGTCCATATGCTCCATCGTCGCATCCTCTCAATCTGGTATCAATTGTTACAATGCTGCGCCTCTCCTGTCGTGAAGTCAAGCGCTTCCCACGACGCCGCATGCAGCCGTGTGGCAAGGTGATCGACGAACGCGGTCACGGCGGCGCTCGGTTGCGGCCCGTGGATCGCGAGGATGCCGAGGTCGTGCGGCCCCTCCCACGCCGGCAACACCCGCACCAGCCGACCGTCGCGCAACGGCTCGCCCACATCCCACAGCGAGCGCAGCGCCACGCCGACCCCGCCCAGCGCCAGTTCGCGCACGACCTCGCTCGAATTGGTTCGCACCGCGCTTGCCCCCTCGATCAGCGCGCGGCGTCCCGGCGTCAGCAACCGCCACGGCAATTGCCCGTCGGCGGCGAGCAGCCGGTGGCGCGCGAGATCGTCGGGCGTCGTCGGCACGCCCGCCGCGGCGAGATAGACCGGGCTGGCGCACACTACCCGCCGGTTGGTCGCCAGCCGCCGTGCGGTGAGGCCCGGCGGTACGCGATCGGTGATGCGGATCGCGCAATCGATCCGTTCTGCCGCCAGATCGACATAGGCATCGGACAGCAGCAATTCGAACGCGATCGCCGGGTGGTGGCCAAGAAAGCCGCCCAGATGCGGCGCGATGTGCAGCCGCCCGAACGACGTCGGTGCCGCCACCCGCAACCGGCCCGACGGCACCGCCGCCGCCCCGCCGACCCGCGCCTCCGCCGCCGCCAGCGCCGCGAGGATGTGGGTCAGATCGGCATGGAGTTGCGCGCCGGCGGCGGTCGGATGCAGCCGCCGCGTCGTCCGTTCGACCAGTCTTGCGCCCAGCCGCGCCTCCAGCCGCGCCAGCCGTTTCGAGACGGCGGCGGGGGACAGGCCATGCGCCCGCCCGGCGGCGGCGATGCTGCCGGCATCGACGATCGCGACGAACAGCGCGTGATCGGGGTCGAGCGTCATTCGTTCCTCCAGCGAACGGCTGTGCTGCGATCATCGCCGCTACCGATGGGAAAGGCGAGGGGCTATGTCGTCGCTCAAGATAATGATGTTGGGCGAAAGGAAGCGGTAATGGCGCAAACCTATGTCGAACGGGCCGGTCTTCAGGTCGCGACCGACCTCGCGACCTTCGTCGAGGAGCAGGCGCTGCCCGGCACCGCCATCGATCCCGCCGCCTTTTGGGACGGCGTCGCCGCGATCCTCGCCCGGTTCGCACCCGACAACCGCGCGTTGCTTGCCCGGCGCGATGCGTTGCAGGTGGAACTCGACGGCTGGTTCGCCACCCGCGCCGGACAGCCGATCGACCCGGCCGAACAGGAGATGTTCCTGCGCGCGACCGGCTATATCGTCGCCGAACCCGCGCCGTTCACCATCGATCCGGCGAACGTCGACGCCGAGATCGCCTCGCTCGCCGGGCCGCAACTGGTCGTACCCATCCTCAACGCGCGCGTCCTGCTCAACGCCGCCAATGCGCGCTGGGGCAGTCTCTACGATGCGTTCTACGGCACCGACGCGCTGCCCGGCATACCCAAGTCCGGCGACTATGACGCGGCGCGTGGCGCGCAGGTGATCGCCCGCGCCAGGGCGTTCCTTGACGACGCGGTGCCGCTGGCCGGCGCGAGCTGGCGCGACTGGCGGGGCGGCGATCCGTCGCTGGCCGATCCCGATCAGTGGATCGGACGGTCGGGCGACAATCTGTTGCTGCGCCACCATGGGCTGCACATCGAACTGGTGATCGACCACACGCACCCGATCGGGCGCGCTGATCCGGCGGGGCTGGCCGATGTCCTGCTCGAATCGGCGCTGACGACCATTTGCGATCTGGAGGATTCAGTCGCGGCGGTCGATGCGGCGGACAAGGTCGCCGCCTATGCCAACTGGCTGGGGTTGATGCAGGGCACGCTGACCGCGCGCTTCGCCAAGGGCGGGGCAAGTGTCGAGCGCCGTCTGGCCGGGGATCGGCGCTATGTCGCGCATGACGGCGGCACCATCACGCTGCCCGGCCGGTCGCTGCTGTTCGTGCGCAATGTCGGCCATCTGATGACCACGCCCGCGCTGCGCCTTGCCGATGGTGGCGAGGCGCCCGAAGGCATCCTCGACGCGATCGTCACCAGCCTGATCGCGCTCCACGACGTGAACGGGCCGCGTGCCAACAGCCGCGCCGGATCGATCTATATCGTCAAGCCCAAGCAGCACGGGCCGGAGGAAGTAGACTTTACGAACACGCTGTTCGACGCGGTCGAGGATTTGCTCGCGCTGCCGCGTCACACGATCAAGATTGGGGTGATGGACGAGGAGCGCCGCACCTCGGCCAATCTCGCCGCGTGTATCCATGCGGTGCGCCACCGTATCGTGTTCATCAACACCGGCTTTCTCGACCGCACCGGCGACGAAATGCACAGCGCGATGCGGGCCGGGCCGATGATTCCCAAGGGAGAGATGAAGGCGACGCCGTGGATCGCCGCCTATGAGGACCGCAACGTCCAGATCGGCCTTGCCTGCGGGCTGGGCGGCCGCGCGCAGATCGGCAAGGGCATGTGGGCCGCGCCCGACCGGATGGCCGACATGCTGGCGCAGAAGATCACGCATCCCCGCAGCGGCGCGAGCACCGCATGGGTCCCGTCGCCCACCGCCGCGACGCTGCACGCGCTGCACTATCATGCGGTCGATGTTGCGCAGCAACAGCAGCGGCGGCGCGCCGAACCGGTCGCGCCGCTGGCCGATCTGTTGCGCGTGCCGGTCGCCACCGGGCGCAACTGGGAGCCGGCCGAGGTCGCGCGCGAACTCGACAATAATATCCAGGGGATCCTCGGCTATGTCGTGCGCTGGATCGATCAGGGGATCGGTTGTTCCAAGGTGCCCGACATCCACGATGTCGGGTTGATGGAGGACCGCGCGACGCTGCGCATCTCGTCGCAGCATGTCGCCAACTGGCTGCTCCACGGCGTCTGCACCGCCGCCGATGTCGATGCGGCGTTCGCGCGGATGGCGGCGAAGGTCGATGCGCAGAATGCCGCCGATCCCGCCTATCGCCCGCTGACGGGCAGCGACGGCCCGGCGATCCGCGCCGCCCGCGCGCTGGTGTTCGAGGGGTTGGATCAGCCCAGCGGCTATACCGAGCCGCTGCTCCATGCGTGGCGCGCGCGGGCGAAGGCGGGGTAGCCTGGGCCGGATCGACATTCAACGAAATGCCGTCCCAATCTGCTCCCCTCCCTGACAAGCCCAATCTGCTCCCCTCCCTGACAAGGGAGGGGGCGGGGGGGGGTCGGCCCGAGAGGAAACGTAAGCGCTCCAAAACCGGCCNCCACCCCCAACCCCTCCCTTGTCAGGGAGGGGAGATGCAGGAGCCGCGGTCTGGCTGAACGTCGATCGGTCCTAGCCCGCCGCCACGCCGCCGGCGGCGGGTTCCAGCGCGTTGATCGCGGCGTGGACGCGCGCCTCGATCTCGTCGCGCGGCAGGCCGGCGGGGATCGGGTCGAGGAAGCGGATGGTGATCGTCCCCGGTCGCGCGGCTCCCTTGCGCCGCATGCAGCGGCCGCTGTCGAGCGCGACCGGGACCACCGGCATCCCCAGCGCCTTGTACAGTCCGGCGAACCCCGATCGTAGCGGAGGCGCGTCCCCCACCGCCACCCGCGTGCCTTCGGGAAAGATCAGCACCGGCCGGTTCTGCGCGCGCGCCACCGTCGCTTCGCGCAGCATCGAGCGCAGCGCCTTCGCCGAGGCATCGCGGTCGACCGGGATCGCGCCATAGGCCCGTGCCGCGCGGCCCCAGAACGGCATGTCGGCCAGTTCGCGCTTGAGCACGATCAGCGGGCCGTCGATCCGCTGCGCCATTTCCAGCGTCTCGAACATCGACTGATGCTTGACCGCGAACAGATAGGGACCCGCCGGTGCCGTCCCTTCGATCCGTACCTTCACCCCCAGCAACCAGCGCGCGAGGAAGCGGTGCGTCGCGATCCAGACATGGGCGTGACGGAGCATCGCCCGGTGCCCGAAGCGGGCGGAGAGCGGCGCGCTGACCACGATCGGTGCCGACACGGTGTAGAAGGCGATACGGAACAGCCACGTCCGAACCCACGCGATCATAGGTCGATCCCCAGCCGCATCACGACCCCCCGCACCAGATATTTGTTATATTCGCCGAACAACAGCCCGAAGCCGGGATGCCCGGCCACCGGGTCGCGCACCACCCGTACCGAATTGCCCAGTGCATGGCGCAGTTCCATCGCCGCACGCGCCATATGCCAGTTCGACGTGACCAGCCGGACCGACCGGTAGCGGTTGCGCCGCACCCAGTCCGCCGTCTCGTCGGCGTTCGAGCGGGTGTCGACCGCTTCGTGGCCCAGATCGACGCAGCAGCGGAACAGCCGCTTCGGCCCCTTGACCACCGCCGCCAGTTCCATCGGCCGGACATCGGGATCGACGCCGGTGACGAGCATCCGTTTCGCGCTGCCCTGTTCGATCAGCGCCAGTCCGCGCTCGATCCGCCCCGGAGCGCCGGTCGGCACGACGATGCCGTCGGTCCGC
>NZ_LMKU01000033.1:165521-165796 GCF_001421635.1 Sphingomonas sp. Leaf25
GCAGCAGCAGCGAGGCGACCCGCCCGATCACAGCACGCGCGCCAGCCGGCGGAGCACCGCGAACCGTGCGGCGAGCATCGCGAGGCCGGTAAAGACAAACGGCAACGCCACGATCGCCAGCCAGTCGGCAATATCGAGCGTGACGCCACCGGCCAGTTGCGATTCGAGGCTCGACAGGCGGCTGCCGAGGAACGCCGCGACCAGCCCGCCCGACAGCACGCCGATCAAGCCGCCGGTCAGCGTGTCGTGCGCGATCCGCCGTTGGAAGAGGCGGG
>NZ_LMKU01000033.1:165804-172509 GCF_001421635.1 Sphingomonas sp. Leaf25
CCCCGCGCGCGCCGCCAGCAGCACGACGGCGGCGGTGGCGCTGGCCATCACCAGCACCAGCCCGAGCGCGGTCCACCCCAACAGTCCGACGAACGCCCGCACCGGGGCCAGCCACGTCGCATGGCGATCGACCCGGACATTGGGGGCCACGCCCCGCGCCAGCGCCTCCACCCCGGCGACCGTCGCGGCGTCGCCCTGTCGCAGATCGACGTCGATCATCGCCGGCATCGGCAGGTCGGCGTCGAGCCCCGCTTCGCCCAGCCATGGTTCGAGCAGTTGCGCGAGCCGTGCCCGGTCGACCTCGACCGCCGCCACGACCCGGGGCGAGGCGCGCAGGCGGGGGAGGAGGGCGGCGACCGCGCGGTCGCGGGTGGCGGCATCGCCCTCGATCACCTGCACCGTCAGCCGCGCGGCGAGCTGCCGGTCGAGCGCCGCGCCCGCGCCCTGCATCGCGAGGCCGAGTGCTGCGGCGAGCGTGGTCAGGAAAATCATGATCGCCATGATCCACACCATCGCCCGGCGCCCCTGCGCATCGTCGAGCAGCGGTTGGGCCGCACGGGTCGCCGCGCTCATCGCGCCGGCTCGGGCGGGTGGCGCAGCGTGCCGGTGGGATCGGCCAGCCGCCCCTTGTCCAGCCGCATCAGCCGCGCCTGCGGCACGCGCGGCAGCAGGTGATAGTCGTGTGTCGCCATGACGACGGTGGTGCCGAGGCGATTGAGCGATTCGAACAGCTTGAGCAGGCGTTCGCCCATTTCGGGATCGACGTTGCCGGTCGGTTCGTCGGCGATCAGGATTTCGGGCCGGTTGATGACCGCGCGGGCGATCGCCACCCGCTGCTGCTCGCCGCCCGACAGTGTCGCGGGGCGGGCATCGGCCCGGTCGGCGAGGCCGATCCAGCCGAGCATCTCGCCCACCGGCCCGGCGATGTCCGCCTCGGCGATGCCGGCGACGCGCAGGGGGAGCGCGATATTGTCGCGCGTCGAGAGGTGCGGCACCAGCCGGAAGTCCTGGAACACCACGCCGATCCGCCGGCGGAACCCCGGCATCCGCCCGCGCGGGGCCAGCACCATATCCTCGCCGAACAGGCGGATGACGCCCCGGCTGGGCCGCTGTGCCAGATAGAGCAGGCGCAGCAGCGAGGTCTTGCCCGCGCCCGAGGGGCCGAGCAGGAAATGGAACGACCCTTCGGCGAGCGAGAAGCTCAGGTCGCTGAGCGTCTCGGCTCCCTCGCCATAGCGTAGACCGACATTCTCGAACTGAACGATACTGGCCACGTTCGCCCTTGGATTTCGCCGCGTGGTCGCCAATCGCACATGGGACGGCGCGCCTCAAGCCGCGTGCAATCGTGCCTTGCCATCGCCTGCCATGACGCCGTAGTTTAATTGCAAGAATCCGGTAGGGCTTGTCGCTGTTCCGGGCGCACGCGCAAGGTTCGCGCGCGGGGTTCAGCAGGGGGCAGGGGACGATGATCCTCGAATGTACGCAATGCCATATGCGCTATCTGGTCGCCGATTCGGCGATCGGACCGGCGGGGCGCACCGTCCGTTGCGCGGGGTGCCGGCATAGCTGGTTCCAGCCGCCGGCGATGCTCGATTTGGGCAGCGTGCCGGCGGCCGCGATCGAGCCGCCGGTACCGCGCACCGCGCTTGCCCCGGCCGATGCGCCCGCCCCCTTGCGCGAGTCGCGCCATGAACCGCGCCACGAGTCGCGGACGCCCGATCCGGTCGCGCGCCCCGCGCCGGCCCCGCGCGCCGCCGCGGTCCGGCCACGCACCGGCGAGGATGCGCTGCGCCGGTATGTCGATCCCGCATCGGAACAGCCGCCGCAGGCGGCGGTGCCCGACGGGGTCCGGCAAACGCCCCCGGCACGCTTCGCGCCGCGTCGCAATCCGGCGCGCCGCCAGACCGCGATCGCGGTGGCGGCGGGAGTCGCGATGCTCGCGGCGGTCGGCGGCATTCTCTACACCGGCACCCCCGGCATCGCGCAGCAGTTCGGCCTGCCGATCGGGCCGAGCGACATGCCGCTGACGCTGTCGATCGGCGAACCCGAACGCCGGCTGCTGTCCAGCGGCAACGAGCTGTTCGCGGTATCGGGCCGCATCCTCAACCCGACCAACGCGCGCCACCGCATTCCCGACATCCGCGCCGTGCTGAAGGACGAGGGCGGCAAGATGGTCTATAGCTGGACGATCAAGCCGCAGGTCCGCGTAATCGGGCCGAGCGGCAGCCTGGCGTTCAACAGCGCCGCGCTCGACGTGCCGGCGAACAGCAAGAAGCTCGAACTGAGCTTCGCCTCGGGGATTTGACGGGTCGTTCCGGGGATCGCGCTTCGGCGGGTTTCCGTACGGCACCCTTGGGCGTGATCGGCATTTTTCTTGGTCGAAGCGAGCGTTTCTTTCGTCACCCCGGAACAGGTCCAGGGTGACGACATGCGCGTGAAGGTCGATACCGCCTAGAAGAACAGTTTGCGGAACGTGACACGCACCACCCGGCCGAGCGGGTCGACGAACCCCGGCTGGAAGCGGAACGGCACCTCGCCGCCGGCATCGGTCACGCGCTGGCGGGTGTTGAACAGATTGTCGACGTTGAGGCTGATCCGGCTGCCGCGCAGCCAGCGGTTGTTGCGCACCCATGACGGCTGCTCGCCGGGATTGACGAACAGGCGCAGGTTGACGCGGGTGAGGCTGCCGAAGTCGAGCGGCTGCCCGCCGGTCGTTCCGCCGTTCACCTGTGTCCCCTCGCGCCAGTCGACGCCCAGCCGCGCGCCGAACCCGTCACGGGTATAGCCGCCATTGAACTGGACCCGGTGGCGCGCCGTGCCGCCATTGTCGTCGATGGCCGATCCGTTCAGCAGGTCCAGCTCTGGCAGGCCGGCACGGATCAGGACCGTGTTGGTGAACACGACCGTGTGGTAGAGGCTGGCCTGCAACCCGCCGCCGCCGCCGCCGCCCGGACCACCGGGGCCACCGAAGCCGCGCCCGCCACCGGGACCGCCGAAGCTGCCACGTCCGCCGCCGGGACCGCTCGGTCCTTCGCCGAAGCCGCGTCCGCCCTCGCGCGGGCCGTCACCCGGCGGTGGGGGCGGTGGCGCGTCGCTGGTCGGGCGCGCCGCTTCGGCCGCCTCGCGTGCGGCGCGGCGTGCTTCCATCCGCGCCTGTCGCTGTGCCGCTTCGGCGCGTGAACGGGCGGTGGTGATCCGCTGGAAGAAGTTCAGGCCGTAGCGAAGCTGGCTGTTCTCGGTCCGGGCGAAGTTCACCGCCCGGCTGTCGAGCCGGATCAACGTGCCATCGGCATCGCGCACGAACCGGTCGGGGAACGCATTCTGGATTTCGGCGGTGATCGCCGGGAAGCCCGCGATCGAATTTTCCGCGCGTTCGGACAGATAGTCCGCCTGGAACGTCAGGTTGCGCTCGCTCCACGGCTTGACGTTCAGCCCCAGCTTGAAGCTCTTGTTGGTTTCGGCGAGCAGCGCCGCATTGCCGCCAGAGACAGTGGTCACGTCGACGCTCTGCCCCCGGACATAATCGAACACGCGCGCGAACGGGGTGACGACGGTGGGGTTGCCGAGCTGCTGCTGGCTCGGCGCGTTTTCCTCGGTCGTGAAGTTGGCGATGATCCGCACGGCGGTGATCGGCTGCCAGTTGACGCCATAGCCATAGGTGGTGAGCGTGCCGAAGTCCGACAGTTGCTCCAGCTCGACATTGCCGTTCAGCGACAGTCGGCCGAGGAAGCCCAGCACGTCGCGCTGCGCATTGGCGATCGGCAGGTCGAGATTGGCGCGGACCGATCCCGCATCGCGACCGAGATCGGTGCTGCCGTCTACCCCCGAACGCTGCGAGCGGCTGCTGAAATCGGTCGTCCGCCCGGCCAGCCGGATGGTGGCGTTCGCCTCCCCGGCGGGCAGCGCGAAGGGCGATCCCGACACCAGCCCCTCGATCGCGCCCGCGCTCGACGTCGACCGCGCGCGATCGGTGGTTCGGGTGAAGCTGCCCAGATCGCCGAACGGGCTGGCGGTGCCGGCCAGCACCGCCGCCTGTAGCGCCGCGCCATCGACGCCGCGTTCGGTCCGCGTGTCGCTTTCGGTGCGGTCGTAGCTGCCGTTTACCGTCCAGCGCCACCGGCCGATGTCGCCGTTCAGCACCACGCCCAGATTGGCGGTCGTCGTCGCGGCATTGCGACGCAGCGGATCGGTGTCGGCATAGCGCAGCACGCGCACGTCATCGTCGAACGGCGAGAAGGGCGAGGTGGCGGGTAGCGTCAGCGTGAGGCTCGGCAACCCCAACAGGGATTCGCTGCGGTTGTGCTCGACGCGGCCGTTGACCGTTGCCGCGACGTTGCCGAACACGTTGCGGCTGTACACCGCGTTCGCCGAGAAACGGTCGCTCTGCCCTTGGAGCGTGCGGAACGGCGTGGTGTCGGTGACGTCCCCGGTTACGTCGGGCGGCGTGGCCGCGGTATTGGGCAGGATGCCGCGTTCGCTCTCCAGCAGGTTGGAGGTCGTCTCCGCCTGAAGGTTCAGGTTGAAGCGTTTGTCGCGGTCGACGCGGACGAGGCCGCCTTCGGCCTCGAAATTGCTCGATCCGCCTTGCGTCGGCGCGCTGCCCTCCAGTTCGCTGGTATAGCTGCGGAAGCGTGGGCGCAGGACGAAGTTGATGACCTTCTGATCGGCGCGATAGCCGAATTTGAGCGCGACTTCCTCGGGGAGAATGTCGACGCGCAGCAACGCTTCGGGCGGGAAGTCGCCGATCTCGCGGAAACCCGCCGATCGCCGGCCGTTGATGAGGATCACCGGTTCGCCGCCGCGCACCGACTGAATCTGCGGGGCGAGTTCGCTCAGCAGTTCGGTGATCGAATTGGTGCCATAGCTGCGGATGTCGGCCGGCGACAGTTGCAGTTCGGGCTTGATGTCGCCGGGCACCGATCCGGGGGGCGGGCGGCCGGTGACGACAATCTCCTCGGCATCGCTTTCGGTGTCCGCCGCCGCTGTCGTGGGTTCGGCCGCCGCCGGGGTGGCGGGCGCGGGCGGCGTCTGGTCCACGGGGGCCTGTGCCGCCAGAACGCCCGGGGCCGCTCCCAATGCCAGTATCGCCAGTTTCCACCGCGCCATGCGCTTCTTCCCCTTGTGCATCGTTCCGCCGTTCAAGGCGGCATCCGGCTGCTATCGTTTAATTGTCGCACGAATATCGCATGGCATCCGAAAATTCCGGTGGTGCCGCATCGTGTCGCCCCGGCCCCCAAGCGAGCGGTGGCCGCCGCCGGTTCCCTCGTCGCGTGCAATGTGGCGTGGTCGGGCCGGCGCGGCTATCGTCCGGGCAAAAGGAGCGGGACGATGCAGCGGATGACGATGGCGATCGCGGACGGGATCGCCGAGGTGCGGCTGAACCGGCCCGACAAGCGCAACGCGATCGATCCGGCGATGTTCGACGCGCTGATCGATACCATCGCGACACTTGAGGGGTTGGACGCGCGCTGCGTGATCCTTGCCGGCGAGGGGGCGGGGTTCTGCGCGGGCCTCGACCTTGCCAGCATGGCGGCGGGGGCGGGCGACCTCGATCTGGGCGATGTCGCGTACGGGCCGGCCAACCGGGTGCAGCAGGTGGCGTGGGGCTGGCGCACCTTGCCGATGCCGGTGATCGCGGCGCTGCACGGCGAAGCGCTGGGCGGCGGGTTGCAGATCGCCGCCGGGGCCGACGTCCACATCGCCCATACCGCCACCCGCTTCGCGATCCTCGAGGCACGATGGGGGCTGGTCGCCGACATGGCCGGTTTCGCGCTGTGGCGCGGGGTGCGCGGCGATGTGTTGCGCGAGCTGGCCTATACCGCGCGGACCTTCGACGCGGCGGAGGCGCAGGCGGCGGGGTTCGTCACGCAGGTTGTCGACGATCCGCTGACCGCCGCCCGCGCGCTGGCCCGCGCCATCGCCGGTCGCAGCCCGGCGGCGGTCCGCGCCGCCAAGCGGCTGGCCAACCTGGCCGACGATGCCGATGCCACCGCGATCCTCGCCGCCGAACGGCGCGAGCAGCAGCCGCTGCTGCAGGGCGCGGAACACCGCGAGGCGGTGCGCGCCGGGCTGGAGGGGCGCGCAGCGGTTTTCGGGGGTTAGGCCGTGATTCCCTGAAGCAGTTTGGGCAGCTTGCCGGTTTCGCCACGCGCCTCGGCCATGAACGCGGCTTTCAGCGGGGGGATCGAATCGACCGCCGACAGGCCGAAGCGGCGCACTGCGCTCGCCGCCTTGCCGGGGATGCCGAACAGCCGGGTGAGGCCATCGGTCGCCAGCGCCACCGCGAACGTGTCAAGACCCCGCCAGCGCTGGTAGCGCTCGAGCAGATAGGGATCGCCGAGGTCGAGCCCGGTGCGCTTGCCCTCGACCAGCACCTCGGTCAGCGCCGCCACGTCGCGCAGGCCCAGGTTCAGCCCCTGTCCGGCGATTGGGTGGATGCCATGCGCGGCATCGCCCACCAGCACCAGCCGCTCCGCCGTGATCCGCGCGGCATGGTGGAAGCCCAGTGGATAGCTGGAGCGCGCCGACAGGTTCGACAGGGTCCCGAGGAACCCGCCCATCTTCTTCGACGCTTCGGCAAGGAACGCGCGGTCCGACAGCTTGAGCATGGCGTCGCGGTCCTTCGCATCCACCGTCCACACGATCGCCGAGCGGTGGCCGTGGTCGTCGTCGTTCAGCGGCAGGATCGCGAACGGGCCGGCCGGG
>NZ_LMKU01000033.1:172528-176701 GCF_001421635.1 Sphingomonas sp. Leaf25
CATGATCGTACGACCACCTCGCCACGCGCAGCCCCGCCGCCTCGCGCGTCGGCGAATTGCGTCCCTCGGCGGCGATCAGCAGCGGCGCGGTGAGCGTGTCGCCGCCGGCGGTCGTCACCGTCACGCCGGTCGCGCCGCGCTGCACATCGAGCGCACGTTCGCGGTAGCGCAGGTCGACATGGGGGCTGGCGACGGCGGCGTCGTAGATCGCGCGGCGCAGTCGCTTGTTCTCGTACATCACCCCCACCGGATCGTCGGCGGCATCGGGGATGAAGTCGAGCTTGCCCGGTGCCAGCCCGTCGGTCGCCCGTATCGCGGCGATCGGGCAGCCCTCAGTGCCGAGGCCGGGCGTGATGCCGATCGCGTCGAACATCCGGTGCGTCGCGCTGGCGATCGCCGAGGCGCGGCCGTCGAACCCCGGCGCCAGCGTCACCGCCGGATCGGCGGGATCGAGGATGATCGACGAAATGCCGTGAACGCCGAGCGATACGCCCAGCGTGCTGCCGACCAGCCCGCCCCCCAGGATGATGACGTCCGCCTGTGCCATGAAGTCCGTCCGTTCCTGCGAAGTCGTTGGATGCAACCCGATCTAGGGGTTGCGGCCACCCGCCGCAACGCCGCCTTGACGACGTGGTACACCCCGGCGCAAACCGATCGCCTTATCGAACAGGAATCGAACGAATGGCGACCAACGCGCAGCCGCTGTTGTGGCGCGAGGCGATGAAGGCGGGGGCGAAGCGCAGCGGCGCGTTGATCGGGGCGACGTTGTTGTTCGTCGGCGTGCTGCTGATCGTGCTGGCGCTGCTCGGCTATTCGCCCGCCGACCCGTCGCTCAGCACGGCGGCGGGCGGCCCGATCGCCAACAAGCTGGGCGCGCCCGGCGCGATGGTCGCCGACCTGTTGCTGATGCTGTTCGGCGTGCCGGTGGCGTTGCTGTTGCCGCTGGCGCTGATCGTCAGTGTGCGGCTGTGGCGCGACGTGGCGGTGGGGCCGTGGAAGCACATGATCCGCGACTGCGTGGTCGGCGTGCTGGCGATGGGCACCACGCTCGCCTTCGTGTCGGGTGACGCGATCCTGACGCTGCCGGCGGGCTATGGCGGGGTGATCGGCTGGAGCATCGCCACCGCCGTGCAGGGGCTGATTCACCTGATCGGCCAGCCGGTCGCCGAGCTGTGGCTGATCCGTGTCGTGGCGCTGCTGTGCGGGGTGTTCGGCATCTGGCGCTGGGCCAAGGGGCTGACGATCGAGATTCCCGACGGCACCTTCCGCCTGCCGAAGTTCGAGCGACGGGCCAAGGCGGTCGCCGCCGATCGGCGGATCGACGACGACGATGCGCCGTTCGACATGGCCCCGGCGGCGCCGTTCGTCGCCGATCCGCTGGTGGCGGATGAGGACGACGACGTTCCGGTGGCACGTCCCCCGCGCGCCGAGGCCGATCGCCGCCCGGCCCCGGTAATCGCCGACCGCAAGGCATCGCCCGCGCTGGCCAGCGCGCCCAAGCCCGCGAGCAGCGAAGGCCGCGACAATTTCGCACTGCCCTCGCTCGACCTTTTGTCGCGTGCGCCCGCGTCGAGCGGTCCGACGATCGACAAGCAGGCGCTGGAGCGCAACTCGCGGCTGCTCGAAAGCGTGCTCGACGACTTCAACGTGAAGGGGCAGATCGTGAAGGTCTCGCCCGGCCCGGTCGTCACCATGTACGAACTGGAGCCGGCGCCGGGCATCAAGGCCAGCCGGGTGATTCAGCTCGCCGACGACATCGCGCGCAACATGTCCGCCATTTCGGCGCGCGTCGCGACGATTCCGGGCCGCACCGTCATCGGCATCGAACTGCCCAACCAGAAGCGCGAGACGGTCAACCTCCACGAACTGATGGCGAGCCAGGCGTTCGCCGACCAGAATGCGCAACTGCCCATCGTGCTGGGCAAGAACATCGCCGGCGATCCGGTGGTCGCCGATCTCGCGCCGATGCCGCACCTGCTGGTCGCGGGCACCACTGGCTCTGGCAAGTCGGTGGGGCTTAACTGCATGATCCTGTCGCTGCTCTACCGGCTGACGCCGGACCAGTGCCGCATGATTATGATCGATCCCAAGATGCTCGAACTCAGCATGTATCGCGGCATCCCCCACCTCCTCGCCGATGTCGTGACCGATCCGCCCAAGGCGGTCCGCGCCTTGAAATGGGCGGTCGAGCAGATGGAGGACCGTTATCGCATGATGGCGTCGATCAACGTCCGCAGCCTCGCCAGCTTCAACGAGAAGGTCCGCGCGGCGACCGCCAAGGGGCAGAAGCTCGGCCGCAAGGTGCAGACGGGTTATGACGCCGAGAACGGCACCCCGGTGTATGAGGAGGAGACGCTCGACCTCGCCCCGCTGCCGCAGATCGTGGTGATCGTCGACGAGCTCGCCGATCTGATGATGACCGCGGGCAAGGAAGTCGAATTCCTGATCCAGCGGCTGGCGCAAAAGGCGCGCGCGGCGGGTATCCACCTCATCATGGCGACGCAGCGCCCCTCGGTCGACGTCATCACCGGCGTCATCAAGGCGAACCTGCCGACGCGGATCAGCTTCCACGTTACGTCCAAGATCGATTCGCGCACCATCCTCGGCGAACAGGGGGCCGAGCAACTGCTCGGGCGCGGCGACATGCTCTACATGCCCGGCGGCAAGGCGCTGGCGCGCGTCCACGGGCCGTTCGTCAGCGATGACGAGGTGCAGGCGGTGTCCGATTTCTGGCGCAGCCAAGGCGCCCCCGACTATATCGACGCGGTGGTGAACGAACCCGAAGGCGATGCCGGCTTCAGCCTCGATGGCGCGCCCACCGGCAATGATTCCCCCGAGGACCAGATCTTCCGTCAGGCGTGCCAGTTGGTCGCCGAGAGCCAGAAGGCATCGACGAGCTGGCTGCAACGCCAGCTTCGCGTCGGCTACAACTCCGCCGCGCGCCTCATCGAACGGATGGAGAAGGAGGGCCTCGTCTCGCGTCCCGACCATGTCGGCCGGCGCGAGGTGCTGATGGATGCCGATGGTCGCCCGGCGGGGTAGACACGACCCCCTCTTACACGTCCATGACGTACCGAGTTATGAGCCCGGCGACCGATGTCGTGCCTCGCAGCCGGTATAACAGTCCGGCCATGCTTTTCATCGCGAACCAAGCGCCGATGTAGCAGGCGCGTGAACGAAGGATTTCCGAATGACCGACCTGACGATGAACGACGGCCGCACCATCCCTGCGATTGGCTTCGGCACCTATCTGGTCCCGCCCGAGGACGCCGAACGCCTGTCGCGCGAGGCGCTGGATGCTGGCTATCGGCTGGTCGATACCGCTGCTTTCTATGGCAACGAAGCCGGGGTCGGCGCGGCGACCGGCGGGACCGATGCGTTCGTCACCACCAAATTGTGGCGCGACGCGATGGGCTATGACGAGGCGCTGCGCGCGTTCGACGCCAGTGCCGCGAACCTGCCGACAATCGACCTGTTCCTGATCCACTGGCCGATGCCGTCGCAGGACCGCTATGTCGATACGTGGCGCGCGCTGGTGGCGTTGCAGAAGGACGGCCGGGTCGGCTCGATCGGCGTGTCGAACTTCTCGCCCGACCATCTCGACCGGATCGCCGATGCGACGGGTGTGGTGCCGGCGCTCAACCAGATCGAGCTGCATCCGACCTTTCAGCAGCGTAAGGCACGCGCCGCGCACGAACGGCTCGGCATCGTGACGCAGAGCTGGTCGCCGCTGGGGCAGGGCAAGCTGCTTGCCGATCCGGTCATCGCCGGCATCGCCCGCGACATCGGCGCGACCCCGGCGCAGGTGATCCTTGCATGGCATCTGCAGGCCGGGCTCGGCGTGATCCCCAAGGCATCGTCGCGCGCGCGGATCGAGGAAAATCTGGCGGCGCAGTCGGTCACGCTGTCGGGCGAACAGGTCGCCGCGATCGATGCGCTCGACCGTGCGGACGGCCGCCTCGGCCCCAACCCGGATACGCTGTAATCCGTTTCCGGTAGTGGGGAAGGATTGCCAGGACCGATCGACATTCAGCCGGACGGCGGCGCAGGCGCCTCCCCTCCCTGACAAGGGAGGGGCCGGGGGTGGGTCGGCTGCTAAGGAAACGTACGCGCTCCACAACCGGCCAACCCACCCCCAACCCCTCCCTTGTCAGGGAGGGGAGCAGATTGGGA
>NZ_LMKU01000033.1:176706-189623 GCF_001421635.1 Sphingomonas sp. Leaf25
CCGCCCTAGAGGTCGCTGCGATGCTTCCGATCCATGCCGTCCTCCCCGATCTGCTGACCGTCTTGCGTGCCCGCTCTTCTGCCGTCCTCGTCGCACCGCCCGGCGCGGGAAAGACGACGGCGGTCGCGCCCGCGCTGCTTGCCGAGCCGTGGGTCGAGGGCGAAATCCTGCTGCTGTCGCCGCGCCGGATCGCCGCGCGCTCCGCCGCTGAACGTATGGCGGCGACCGCCGGCGAGGGTGTGGGCCGGACCTTCGGCTATGCCACGCGGATGGACAGCAAGCGGTCGGCGGCGACGCGGGTGACGGTGATGACCGAGGGCATCTTCGTCGCGCGGATTCAGGCCGATCCCGAACTGGCCGGCGTGTCGGCGGTGCTGTTCGACGAGGTGCACGAACGCAGCCTCGACAGCGATTTCGGCCTCGCCCTCGCGCTCGATGCGCAAGGGGCGCTCAGGCCCGACCTGCGCATCCTCGCCATGTCGGCGACGCTCGACGGTGATCGTTTCGCCGCGTTGATGGACGACGCGCCGGTAATCGAGAGCGAGGGGCGCAGCTATCCGCTGGAGCTGCGGCATCTGGGCCGCAATGCCGAGAGCCGGATCGAGGATGCGGTGGCGGCCACGATCCGCCTTGCGCTCAGGGAAAACGACGGCGGCATCCTCGCCTTCCTGCCCGGGGTCGCCGAGATCGAACGCACTGCACAGCGGCTGGTCGTGCCCGATGGTGCGGTGCTGCACCGGCTGCACGGGACGCTGCTGCCCGCCGAACAGCGTGCGGCGATCGCGCCCGACCCGGAAGGGCGGCGCAAGATCGTGCTGGCGACCAGCATCGCCGAAACCTCGCTGACGCTCGACGGGATCCGGGTAGTGGTCGATTCGGGGCTGGCGCGGCGACCGCGCTACGACCGGGCGGCGGGGATGACTCGCCTCACCACCGAGCGTGCGAGCCAGGCGGCGGTGACGCAGCGTGCCGGGCGCGCGGCGCGGCAGGGGCCGGGGGTCGCCTATCGCCTGTGGGAAGCCGCCGCCACCGCCGGGCTGCCGCGCTTCGACCCGCCCGAGATACTGGAGGCCGATCTGTCGGCGCTGGTGCTCGAATGCGGCAAATGGGGGGTGAGCGATCCGACGAGCCTGCGCTGGCTCGACCCGCCCAGCGCGGCGGCGGTCGAGGAGGCGCGCGCGCGGCTTACCACGCTCGGCGCGATCGATAGTGATGGACGGCCGACGCCGCATGGCCTCGCTATCGCCGGGTTGCCGCTCAATCCCCGGCTCGGTCACATGCTGATCCGTGCCGGCAAGGGCGGGTTCGCCGGCGTCGCCGCCGAGGTCGCGGTACTGCTTGGCGAACGTGGGCTGGGCGGCAACGACATCGATCTCGACCCGCGTCGCCGCCGTTGGCAGTCCGAGCGCGGGCAGCGCGCCGATGGCGCGCGGCGGCTGGCCGACCGGTGGCGGCGGCTGGTGCCGGGGCGCGACGATCCGCCAGCCGATGCGCTGGCGCGCAGCGTCGCGCTGGCCTTTCCCGACCGAATCGCCAAGCGGCGCGACGCGGCGGGCGAGCGCTGGGCGTCGGTCGGCGGGCGCGGTTTCCGGCTGGAGGGCGGCGGCTTCGGATCGAGCGAATGGCTGGCGGTGGCGGAGACGCAGGGGCAGGCGGCGGGCGCGCGCATCCTGTCGGCGGTGGCGATCGAGCCGGCGAGTGTCGAGGCGCTGTTCGGCGAGGCGATCGTGACCCGGCGCAGCGTGACCTTCGATCCCGCGACCGGGGCGATCACCGCGCTGCGCGAACGGCGGCTGGGGGCGGTACGGCTGTCGTCGGGGCCGGACGCCGCCGCCTCGCGCGAGGAGATCGCCGATGCATTGCTCGAAGGGGTACGGCGCGACCTTTCGTTATTGTCTTGGGCTGGGGGAGCGGAGGCGCTGCGGCGGCGATCGGCGTTCGTCGCGGCGATGCGGGGCGACGACGATCCGCTGGGCGATGGCGCATTGCTCGCCACGCTCGACGACTGGTTGCCGCCGTTGCTGGCGGGCAAGCGCCGGCTCGACGCGGTCGATCCGGCGGCGTTGCACGATGCGCTGGAGGGGCAGGCGGGCTGGGACTGGATGCAGCAGGTGCGCCGCCTCGCGCCTGCCCGGTTCGAGAGTCCCGCCGGTTCGACCCACGCGATCGACTATGCCGCCGAAGGGGGGCCACGGGTCGAGCTGCGCGTGCAGGCGCTGTTCGGGCTGGCCACCCATCCGATGGTCGCCGGGGTGCCGCTGACCTTGAGCCTGACCTCGCCCGCCGGACGGCCGATCCAGACGACGCGCGACCTGCCCGGGTTCTGGGCGGGAAGCTGGCGCGAGGTGTCGAAGGAGATGCGCGGCCGCTATCCGCGCCATCCATGGCCCGACGATCCGGCGGCGGCATCGGCGACATTGCGCACCAAGAAGGCGGACGCGCGGCGGGGATGAACCCCGTCACCCCGGTGCAGGCCGGGATTCATGGATGCGGGCGGCATCGATCGAGGCGCGAACTTCCGACACAATGGATTCCGGCCTGCGCCGGAATGACGGGGACAGGCTCAGTCCGCGCCGTGGCCCTGCGCGAGATAGTCGTCGGAGCGCATTTCCTCCAGCCGGCTGATCGTGCGGTCGAATTCGAACCGGCCGTCGCCGCGCGGGTAGAGGTCGCCCGGCTGGGCATCCGCCGCCGCCAGCAGCTTGACCTTATATTCGTAGAGCGCGTCGATCAGCGTCACGAACCGTGCCGCCTCGTTGCGGTTGTCCGGTCCCAGAACCGGGATGCCGACGAGGATGACGGTGTGGAACGTCCGTGCGACCGCCAGATAATCGGGCGCGCCGCGTGCCTCGCCGCACAGCCGCTTGAAGCTGAACACTGCGACGCCTTTCAGCGCCTTGGGAACGTGCAGCGTGCGGCCACCGACGTCGAGGTCGCACGACGGCACATGATCGCGGTCCTCGACGGCATGGTCGGTCAGGCGGAAGAAGGCGGCGGACAGCGCCTCGGTCGCGGCCGGGCCGTTCGGCACCAGCCATGTATCGACCGCGCCCAGCCGGTCGCGGCGGTAATCGACCGGACCGTTGAGTGGCAGCACGTCAAGGTTCGCCTCGAGCAGCTTGATGAACGGCAGGAAACTGTCGCGCTGCAACCCGTCCTTGTAGAGATCGGCCGGCGGACGGTTGGAGGTCGCGACCACCGTGACGCCGTGGGTCATCATCTCGGTGAACAGTCGCGACAGCACCATTGCGTCGGCGGTGTTGTTGATGACCATCTCGTCAAAGGCGAGGAGCTTCAGGTCCTTGGCCAGTGCCTCGGCGACCGGGGGCACCGGGTTGCCCGCTTCCTTGGCGCGTTCGACGGCAAGGCGGCTGTGGACCTCGATCATGAAGGCGTGGAAATGGACGCGGCGTTTGGCCGGTTCGGCGACGCAGTCGTAGAACAGGTCCATCAGCATCGACTTGCCGCGCCCGACCCCGCCCCACAGATACACACCGCGCGGGGCCGGCGCGCCGCTGCCGGTCAGCCGGGCGAACAGGCCGCGCTTGGGCGGGGTATCGATCTGGCCGGCGAGCCGCGACAGTCGTTCGGCGGCGGCGCGCTGTTCGGGGTCGGGGCGGAGTTCGCCGCTGGCGACCAGCGAGTCGTAACGGGCAAGAACGGTCTGCAACGATCAATCCAACAAGGGTTCGAGCCGGTCGAAAACGGGCTTCGGGCAGGCTCGAACCCGATGGGGCGCCGGATCAGATGGCGCGTTCGACTTCCATCTTCTTGATTTCGGCGATGGCCTTGGCCGGGTTCAGCCCCTTGGGACAGACGTTGGCGCAGTTCATGATGGTGTGGCAGCGATAGAGGCGGAAGGGATCTTCCAGCTCGTCGAGCCGCTCGCCAGTCATCTCGTCGCGGCTGTCGGCCAGCCAGCGATAGGCCTGCAACAGAATTGCGGGACCCAGGAACTTGTCGCTGTTCCACCAGTAGCTGGGGCACGAGGTCGAGCAGCAGGCGCACAGGATGCACTCGTAGAGGCCGTCCAGCTTCGCGCGATCGTCAGGCGACTGGAGCCTTTCCTTGCCGGCGGGTTCGGGCGTAACCGTCTGGAGCCACGGCTTGATCGAGGCATATTGCGCGTAGAAATGGGTAAAATCGGGGACAAGGTCCTTGATGACTTCCATATGCGGCAACGGCGTGATGCGAATGTCGCCCTTGATGTCCTCGATCGCGGTGGTGCAGGCGAGGCCGTTGCGCCCGTCGATGTTCATCGAGCAGGAGCCGCAGATACCTTCGCGGCACGAACGACGGAAGGTGAGCGAGGGGTCCTGCTCCGACTTCATCTTGATGAGCGCGTCGAGCACCATCGGGCCGCATTCGTCGAGATCGATCTCGAAATCGTCGTAGCGCGGATTCTGGCCCGAATCCGGGTCGTAGCGATAGACCTTGAACTTCTTGATCCGGCCCTTCGTCGCCGACGTGTGGGTCGTGCCCTTCTGGATGCGGCTGTTCTTGGGCAAACGGAATTCGGCCATGGTGCTCGCTCGGTCAGCTTGGGGGCGATGCTCCGCCCGATATGCGCGTCAGATACATGACAGGTAGTGCTGCCGCAAATGCGAACAAGGGAAAAATCCTCCCCGTGACCGGGGAGGACCCTTCACATTACCGGCAATCCTTCGAGCAGCTTGTCGAGCGTCGCGGGATAGTCGCGCACCCGTATGCCGGTCGCGTTGTAGATCGCGTTCGTCACCGCCGCGCCCGCTCCGCCGATGCCCAGTTCGCCGATCCCCTTGGCATGGAGCGGGTTGGCATGGATGTCGCGTTCGTCGAGGAACACGATGTCCATCGCCGGAACGTCGGCATGAACCGGGACATGATATTCGGCGAGATCGTGGTTGACGATCCGCCCGTCGCGGTCGTCATGGACCAGATCCTCGGTCAGCGCGGTGCCGATGCCGAACACGATGCCGCCGATGCACTGCGACCGGGCGGTCTGCTGGTTGAGGATGCGCCCGGCGGCGAAGGTCGCGTGCCAGCGGGTGACGCGCACCTCGCCGGTCACGGCATGGACCTTCACTTCGCAGAAATGCGCGCCATAGCTGGCCTGCGAGGTCAGCTTTTCCTGTTTGCCCGGCTTGATCGACCCGGTGGCGGTCAGGCCGTCGCCGATCAGGTCGGTAAGCGGCACCCGGCGGTTGCCGGCGGTCGCATGGCCATCCTTGAGCGTCAGGTCGGCGGGATCGGCGTCCATCACCTTCGCCAGTTGCTGGCGCAGGCTCTCGCACGCCAGATAGACCGACGATCCGGCGCTGCCCGCGCCCCATGATCCGCCCGACCCCGCGCCCGGTGGCGACTTCGTATCGCCCAGATGCACGTCGACCCGCTCGACCGGCAACCCCAGCATCTCGCCCGCGATCTGGGCGAGAATGGTGTAGGTGCCGGTGCCGATGTCGGTCATGTCGGTTTCGACCAGCGCACGCCCGTCGGCCCCGAGCGACACCGCCGCTTCAGAGGGTTGCAGCATGTTGGCGCGGGTGGTCGACGCCATGCCCTGACCGATCAGCCAGTCGCCCTCGCGCCTGCCGCCCGGCGTCCGGTTGCGTGTCTCCCAGCCGAACGCCCTGGCTCCTTCGTCGAGACAGCGGGTGAGCGCGCGCGACGAATAGGGAATGTCCTTTTGCGGATCGCGGTCGGGATCGTTGCGACGGCGCAGTTCGACCGGATCGAGCCCGGTGAGTTCCGCCAGTTCGTCCATCGCGTTTTCGAGCGCGAGGAGGCCGACCGCCTCGCCCGGTGCGCGCATCGATCCCGACAGCGTCTGGTTCAGTTCGACCAGATCATGGGTGATGACCCGGTTCTCGCCGCCGTAGAGGAACGAGGTCGCCTGTCCGGCGGGTTCGAAATAGCCTTCGCCCGGCAGGTTGGAACACAGGGTTTCGTGGCCGATGCCGGTCAGCGTGCCGTTCGCATCGGCGGCGAGGCGCAGGCGCTGCTGCGTGTTCGAGCGGCGGAGCGTCGCCTCGAACACCTGCTGGCGGGTCATTACCGTCTTGACCGGGCGACCGACCGCTTTCGCCGCGATCGCGGTCGCGACGGTATCGGGCGAGATGCCGAGTTTGGAGCCGAAGCCACCGCCGATGTAGCGCGCGACGATGCGGACCTTCGACTGGCGCTCGCCGAGCGACTTGGCGAGCTGCTGTTTGTCCGACGACGGCATCTGGAGCGCGCCGTAGAGCGTCAGCCCGTCGTCGTCCCACACCGCGATCGAGGCGTGGGGCTCCATCGCCGCCGAATTCTGCGACGGGGTGCGCCAGACGTCGTCGACGGTGAACGCCGCACCGGCCATCGCACGGTCGAGATCGCCCTGTTCGTGATAGGGCGGCATCGATCCCGGCGGCGGCTTGGCCGCGCTGTCGAGATGGTCGTCGAAGGTATAGACCCCCGTTGCGGGCTCGAAGCGGACGACGACCAGCGCCGCCGCGTCGCGTGCCACCTCGAAACTCTCGGCGACGACGATCGCGACCGGTTCGCCGAAATAGGCGACGTCGGCCACGCCCTGCGTCGGGGCGCCGGTTTCGCCGCCCTGCTGCGGGTTGCGGATGAAGTTTTTCAGGTCGACCACCACGTCGATCACGCCGGGCAGCGCCTTGGCCCCCTCGGCATCGATCGCGGTGATCTTGCCCGCCGCGAAGGTCGCGCGGACGAGGAAGCCGTGGGCGAGGTTCGGGATGTCGTATTCGGCGGCATAGGTCGCCTGTCCCGCGACCTTGAGCGGACCGTCGACCCGCACCAGCCCCTTGCCGATGATGCCCTGCACGCCGTCGTCGAGCAGGCTGTGTTCGACGGGCTTGTCCATCTGGAGCGCGTTGGTGGTCATGCGGTCAGCTCCCTGAGCGTGGCGATCAGCGTGCGGCGCGCCAGCGGAATCTTGAAGTCGTTGCTGCCGAAGCCCCGGGCGTCGCGCAGCAGGATGTCGGCGGCCTGCCCGAACAGCGCATCCGACGGCGCGTTGCCGATCAGCGCCGATTCGACCGCGGCATCGCGCCACGGCATCGGCCCCAGACCACCGAAGGCGAGGTGCGCCGAGGTGATCGTGCCGTCCTCGATGGCGACGATGCCGGCGACCGACACCAAAGCGAAGGCATAGGAGGCGCGGTCGCGGACCTTGCGATAAATCTGGCGGCCCGCCGGGGCGGGGGGCAGTTCGACATGGGTGATGAGTTCGCCCGGTTTCAGCACCGTCTCCATATCGGGGCGGTCGCCGGGCAGGCGGTAGAAATCGCCGATCGGGACCCGCCGCCGCTCACCATCGCCGCCCAGCGTGATGATCGTGGCATCCAGTGCGCGCATCGCGACGGCCATGTCGCTGGGGTGGGTGGCGATGCAGTGGTCGGACGTGCCGAGGACGGCGAGGATGCGGTTGAAGCCTTCCTGAGCGTCGCAGCCCGATCCCGGCACGCGCTTGTTGCAGCGCGACGCCGTCTCGTAGAAATAATAGCAGCGGGTGCGCTGGAGGAGGTTGCCACCGGTCGACGCCTTGTTGCGGAGCTGGCCCGAGGCACCGGCGAGGAGCGCACGGCTCAAGACTTCGTAGCGCTCGCGGACCTTTGGGTCGGCGGCGAGATCGGAGTTGGGGACCAGCGCGCCGATCCGCAGGCCGCCGTCGTCGGTTTCCTCGATGTCGGACAGCGGCAGGCGGCTGATGTCGACCAGCCGCGCTGGCGTTTCGACCTGCAATTTCATCAGGTCGAGCAGGTTGGTGCCGCCGGCGATGAAGCGGGTGTCGGGATGGGCGGCCTCAGCAACGGCGGTTTCGGCGCTGTCGGCCTTGGCATAGTCGAACGATTTCATTCCGCTGCCTCCGCATGGGCGGGCTGGTTCGCGTCGGCGACTTCGCGGATCGCGTCGACGATATTGGGATAGGCCGAACAGCGGCACAGGTTGCCGCTCATCCGTTCGCGGATTTCCGCGTCGGTGAACTCGGGATCGGACAGGTCGGCGCTGACGTGGCTTGGCCAGCCCTTCGCCACTTCGTCGAGCATGCCGACCGCCGAACAAATCTGCCCCGGCGTGCAATAGCCGCACTGGAACCCGTCGTGGCGGACGAAGGCGTCCTGCAGGGGATGAAGGTCGCCGGGGGTGCCCAATCCTTCGATCGTCACGATGTCGTCATCCTGATGCATCACGGCGAGGGTCAGGCAGCTATTGATACGGCGGCCGTTCACCAACACGGTACAGGCACCGCATTGGCCATGGTCGCATCCCTTCTTGCTGCCGGTCAGCGACAGATGTTCGCGCAGCAGATCGAGCAGCGAGGTGCGGATGTCGACCTCCGCCTGATGGGGCTGGCCGTTGATGGTGAAGTGCATGGGGGCGGTGCTCCGAGGGTAGGAACGGGCAACGTCCCGAACGCAAAGGGTTTCCTGTTGCGAAAGGATCGCAGATGTTGGGGTTGATGCTGGTGATGGCGCTGGCCGGAGGAACTGCCGTGAACGAGGAACGTCCCCTGTCGCCGCCGATCGTCATCGCCCACCGCGGGGCGAGCGGATCGCGGCCCGAGCATACGCTCGCCGCCTATACCCTCGCGATCGAGCAGGGGGCGGATTTCATCGAACCCGATCTGGTGCTGACGAAGGATAACGTGTTCGTCGCGCGGCACGAGAACGAGATTTCGGAGACGACCGACGTCGCCGATCACCCGGAGTTCGCAGGCCGGCGGGTGACGAAGACGATCGACGGGCAGGCGATGACTGGCTGGTTCACCGAGGATTTCACGCTGGCCGAACTCAGGACGTTGCGGGCGAAGGAGCGGCTGCCGCAGCTTCGCCCCGGCAACACCGCCTATGACGGGCAGGACGGCGTGCCGACGCTGGCCGAGGTGATCGCGCTGGCCAAGCGGGCGTCGGCGGCGACCGGGCGGACGATCGGCATCTATCCCGAGACGAAGCATCCGACCTATTTCGCGTCGATCGGCCATCCGATGGAGGCACGGCTGGTTGCCGAGCTGAAGGCGGCGGGATGGGATTCGGCGGCGGCACCGGTGTTCATCCAGTCGTTCGAGGTGGACAATCTCAAGGCGCTCAAGAAGCTGACGGGCATTCGCCTGATCCAGTTGATGGATGCCAGCGGCGGCCCGGCCGACCGCGCGGTGGCGAGCTATGCGGCGATGACGACGCCGGCGGGGCTCAGGGGGGTCGCGGGCTATGCGTGGGGGATCGGGCCGAACAAGGTGATGGTCGCGGGGGGCAAGCCGCTGATCCATGACGCGCATGGGGCGGGGCTGCGGGTGCATCCGTGGACGTATCGCGCGGAGAACGTCTTTCTGCCCGAGGCGTACCGGGTCGCGGGCGGGCCGGCGGCGCAGGGCCGGGTGGGGCAGGAGATCGCCGACGCGGTGGCGGCGGGCGTCGATGGTTTCTTCACCGATTTTCCGCTAATCGGGGCGCAGGTACGCGACAAACCCTATTGAGGATTTCCCGGAGCATGCGAGCGGCGTGGATGGTGTTGATGCTGGCCCCCCTGACCGGGGGCTGTGTCAGCACGGTATGGAATGTGGCGACCGCGCCGGTGCGCGCGGGGGCGCAGGTGGTCGACTGGACCACGACCAGCCAGTCGGAGGCCGACCGCAACTACGGCCGCAAAATGCGCAAGAAGGAAGCGCGCGAGGGGCGGGAAATGCGGAAGCGCCGGGCGAGGCGTAGCGAAGCTACGTCTGAGCCGTACTAGGCGCGCCCGGCCGGCGGCGCGGAAAGCGCCGTTCGACGACACGGGCTTTGCCCGTGGCGGGGCTTGGGTCGGTCGGAACGGCTGTCCGGGCAGGAGCCGCTATCGTCGGCGTGTATGGATTCCGGCCTTCGCCGGAATGACGATGGCGCGCCGGGCGAGGTGCAGCGAAGCAGCACCGCGCCGCATCAGGCGCGCCCGGCCGGCGGCGCGGAAAGCGCCGTCCGACGACGTGGGCTTTGCCCGTGGCGGGGCTTGTGGGACTCGGAACGGCTCCCGGTCAGGAGCCGCATCGTCAGCGTATATGGATTCCGGCCTTCGCCGGAATGACGAATGGGTGGGGTCGGGCGCGTTGCGGCGGGGCAGGTCTTTGCGGGTCGGCAATTCCCCCCAAAGTTTACAAAGTTTACACTAACAGCACAGTTGTTGCGAACCATTCGCGGGTACGACCATCGACGATGTCCAAGGAGCGCGGCGGGGTTCAGCCCGCCGTTCCCGCCACCATGGCCGATGTCGCCGCTGTAGGACAGTTCGCCGCCAGCGCCTGCGCCACCGCGCGCAGGATCGCGGGGCGGGTCTGCACGCCGTAATGGCTGCTCGGCACATGGACCGCGTGGCAGCCGGGTTCGCCCGCGACATGGCAGCACAGGCCGTTGACGAGGCCATCGCTGGCGCTCCAGATCGCGGTGGCGGGGACGGGCAGCGGGCGGCGGACCTCGTCGGCGAGCGCGAGGAGCGCGGGATCGTCGACCGATTCGCCGCTGATCCATTCGTAGAGCCGCCACACCCGGGTGGCGCGCGCCGGGCCGGCATAGGGGCTGGCGACCGTCACCACCTGCGCGACCGACGCGGGCACGCGATGCGCGGCGAGGCGGGCCATGATGCCGCCCATGCTGACCCCGACGAGCGCGACCGGGCGGCCGCTCGCCTGCGCCAGATGGTCGATCCGCGCGAACAGGGCGGCGCCATCCGTGCCGATGCTGCGCTGGCCGAAGTTGCGGCCCAGTCCCCAGCCGTGCGGGGCATGGCCGAGGCTGCGCAGGAACCGCGCCATCAGCAGCATCGACCGGTCGCTGTTGAACAGGCCGGGCAGGAGCAGCACCGGACCACCGTCGCCGCGCGGCGCACCGTCCAGCGCGGCGCGCCACCGGAACGGGGTGCCCGCCAGTGCCCATGCGGCGCGGGGCGTTTCGGCGAGGAACTGCCGGAGCGAGGGAGGCCCGTGGATCACGTCGTCCGTCCTGCGGTGCCGGCTCGCTTCCCCTCCCCGCCACCCACTTGAGTATCCTGATGGGTGGCGGGGAGAGGGTAGCCCGGCAAAGTACTACTTTGCCGGGACCCGAGGGGGAGCGGGCCGGCACCGCGCTCAAACTTGCTCTTTCGCGGGTTTCCAGAAAGCGTCACAGCCATGCCGTAACCGTCACCGGAAACGGCGTCCATGCCCCCATCGGCACGCCCGCCGCGCGCAGCGCAGCGCCGGTCCAGCTATTGCAGGTCGTGACGGCGCTGTAGCGGCCGCGCGCGGGATAGAAGGCGTCGGATGGGCCATAGCCGGCGATCGGCGCATGGCCCGTCGCGAAGCTGGCGCGGATGTGCGCGGCGAGGCGGCGGTACTGGTCGGGCGACAGGGTGAGCGGATAGACACCGCGCTGTCCGGCGGGATCGGGCAGAGCGTCGACGTGCATCACCACCGCGTCGCTGCCGATCGCGGCGGCGAGGATGGTGGCGGGCTTCACATCGGCCCACGTCGGCGTGCCGAGATAGAAACCGCGCTCGCCCCAGCCGAACGAGCGCCAGGCGTGGCCGGCATGGCGCGAATCGGTGAGGTCGCCCGGCCGTACCAGATCGTCGAAATCCACGCCGTCGATGCGCGCGGGGACGACGATGCCGGTATGGATGCCATTGTCCTCGACATAGATGCGGATGCCCTGCGCCGGGGTAGCGCCGCCGGCAGGAATCGCGCCGCCGGCCAGCCCGGCGAGCAGGTAGATGCCGGGGAGGAGCAACAGGCCGCCGAGCATACCCGAACTCCGGCGCAGCAGTTTCCGTATCGTCATGGCGCATGCTACAATGCGGGAATGGCAAGCGAAACCCATGTACTCGACCGCCCGCCCGAGGGTGCCAACGCCGACTGGACCATCCCGCAGGGGTGGGACGGCTATAGCGCGCAGGATCATGCGACATGGGACACGCTGTATGCGCGGCAGATGGCGTTGCTGCCCGGCCGTGCCTCGGCGGCGTTCCTGCGCGGGCTGGATGCGCTGAAGCTTTCGGAATCGGGGATTCCCGATTTCGAGGAACTGTCCGATCGGCTGGAGGCGCTGACCGGATGGCGGGTGGTGGCGGTGCCGGGGCTGGTGCCCGACGACGTGTTCTTCACCCATATGGCCAACCGCCGCTTCGTCGCGGGCAATTTCATCCGCCGGCCCGATCAGTTGGACTATCTGCAGGAACCCGACGTCTTTCACGACGTGTTCGGTCATGTGCCGATGCTGGCCGATCCGGTGTTCGCCGATTACCTCGCCGCCTATGGCCGGGGGGGGCTGCGCGCGCTGGAGCTGGGGTCGCTCAAGCAACTGGCGCGGCTGTACTGGTACACGGTCGAATTCGGGCTGGTGCAGGAAGAGGGCGAGTTGCGCATCTATGGTGCGGGGATCGTGTCGAGTGCGTCGGAAACGCGCTTCTCGCTGGAGGATGCCAGCCCCAACCGGGTGATGCTCGATCTCGCGCGAGTGATGCGCACCGACTATCGGATCGACGATTTCCAGCAGACCTATTTCGTCATCCCCTCGTTCGAGGAACTGCTGCGGCTGACGATCGAGACCGATTTCGCGCCGGTTTACACCGCGATCGGGCATGCGCCGGCGGTGGCGGTGGATGCGGTGTTGCCCGAGGATGTGGTGGTGACGCGGGGGACGCAGGCCTATGCGTTGGGGAAGGCGGGGTAGGGTTGGCGCGGAGGCGCGGAGGGGTATGCGGCGGTTGTTGCGTGCCATGCACCCCTCCGTCTTTCCCGCGAAGGCGGGAATCCATAGACGCAGCGGTTGCGCTTCTTGCCACGACGTCGGCGTGTATGGGCTCCCGCCTGCGCGGGAGCGACGGTTACAATGGAGCAGGTCGACTACCTAAGCGCTCCCCTCCCTGACAAGGGAGGGGCTGGGGGTGGGTTGGCTTGGGGCTGGCGGAACCGTCCCTCGCGGGCCGGG
>NZ_LMKU01000033.1:189630-195870 GCF_001421635.1 Sphingomonas sp. Leaf25
GACCCCTCCCTTGTCAGGGAGGGGAGGAATCACAGGTCCAGTGCCCAGCCGTCGCGGCCCTTGGGATCGATCGGGGCGGTGGGGATGTAGCGTTCCCGGCCGGCGGTGAGGCGCAGCACGCTCCAGTCGCCGCGGCGGTCGACCTCTTCCAGTACCGTGCCGCACGCGGCATAGGCGGCGACGACCGCGTCGCGCTGGGTCTCCAGCAGGCCGGCCAGCACGATCGTCGCGCCGGGCGCGGCGATGGCGGCGACTTCGGGGGCCATCGAGATCAGCGGACCGGCGAGGATGTTGGCGATCAGCAGGTCGTAGGGCGCGGCGTCGGTGATCGCTTGCGCCAGTGCGCCGTCGGCAACGATCAGCTCGACGCGCTCGGAGCGGTTCAGCGCGGCGTTTGCGGCGGTGACGTCGATCGCCACCGGATCGATGTCGGTCGCGATCACCCGTGCCTGCGGCCACAATTCGCGCGCGGCGAAGGCGAGCAGGCCGGTGCCGGTGCCTAGATCGATGACGTTGGCGAACAAGCGGTCCGCCAGCGAATCGAGCATGGCGAGGCAGCCGCTGGTCGTTTCGTGATGGCCGGTGCCGAACGCGCGGCCGGCGTCGATCAGGAACGGCCGGGTGCCCGCCGGGTGATCGCCGTCCCACGCGGCGGTGTGGACGAAGAAGCGGCCGACGTGGAGCGGTTCGAGCCCCGCCTGGCTCATCGTCACCCAGTCCTCGTCGCCCAGTTCGGTGAGCGTCGGCACCGCATTGGCGGCGCTCGGCACCAGCGCGGCGATCGCGGCGACCGCCTGCTCGTCGGGCCAGCCCTCGAAATAGGCGTCGAGCCGCCACGTCTCGGTATCGTCCTCGACCGTTTCGGTGGTCATCAGCACGGGCGCGGGATCGAAGCCGTAATCGTCGGCGGCGTCGATCGCCTCGGCCTCGGCGCGGGTGCAGGGAAGGGTGAGTTTCCAGCTCATCGCACGTAGCTCGCGCCGTTCACGTCGAGCACCGCGCCGGTCATCGACGGCGGGGCGTCCGTCGCGCAGAAGCGGGCGATGGCGGCGACCTCGTCCGGCATGGCGACGCGGCCGAGCGGAATGTCGGCGAGCAGCTTGTCGCCGCCACGACTTGCCAGATAATCCTCGGCCATGCCGGTCATGGTGAAGCCGGGGCAGATGGCGAAGGCGAGGATGCCGTCCTTGGCATAGGCGCGGGCGATGGTCTTGGTCATCGCGACCATGCCGGCCTTGGATGCGGCATAATGCCAGTGCGCCGGGCTGTCGCCGCGATGCGCCGCGCGGCTGGCGATGTTGACGATGCGGCCGGGGGTGCCGGTGTCCTGCCAGTGGGTGACAGCGAGGCGGCTCAGTTCGGCGGCGGCGGTGAGGTTGATGCGCAGCGTGCGCTCCCAGCCGGCGACCCAGTCGGCATGGGGCAGGTCGAGCGGGTTGGCGTCGAACACGCCGGCGTTGTTGATGAGGACATCGATCCGGCCGTCGAGCGCGTCGAGCGCGCGCGCCCAGAGGTCGGCGGGGGCGGCGGGATCGGCGAAGTCGGCGGCGAGCGGCCCGCTGGTCGACTGGACGGCGAGGGCATGGTCGGGGCGGAGCGTGTCGGCGATCGCCGCGCCGATCCCGCGCGACCCGCCGGTGAGGAGGATGTTGGCCATGGGGCGGGGGTGTAGGGGGACGCGCTTGCCGGAGCAACCGTCACCCCGGACCCGTTTCGGGGTGACGATCGTGGCGGAGTTGTCACCTTTACCGAATCCGTCATCCCGGCGGAGGCCGGGATCCATGGTTCCGCAAACGCCGAAGGGTTCGGCCCTGGCGGCACGGTGGATCCCGGCCTTCGCCGGGATGACGAAACGGGGGAGCGTGGCCGGCCTTACGCCGCCTTACGCCGCGACCTTGCCGATGAAGTCGACCGCGCTCGATTTCAGTGCGCCCAGTTCCTGGTCGAGCGAGGTGAAGCCGTCGCCCACCCGGTCGATCTCCGACGCGACGGTTTCGGTATCCTCGCGGATCGCGGCGATCGTCGACGACATCGAATCGGCGGCGAGCGCGGTTTCGTCGACGGCGGCGGTGATCGCGGTGACGGTCTGCGCCTGTACTTCCATCGCGTGGCGGATGCGGATCGCGCTTTCCTGCACCTCGGTCACGGTCGCGCGGATCGAGGCGTTGGTTTCCACGGTCGAGCGGGTCGCGGCCTGGATCGCGGCGATCTTGGCGGCGATGTCGTCGGTCGCGCGCGCGGTCTGGCTGGCGAGGCTCTTCACCTCCTGCGCCACCACCGCGAAGCCGCGGCCGGCATCGCCCGCGCGCGCCGCCTCGATCGTGGCGTTGAGCGCCAGCAGGTTGGTCTGCCCGGCGATGTCGCGGATCAGGCCGAGGATCGATTCGATCGACTTGGCGTGATCGGAGAGGGTTTCGGACATGCCGACGGCGGTGCCCGCCTGTTTCGAGGCGCGGGTGGCGATCTCGGCCGCCGCCTCGACCTCGGTGCGCGCATCCTCGATCGCGCGGATCAGGCCGGCGGAGGTCGCCGCCGCCTCGCGCATCGCGACCGCCGACTGTTCGGCGGCGGCGGCGACTTCGGATGCCTTGCCGAGCATCCCGCGCGCGCTGGCCGAGGTGCGCCCGGCATGGACGCGCAGCGAATCGCTTTCCGAACTGGCGCGTTCGACCGTCGCGCCGATGTTGTCGCGGAATTCATGCGCCAGCCGGTCGCGCCCGACCTGGAGATCATGCTGGAAATAGGCGTTGTAGAGCGAGACGAAAATATCGATCTCGATCGAGCGCAGGCGGAAGAGCAGTTCGGCCGCCTCGCGGAAGGTTTCCTCGTCGGTGATCGCCCGGCGCAGCACGTCGAAGGTGGCGCGCGCCCCGGCATCGGTCATCGACAGGACGGCGGTGAGCGACACGTCGCGCGAGAAGGCGGTGGCGATGGTACGCTCGATCGACTGGACCCAGGCGATGCCGGTCAGGTCGGTGAAGCGGTTGCGCAGATAGTTCACGCCGAGCTGCACCATGCGGTCGAAGTCGGTGTGCAGGCTGGGCAGCGCGCCGACGCGCTGTGCCTGATCGAAATGGCTGGTGGCGATGCTGCGCGCTTCGGGTTCGATGACGCTCCACAGCGCGCGCGAGCCGAGCACGTCGTCCTCGCTGATGTTGAAGATGCGCAGGCGTTCCTGCAGGTCGATCGTCCCGCTCACGCTTTCGGCTGCCGGAAGCTGTCTGGTCGCCACCTGTCCTGATCCCCTGTGCCCGCCCACGCACCGTGGGACATCTGCTCCTTGCCGGAGTACCGCCGGAAGGGTTAACAGCGCGTTGCGTCGCTTGCCTCGAGCGGGCCGGCACCGCCCTGATCGGGCGTTGCCGGAGCAGTCCATAGAGTACCGGACTCGCGCAACGACCCTTGCATCGGGGACGCGGGTGCGTAGATAGGCCACAATATTTCAAGGCCCCGAGCCAAAGGAATCCGAATTTGGCAACCGTCCGCCCCAAGAACCGTCCCACCTCGCCCCATCTTCAGGTCTGGCGCTGGGGTCCGAACATGCTGGTGTCGATCCTGCACCGCGCGACCGGCGTGGCGATGGGCACCGTCGGCCTTGCGCTGTTCGTGTGGTGGCTGGCGGCGCTGTCCGGCGGCGAGGACAGCTATGCGCGCTTCCTGTCGTGGTTCACCGGGCCGCTCGCCCCGGTCGGGTATCTGTTCGGCATCGGGCTCAGCTATGCGCTGTTCCAGCATGTCGGCAACGGCGTGCGTCACTTCTTCATGGATGTCGGCGCGAATTTCGAATTGAAGGGCAACCGGCAGAGCGCCATCGCGACGATCGTGTTCGGCGTCGCGGCGACCGTCCTGCTGTGGGCGTGGCTGATCGTGGGGAAGCAGTAATGGGCAATGGTACGAGCATCGGTCGCGTCCGCGGCCTGGGGTCGGCCAAGACCGGCGCGCATCATTTCTGGCAGCAACGGCTGACCGCCGGCGCCAACCTGTTGCTGATGACGTGGCTGATCCTCAGCCTCGCGCTGCTGCCGGGCCATGATTACAAGACGATGGTCGACTGGGTCGGATCGGCATGGGGCGCGGTGCCGCTCCTCCTCCTCGTCACCTCGGTCGTCTATCACGCCAAGCTGGGGCTCCAGACGGTGATCGAGGATTACCAGCATGACGAGACCAAGGTCGTGCTGATGATCGCGCTGAACTTCGTCTATGGCGCGGCCTGGCTGCTTGCCGTCTTCTCGATCCTCAAGATCGCTTTCACCGGGACGCCCGCATAATGGCCACCGACGCTTACAAGATCATCGACCACACCTATGACGCGGTGGTCGTGGGGGCAGGCGGATCGGGCCTGCGCGCCACCATGGGCATCGCCGAGGCGGGCCTGAAGACCGCGTGCATCACCAAGGTGTTCCCGACCCGCAGCCACACCGTCGCGGCGCAGGGCGGCATCGCCGCGTCGCTCGGCAACAATTCGCCCGATCACTGGTCGTGGCACATGTACGATACCGTCAAGGGATCGGACTGGCTGGGCGATCAGGACGCGATCGAATATATGGTGCGTGAGGCACCGGCGGCGGTCATCGAGCTGGAACATGCCGGCGTGCCGTTCAGCCGCAACGAGGACGGGACGATCTACCAGCGTCCGTTCGGCGGCCATATGCAGAACATGGGCGAGGGCCCCCCGGTGCAGCGCACCTGCGCCGCCGCCGACCGCACCGGCCACGCCATGCTCCACGCGCTGTACCAGCAGTCGCTGAAGTATGACGCTGACTTCTTCATCGAATATTTCGCGCTCGACCTCATCATGGAGGACGGCGTGTGCCGCGGCGTCATCGCGCTGTGCATGGAGGACGGATCGATCCACCGGTTCCGCGCCCATTCGGTGGTGCTGGCGACCGGCGGCTATGGCCGCTGCTATTATTCCGCCACCTCGGCGCATAGCTGCACCGGCGACGGCGGCGGCATGGTGCTGCGCGCCGGCCTGCCGCTGCAGGACATGGAATTCGTGCAGTTCCACCCGACCGGCATCTATGGCGCGGGCGTCCTCATCACCGAGGGCGCGCGCGGCGAGGGCGGATACCTGACCAACAAGGACGGCGAGCGGTTCATGGAACGCTACGCCCCCTCGGCCAAGGATCTCGCCAGCCGCGACGTCGTCAGCCGGTCGATGGCGATGGAGATGCGCGAAGGGCGCGGCGTCGGCAAGGACGGCGACCATATCTTCCTGCACCTCGACCATATCGATCCCAAGGTGCTGGCCGAGCGCCTGCCGGGCATCACCGAAACCGGCAAAATCTTCGCCGGCGTCGACCTGACGCGCCAGCCGCTGCCGGTGACGCCGACGGTCCATTACAACATGGGCGGCATCCCGTGTAACTATCATGGCGAGGTCGTGACCCGGCGTGGCGACGATGCCGATGCGGTCGTGCCGGGGCTGTTCGCGGTCGGCGAAGCCGCCTGCGTGTCGGTCCATGGTGCCAATCGTCTGGGGTCCAACTCGCTGATCGATCTGGTGGTGTTCGGCCGCGCGACCGGCCTGCGCCTCAAGGAGACGCTGAAGCCCGGCACGCCGCACAAGCCGCTGCCCGAGGGTTCGGCCGATCTGGCGCTGGCGCGACTCGACACGTTCCGCAACGCCAGCGGATCGACGCCGACCGCCAAGATCCGCCTTGCGATGCAGAAGACGATGCAGAAGCATTGCGCGGTGTTCCGCGACGACGCGCTGCTGAATGAGGGTGTCGAGCTGATGGACGGCATCTATCGCTCGATGGCCGATGTGAACGTCACCGACCGGTCGCTGGTGTGGAACACCGACCTGATCGAGACGCTCGAACTCGACAATCTGCTGTCGCAGGCGGTGGTGACGATCAAGTCGGCGCAGAACCGCAAGGAAAGCCGCGGCGCGCATGTGAACGAGGACTTCCCCGATCGCGACGACGCGAACTGGATGAAGCACACCATCGCGACGTTCGACGGCTGGGGCGGCAAGACGGGCACCACGGCGATCGATTATCGCCCGGTCCACGACTATACGCTCACCGACGAGGCGGAATATATCAAGCCGAAGAAGCGGGTGTACTGAGCGCTTTTTCCGGGTGCTGAGCGGGGGCGATCGGTTTTCGGACCGGTCGCCCTTTTTCGTTTGCGCGCGCCGGCGCGACGGCCTTGAAGAAGGCAGGATGGGTTCGCGCGGAGGCGCGGAGCAGGTGCGTTCGTGGTACCTCCCCTCCCTGACAAGGGAGGGGCCGG
>NZ_LMKU01000033.1:195910-238729 GCF_001421635.1 Sphingomonas sp. Leaf25
CACCCCCAACCCCTCCCTTGTCAGGGAGGGGAGTATGTTGGGAAGGCATTCCATAGAAAGGCGATCTGGCCCGGCACGAGGCGAGGCCACGAACGTGACCCCTCCGCGTCTCCGCGTGAACCCATCCTGCCTTCTTCGCGCCCTCGCGTGGAACAAATCTACCAACGCGACACCATAAATCGGAACCTTACCCCCATCCCCCGGTTCCGCCGCAGACTTTCACGCGAAGGGGGACGCCCGTCATGACCACCACCACGATCAACGACTATCCGCTACTTGCCCGCCCGCACGTTCATCTTGCCGGCCCGGTCGATCATGCGATGTACGACAGCTTCCGCCAACAGGTGCTCGACGCGCCGACCGACGGGCCGCTGGTCGTGTCGATCTCGACGCTGGGCGGCGATCCGGAGGTCGCGCGGGCGATGGGCGACGATATTCGCCTGCTGCGCGACTATACCGGGCGCGAGGCGCTGTTTCTGGGCAAGGTCGCGGTCTATTCGGCGGGGTCGACGTTCATGTCGGCGTTCCCGGTCGACAAGCGGTTCCTGACGCGCGGAACCCGGTTGATGCTGCACGAGCGGCAGATGACCAGCACCCTCGAACTATCCGGCCCGCTCAAGATGCTGGTCGCCTCGCTCAAGGCCAAGCTGCACGAGATCGAAACCTCGGTCGAGATCGAGGAGGAGGGGTTCCGTGCGATCGTGGCGGGGTCGCAGGTGCCGATCGAGGAACTGATCGAGAAGGCGCCGGCCAACTGGTACATCGGTGCCGAGGAAGCCAAGGCGCGCGGGCTGGTGCTCGACGTGATCTGATGCCGGTGGCGGATCGTGGCAGGCTGCCGATGCGTTATGCCCCGATCCGCCGTTTCCGGGAATTCTATGGCCGACAATGATTCCGTCCTCGCCGCCGCTCGTAGCTGGGCCGGGGCACCGCTTGCGATCGCGACCGTCACCTCGACCTGGGGATCGGCGCCGCGCCCGCGTGGCAGCCATATGCTGGTGCATGGCGACGGGCGGTTCGAAGGATCGGTATCGGGCGGCTGTGTCGAGAGCGACATCCTTGCCACCGCTGCCGAAGTGATCGCCGGCGCGCCGTTCGTCGTCAAACGCTATGGCGTCGCCGATGCCGCCGCGTGGGAAGTCGGCCTGCCGTGCGGGGGCGAGATCGAGGTGATGGTCCAGCCGGTTTCGCCGCATGGCTTCGATCCGGCGCTGTTCGAAGCGGTCGAGGCGGCGCGGGCGGACGGTCGGGCGATCGATCTGTCGACCGACCTGTCGAGCGGTGTGACCACGCAAGGCGCGGCCGGGGCGTTCGTCAACCGCTATGACCCGCCGCGCCGGTTGCTGATCGTCGGCGCGGTGCAGATCGCGCAGACCTTGTGCGGGCTTGCGCGCGAACTGGGCATCGCGACGACGCTGGTCGATCCGCGCGCGCGCTTCCTGACGCCGGAGCGTTTTCCCGGCGTGACGCTCGACGATCGCTGGCCCGACGAGGCGCTGGCGGCACTCCGTCCCGATGCGGCGAGTGCGGTGGTGACGCTCAGCCACGACATCAAGATCGACGATCCGGCGCTGGTCGCGGCGCTCAAGACCCCGACTGGCTATGTCGGCGCGCTGGGTTCGCGGCGCAGCCATGCCGCGCGGCTCGAACGGCTGGCGGCGGCGGGGATCGGCCCGGACGATCTGGGCCGGATCGACGGCCCGGTGGGACTCGATATTGGGGCGATCGGCCCGGCCGAGATCGCGCTGTCGATCGCGGCGGCCATGGTGAGGAGCTTTCATGCGCGCTGAGGACACCGCCCTGATCCTGCTGGCCGCCGGGCGATCACGGCGGTTCGGCGATGCCGACAAGCTGGCGCAACCGTTCCTGCACAAGCCGGTCGCGTTCCATGTCGTCACCGCGCTGGAGGCGATGCCGTTCCTCGGCCGGATCGCGGTGATCGACGGGACGAGCCTCGACTTCGGTTCGCGCGGGTTCGAGGTGATCGTGAACGAGGACCCGGCGGCGGGCATGTCGCGATCGGTGAAGCTGGGCCTCAGGCGCGCGCGCGAGCTGGGCGCGCAGGGGGTAGTGATCGCACTGGCCGACATGCCGCGCATCACCGCCGCGCATGTCTATCGCCTGCTCGACAGCGCGATCGGCGACGATGCGGTGGTGGCGTCGAGCGACGGGGTAAAGCCGTGCCCGCCCGCCGTGTTCGGCAAGGGTCGGTTCGACTTCCTCGAATCGCTGGAGGGCGATGCCGGCGCGCGTGATCTGGTGCGCGCCGGGTGGCATGTCGTGACCGCGCCGGCCGAGCTGATCGACATCGACACGCCCGAGGACCTCGACCGGCTGCGCGCGATCGCCGAAGCGCCGGACGAGCACGATGCGATCACCCTGCCGCGTGCCGAGCCATGGTGGCGCGACGAGCAGTTGCGGTAATGGGCTGCTACTTCGGCACCCGGCGGACCGGCGGCATCGCGTTGCAGATGTCGGCCCCGCCGGCGGGCACCATGAAGAACGGCGGCTCGCGGTTCTCGCGCCCCTGTATCCAGCGCGCATAGCGGGCATTGTCGGCGGCGCGATATTCGAAGCGCGGCCGCGCGGCGGCGGGCAGATCGCTGGCGAGGCGGATCGAGACGATCGGCGTCGGGGTCTGGTCGGGCGCGTAGAAGCCCATCGTGCCGGTGCCGCGTGGCAGCGAGGAGAGATATTCCATCCCCTCCACCACCCGCCCGATCAGCGCGACGTTGCGGTCGAGCGCACGCGGTGCATGGCCGATCACCGCATAGAGTTCCGCGCCGCTGCCGGTGCTGGGCGCCATGTCGCGCCCGACACCGACCATGCCATAGCAGTGCGCCAGCCAGCCGCGCTGTCCATCGCCCGCCACCGGCCAGCCGTCGGCGCTATGGCCGCTTTTCGCCGCATAGGGGTCGCGCCGGGTCATGGCCGTCACCGCGTCATAGCGGGGGCTGTCATATTCGGCCGGGGGATTGGCGACGACGCCGGCGGGCAGCGGTTTCTTTTCGGTCACGTCGCCCCATTGCGCGACGTAATTGTCCTGGATGCGATAGACCGAGGTGCCGTCCCACCAATGCGCGGCGGCCAGCCGGCGCACGTTGGCGATATGCACCGGCGCATAGCGTGGGGCGAGGCGGATCACGATCCGCCGGTCGCCCGCCAGCGTCATCACCAGCAGTTCGTCGTCGGGGATCGCCCGCCAGTCGGCCGCGACCGGATCGGCCGGGGTGGGGGCGGGGGCGGCAGGGGCGGCCTGAAGCAGGGCGGCGAGAGCGAGCAGGGCTGACATGGGGCCGATCCTGCCATGGCGACGCGCGCCCATCAACCGCCCTTGCACGACGCGGCCAAGCCCCCTAGGGAGCCATTCTTCCGGCAATGCGGAGCGGTGGCCGAGTGGTCGAAGGCGCTCGCCTGGAAAGTGAGTATACGGCAAAACCGTATCGAGGGTTCGAATCCCTCCCGCTCCGCCAAGACCGTGCTGTAAAGCGCTGCAATTTCTCGATTTTTGTCAGTGCGAGCTATCCGCTCCCACGTTTGTCCCTACATCGTGCGTTGGCTCGCCTGCCGTACAAGCTCGATCGCAACATCAAATAGCGGCCATGCTTCTGTTCGTTGTTGTTGCCATGTGGCGGGCGCGATCGACCGCTGGGGAAACGGCAGCGGCCATTCGGCCCGGCGTCGTTGGGCGCAGCGGTAGCGTTGGTGGCCATGCGCCAACCTCCCGCTCATGAGTGGAGCAGGTGGATTGGCGGAGGCTGGTCCCTGATCCGCCTCGGCGAGACTGGTGCGCTTGCGGCGCGGCTATACCGGCTCAAGGTCGTGGTCCTCGACGAGCTCGGCTATCTGCCATCCGCCCGCTCGGGCGGACAACCGCTCTTTCCGCTGGCGCATTTCTGCGTCGCCAGTGTCCTGCCGGGAATCGACCGTCCCGAACGGCTCGCGCAGACGCTTGCCTGCTATCGCTTCGCCATTCCCGACGCTTTCCGGCAGGCGGTGGCGGTGGCGGTGGCGGTGGCGGTGGCGGGGGTGATGCGAAGCGACGCACCGCTCCCCGCATCGGGACAGGGCAGGGGAAAGCGACGATGCAGGCCGCCGTCCCATGGCGGCCTGCACCGGCGGCGGCGGAACCGGTCCGCCGCCGCCGTCCGGTCAGTAATGGATCCGCGCACCGACGAAGAAGGTGCGACCGATCACGTCATACACCCCGGCCTGATTGGCCAGTTCGAAGTTCGCGCCGCCCGCTTCGGCACCGGGAATACGCGGCGGCTTGCGGTCGAAGGCGTTGTTCAGGCCGCCCGACAGGTCGACGCCCGGCAACAGCCGGACCCATGCCGAGAAGTCGTTGTAGAACACGTCGGGCGTATAGCGCTTTTCGTACAGCGCGCTGGTTACCGAAGGGCTGGTGCGCATCGGCGAGAAGTGCCGCAGCGTCCAGTTCGCCCCCCAGCTATCGGCGGTATAGGCGGTACGGACGACGCCCTTCCATGTCGGCGAACCGAAGACGCCGCGATATTCGGTGGTCGTCGTCGGATCGGTCGGGTCGAGCGTGTATTCGCGCTTGAGCAGCCGGGTATAGTTCGCATCGACCGACAGTCTGCCCGACACGCCGGCGATGCCGAGCCGGTCGAGTGCGGTGGCATATTGCAGGCCGAAATCGATGCCGCGCGTCAGATATTTGGCGAGGTTCAGCTTCTGGGTGACGACCGACAACAGGTTGTTGTTGGCATCGCGCTGGATCAGCGGACAGAAGATGTTGGTCAGCGTCGGCTGGTCGACGCATTTGTTGATGAGCGTCTGTGCCGGGAAGGCGTCGATCGAATCGCGCAGGTCGATGTTGAAATAATCGACCGTCAGCGACAGGCCGGGGATGAAGCGCGGTTGCAGCACCGTGCCCACGGTCAGCGTACGCGCCGTTTCGGGCTTCAGGTCGAGGTTCCCCTTCGAGATGATGTCGCGGTAGACCCAATAGGTATTGCGATCGCCCGGATTGATCGTCGCGCAGTTCTTCGGGGTATATTGCGTCTTGTCGACGCGGTTGGCGAGGTTCCACGTCTGGCACGGATCGGTGATCCACATGCCGCCGATGCTGCTGGCGGTGTAGAGTTCGCCGATGTTGGGCGCGCGCACCGCCTTGCCATAGGTCGCGCGGAAGCGGATGTCGCGGAACGGGGCCCATTCGCCGCCGACCTTGTAGGTCGTGGTATTGCCAGCGGTGCTGTAATCCGACAGCCGTACCGCGCCGTCGACCGACAGCGACCGGAAGCCCGGGACGTCCTTCAGCAAGGGGACGTGCAGTTCGCCATAGGCTTCTTTCACGTCATATTTGCCGAGCAGCGGCGTGGCGGTGATGCCCAGCGTCGGATCGTAGCGCGCGTTCTTTGGGTTGAACTCATCGGATACGCCGATGTCGTTGCTTTCCTTGCGATATTCCGCGCCGATCACCGCTTCGACGCTGCCGCCCGGCAGGTCGAACAGCCCGCCCGACACATAGCCCGACGCCACCTGCTGCTTCATCACCGAGCGCGACCAGCTCGACGAATACTGGACATAGTCGATCATCTGCTGCGTCAGCGGCAGCAGCGGATTGATTGCGACGCAGCCGTTGCCCGGCGCGGTCAACGTGCTGCGGCATACCGCCTGCCCGTTGGCGCCGGTGGTCGAATTGAGGCCGAGGGTCCAGCGGCGGTTGGAGGTATTGTTGATCCGGCGCACCTGCTGTTCGGTCACGCCATAGGAATAATAGGTCGAATAGTTCCAGTCATGGGCGAGGAGCCGGAAGTCCCCTTCCGCGCCGAACGCGCTCTGGAAGGTTTGCCGGCGATACAGGGTCGAGGGCGTCCCGAGCTCCATCATGCGACGCGCGAAATACAGGCCGTTGGCGGGCAGCGCGCCGCCGTTGGCGGCGAGGATCGCCGGGGTGATGAACGGGCTGTCGCGCGGGACCGAATTGGACCCGAACGCGGTCAGCGGCGCATAGGCCGCCTCCGACCGGTTCTGCGACAGGGATGCCAGCGCGAAGAGCTTGAGTGCGGGCGATACCTCGAAATTGCCGCTGAACCGGGTCGAGAAACGCTCGCTGGGGACCGCGAGATACCAGCCGTCGTAGCGGCCGTGATATTCGCCGCCCGAATTGGTGACGAGCGTGCCGAGCGCTTCGCTGTTGGTGTTGCTGACGGTGACCGGCACGGCGTTGGTGAAGCCCTGCGATCCCAGTTGCGGGGCGCGCAGCGTGCCGTTCGGGTTGATCGCATAGAGTTTGCCGCCGAGCACGACCTGCGGCGAATCGGACGAATAGATGTTCTGGTTGTCGTCCGAGATGTAATATTTCTGGTTCGCGTTGGCACGGGTGTAGAACGGATAGCCGCCCGCCGTCCACGGCCGGTCGGCGCCGGTGACCGATCCGGGCTGCTGCTCGTAGAAGCCGTACAGCGTCACATTGCCGCGTCCGTCGGCGAAGTTGCGCCCGGCGGTGAGATCCATGCTGTAGATGTCGAGGTCGCCGCGGGTCGACGCGCCGTAGCGCAGGTTGGCGTCCACCCCATGGAAATCACGCTTGGTGATGAAATTGGCGACGCCCGCCACCGCGTCGGCACCATAGAGTGCCGATGCACCGCCGGTCACGACCTCGACCCGCTGGATCAGGCTGGCGGGAAGGTTCGACAGGTCGACCGCCGATGTCCCCGGAACCGAAGGCACCTGCCGCCGGCCGTCGATCAGCACCAGCGTCCGCTGCGTCCCCATGCCGCGCAGATCGAGGGCGTTGACGCCGGCGTTACCGGTACGGTTGCTCGTCTGGTTGGTCAGCGTGACCGCCAGCGCTGGCAACTGGTTGATGACGTCGGCGATCTGCGTCGCGCCGGTCGCCCGAATCTGGTCGGCATCGACGACCGCGACGGGCGACGGGCTGTCTGCTGCGATGCGGCGGATGCGCGATCCGGTGACGAGAATTTCCCCCTGCTCGCCTGCCTTGTCGTCGACCGTCGCCTTGTCGTCGGCGACCGGCAGCGCCTGTGCCAGCGCCATCGTCGGCAAGGTTCCTACGGTCGCTCCCCCGAGCAACAAGGCATATCGAAACGTCGCTTTCCTATTCATATTGTCCCCCAGATGTATTTCGTATACAAAATACATAACTGTATTTATGTCAATAGGAATATGGTGCAACGCAATATCCATGCCCCGACGAGGGGGTGCAAGATCGGATCATGCGACGTGGCGAAGGGGATCGAGACGGTGACAGGCGGCGGGTATCAGGCAATGGCGCGGACGCTGTGCGGGACGGCACTGGGCGGACTGGCGCTCGCGACGGCGACCATGGCACCGGCGCGGCCGTCGGGCAGCAGCGTCCAGGCGATGGCCGGGGCGCCGCGACCCGTGCCGTCGATCGCCGAACGCTATGCGCTGGCCGACCGGTTCCAGCGTCCGGCGGCCAACGCGCTGTTCGCCGATGGCGATGTCCGCGCGACCTTTACCGACGACAGCCGGTTCCTGCTCTACTGGACCGGCGTTCCCGGACGCCGCACGTTGCGGCGGCTCGAACTGGCGACCGGAACCCTTGCCCCGCTGACCGACGAGGCGACGCTGGCGCGGTTGCTGGCGGCGGCGATCGCCAAACCGGTCGATGCCGAAGAACTGTCGATCGAGGACCCGGTATTCGAGTCGGCCAAGGGCGTGTTGCGGTTCGGCGCGTTCGACAAACGCTGGCAACTGGCGCCCGACGGCACGCTGGCCGAAGCGGCGACCGGCGCGCCCGATGGCGAGGGCGCGGTATCGCCCGACGGCCGGTTCGAGATCGTGGCGCGAGATTTCAACCTGTTCGCCCGCGATCGCCGATCGAAGCGCGAGGTCGCGCTGACCACCGACGGCACGCGCGAGCAACCCTATGGCCGCAGCATCCCGCAACTGGCCGACATATTGAAGGCGGGGACCGAAGACCCGGTCATGCCGGTATCGGTCGCATGGTCGCCCGACAGCCGTACCATCGTGACATGGCGGCTCGACACGCGCGGCGTGAAGAAACTGAGCATCACGCAGGAAAACCCGCCGGGCAGTTTCTACCCGCGCTCGTTCCAATATATCTATCCGCTGGCGGGGGCCGAGAAACTGCCGCAGGCGACCCGCTTCGCGGTCGATGTCGAACGCGCGCTCAAGCAGCGGCGGGCGCGGCTGGTGCCGCTGGCGATCCCGTCCGAATCGATCCTCTATCCGATGCCGCCCGATCTGGGCTGGCACGACGGCAAGCCGCAGATGGCGTGGACCGAGCGCGGCTATGGCCAGGTCCTCGTCTATCGCGCCGATCCGGAAACCGGCGCGGCGCGGATGATCGCGCGCGAGGCGGTGCGCCCGCTGGTGACGGTGACGAGCAGCTTCTTTCGCGCCGCGCCCGAACTGGGCGGGGTGCTCAGCGTGTCCGAACGCAGCGGCTGGGCGCAACTCTATCTGGTGAAGCCCGATGCGCCCGATGGCGGCACCGCGCTGACGACCGGCGCATGGGAAGTGATCGGCATCGAGCATGTCGATGCGAAGCGCGGCAGCATCCTGCTGACCGGGGTCGGGCGCGAGGGGGATCGCAATCCCTATTACCGGGCCGCCTATCGCGTCGGCAGCGACGGCGCGTCGCCGCCGGTGCTGCTGACCCCCGAACCGCTCGACCATGACGTCGCCGTGTCGAAGGACGGCAGATGGATGGTCGACGCAATGTCCGGCCCCACCATTCCTACCCGCACCGTGGTGCGCGACGCGGCGGACGGGCGGATCGTGGCCGAACTGGCGCGCGCCGACGACAACGCGCTGCGCGCCACCGGCTTCGTGATGCCCGAGACGTTCCGGGGGGTGGCCGCCGACGGGCGCACGCCGATCTACGGCATGATCTGGCGACCGGTCGGGTTCGATCCCACCCGGTCCTATCCGGTGATCGAGGAAGTCTATACCGGCCCGACGACGACGCAGGTGCCGACGACATGGACCGGCGCGGTCGCGGCGCGACAGGCGTCGCTGGCGCAGGTCGGCGCGATCGTCGTGTCGATCGACGGCACCGGCACGTCGCGGCGGGGACAGGCGTTCCGCCTGCCCGCCTATCGCAATCTGGGCGAGGTCGGGCTGGACGATCATATCGCGCTGATCCGCCAGATGGCGGCGCGCTACCCCTATATGGATGTGAGCCGGGTGGGGGTCTATGGCGGGTCGGCGGGCGGCTATGACGCCGCGCGGTTCGTGCTGCGCCGCCCCGCATTCTACAAGGTCGCGGTGGCGTGGGCGGGCAACCACGAACTGCGGCTCGACAAGGCATGGTGGCCCGAAGTGTCGATGGGCTATGCCGATCAGGCGACATGGGACCGCAATTCCAACCTGTCGGTCGCGGGCAATCTGCGCGGCAAGCTGCTGCTCGGGCATGGCGACATCGACGACAATGTGCCCGTCACCGAGACCATGCGGCTTGCCGATGCGCTGATCCAGGCGGGACGCGACGTCGACCTGCTGATCCTGCCCAACAGCTCGCACCGGCCGAACCGGCCGTTCTACTGGCGCAAGATGCGCGACTATTTCGTCCGCAACCTGCTCGACGAGGCACCGCCGCCGTTCGCCCCGCCGGTCACGGCCCCGCCGCCCTTCGCGCAACCGGCACCCGCCACCGCGACGGCGGGTGCGCGATGACCGCGCGACGCACGCTGCCCGTGGCGCTGATGGGCCTCGCGAACCTGACCTTCGGCGCCTATGGTGCATTGTGCCTGATGACGGTGCCGCAACTGCTGGCGGCGCGCGGCGTGGCGCAGGTGACGATCGCGTCGATCACCGCGCTGGCGCTGGTCCCGACGTTCTGCGGGTTCCTGGTCGCGCCGATCCTCGATGTGCGCTTCAGCCGTCGCGCCTATGCGATCTGCTTCGGGCTGCTCGCCGCCGTCATCGCCTTCGTGGCGATGCGCAATCTGGGTTCGCCCGAAGTGCTGACGCCGTTGCTCGTGACCGGCTTTCTGGCGGCCAATCTCTATTACAACGCGCTCGGCGGATGGCTGGGCACGATCGTGCCGAAGGGGCAGGAAGGGCGACTGGCGGCGGGCTTTACCGTCGGCAACGTCGCCGGGTTCGGGATCGGCGCGATCCTGTTCGTGACGCTGCTGCGCGGCCTGCCGCCGGTCGTCGGGCCGTTGGCCTGCGCGATCGCTATCGCCCTGCCGATGGTGTTGCTGGCATGGATTCCGGCGCCGGCGGGCACCCGGCGCGGCGCGCGCGAAAGCTATGCCACGCTGCTGCGCGAACTGGGGCTGCTGATCCGTCGCCCCGTCGTCCGGCGCACGCTGTTCCTGTTCTGCCTGCCCGCCGCCTCCTTCGCGCTGACCAACAGCCTTGGCGGGCTGGGCGGTGAATTCGGCGCGTCGGAACGCTTCGTGTCGGTCGTCGCCGGCATCGGCGTCACCGCTTCGGCGATCCTCGGCACGCTGTTCGTGCCGGCGCTGGTCCGGCGCATCGAACCGCTGTTCATCTATCTCGCGATCGGCGCGACCGGCGCGTGTTTCACCCTGTCGCTCTCCGCGCTGCCGCATACCCCGGCGGTGTTCGCGCTGGCGCTGATCGGGCAGAACATCTTTCAGGCGGCGGCCTTCGCGGTCGAAAGCACCATCGTGTTCCGCAGCATCGGCGAGGATAATCCGCTGGCCGCCACCCAGTTCGCGTTCCTCCAGGCGGCGACTTGCCTGCCGATCGCCTATATGCAGGCGCTCGACGGACAGGCCTATGACCGCGGCGGGCTGCACGCGATGCTGACGACCGATGCCGGGGCGTCGCTGCTGGCGTGCCTGTTGCTGCTGCCGGTCGTGCTGGTCTGGCGCGCGCGGCGTCGGGCTACCGCGATCACCCCCTTGCCCGCGCGATGATGCGCGCGCACCCTTGCCCGTCCCTTCGCCGGAGTCTCCGCCGATGACCTTCGAGCCTGTTATCGTCGACATTCCCCTGTCGGACGGCCACCGCGTTACCGGCTATAGCTACGGCGAGGGGGCCGAAACGGTGATGCTCGCCAATGGCGGCCCCGGCCTGCCCGGCCTGTACCTGCGCGCGCCGCACGCCCGGCTGGTGGCAGCGGGATTTCGCGTCGTCACCTGGGATCAACTGGGGTGCGGCGCGTCCGACCGGCCGACCGATCCCGCGCTGTGGACACTGGCGCGCTATGTCGCGGAGGCGGAGGAGGTTCGCGCCGCGTTCGGCGTCGAGAGGGTCCATTTCCTCGGCCATAGCTGGGGGACATGGCTGGGCACCGAATATGCCCTGACCCATCCCGACCGGATCGCCAGCCTGATCCTGGCCAACGGCGCGTGCGACATCCCGCATCTGGTGGCCGAACTCAAGCGGCTGAAGCTGGGGCTGGGCACCGAAACGGTGACAATGATGGCCGCGCACGAAGCGGCGGGGACGATGGACCATCCCGAATATCAGGCGGCGATGACCATCCTGAACTACCGCCATGTCTGCCGGTTGAAGACATGGCCCGAACCGCTCGTCGCCGCGCTGGCGGACTGGAACACCGGCCCCTATCACACGATGCAGGGGCCCAACGAGTTCACCTTCACCGGCAACATGACCGACTGGAACCGGATACCGGCGATGGGCGCCATCGCCGCCCCCGCGCTGGTGCTGACCGGGGTGCATGACGAACTGACCCCGGCGTGTTCGGAACGGATGCATCGCGCGCTGCCCGATTCGCGCATCCATGTGTTTCCCAACAGCTCGCACATGCCCTTCTATGAGGAACCCGAGGCGTATTTTGCGGTGCTGATCGATTTCCTGACGTCGGTGGCGCGCGCGCGGTGATGCTGGCGGTGGACCTTGGCGGCACGCGCTATCGATTCGATGGTCTGGCCGCGTTGCTGGCCGCCGCCTCGCCCCATCGTTCGGGCGACGTACTGGCCGGCGTCGCCGCGCGCGACGCCACCGAACGGGTCGCGGCGCGGCATGTGCTGGCCGACCTGCCGCTCACCGCGTTCCTGACCGATGCGGTGGTGCCGTACGAGGTCGATGAGGTCACGCGGCTGATCGTCGACCGGCACGATGCCGCCGCGTTCGCGCCGGTCGCGCATCTGAGCGTCGGCGGGTTTCGCGATTGGCTGCTGGCCGACGAAACCGATGGCGCGACGATCGCCGCCGTCGCGGCCGGGATCACCCCCGAAATGGCGGCGGCGGTGTCGAAACTGTGCCGCAATCAGGATCTGATCGCGATCGCCGCGAAGATCCGCGTCGTCACCCGCTTCCGCAATACCATGGGGCAGTCCGGCACGCTGGGCGTGCGGTTGCAGCCCAACCACCCGACCGACGACCCCGCCGGCATCGCGGCGGCGATGCTCGACGGGCTGTTGATGGGTTGCGGCGATGCGATGATCGGCATCAATCCGGCGCGCGACGATCCGGCGGCGATGATCGAGCTGCTCCACCTGATCGACGGCGTGCGCGACCGCTATGCGATCCCGACGCAAAGCTGCGTGCTGGCGCATATCACCACCGGCATCGCCGCCATCGAACGCGGCGCGCCGGTGGACCTGCTGTTCCAGTCGATCGCCGGATCGCAGGCGGCGAACACCGGGTTCGGCATCACCCTTGCCCTGCTCGCCGAGGGGCTGGATGCCGCGCGCGCGCTGAACCGGGGCACGATCGGTTCGCAGGTGATGTATTTCGAGACGGGGCAGGGATCGGCGCTGTCGGCCGAGGCGCATCACGGCGTCGATCAACAGACGATGGAGGCCCGCGCCTATGCCGTCGCCCGCGCATTCGACCCGTTTCTGGTCAACAGCGTGGTGGGCTTCATCGGCCCGGAATATCTCTACGACGGCAAGCAGATCGTCCGCGCCGGGCTGGAGGATCATTTCTGCGGCAAGCTGCTCGGCCTGCCGATGGGGGTGGACATCTGCTACACCAACCATGCCGAGGCGGACCAGGACGACATGGACACGCTGTTGACGCTGCTCGGCGTCGCCGGCGTCAATTTCGTGATGGGCGTGCCCGGATCGGACGATGTGATGCTGAACTATCAATCGACCAGCTTTCACGACGCGCTCTATGCCCGCCATCTGCTGGGGCAGGGGCCGGCCCCCGAATTTGCCGGGTGGCTGCGGTCGATGGGACTGGTCGATGCGGCGGGCGCGCCGGCCTGCGCCACGCTGGCCGATGGCGCGGCGCGGCTGCCGCTGTTGTCCGGTCCCGGTCGCGCGGGCCGACCGTGAGCGACGATGCCGCCCGTGATCCGGTCGCGCATGGCCCCCGGTCGACGCAGGCGCGGATCGGCTTGGGGCGCGCCGGACGCGGGATGCCGACGGCGGCGATGCTGGCGTTCCAATTGGACCATGCCCGCGCGAGGGACGCGGTCCACACCCCGCTCGACGTCGCCGCCGTCACCGCCGCGCTCGGCGGGTCGGCGGTGGTGGTGGACAGCGGTGCGGCCGATCGTGCCGCCTATCTGACCCGCCCCGATCTGGGGCGCTGCCTCGCCCCGGCGTCGGCGGCCGCGTTGGCGGCGCAGCGGCAGGGGGGATGCGATCTGGCGATCGTGCTCGCCGACGGGCTGTCGGCCGCGGCGCTGCACGCGCATGGCGCGGCGGTGGCGACGCTGGTCATGGCCGCGCTGGCCGACTGGCGGATCGCCGTGCCGGTGATCGCCCGACAGGGGCGGGTGGCGCTGGGCGATGCGATCGGCGCGGCGCTGGACGCGGCGATGGTCCTCGTTCTGATCGGCGAGCGGCCGGGCCTCAGCTCGCCCGACAGCCTCGGTGCCTATCTCACCTGGGCACCAATGGTCGGCCAGCGCGACAGCGAACGCAATTGCGTGTCGAACATCCGCCCGCCGCACGGCCTGTCCCATGCCGACGCCCGCGACACGATCGTCTGGCTGCTGCGCGAGGCGCGGCGGCGTGGCGGGAGCGGCGTGGCCCTGAAGGATCTGCGCCAGTCGGGTCTGGTGACCGGCGACGGGTGACGTCCGCTGGTGCCGCCGTGGTCCGGCGGCGGCGGCACCAGCGTCAGCCTGCGCTATCGACAAGGTATTTTATGTCACGGCATCAACCGCTTGCGCCCCTGGCTCAGATGCCAGCGCATGGCGAGCGCGGCGTCGTCGGGGTCCTGCGCCCGGATCGCCTCGACGATCGCCTCATGCTCGGCCATCATCGCCTCGATCGCGCGGGGCGGGCGCGTGCGGGAAATGTCGACACCGGCCTTCAGAATGCGCGACACGTCGTCGTACAGATGGTCGAACACCGACAGGAAAGCGGTATTGCCCGTCGCCTCGATGATGGCGCGGTGCAACTGCCAGTCCTCGTCATGCGCCGGACCGTCCGACAGCAGCGCCGCACGCAGCGCGCGCAACCGTTCTTCCAGAATGACCATCGATTCGTCCGACCGCCGCTGCGCCGCAAGGCGTGCCGCCTCGGCTTCGAGCACCAGACGCACTTCGTACGTGCCGAGCGTCGCCGCCAGCCCGGCCAGCGGGATGTGTGCGCCCAGCCGGGGCGACGGCCGCCGCTTGACATAGGAACCGGCACCCCGCCGCGACAGGGTGATGCCGTCCGACCCGAGCCGTACCAGCGCCTCGCGCACGATCGGCCGCGACATGCCGAACTGCTCGCCCAGCCGGTTTTCGGACGGCAACCGGTCGCCGACCTGAAGGTTGTTGTCGATGATGATCCCGACGATCGCGGCATAGGCGCGATCGGTAAGCCGGCTGTCGCTCATGGTACGGAATGCCGCAGTCGGCCACCGTGAAATCTGTCTGACCAAAATCGCGACATGGCCGCCTGAATCCCTCTTGATTGGTCAAGACAACTGGCAGTATACCGAAATCTGTCAGACAGACGGTCACTGGTTGCCCGGATTGGCATGACAGGATCGATGGGGGCGGCACCGGATGCCGTCACACCATCGGCAGTTTTCGGAGGAGGAGAGACGCCGTGCCGGTACGTCCGAACCATATGGCCGCCATCGCGAAAAAATACCGCGTCACGCCCGCTCCGCCGCTGACGCCGCGGCAGGTCAGGATCATGCAGGGCGTGCATTCGGGCCTCCTCAACAAGCAGATCGCCTATGATCTGGGTATCGCCGAATCAACCGTCAAAGCGCATATGACGCAACTGATGCGCCGGCTTCAGGTCAGCAACCGCGCGCAGGTCGCGCAGGCGGCACGGGCGATCGCCGCGTCCCCCGCGCGCCTGTACGACTGAACGCTTATCGTCGTCGCGATACCCCTGTCGGGTGAACCCGATCACGGCACGTCGGCGGGCGCGAGGTTCCAGCCGCGCAGGCGCACCCGTGCCGGGCCGCGCGCCGCCGAATATCGAACGCTCACCTGTCGCGTCTCGCCGGGCAGCAGCGACACATAATTGTCGGTGAAATAGGCCGGCAGTATCTGTTGTCCGGCGGTATCGAACAGGGTCAGCTTGGTCTGCAGCACCGGAACCCGGCCGGTGTTGGCCAGATCGATCGTGATGCTGCGTTCGTCCCCCGCCATCCCCGGCGTCGCCCGTGCCGTGACCATGCCCGCCGGCATCGCGACGAGCGCACGCAGCGCGGCGGGGCTGGCGGCATCCCAATAGAAATTGTCGGACAGCCGCGTCCCGTCGGTGCGTTCCGCCTCCAGCCGGACGAGGACCGGCGCCGTGCCGGCCGCCGCCGGATCGAGGAGGAACGCATCGACGATGCCGTTGGCGGGGATGTCGATCCGTCGCTCCTTCACCGACCATTCGCGATTGTCGAGGCCGACGATCCGCGCGCGCACCAGAACCCCGGTCAGCGGTGTGCGGGTCGTATTGACCATCACGACCCGGCGGTCGGGCAGGTTCATCTGCACATGGACCGGCTCCGCACCCTTTCTGGTGCCGTAGAACGAGCCATGCGTGTCATAGTCGGACGAATAGATCTGGAAGTCGGTCGACGGCCACGCCGGGTGCGACATCCACAGCATCCGCGCGCTGTTGGTCTTCCACAGGCCGGCGTTCATCCCCTCGAAGATCGCGCGGTGCGATTCATAGTTCAGCATCTGCGCCTTGCGCTCGAAATCGGCGAGATCGGTGGCGGGGCCGAAACGGGTCGCCATCGCGTCCATGAAGCTGGTCACGGCGACGGCACGCTCCTGATGCCAGTCGTGATAGGCCCAGGTGTCGTTGATCGGCCACCGGTCCGCAGCCGGCACCGCCCGCTGCCATGCCTCCAGCGTGGGAAAGCTGTAGGTGCCGACCTCCACCGCGAAACCCCTGGCGAAATCGGTGAAATACCCGGCGGGCTCGCGCCAGTTGTACGGGCCGGACCCGGCGAAATTGATGATCCGCGAATTGCCCTTGTACATGCGGGTGCCGTCCTCGGCCCACACCATGTCCTGCAATGCGTTCTGCAGGATCGGTTGCGGCACGCCTTCGTTGCGGCCGATCCACATCACGATCGAGGGGTGGTTGCGGAACCGCCGCACCGTGTCGCGCGCATTGGCGAGGAACAGCGGCACATCCTCCGCCTCGGCGTTGTTGTCCTGCGTCGATTCCCAGAAATCGTTCAGGATCATGATGCCGTAGCGATCGGCAAGGTCGTAGAAACTGGCTTCGGTGCTCTGCCCCATCCAGTTGCGGATGATGTTCATTCCCGCATCGCGGTGCAGCCGGAAATAGGGGTCCAGCCGGTCGTGCCCGACCCGCTTGAGCATGTCGTCCATGCCCCAGTTGCCGCCGCGCCCGGCGATGCGGACACCGTTGACCCGCAGCACGAGGTGCGGCGACAGGCCCTCGTCGCCGGTGATGGTCCGTACCGCCGGCGATCGTTCGGCACCGGGGAACAGCGAGTTGGCCCAGCCGCCGGGCACCTTGCGCAGCCCGGCATGGCGTTCGTCGATGACCGGCGTACCCAGGTGGCGGGCACGGGCGAGGTCGACCTCGATCCGGCGCAGATCGCCGTGGCTGTCGAGCGACGACAGTTCGTACGTTACCTGCCGCATCCCGAAGCGCACCCGCGCCTCGTCCGACAGGCCGTTCGGACCGGTAATGCCCAGATGCAGGTCGTGCAGCGCCGGGTCGCCATAGCCGTTCGGCCACCACAGCCGCGGATTGGCGACGCGAAGCGCGGGGTGGCTCGCGGGCGTCAGCGCGACCGTCACCGTCGCCGCCGGGGGAACGCGCACCGCTCGGGTCACGGTGACGTCGTCGAACGTGGCGCGGATGGTCGTGTCGAGCGGCACCGGCCCGTGGTTCGTGACCGGCACCGCGATCGCGACATCGGCGACGCTGGTGTCGCCGTTCGGCAGCGTCGTCACGACCTGCGGATCACCCAGCGTCAGGGTGCCGGTGGCGACCAGTTCGACGCCCTGCCACAATCCGGTGTTGCGGTCGCGGACGGCCGGAATCCAGTCCCAGCCTTCGGATGCGGTGAAGGTCGGCCCGTCGATCATCATCGCGCCGCCGTTCTCGCCGCGACCGGCGGTCATCGACTGTTCGTGCGGGATGCCCGGATGCGGCGGCGGCGAGACGCGCACCGCGACGGCGTTGCTGCGTCCGGGCACCAGCATGTCGGTCACGTCGAACGCGCCGCGGATGAAGGCGCCCTTGATCGTCCCGGCCGCCGTGCCGTTGACCCAAATCTCGGCGGCATAGTTGATGCCGTCGAAGCGCAGCGTCAGCCGCTTGCCCGCCAGATCGGCGGGCGGCACGAATTCGGTGCGATACCAATAATCCTGCCGCGCGAGGCGTTCGGGGATCGCCATGTTGTTCAGCCCGATGCCCGGATCGGGATAGACGCCGCGATCGACCAGCGTGGTGAGCGCGGTGCCCGGCACGGTCGCGACGTGCCAGCGCGCGGCGTCGAAACCGGGGGTCGACAGCGCGGGGCCACCGGCGGCGACCGTGGGTCCTTCGGCCATGCGCCATCTGTTGACGGTAAATCGCCCGCCGCCCGCCGGGACGAGCGCGGCGGCGGAGGGGACGGGGATCGCCCGTGGCGGCGAAAAGGGCGCGTTGCCCTTGGGAAGCGTCCACGCGCGTTGCGGCACCGCCTCGCCATATTGGTTGCGCACGGTCAGCGGCCAAGTGGGGCTGGCATCCTCGAACCGGATCAGCGCCTCGTCTGGAACGGCACGTGCCGCCGTGGCGATTTCGGCGGGAGTTGGCGCCTGCGGTGCGAAGGTCAGCGCGGCGACATGGCCGGTGAAGAACGGCAGGCCGGGCAGGCGCGGCCCGATCGTGACGAGCGCGGGCGCCGGCTCGATCGCCGCCCGCCCGGCCGCGACCTCGCGGCCGTCGAGCAGCAGGCGGATACGATCACCGTCGCCGATGGCGATCAGGTGATGCCAGCGACCGGCGGCCAGCACCGGCCCGCCCCGGACGAGCGTGTCGCCGACCAGCAGCGCGGCCCGCCCGTCGACCAGCGCCAGCGCGCGCGAGCGCGGCCCGGCGGCAGGGCCGACACCGCCGACGATCGCGCGACCGGCGGCGATACGCGCGGGCTTGATCCATGCGCTCAGCGTCCATTGCGGGCTTGCGGGCAGCATCTCGCCCTCGGCATAGCCCTGCGCCGGGCGGGCGATCGTATCGGCCCCGGCGATGAACACCGCGTCATAGGGGCCGATCACATCCATCTTCGGCCGGGCGAGGCGCGGCGAGGGCCAGTCGACCTGTTGCGCCGCCGCCGTCCCCGCCAGCAACGACAGCAGGATCGCGCTCCCCATCGTCTTCATCACGCAATCCCCCTGAGCGCCATGTCGAGCAGCAGGACGAACACGAGGCCAAAGACGCCGACCAGCGTTTCCATCAGCGACCACGACCGGAACGTGTCGCGCAGCGACAGCCCGAAATATTCCTTGAACATCCAGAAACCCGAATCATTGACGTGGCTGCACATCAGGCTGCCCGCGCCGATCGCCAGCACCATCAGATTGGGATCGGTTCCCGCCGCCGCCGCCAGCGGATGGACGAGGCTGGCGGCGGTCAGTCCGGCGACCGTCGCCGATCCCAGCGCGATGCGGATGATGCAGGCGACCAGCCAGCCGGTGACGAGCGGCGGCACCGGCAGGCCCGACAGGCCACCGGTCAGCGCGACATCGGCCCCGCTGGCGATCAATACCTGCTTCAACGCGCCCGCGCCTGCGATGATGAGCAGGATCGGCGCGATGTCGCGGATCGCGACGACGAATCCTTCCATGCTCTGCGCAAGCGATATTCCCCGGGCCGATCGCAGCGCGAGCAGCGCGACGATGATCGAGAGCAGCAGCACGACGAGCGGACTGCCGGTGAAGGTGACGACGGCATGCGCCCCGGGGGGCAGCGACAGATGGGCCAGCCCGGTCGCGCCGGCGATGAGCGCCACCGGCAGCAGCGCGCAGGCGATGCTGCGCGCGGCATCGGGCAGCGGCAGGTCGTCGCCCGCCGGTGTCGCGAACAGCGGGGCCGGCACCGCGCGGATATGCCGCAGCGTTCGTGCGAACAGCGTCCCGGCGATGGCGAGCGTCGGAACGCCGACGATCAGGCCGTAGATCAGCGTCAGCCCCATATCGGCCCCGAACAGCGGCACCAGCGCGGCCGGCGAGGGGTGCGGCGGCAGGAAGCCGTGCGCGATCGACATGCCCGCCAGCAGCGGAATGCCGACATAGACCGCGGGCAACCCCGTCCGCCGCACGACCGAGAAGATCAGCGGCACCATCAGGACGAAGCCGACGTTGTAGAACAATGGGATGCCGACGACGAACCCGGTCGCCGCCATCGCCAGCGGCAACCGTTTTTCGCCGAGCAACGCGACCAGCGTTTCGGCGATCCGCTGCGCCGCGCCGCTGTCGGCGACCAGCTTGCCGAACACCGCGCCCAGCACCACGATCGCCGCGAGCGGCCCCAGCATGTCGCCGATGCCCTTCTCGATCGTCGCCGGGATCGCCGCCAGGGGTATGCCGAGCAGGATCGCGGCGACCAGCGCGGTGACGATGAACGCCACGAACGGGGGGATGCGCGCCGCCACCACCAGCACCACGAGCAGGGCGATGACCGCCGCGATCGTCGGCAGCGTCATGTCGTCGGTCCGTTCATCATGGCATCCCCCGCGGTCCGTTCCGCATCAGAAGCCATAGCGCAACCCGGCGCGGAAGGTACGGCCAAGGACGTCGTACAGCAGCGGATTGAAGCCATAGGTGACGTTGGTCTGCGGCGACGGTTCGGGCGACCGGTTCAGCAGGTTGTCGATCTTGAAATAGGCGGTGAACCGGCTGGTCACATTGTACGACCCGCCGGCATCGAGATAGAAGGCGCCGGCCATGTGGTTGGTGTCGATCGTCGGATGGATCGCGGTCGGCGCCGGGCAGTTCGACCGGCATTCGATGAATTCGTTGCTGTACACGCCGTCGCTGAACCAGCGTTCGGTGAGCGACAGGCTGAACCGGTCGGTATCCCAGCTCTGCACGCCCAGGATCTTCCAGTCGGGGATCGATCCCTGGTTCACGCCCGCCAGCTCGGTCGAGATCGTGCCGGGAATGCCCGACGTGCTGCGATAATGGATCACATGCGTCGCCAGCGCGCGCAGCGTGAAGGTGCCGGGCAGGCCGATGCCGCCGAGCGGCCGGCGATAGCTCGCCTCCATATCGAAGCCGTTGGTATAGATCGATGCGAGGTTGAACGCCTGCACGTTGACGAAATTGCCGTTCGGCTGGTTGCTGTCGAGGAAGATCGAGTTGCAGAACTGCTGGATCCTGCTGACCAGGCACAGGTCGACCTGCTGCTGCCCGGCGAAGGCGGAGACGACGTTCTTCACCTTGATGCTGTAATAATCGATCGAGGCGTTGAAGCCGGGCAGCCAGTTGCTGCCCGACACGACGATGCCGCCGGTGGTGTTGCGGCCGACTTCGGGGCGCAGGCCGGGGTTGCCGAGGTTGGTCTGCGTCACCGTCACCGTGCGGCCGCCGGCGACGCGCGGATCGTTGACGACGTTGTTGGTGATCGCGGGGGCGGCGAACAGCTCCGACAGGTTGGGCGCGCGCACGTCGCGCGAGGTGACGGCGCGCAGCCGCACGCCCTCGACCGGCGTCTCCCACGTGCCGCCCACCTTCCAGCTCGCGATCCAGCCCGACGTGCTGTAATGCGTCTCGCGGATCGCGGCGTTCAGGTTCGCCCGGCCCAGATCGTCCGAATCGAGCACCGGCACATCGACTTCGGCGAACCCTTCATGCACGTCGTACTTGCCGCCGCCCGAATGATAGTTGCCGGCATACCAGTTGTTGCCCGACACGGTGTTCATCAGCGGATCGGCCGGATAGTCGGCGCTGTTGGGCGATTCGGGATAGATGCCGTTGCCATAGGGGTCCGAGCGGACCTTGTACCATTCGCGACGATATTCGTAGCCGAACGCCAGCGAGATCGGGCCGGCCCAGGTCGACGCGGGCTGGCCGTTGATGCTGGCGCTGGCGGCGTGCTGGCTCGACCAGGTATGCTGGAACGGCCCGACCTTGGGGATGATGTAATCGAGCGCGGCCTGGCTGTTGGTTACGTTGCCGATGACGTTGAACGGTACGCAACCCGACGCGCGCGCCGACGCGCTGGCGCACACGATCGAGCCGTCGGCCGCGCGGACGGCCTGGATCGCGGCGTTGAAGCGCGGGTTCAGCGAGATGTTGGAGACGTGCAGATCGGTGTAGTTGTGGCCATATTCGTAATAGGCGTCATAGCTCCACCGGGTGCCGAGCGCGGGAAACTTGCCGGTCGCGCCGATCACGCCGCGCAGATTGGTCCGCTTGGGCTTGACCGAGATGAAATCGGGGAAGTTGGCGAGGCTGGTGCCGAACTGGAAACTGGTGATGTTGTTCGTGACGCAGGCTGCCTGGATCGATGCGGGCACGAACGGATTGGAACACTGGATCGTCAGATTGGCGTTCTTGGCCGCGCCGGCGTTCGGCGAATTTTCCGAACGGACCTGCGCGGCATTGAACGTGGCATAGATCTCGTTGTCCGCCGCGACGTCATAGCCGATCCGGGTATAGCCGACGAGGCGTTCCAGCTTCGATGCCAGCGTCGTACCCGCGCCGACCACGCCGCTGGTGTCGCCGCCCACGCAGAACGGCGTGATGCAGTTGGTCACGGCACCGGCGCCGGTCGGCGTGCCGTTCGATCCGTACTGGAACGCGAACGGCGCGCCGTTGACGCCGAACGCCGTGCCCTGCAACGGACCCGAGGTAATCAGGCCGTATTTGGCATATTGGAACTGCTGCGCGTTCTGGATGACCGAAATCTGGGGCTGGCCGGCGGGCGTGCCCGCGATGCTGCGGACCTGAAACGCGGGCGATACATACCAGTCGCGGCCGTTGGCGCCGGTGATGCCGAAGCCGGGATTGGGCACCCCGCCCTCGCGGCCATATTCGCCGCTGACGACGACATGCAGCCGGTCTTCGAGGAAGCTGCCGCCCCATGCCGCCTGCGCGGTGACGCTGGCATCGTCGCCATAGGTGGTGACGCCGCCTTCGAGATTGGCCTTGAACCCGGTGAACCGCTTGTCGGTGACGAAATTGATGACGCCGCCGATCGCGTCCGATCCGTAGGAAGCGGATGCACCACCGTTCACCACGTCCACCCGCTGGACCAGCAGTTGCGGGAACTGGCTGACGTCGGGCACGCCGGTGACGTTGGCGCCGACGAAGCGCTGGCCGTCGAGCAGCGTCAGCGTGCGGATCGCGCCCAGGCCGCGCAGCGAGAACGAGCTCAGCCCCTGCGTCCCGCTCGACGTGGTGGCCACGCCGACCGCGCGGCCGGTGCTGCCCATCAGCGACGGCAACTGGGTGATGGCGTTGAAGATATTGGGCTGGGCCGAACGGGCAATATCGGCCTCGCCGATCACCTGCGTCGGGGTCGGCGCGGTGAAGCCGCTCGCGGTGATGCGCGATCCGGTGACGACAATATCGGCGGCGGGGGTGTCGGCGTCGGTCTGGTCGGTCGCCGGCTGGTCCACGGCCGGCGGCGCGACCGTCTGCGCATGGGCGACCCCGGCCATCAACAGGGTGATCGCCAGCGCGGTGCCGCTCACCGTCTGCCTCAATCCGTGAACGGACCGCGTTTGTTTCGCCTTGTCGAGCACAGTATCCCCCCGTGAATATATGTCGTTGGACGCGACGAGGGCATGGCGGAAGCGGCCGCGGACCTGTTGCCCATCGGCCTTGCGCTCCATCCGTCGACACCCTCGGCCGTCGACTGTGCTCCCAGTGTTGATCCCGGGCATGGACCTTGTCGACGGCCTTATGGTCGATGTTCGACCTCGGGCGGTTAAGGCACTGAACGATATGGCGTATCTGGATGAAACGGCGTTGCACGCGCCCGATTCGCCCCGGTCTGGAATGGTCCGGCACCGGCGGCGGAAGGGTTTCTGGTCCGGTTGCAACCGGAACCGCGACGACGGGAGCCCCGATCGCAAAAAAGCCGTTGACGACCCGGATTATATGTCATAGTGACGGTGACACACAGAGGGTTCAGCCTATGCCAACCAGCAGTCGTTTCGTCGTCGCCGTCCATGTTCTCGCCGCGCTTGCGGTGGGCGATGATGCGCCGATGCGGTCGGAAGATCTGGCGCATTCCGCCAATACCGGCGCGGTCGTGATCCGGGGCCTGCTGTCGCGACTGGGACAGGCCGGGTTGACGTCCTCGCAAATGGGATCGGGCGGCGGCGCGTTGCTGGCCAAACCGGCAGCACAGATCCGGCTTCTGGATGTGTACCGCGCCGTCGAGGATACGGAATTGTTCACGTTCCACCGCCTGCCGCCACTTGCCGGCTGTTCGGTCGGCGGGAATATCCAGGAGGCGCTGCGCCCCACGCTCGACAAGGCGCGCCAGGCGATGGAGGACGTGTTGGCCGAAGTGACGATCGAACAGGTCGCCGCCGAGGTCGCACGGCTCGGCAAGTTCACCATTCCGCTGCGGTGGTGACATCGGTTTTTGCCTGATATGTCATAGTATCAGTGACATATCGACATAATGTGCGTGCCGGCACCGGCGCGCTGACGGGCCGGTGCCGGGGCATCGTTCCGTCATTCCATGCAACCCCGGTGACAAGAAGGACTTCATCATGACCATCGGTATCATCGGTTCGGGCGCTCTGGGTTCCAACGTCGCGCGCGCCCTTGCCAACAAGGGGCAGTCGGCGATCATCGCGAACAAGCGCGGCCCGGAATCGCTCCGGGATCTCGTCGCCGACCTCGGCGGCACGATCACCGCCGGCACGGTCGCCGAGGCCGCCGCCGCCGACATCGTCGTACTGGCGATGCCGTGGGTCGCGCTGGAGGACGTGCTGACCGGTCTGCCCGACTGGAACAACCGCATCGTCATCGACGGCACCAATCCCGTCCTGTTCCTCGATCCGGCGTCGCCCGAGGCGAACGATCCGGGCAATCCGCTGGCCGCCTATGGCATCAAGGCGGTCGACATCGGTGATCGCCATTCGAGCGCGATCGTCGCCGATCTGGTGCCCGGTGCGCGGCTGGTAAAGGCGTTCAACCATCTCGACGTCAACGTCCTGCCGCATCCCGAAGCCGCCGGCGGCCAGCGCGTGCTGTTCTATTCGGGCGACGATGCGGACGCCAAGGCGCAGGTCCGCGCGATCCTAGAGGCGACCGGTTTCCTGCCGGTCGATCTGGGGACGCTCGATGTCGGCGGCCCGCTCGCCTCGCTGCCGTTCGGGCCGCTTGCCACGCACAACTTCGTCCGCATCTGACCGGCCTTGCCCGTCGTCATCGCGTCGTCGCAGCGCGGCGGCATGACGATGGGCGCCCCCCGTACCCCGCAAGGATATTCCCCATGACCACGACCGCCGCCCAACTGCTTCGCAAGAGCCTCGACACCTTTCTCGCCCACGACATGAAGGGCTGGTCCGAACTGTGCGCCGACGACGTCGTCGCCGAATTCCCGTTCGCGCCCGACGGTTCGCCCGCTCGCATCGAGGGCAAGGCGGCGCTGTATGAATATCTGCGCGGCTATCCCGACGCGATCGACATCAAATCGCTGCCGACGCTCAAGATCTACACCACCGACGATCCCGACGTCGCGATCGCCGAATGGAGCGCGTCGGGCAAGGTGCTGTCGAACGGTAATCCGTACGAGATGCGCTATGCGACCTTCGTCACGTTCCGCGATGGACTGATCGTCAGCTATCGGGAATATTGGAATCCGCAGGCGTTCATGACGGCGATGAGCGGCGCCAGCTTCGGCGGCTGATCGCGACAGCACCGGCGGCGGCGCGATGCGTCGTCGCCGGTGCCGATGATGACCGAAGCTTCACGCCCGGGTCACGCTGCGCCAACGCGGCATCGGCGATGGTCGGGGTGTTTGTGAAAGGATCCGTTTCATGCGACTTCCCCTGATCCCGCCGAGCGACCTGACGTCCGAACAGCGGCCGCTCTATGACGATATGCGAAAGGGGATCGCCGGCAACTTCAATGCCTTCCTGGTCGAACGCGACGACGGGGCGTTGATGGGTCCGTGGAATCCCTGGCTTCACGAGCCGCGGATCGGCAAGGCGATCTGGGACCTGACGCTGGCGATGACCGCCGAGGCCAGCCTGCCCGACAATGTCCGGCAGGTCGCCATTCTCATCGTCGGGGCGCGCTTCGATGCCGCGTACGAAATCTATGCGCATATCGCGGTCGCGGAGCGCAACAGCATGACGCTCGAACGGCTCGCGACGCTGGTCGCCGGCGTGAAGCCGACCGACTTCGCGCCCGACGAAAGCATCGCGTATGATTTCGCCTATGCGCTCGTCCGTGGCGGCGTCCTGCCCGAACCGCTCTACCGCCTGGCGGTGCAGACCTTCGGCCAGCATGGCACCAGCGAGCTGATCTATCTCGTCGGGTTGTACAGCCTCGTCTCGACGACGCTCAACGGCTTCAATGTCCCGGTGCCCGAACGTGAGTAGGGGCATGCGGCACGGGACGCGCGCGCCGGCCGCCACCGCCTGCGCGACGGCGACGCCGTTCCCGAGCATCGCGCTGCTGTTGCAGGGGGGCGGTGCGCTCGGTGCCTATCAGGCCGGCGTCTATCAGGCGTTGTCGGAACACGGGATCGAACCGACCTGGGTCGCGGGCATCTCGATCGGCGCGATCAACAGCGCGATCATCGCCGGTAACGCCCGCGAACACCGGATCGATCGATTGCGCGCCTTCTGGGAAGGAGTGTCGGGCGGGTCGAGCGGCTGGGCGGACTGGATGCCGCATCTGGTCCACGACCATCATGTTCGCGGCTGGGTGAACCAGATCGCGGCGGGCGGAACGGTGATGAACGGCGTGCCCGGCTTCTTCGCGCCGCGCTTTCCCCCGCCGCCGTTTCAGACCGCCGGCACCGCTGGCGCGACCAGTTGGTACGATACCAGCGCCCTGCGTTCGACGCTGGAGCGGCTGATCGATTTCGACCGGATCAATTCGCGCGACATGCGCTTCAGCGTCGGCGCGGTGAACGTCCGCACCGCCAACTTCGCCTATTTCGACAATGCCACCGATACGATCCGCGCCGACCATGTCATGGCGTCGGGCGCGCTGCCGCCGGGGTTTCCGGCGGTGGAGATCGACGGCGAGCAATATTGGGACGGCGGCATGGTGTCCAACACGCCGCTCGACTGGGTGCTGTCCGCGCCCTCCGATCTCGACACGCTGATCTTTCAGGTCGACCTGTGGAGCGCGGCGGGTCTCGTGCCGCGCGATCTCGCCTCGGTCGCGGTGCGGATGAAGGAAATCCAGTTTTCCAGTCGCACGCGGGCCGCGACCGACACGTTCCGCGAACTGCAGACCTATCGCGCGGCGTTCAACACGCTGTTCAACCATCTGCCGGACGCGCTGAAGAACAGTCCTGAGGCGCAGTTGCTGGCCGGGGCATCGGACCCCGCCGCGTACAGCATCGTCCAGCTCGTCTACCGTTCGCCGACGTACGAGGGCGATTCGAAGGATTATGAATTTTCGCGCCAGACGATGGAGGATCACTGGCGCACCGGATACGAGAATGCGCTGACCACGCTCGCGCATCCCGAAATACTCGTGCCGCCGACCGAGCCGCCCGGCGTCGCGGTCCATGATTTCCTGACCCCCCGGGCCGGGGCGCAGCCCCGTTCCGCAACAGCGAAAGATCCGACATGACTCTTCAGGACAAGGTCGCCGTCATCACCGGCGCCGCCAGCGGCATCGGCAAGGATATTGCCAAGCGCTTCCTCAAGGCGGGCGCGAAGGTCGCGATCGCCGACCTGAACATCGACGCGGCGAATGCCACCGCGCTGGAGTTCGATCCCGATGGCACCCGTGCGATGGGCGTCGCGATGAACGTCACCGACGAAGCGCAGGTCGACGCCGGTATCGAGGCAGTCGCCGCCCGCTTCGGCGGAATCGACGTGCTGGTGTCGAACGCCGGTATCCAGATCGTCGCGCCGATCGACCAGTTTGCCTTCGCCGACTGGAAGAAGCTGCTCGCCATCCATCTTGACGGTGCCTTCCTGACGACGCGCGCCTGTCTGCGCCACATGTATGCGCAGGGGCGCGGCGGCAGCATCCTCTACATGGGGTCGGTCCATTCGAAGGAGGCATCGAAGCTGAAAGGCCCCTATGTGACCGCCAAGCACGGGCTGATCGGACTGGCGAAGGTCGTCGCCAAAGAGGGTGCCGAACATGGTGTCCGCGCCAACGTCATCTGCCCCGGCTTCGTCCGCACCCCGCTGGTGGAAAAGCAGATTCCGGAACAGGCCAAGGCACTGGGCATCAGCGAGGACGCGGTGATCCGCGACGTGATGCTGAAGGAAACGGTCGACGGCGAGTTCACGACCGTCGACGATGTCGCGGAAACGGCGGTATTCCTCGCCGGTTTCCCGACGAACGCGCTGACCGGCCAGTCGATCGTGGTCAGCCACGGATGGTTCATGCAGTGACCAGCCTGTCGGTCGCGACGCGATGACCCCGTATCTGCCACTCCTCAGCGTCACGGTCGGCGCGATCCTCGCGACCACCGGCGGGTTCATTTCCGGCCGCTTGGCCGCGAGGGTCGAGCAACGTCGCCGCGCGCGGTTCGCGGCGACGATCGGGCGCGAGGTACTCGCCTCGCTGCAGCATGTCGTCGTCCTGCTCAACGACGTCCATGATCGGGGCGATCCGTTCGGGCGGCTGACGATGCGCCTGATCCGGTCCGCGCGCCGCGAGGTCGAATTATACGAGCGCAACCGCGAGGCGATGTTCGAGGTCGGCGACGACGAGCTTCGGTTCCAACTGCACGACCTGATGACCCGGCTGGCGATCACGCTCGATTTCCTCATCGATGAAAGCCAGGACAAGGAAAGCGAGGTGGCCCGTCATGCCGTCGCGATGGCCGAGGCGTTCGACGTCTTCCAGCGACATTGCGCTGACATAGCGCCGATGATCGGGCGGTTGCAGCGCCATATCTGACGGGTGCCGTTCACCCGGTGCCGCATGGCCTCGGTCATCGGATGGCCCGTCCCCGAACACGCCGGCGCCGGCGGATGCCGACACCGTTCGATTATATCGAACCTATCGGTCGAAACTAATCGGGTGGTCGGGACGCAGCCGAACGATCATTTGAGGTGCAGCAATGGTTCCGCGATCGGACGGCGGGCCGGATAAAGGGGAATAGTCATGAAGCATGTCATCACCGCAGCGCTGTCGATGGTTGCGCTCGCCGCCGCATCGGCCACCATCGCGCAGACCGCGCCTGCCGCCGCCCCGGCCACGGTGAAGGCGGGCACCTACACCGTCGAAACCTATCACACGCTGGTCCGGTTCGGTGTGAACCACTTCGGCATCAACGAATTCTTCGGCACCTTCCCCGGTGCGACGGGCACGCTGACGATCGATCCGAAGAACCTCGCGACCACGAAGCTCGACGTGACCGTGCCGGTGGGGACGGTATCGACCACCAACGCGACGCTCGACAAGGAACTGGTGAGCGCCGACTGGCTCGACGCGGCGAAGTTTCCGACCATGCGCTTCGTGTCGACCGGGGTGACGCGGACCGGCCCTGCGACCGCCAACGTCGCGGGCAAGCTGACGCTGCACGGCGTGACCAGGCCGGTCGTGCTGAAGGCGACGTTCAACGCCGCGGCCACCAACCCGATGAGCAAGGCCTATACGCTGGGTTTCAAGGCAACCGGCGTCATCAAGCGGACCGAGTTCGGCGTCAGCAAATACGCTCCCCTCGTCAGTGACGAGACGACGTTGACGATCAGCGCCGCGTTCGAACTGAAATCCTGATTTCCCGTTCAACCCCACCCCGTCCGGCGCGGCCGGTCGGGGTGGGCCAGCTCGAAAGCCTCGCCATGCGCACCCGCTACTCCGTCGTCGCCATCCTGCTTCACTGGGTGATCGCCGTGCTGATCCTCGCCAATCTGCTGCTCGGCTGGCGGATGGGGTATCTGACCGGCATGGACCAGTTCGCGATGTTCCAACTGCACAAGTCGATCGGCATCACCGTGCTGGTGCTCAGCGTCGTGCGGCTGGCGTGGCGGCTGCTCAACCCGCCGCCGCCGTCGGTCGCACCGATGAAGCCGTGGGAGCACCGGGTCGCGAGCGCCACCCACTGGTTTTTCTATACGCTGATGATCGGCATGCCGCTGACCGGGTGGGCGATGGTGTCGGTCAGCCCGTACAACATCCCGACCCTGTTGTGGAAAACCATCCCGTGGCCGCATATCGGCTTCCTCCATGCGATGGACGCCGCCGGCAAGGCGCGGGTCGAGGCGGTCGGCGGCAATATCCACCTGTACCTCGCGCTGGGCGGCGCGGCGCTGATCGCGCTGCACGTCGCCGCCGCGCTCAAGCATCAGTTCATCGCGCGCGACGGGGTTCTCGGCCGGATGGTGCCGGGCCTGCGCAGCACGCCCCATTCGCTCTGAAGGAGTCCTTCCCATGCGTTACCTTCCTCTCGCCGCCATCGCCCTGATCGCCGCCCCGGCGGTCGCCGCGTCCGCTCCGTCGTGGACGATCGACAAGACCCGATCGCAGGTCGGCTTCGTCGCCAGCATGGGCGGGCAGGCGATCAACGGCAGCTTCAAACGCTTCGACGCGCGGATCGCGTTCGATCCCGCCAACCTGCCCGAATCGAGCGTGACCGCGGTGATCGACACCGCGTCGGCCACCACCGGCGACGCCTCGCGCGATCAATCGCTGCCGACCCCCGACTGGTTCAACGTCAAGGCGTTCCCGCGCGCGACCTTCGCATCGAAGACGTTCAAGAACCTTGGCGGCAACCGCTACCAGGCGGCGGGCACGCTGACGATCCGCGGCGTCGCGCGGCCGGTGGTGCTGCCGTTCCAGCTCGTCATCGCCGGCAATGTCGCGCAGATGCGGGGCACGCTGACGATCGACCGGCGGTGGTTCGGCGTCGGGCAGGGACAGTTCGCCAGCCCGGATTCGGTCGCGGCGAACGTGAAGATCAACATCGCGATCCATGCCCGCAAGGCAGGGTAAGGACCTCGTCATGAAGCAGAGCGGCAACACCATCCTCATCACCGGCGGGGGATCGGGCATCGGCGCGGCGCTGGCGCACCGGTTCCACGACCGTGGCGACACCGTCATCATCGCCGGGCGGCGACAGGCCGCGCTCGACGACGCGGCGGCAGGGCGCGGGAACATCCACACGATGACGCTCGACGCGGACGATCCCGCCGCGATCGCGACGTTCGCGCGGGACGTGACCGCGCGCTTCCCCGCGCTGAACGTCCTTATCAACAATGCCGGCATCATGCGTGTCGAGCCGCTCGACACCGCGCGCGACCTGACCGATGCGGCGGCGACGATCGCCACCAACCTGCTCGGGCCGATCCGGATGACCGATGCGCTGATCGACCATCTGGTCGCGCGCGGCGACGGGGTGGTGGTCAACGTCACCTCGGGCCTCGCGTTCGTGCCGCTGGTGACGACGCCGACCTATTCGGCGACCAAGGCGGCGATGCACTCCTATACCGTGTCGCTGCGCCATGCGCTGGCGGGGAAGGTCGAGGTGATCGAACTGGCCCCGCCCGCGGTGCAGACCGAACTCACCCCCGGCCAGTCGACGCGCGAGGGCTATCAGCCGCTCGACGACTTCGCCGACGAGGTGCTGGCGCTGTTCGCGCAGGAGCCGACCCCGGCCGAGATCCTCGTCCAGCGCGTCCACCCCCTGCGCTTCGCCGGGCGCGACGACCGGTTCGCGGCGACGCTGGAGCGGCTGAACGGCGCGGCGCACTGATTTTCAACCACAAGGACTGACATCATGACGAAGGTCGCACTCATCGGCGCATCGGGACAGGCCGGCTCGCGCATCCTGCAGGAATTGTCCGACCGCGGGCATCACGTCACCGCGATCGCGCGCCACCCGGACAAGATCGCGGCGCTGCCGAACGTCACCGCGCAGCGCGGTGACGTGGCCGATGGCGGCGCGCTGGCGGCGCTGTTGCGCGGACATGACGCGGTGGTCAGCTCGGTGCATTTCTCCGTCACCGATCCCGCCACGCTGATCGGCGCGGTCCGCGCGTCGGGGGTGCAGCGCTATCTGGTGGTCGGCGGCGCCGGCAGCCTGGAGGTCGCGCCCGGCGTCCGCCTGATCGACTCGCCCGACTTCCCCGAGGCGTACAGGGCGGAGGCGAGCGCGGGCGCGGCCTTCCTCGACCTGCTGCGCGGCGAGACGGAGCTGGAGTGGACGTTCCTGTCCCCCTCCGCGATGTTCGTCGCGGGCGAGCGGACCGGCGTGTTCCGGCTGGGCAAGGACACGCTGCTTACGAACGACGGGGGTTCGAGCATCTCGTTCGAGGATTACGCCATCGCGCTGGTCGACGAGATCGAACGCCCCGCGCATGTCCGGCAGCGCTTTACGGTCGGGTATTGAACGGGCGGCCGATACGACAGGCGACCGGCGGCATCGCGGCCGCCGGTCCGCCCCTCAGCGATCCGGCGACAGCGCCGCCATCACCGTCGCGCTGTCGACATATTGCTCCATCGTCACGATCCTGCCGCCCTCCAGCCGATAGAGGTGTGCGAAGGTCGCGGTCATCGCCTTGCCGGTGGCGCGGTACGTTCCCGAATAGACGCCGAACGCCGCGACGCGGTCGCCGTCCTCCAGATAGGTGTGGACCTCGGCCTTGTACCCCTCCCACTCGGTGCCGAGCCGGTGGAACACGCCCGCAACGATCGCGTCGTAGCCGACATAGGTGCCGGCATAGGGGAACCCTGCCGCCTCGGTCCAGGTCGCGTGCGGCGCCAGCGCTGCCTTCAGGTTCGCGCCGTTCTCCTCGGATGAGCCTTCATAGGTGGCGCGGATGATGTCCTTGTTGCTCGTCATGGTTCAACCCCACGCCATTTCGCCGGTCGCGACCTTCGCGCCGACCTGCAACGCCACGCCCATTCCGGCATCGGGATAGCGCGCGGTCATCGCCGCGATCAGTGCCGCGCTGTCGGGCTGCTTGGCCAGTTCCTCCTCGAACGCGCGCAGGTAATCGCGGGTGTAGGTCAGCGCGGCCGCCCCGGTCGGCGCGTCGGGGGTCATGTGCCCCGGCACCACGACCGCGGGATCCCGCGCCAGCATCGCGTCGAGCTGCGCGATCCATGCGGCGCGCCCCGCCGCGCTGTTGGTGTCGGCGGTCCAGACATGGACGCCCGAGAACACCAGCACCCCGCCGACGATCGCCGCCAGCGACGGCACCCACAAATAACGGCGGTTGGCGAGGCCGTCGGCGGCGACGATCTCGACCCGCTCGCCATCGACGGTCAGCACGGTGTCGGCGAACGGCGTCGGCATGACCACGTCGTCCAGCGTCTTCGGCCCGTTGTCGCCGAGCTGCGGCCCCCAGGTCGCCAGCTTCTTCGACACGTTCGCCTCGATCGCGGCGATCGTCTCGGGCGCGGCCAGCACGCGCGCGTCGGGGAACGCCGCCGTGATCGGCGCCAGGCTGAAGTAATAATCGGGGTCGCTCTGGCTGATATAGATGGTGGTCAGCGTCCGCCCCGTCGCGGCGATCGCCTCGGCCAGTGCGCGTCCGTCGGGCAGGGTGAAGCCGCCATCGACCAGCACCGCCTCGGTCGCGCCCCACAGCAGCACCGGGGCGCGGAAGAAGCCGTGCTCGCCGGCGGGGAAGGATTGCCAATGGAGGGTGTCGGTCATGGTCTGTCTCCGGTGAGGATGTGAAAGCGGATCAGGCGGCGAGAAGCGACAACGGGTCGCGGTACAGAAGGTTCGTGTCGATCGGGGTCAGCGTGTCGCCGTCGATCCGCAACAGCGCGGGGACGCCGCGCAGGCCGTGCGTGCGCAGGATCGACCCGGCGCGCTCCAGCCGCTGGCGGGTGGCGGCGCGCAGGTCTGGCGCGTCCGCGACCAGTGCGACCGCCGCCGGCTCCAGCCCGGCGGCGCGCAGCAGGTCCGCCAGCACGCCGGTGTCGGCAATATCCCGCCCATCGCGATAGCGCGCGCGCTGGATCAGGTCGAGCAGCGCCAGTTCGCGGTCGGGCGCGGTGCGCGCGACCGCGGTCAGCGCCAGCGTCGCGGGGCCACTGTCGAGCCGCACGTCGTCGCCGCCGGTGATGCGCGCGCGATAGGCGTCGCCGAACGTCGCGCCGGTGGCGGCGCCGATCGCACGGTCGCTGGTCAGGATGTGGGTCGCCATGCCCCGGTCGAGCGTCCGTGCGCCCGCACCGGCGAACAGGCCGGTGGGCAGCGGCTCGACCGCCGCGCCGGGCTGCGCGGCCAGCGTCGCGATGGCATCCGACGCGCCGTAGCACCAGCCGCACATCGGGTCGAAGAGGTAAAGGAAACGGGTCGTCATGTGACGGTTCTCCATGCTGGTGGAGATATGCGCGCAACCGATTGCCGGCGCTAGATCGACAATATACCCCATGTCGTATGCCTACAGCATACAATCCCCGTGTCGTCGCCGGCCACGGTATCAACAACCTGAAACGCCTCGCCTATTTCGCCGAGGTGGTCGAAACCGGGTCGTTCACCGCCGCGGCCGCGCGGCTGGGAATCACCAAGGCGGTGGTCAGCAGCCAGGTCGCCCGGCTGGAACAGGCGTTCGAAACCACGCTGCTGGTCCGCACGACCCGCAGCGTCCGGCCGACCGAGGAAGGGCGGATCTTCTACGAACGCTGCGCCCGGATCCTGTCGGAAGCGCAGGCGGCGTTCGACGGGCTGGCGGCGGGGGACGGCGCGCCGACCGGGCTGTTGCGGCTGACCGCGCCGCTCGATTACGGCGTCGCGATGGTGGTGCCGGCGATCGCCGTATTTCGCGAACGCTTCCCGGCCTGTACCGTCGATCTGGTGCTGAGCGATGCGACGCTCGATCCGGTCGGCAGCGACATCGAACTCGCGATCCGGGTCGGCTGGCTGACCGACAGCGCGCTTCGCGCGCGGCGGATCGGGACGTTCGGGCAGGTGCTGGTCGCCAGCCCGGACCATGGGGTCGCGCCGGACGCGACGCCCGCGGACGTCGCCGCGCTGCCGTTCGTCGCCAACGGCAACCTCGGCGATCCGCTCGGCTGGACGTTCCGGTCGGATAGTGGCGCGGCGCAGGCGGTGCGCTTCGCGACGACGCTGGCGATCAGCGCGACGATCGGCGTGCTGCAGGCGGCGCGCGACGGGGCGGGACTTGCGATCCTGCCCGATTTCACGGTGGCGGACGATCTGGCGAGCGGGCGGCTGGTGCGGCTGCTGCCCGGCTGGCAGCTCGATCGCGGCGGCGTCCATGCGGTGATGCCGGGGACGCGCTTCCGCCCCGCGCGCGTCACCGCGTTCCTCGACATCCTGGCCGAGCGCGAACGGCGGCGCTGACGCCGGCCGGGCGGCGGGGGCTCAGGAAATCTTGTACTGGCCGCCATCGACCGGAAGCGCCTGTCCGGTGATGAAGGCGGCATCGTCGCTGGTCAGGAAGCAGACCGATCCCGCGATGTCGGACGGCTCGGCGAACCGCTTGATGGCCTGATGCTGCCAGGTCTGGCGTTTGGCTTCCTCGGGCATGTCCTGCGTCAACCGGGTGTTCGTGATCGCCGGCAGGATCGCGTTCACGGTGATGCCCGAATCGGCGACGTCGTTGGCCAGCCCGCGCACGAAGCCGATCACCCCCATCTTCGACGCCATGTAATGGCTCATGCCCGTGATCGCGAGGCCGATCGAGTTGGACGATATGTTGACGAAACGGCCCCAGCCGTTCGCGCGCATCTGCGGCACGAACTGCTTCGCGCTGAAGAAATGGGAGTCGAGATTGATGCGGAACATCCGCTGCCACGTCGCATAGTCGAGATCGTCGATCGCCTTGGGCGCGCCGATGCCCGCGTTGTTGACGACGATGTCGGTCCGGCCGAACCTGGCACGGACCTGCTGGTCGATGCGTTCCCAGTCCGCCGGCGACGACACGTCTGCGGTGGCGATCAGCGTCTCGCTGCTGATTAGCGCGGCGGTTTCGTGCGCCGCTTCCCTATCCAGCAGGACGAGTCTGGCGCCGCGCTCGGCGAGCTGGATGGCGATCGCCTGGCCGATGCCGCGCGCGGCACCGGTGACGATGGCGACGCGACCTTCGTGGCTTGGTTTCATCATCCTGTTCCTTCAAGGCGAGGGGCGATCGTTCGGAACGGTCGAAGCGATCGGAAAACGCGCTAACCGTGCAGCCGTGGTCGCACCGCCTGCCCGAGAAGCTCGATCGAGCGCAGCATCGCCGGCTGGTCGCGTGCGGCCGAGCTCATCTGGAACGTCACCCGGTCGATGCCACCCAGATCGCGGTCGGCCTGTTGCAACTGCGCGACCACCGTGTCGGGGCTGCCGATCAGGAAGGCACCGCGCGGCCCGGTCATCTGGTCGTATTGCGCGCGGGTCGCCGGCGGCCAGCCGCGCTCCGCGCCGACCTTGGTGAACATATATTGCCAGCCGGGGAAGAAGGCGTCGCGCGCCGCGCCATCGCTGTCGGCGACGAAGCCCAATGCGTGGACCCCGACCTTCAGCATCTCCGGCGCGTGCCCCGCCGCCGCCCCGGCGCGGCGATACAGGTCGACCAGCGGGCGGAAGCGCGCGATCTCCCCGCCGATGATCGCGATCATCAACGGCAGGCCGAGCGTGCCGGCGCGCACGAACGACTGCGGCGTGCCGCCGACGCCGAGCCAGACCGGCAGCACCGGTTGTTGCGGACGCGGATAGATGCCCTGTCCGCCGAGCGACGCGCGGAATTTGCCCGACCAGTGGATGCCGGCGCGCTCGCGGATCCTGAGCAGCAGGTCGAGCTTCTCGGCGAACAGCGCATCGTAATCGTTCAGGTCGAACCCGAACAGCGGATAGGCCTCGACCGACGATCCGCGCCCGACCACCATTTCGGCCCGGCCGCGCGAGATCAGGTCGAGCGTCGCGAACTCCTGGAACACCCGCACCGGATCGGCGGCGCTCAGCACGGTGACCGCGCTGGTCAGCCGGATCGTCTGCGTCCGCGCCGCCGCGGCGGCGAGGATCACCGCGGTCGCGCTGTCGAGATAGTCGGCGCGGTGGTGTTCGCCGACGCCGAACACGTCCAGCCCGGCGCGGTCCGCCGCGACGATCTCATCGAGCAGGAACGCCATGCGGTCCGCGTCCGAGATCGGCGGCTCCTCCCCTAGCGCGGCGGAGGTGGCGGCGAAACTGTCGATGCCGATTTCCATGATGTGTCCCTCCCGATCAGGCGGTCAGCGCGGCGATCGCCGCCTCGGCCTGCGCCATCCCGGCCGCGCGCTGGTCTGGGCCGACCGACAGGCCTTCGGCGACGATCGCCTCGGCGGTCAGGCCGATGAAGCCGAACGCGGTCTTCAGATGCGTCTCGGTATGTTCGAACGACGCGATCGGCGATTCGCCTCTGTAGACGCCGCCGCGCGCGATCGTCAGGAGGATGCGCTTGCCCGGCACCAGCCCGACCGGCTTGCCGTCGATATAGTTGAACGTCTTGCCGGCGACGAGGATACGGTCGATCCACGCCTTCAACTGGCTGGGCATCCCGAAATTGTAGAGGCCGGCACCGATCACGACGATGTCGGCGGCAAGAAATTCCTCCAGTACCGCCGCGCCCAGCGCAATATCGGCCTGCACCTCGGGCGTGTGATCCGCCTCCGCGCTTCGCAGCGCCGCCAGATAGCCACCCGACAGATGCGGGATCGGGTCGGCGGCGACATCGCGATAGGTGACGTGCAGGTCGTCGCGGCCGGCGGTCAGTTGCGCCACCGTGGCGGCGGACAACTGGCGGCTGGCCGAATAGGCGCCGAGGATGCTCGAATCGATGTGCAGGATGTTCATGGCGTGGGTCCTTTGAAGAAGGTGGATCAGGCGGCGCGGCGCAGCGGCGTTTCGGGGAGGGGAATGAAGTCGACCTCGTCACCGGGCACGCCGGGGAAGCGGCGGTGGCGCCAGTCGTCGGCCGCCTGGTCGATGCGGTCCTGCCGGCTGGAGACGAAGTTCCAGAAGATGTGGCGCGGCCCGTCGAGCGGTTCGCCGCCCATCAGCATCAGCCGGGTGGGGCCGTCGGCGTGGAGGACGATCTCCGCACCGGGGCGGAACACGACCAGTTCGTCCTTGCCGAAGCTGCCGGTCTGGCCCTGAACCGCGATCCGGCCCTCGACGACATAGACCGCGCGTTCGATGTGGCGGCTGTCGACCGCGAACCGCCGCCCCGCCTGCAATATGACATCGGCATAGAGCGTGTCGGAGAACAGCCGGGTCGGGGCGGTCCGTCCGCCGAAGCTGCCCGCGAGCAGACGCAGTTCGAGGCCGGTATCGCTCAGCACCGGAACGTCGCCCGCCGCGACATGCTGGAACCCGGGATCGGTTTCCTCCAGCGCTTGCGGCAGGCCGAGCCACGCCTGGAACCCGAACATCGTTTCGGTCCGCGCCCGGGCTTCGGGTCCGCTGCGTTCGGAATGGACGATGCCGCGACCAGCGGTCATCAGATTGACCTCGCCGGGGCGGATCGTCTGCGCATAGCCCGCGCTGTCGCGATGCTCGCTCTCGCCCGCGATCAGATAGGTCAGCGTGCTCAGCCCGATATGCGGGTGCGGGCGGGTGTCGGCGCCCTGGCCGGGGCCGAGCACGACCGGGCCGAACGCGTCGAGGAACACGAACGGCCCGACCATCCGCCGCTTCGCCGACGGCAGCGCGCGGCGGACCGAGAAGTCGCCGAGGTCGCGCGTGGCGGGCAGGATGATCTGTTCGACCGGACCGGTCTGGGAGGCGAAGGTCATCGGGGGTCTCCGGTGGAAAGGATCGGGGATCAGTGGATCGACAGCGCCGCCAGCGCGGCGACCTGATGCGGGTTGAAGCCGTGCGCGATCAGCGTCGGCGCGATCGCATCGGCCGGGCGGCGGAAACGCCGCGTGTCCTGCAGGAAGGCGCGGATCGCGGCGGTGCGCGGATCGACCGGCGCTGCCGCCGGCGCCTTGCCGGTGAGGACCGTGCGAACCATCCGCGTGACCGTGGCGAACAACGGCACCGGCGCATCTTCGTCCAGCGCCAGCGCGGCGGCGACGGTGGACCATTCGGTGGTGGTCAGGGGCGGCAGGTCGGGCTGGCGGGGCATGGGACGATCCGGTGTGGTGCGTTGCGTTGACCCCGAGATATGCCGGCATGGCGTTCGCAAAAACCGGCCAAGTTTCGATCGGTTCGTTCGACGAAATCGACATGTCTAGCGTGGCCGCACTTGGCGGCGCGGGGCCGATCGCCTAATCCGGCCTGCGCCACGCGCGGTACAGGATGGAGGCACCATGAGTTCGGAACCCGGCATCCCGACGCTGGATCAGTTGCGCGTGCTGGTGACGGTGGTCGACGTCGGCAGCTTCGCGGGCGCGGCGCGCAAGCTGAACCGCGCGACCTCGGTCATCAGCTACACGATCGCCAATCTGGAGGCGCAACTGGGCGTGCGGCTGTTCGACCGCGAATCGACGCGCAAGCCGCAACTGACCGACGCCGGGCGAATGGTGCTGGGCGAGGCGCGGCTGGTGGGGAGCGGCATCGACGCGCTGCGCGCCAAGACGAAGGGGCTGTTGCAGGGGCTGGAATCCGAACTGCACGTCGTGCTCGACACCTTTCTGCCCAAGGAGCGGGTAGTCGATGCGCTGACCGCGTTCTTCGCGACCTTTCCCACGGTATCGCTGCACCTGTCGATCGAGACGCTGGGCGCGGTGACGCAACTGGTGATGAGCCGCCGCGCGAGCATCGGCGTCAGCGGGCCGCTGGATACGATGGACGGGATCGAACGGATCGCGATCGGCGCGGTGCGGCTGGTGCCGGTCGCGGCGGCGACGCATCCGCTGGCGCTGGCCGGGCGCAATCCGCCCGGTGCCGGACGCGCGCATATCCAGCTCGTGCTGACCGACCGGTCGCCGCTGACCGAGGGGCGCGATTTCGCGGTGATGAGCAGCCGGACGTGGCGGCTGGCGGACGTGGCGTCGAAACACATGCTGCTCGCCGCCGGGATCGGCTGGGGCTATATGCCCGAACCGATGGTGCGCGACGACCTGGCGGCGGGGCGGCTGGTGCTGCTCGACATGCCCGACGCGCCGTCCGGCGATTATGCGATGCACGCGATCCACCGCAGCGACACCCTGCCCGGTCCTGCCGCGGCGTGGCTGATCGAGCGGCTCAGGACGCAGACGCCGGACGCGGTATCGACGGGATAGGCCGTCTGGAAACGCGCGCCGGCGCGGTTTCGGGCGGGCTTCAGGATCAGGATCGCCTGTACGGGCACGCCGCGCCCGGCCATCGTTGCCTTGCGTCGCCTGCGACGTTCCGATGCCGGGTATCATCGCAGGGAGCGGCCAATGTCACCGCCGCCGCGCCTTCCCGTTCGTGAGGACAAGCATTGCCATCGCAACGATGAGCGTGACGATCGCTGCCGGTATCGGATCGCCAAGGACGTCCAGCATCCAGCGATAAATGCCGATGGCGGCGCCCAGCGCGGCGACGAGGCAAAGGACATTGGCGATCAACGGAACGGGGTCGATGTCGCCCGGCCGATGGCGATGTCGTGGCGTAGCCTGAAGGGGAATTGCACGCATTGTCTCGCTCCTCGACGCGGGTATCAGCAGGCGCTGCGAACCGGGACCATCCGGCGGATTTCGTCGATCGCGCCGCGCACGAAGCCGGCGGCGATCAGGCGGGCGGTTTCCTCGATCGGCAACCGGTCGCCGCGCAGCCGGGCCATCACGACATACCGCCGCAGCGCTTCCAGCCGCGGATCGGCAAGGCGGTTGGCCGGCTTCCAGCCGAACAGCCACCCCAGTGCCCGGTCGATCCGGCCCGGCGCGCGCAGGCTCCGGCGGCTGTCGCTCTTCGCGGCCAGGATCACCTGGCGCTCGATCGGGGCGACGAGCAGCACGGTCGCGGAACGCGGCGGGATCGCGACGTCCGCAAGGGCGGAACGGGGAAGATCGCGTGCGAGATCGAGAAACGCCATGAGGAAAGTCCCTTTCCGCCAGTCGGGCTGGCCGTCGGTGCAGGACCGAAATGGGCCAATCCCTTCGATCGAAACAGACGAATAAGATCGAAAGATACGTTCGATATTTTCGACCATTCGGCGGCGAGGTGGCAGCGTTGGACAAGGTGCGGGATGGTGTCGCCGAAGCGCGAGCCGCGCGGCGCGGATGGCCAGCGCCGCTTGACGACGGATCGGCGGTACTGACAGGACAGGGGCGTGACGACCGCCAAACCGACCCAACGCGCCTCGCGCAAGGCCGAACAACGTGCCGATATGATCGAACAGATCCTCGACGTGGCCGAGGCGCTGTTTTCGAAACACGGCCTATACGGGGTAACGCTGGCCGATGTGGCGCAGCAGGTCGGCGTGCATCGCACGCTGCTGAGCTATTATTTCCGCGACAAGAAAGAGCTGTTCGACCGGGTGTTCGCCCGTCGCGCGGTCGTCACCAGCGAGACGCGGATGCGCGCGCTCGACGATTATGAACGCGCCGCGGGCGACGCCCCGACCGTGGAAGGCGTGTTGCAGGCGTTTCTCGATACCGATCTCGACCTGTATATCCAGGGCGGGGCGGGGTGGCGCAACTATGCGGCGCTGGGCGCGCAGGTCGCCAACACCCCCGAATGGGGCGCGGAGCTGATGGACGATTATTTCGATCCGGTGGTCTTGCGGCTGATCGACATCCTCCAGCGCGCGATGCCGCATTGCAGCCGGACCGATATTTTCTGGGGCTATCACTTCGTGACCGGCTCGCTGATGCTGACGCTGGCCCGGACCGGGCGAATCGACAAATTATCGGGCGGGCTGTGCCGATCGGAGGACTTCGTCGCGGTGAAACGGCGCATGGCACGCTTCATGGCCGCCGGTTTCCGCGCGATCTGCGATGGACCCAAGTCGTTGTAAGGCGGCAAATATCCTCATGGCGACGGGCGTTGCAATAATACTAACGGTCGCGATAGTGAACGTTGACATTGCCGCCGGACCTGCGATGATCGGCTGATCGAGGACCGGCGCGAACAGCCGGCTTCGCTCAGGAGAGTGAGCATGCGGGTTTCCCTGTATGCGTCGGCATGCGCCGGCGCCCTTGCCGTCATGTCGGTGTCGTCGGCCCATGCGCAGGACAGTGCCCCGCCGCCGGGCGAACGGACGTCCGATCCGTCGGGCCAGACGGCACGCACCGGTCGTGCCCCGGCGGACATCGACGATCCCGCCGCCGAGATCGTCGTCACCGCGACCCGCCGCGAGGAACGCATCCAGGACGTGCCGATCAGCGTCACCGCGTTCGGGCAGGGCGAGATGACCCGCAAGGGCATCGTCGGGTTCGAAGGGATCGCCCGCGAAACGCCGGGCGTGGTGCTCAATCGCCCGACCCAGAATTTCAACAATTTCACGGTGCGCGGCATCGCCACCAACGGCTATGGCGCGAATCTGCAAAGCACGGTCGCGGTCTATATCGACGAACTGCCGGTTTCGACGATCGGCAACACCACCGTGGTCGATCCCAATCTGTTCGATGTAGAGCGCGTCGAATTCCTGCGCGGACCGCAGGGCACGCTGTTCGGATCGGGATCGCTGTCGGGCGCGATGCGCATCCTGACCAAAAGCCCCGACCTCAACGACGTCGATACCGCGGCGGTGGTCGATCTGGGCCTGACCGGCAAGGACAGTTTCCGTCAGCGCTACAACGCGATGGTCAACGTGCCGATCGTCGAGGACAGGCTGGCGGTGCGCGCGGTCGGTTTCTACCGCGACGAGGAAGGCTATCTCGACAATGTCGGGACCGGGGTGAAGAATTCGAACACGCTGATCGACTATGGCGGTCGCGTCATCCTGCTCGCCAAGCCGACCGACCGGCTGTCGGTCCGCCTGCTCGCCTCTTACGAGAACAGCGATCCCAGGGATTCGTCGCTGACCAGTCCGTCGCTGGGTCGCGAAAAGCGCGTGTCGGATCAGCCCGATCGCTTCACCGGCGTGCAGACGATCCTGAATGCGACGATCGATTACGACTTCGATTTCGCGCGGTTGACCAGTTCGAGCACCTATTCGGATTTCGACCAGAAATTCTACGCCGACCTCGCCAATACCTTCGGCGGCGCGATCGCGTTCGGCCTCGACGCCAATGCCTATGACAAGGTGTTCGTGCAGGAAACGCGGCTTGCCTCCAGCTTCGACGGGCCGCTGCAATTCGTGCTCGGCGGCTTCTATCTCGATCGTCGTCGCGACGTCGATTTCTTCTACCGCTCGTCGTTGCCGTTCCTGCAGGCGCGCGGGATCACCGGGCTGCCCGATCAATACTACCAGAAGCAATATACCTATCAGAACAACCGCGAACTGGCCGGTTTCGGCGAAGTGACCTATCGCTTCTCGCCCCGATTCTGGCTGACCGGGGGCATGCGCTATGGCCGGATCACCGCGCAGGCCTTTACCGAGGCGGGCGGG
>NZ_LMKU01000033.1:238750-316665 GCF_001421635.1 Sphingomonas sp. Leaf25
ACGCCGCGGCGACCGGACGCGAGGCGCGGGGATCGAAGCCGTCGTACAAGGCGAGCGCGAGCTTCAAGCCGGTCGACCACATCACGACCTATGCGACGTTCGCGACCGGGTATCGCGGGCCGGTGGTCAATGCGTTCGCCGGAAGGGTCAGCACGGTCAATCCGAGCGATCTGGTGATCCCCGACGGGGCGTCGTCGGACGACCTGAAGAGTTACGAGGTCGGCGCGAAGGGACGGTGGCTCGACGGACGGGTGACGATCAACGCCGCCGCCTATGTCATCGACTGGAGCAACATCCAGGTCCAGGCCAATCGCATTTCGGATTCGGTGCAGTTCGCCGCCAATGTCGGCGCGGCGCGCAGCAAGGGGTTCGAGGTCGAGATGGGCGTGATCCCGGCCACCGGCTTCCTCCTCGGCCTCAACGTCGCCTATAACGATGCGAAGATCACCCAACTCACGGCGGCGGAGGCGGCGATTTCGGGCGCGGTGCTTGGCCACCGGCTGTCGGCCCCGCGGTTGCAGGGATCGTCGTCGATCACCTACGGCTTCGACCTGAAGCCCGACTGGAACGCCAGCGTCGCGGTCAACGCGCAATATGTCGGGTCGTACAACAGCTCGTTCCCGAACGTGCCGGGCAATCCGCGCGCGCGCCTGCCGACCTTTGGCGAAACCGACGAATATGTGAACCTGAACCTTGCCGCCGGGCTGCGCCATGGCGACTGGTTCGGGCAGCTCTATGTCGAGAACCTCACCGACGATCATTCGGTGACGTACATCCACCCGGAAGCCTTTTTCGCGAGCCGGTTCGGAACGCTGCGCCCGCGCACGATCGGCATCCGTCTGGCAAAGGGCCTCTGAGCGGTGGCGACGATCGCTGCGGCCGGTGCCGCCGTGCCGCCCGCCAACCGCCGCGCGTGGTTCGTGCTTGCCATCCTGTGCTTCGTCTATGTGCTGAATTTCCTCGACCGGCAGTTGCTGGCGATCCTCGCCAAGCCGATCCGCGACGAACTGGGCCTGACGCATGGCCAGATCGGGCTGATAAGCGGGCTGTATTTCGCGCTGTTCTATTGCGTGTTGTCGATTCCGGTGGCGTGGTTCGCCGATCGCAGCAATCGGGTGCGGGTCGTGGCGCTTGCCTGCGCATTGTGGAGCGCGGCGACCGCCGCCTGTGGCCTTGCCGGCAACTACGGCCAGTTGGCGGGCGCGCGGATGATGGTCGGGGTCGGCGAAGCGGGAGGCGTGCCGCCGTCCTATGCGATCATCTCCGACTATTTCCGCCCCGGCACGCGCGGCACCGCGCTTGGCCTCTATAATCTGGGGCCGCCGATCGGCAACGCGTTGGGCGTGGCGTTCGGCGCGTCGATCGCCGCCGCCTATAGCTGGCGCGACGCCTTCATGGCGCTGGGCATCGTCGGCGTCGCGACCGCGATCGTCGTATTCCTGACGGTCCGCGAGCCCAAGCGCGGCGGCCTGGACGGAGCGAGCGGCATCGCCACCGAACGCGCGCCGTTCTGGCCGACCTGTCGCATGTTCTTCACCCGTCGCGTGCTGCTGCTCACCGCGCTCGCCACCGGTGCCAACCAGTTCATCACCTATGCCGCCGCCAATTTCATCACCCTGTTCCTGATGGAAGAAAAGGGGATGACGCTGAACGAGGTCGCGGTGTGGTACGCGCTGCTGGTGCTGGTTTCGATGGGCGGCGGCATCTTCCTCGCCGGGCGGATGGTCGATCGCTTCGTGCCGCGCGACCGGCGGGCCTATGCCTATATTCCCGCCGTCGCGCTGGTCGTCGCCGCGCCGTTCTTCGCCGGATTCATCGCTGCGCCGGGGTGGCAGTTGGCGATGGTGCTGCTGGTGCTGCCGATGGGGCTGAATTATTTCTACCTCTCGCCCGCCGTCGCGTTCGTGCAGGAATCGGTGCCGCCCGCGCAGCGGGTGATGGCCGGCGCGCTGCTGCTGCTGGTCATGAACCTGATCGGCCTCGGCCTTGGCCCCACCTATCTCGGCGCGGCGAGCGACTGGTTCGCGAGCGCGGGGCATGCCAGGCCGTTGCAGATGGCGTTCTACACGCTGCTCCCCTTCTATGCGGTGGCGGTGCTGCTGTTCCTCGCGCTCGCCCGGGCGATCGGTCGCGAGACGCTTGCCGGAGAGGTCGCATGATGCGCGCTTTCGCATTCGGTGCGGCGATCGCCGCGTTGCTGACGACCGGTGCGGCGGTCGCCGCCGGGCCGGTCGCCACCCTGCCGGCGGGCAGGGTCGAGGGGGTCCGCCTCGGCGAAACCGATGTGTTTCGCGGCATCCCCTTCGCCAAGGCACCGGTCGGCGATCTGCGCTGGCGCGCGCCGGTGCCGGCGGCCGAATGGAGCGACATCCGCAAGGCGACCGAGTTCGCCGATGCGTGTGTCCAGCCCGCACCGCGCATGGGCAGCATCTATGCCGATCCGCCGCGCCGGATGAGCGAGAATTGCCTCGCGCTCAACGTCTGGCGACCGCGCAGGCCGGGCAACCATCCGGTGTTCGTGTGGGTGCATGGCGGGTCGCTGATCGCGGGCTATGGTCATGAGGCGATGTTCGACGGACGAAAGCTCGCCGAACAGGGGCTGGTGGTCGTGTCGATCAACTATCGCCTCGGCGTGCTCGGCTATCTGGCGCATCCCGCGCTGAGCGCGGAAAACGAACAGCGCCTGTCGGGCAATTACGGGCTGATGGATCAGGTCGCGGCGCTGCGCTGGGTCCAGCGCAATATCGCCGGTTTCGGCGGCGATCCCGCCAATGTCACGCTGGCGGGCGAGTCGGCGGGCGCGCTCAGCACCCTGTATCTGATGGCGTCGCCGGCGGCACGCGGCCTGTTCCACAAGGCGATCGCGCAAAGTGCCTATATGATCTCGACCCCCGAACTGCGCGCGACCGCGCACGGCACGCCATCGGCGGAGGCCGAGGGCGTGCGCGTCGCGGCGGCGGTTGGGGCGGGCAACCTTGCCGCGCTGCGCGCGATGCCGGCGGCGACGCTGGTGCAGAAGGCGGCGGCGTCGGGCTATATTCCGTGGGGCAGCGTCGACGGCGTGTGGTTGCGGCGGCAACTGGTCGAGACGTTCGATCGCGGCGAACAGGCGAAGGTGCCGATCCTGACCGGCTTCAACGCCGGCGAAATCCGCTCGCTGCGGTTTCTGTTGCCGCCGGCCCCGGCCGACGCGCACGCCTATGTCGCCACGATCGGTGCGCGCTATGGCGATCTCGCCGCGCCGTTCCTGAAGCTGTATCCCGCCGCGACGATGGCGGAGTCGATGCTGGCGACGACGCGCGACGCGATGTACGGCTGGACCTCCACCCGGCTCGCGCTGCGCCAGACGGCGGCCGGGCAGGACGCCTATCTCTATTATTTCGACCATGGCTATCCGGCGGCCGACGACAACGGGCTGCACGCCTTCCACGCCACCGAAATCCCCTATGTGTTCGGCACCGCGCGCGACATGCCGCCGGCGTGGCCGGTGGTGCCCGACACCCCGCGCGAGCGGGCGCTGTCGACGGCGATGATCGGCTATTGGACATCGTTCGCCAAGACCGGGGTGCCGCGGGCCAAGGATGCGCCGGCATGGCCGGCATATGGCGAAGGCGCGCGGTTCATGGCGTTCGCGGGCCAGCCGCGCCCGGGCGCGTACCTGTTCCCCAACATGTACGCGCTGCACGAAGCCGCGACCTGTCGTCGCCGCGCGGCGGGCGATCAGCCGTGGAACTGGAATGTCGGCGTGGCGTCGCCGGTGCTCGCCAGGACGGAGGCATGCCGATGACCGCCGAGGTGATGCCGGGGGCAATGCAGGATTTCCCGCTGACGCTCGACCGCTTCCTGACCCATGCCGGCAAATGGCACCCCCATGCCGAAGTGGTCGCCGCCACGCCCGACGGGTCGGTGCAGCGCATCGGCTATGCCGAACTGGAGCGGCGGTCGCGGGCGATTTCGGCGGCGCTGATCGCCAAGGGGATCGGCCTTGGCGACCATGTCGCCACGCTGGCATGGAACAGCCGGGCGCATGTCGAAACGTGGTATGCGATCATGGGGATCGGCGCTGTGTGCCACACGCTCAACCCCCGGCTGACGCCCGCGCAACTGGCCGACATGCTAGGCCAGTCGCAAGCGAGGATCGTGGTGGCGAGCGCCGACCTGGTCCCATTGGCGCAGGCGGCGGCGGCGCTGCTCGACCACCCGCCGGCATTGCTGGCGATCGACGGGCCGGCGGCGGTCGACGCGCTCGACACGCTGGTCGAGCCGGGGGCGTCGGCGATATGGGGCGGGTTCGACGAGCGGATGCCGTCGGGGCTGTGCTTCACCTCGGGCACGACCGGGCGGCCCAAGGGCGTGACCTATACCCATCGCGCCTGTTTCCTGCATACGTTGCGCAGTTTGCAGGCCGATGTGATGGCGATCACCGCCGCCGACCGGGTGCTGGCGGCGGTGCCGATGTTCCATGCCAATGCGTGGGGGCTGCCGTTCGCGGTGCCGGCGGTCGGCGCGACGCTGGTGCTGCCGGGGCGGACGACCGATGGCGCGAGCCTCGCCCGGCTGATCGCCGCCGAAGGGGTGACGATCGCGGTCGGGGTGCCGACGGTGTGGCTGGGGCTGGTCGAGCATCTCGACAGCGTCGGTGGCGAGGTGCCGAGCCTGAAGCGGATCATCGTCGGCGGCGCACCGATGCCCCCTGCGCTGATGGAGCGGCTCGAACGGCGGCTGGGCGTGACCGTGCAGACGAGCTGGGGCATGACCGAGCTGTCGCCCGCCGGCACCTTCGCCCCGCCCGGCGACGCCGACCGGCAGGCAGCATCGTCCGGCCGGCCGGCGATCGGGATCGACCTGTTGCTGACCGATGCCGATGGCGTTGCGCTGCCCGAACAGCGCGAGGTGGAAGGGCATTTGCAGGTGCGCGGCGCGGCGGTGGTCGACCGTTATTTCGGCCATGCGGCACCGGCGACTGATGCGGCGGGCTGGTTCGCGACCGGCGATCTGGCGCGGATCGGCCGGGACGGCAGCCTGTTCATCACCGGTCGCGCCAAGGATCTCATCAAATCGGGCGGCGAATGGATCAACCCGGCCGAGATCGAGGGCGTGGTCGGCGCGTTGCCGCAGGTGTCGATGGCGGCGGTGATCGGGCGCAGCGACGTCAAATGGGGCGAACGGCCGATCCTGGTCGTCGAACTGCGCGACGGCGAGGACATCCGCGACGAGGCGCTGCTGGCGACGCTGCGCGGGCGGGTGGCGCCATGGTGGATTCCCGACGCGGTCGTACGCCTGCCCGCCATGCCGCTGGCCGCGACCGGCAAGATCGACAAGCTGCGGCTGCGTGCCGAGCATGGCCAATGAACTTCGAAAAGGATGACAGGATGCAGCTTCAAGATCGGGTCGCGATCGTTACCGGTGCCGGCGGCGGGCTGGGCCGGACGCATGCGCTGTTCCTCGCGCGGCAGGGTGCGCGGATCGTCGTCAACGACGTGTCGCCGCAGCAGGCCGAAGCGGTCGCGCAGGAAATCCGCGATGGCGGCGGGGCGGCGATGGCGCTGGCCGGATCGGTGAGCGACGAGGGGGCGATCGGCGAGGGCGTGGTCGCGGTGCTGGCGCGGTGGGGGCGGGTCGACATCCTCGTCAACAACGCCGGCATCCTGCGCGACAAGAGCTTCGCCAAGATGACGATGGCCGATTTCCGGACCGTGATCGACGTCCACCTGATGGGCGCGGCGATCTGTTCGAAGGCGGTGTGGGACCCGATGCGCGAACAGCGCCATGGCCGGATCGTCATGACGACGTCGTCGTCCGGGCTGTACGGCAATTTCGGGCAGGCAAACTACGGTGCCGCCAAGATGGCGCTGGTCGGGCTGATGCAGACGCTGGCGATCGAGGGCGCGAAATACGACATCCGCGTCAACGCGCTGGCCCCGACCGCCGCGACGCAGATGACGCATGGCGTGCTGCCCGACGACAGCCTTGCCCGGCTCGACCCGGCACTGGTCAGCAACGCCCTGCTGGCGCTGACCGGCGATGCCGCACCGACGCGCGCGATCCTGTGCGCGGGCGGCGGACATTTCGCCGTCGCCAACGTCACCCTCACCGATGGCGTCTATATCGGTGACGGCCCCCATGCGGCCGATCGATTGATCGAACGCTGGGACGAGGTTCGCGACCGGAACGGCGAAACCGTCCCCGAATACGGATTTTTTCAGGCGGAGCGCGAAGTCGTCAGCGCGCGGAATGCAGCATCGCGGTGTGCCGCCGCAAGTGTTGGATGATCGCGGCATATACTGTCGCCGAAGCAGGCCTGTGTTCGGTTGTCTCTTTCGTCGACGCCGTTGCGCCTTATATACGGCCCGGGGGCAGAGTCGCCCCTGCAATGGAACGTATTGATGCCGGCATTCAAAACCCCTGATTTCAATGAGCGCACTGCTGCTGCCCGAGCGGCCAAACTACAGGCGTTGAAGCAATATCGCGAACGGCCCGAGCCGGACCCCGCCGATGTAGCTGCACGCCAGGCCGCGCGTCAGGCGCGGGAGGCCGCGCAGGCCGAGCGCCAGGCCGCGAAGCAGGCGGCGATCGAACTGGCCAAGGCGCAAGCTGCACAAGCCGCAGCGGAGGCCGAAGCCGCTGCCCTCGCCGAAGCGGAAGCCATCAAGGCGAAGCGTCCGAAGGTGCCTACCGCAGCCGAGCTGAAGGCGGCACGCGACGCCCGCTATGCCGCGCGCAAGGCCCGCAAATAACACGCCGGCGGGGTTGCTGCCGATGCGGTCGCATGGCTGAACCCCGCTAATCGATACTGTCGAGCGCGTGTCGGATCCGGTCGGGTACGGCACTGGCCGTCGACGACAGGATCGCGGCGTGGCCGTGGCCCAGGTCGCTTGGTGCCGATCCGAACGCCTTGCGAAAGCTTCGGGAAAGTGCTGCCTGATCGCGAAAGCCGTAGCGTGCGGCCAGCTCGACCAGGGTGCTGCCGTTCAGCGGATTGGACATCGCCCGGTGGACCGCCCGCAGGCGGCGCATCCGGTCATAGGCGAGCAGTCCGCCGTCCCGCTCGAACAACCGATAGACGACCGAGCGCGAGATGCCGAGCGCGGCGGTGATGCCCGCGACCGACAAGGTGCCGGGCGGTTGCGCCGCGACATAGTTTTTCGCCATGGCGAGCAGCGACAACTGGTCGGTGCGCCGGTGGATGCCGGCGCGCAGCAGCGCGGCGGCGGCAAGATCGCGCAGGATCGTCGCATAGAGCGGCGCGCTGTCGGCCGATGCCGCCGGAAAGAACCGGATCATCCGGGTCGCGATGGTCTGAAGCAACATCAGGTCGGGAACGGGGGCGAGCGCACCCTGAAAGTCGATCGGCCCGACCGTTTCCTCTAGGAAATCGCGCGCGAAATACAGGATCAGGCAGCGGATACGGGTCGAGGTCGCGGTGCTGGGCCGGCCATAGTCGCGCAGGAAGGAGACGGGCGCTTCCAAGAGCGTCGTCTCGCCATCGGATTCGAACGTGATCGAGCCTTCGAGCAACTGGACGAGTTGCAGATAATCGGCATCGACCGCGTTGACGAGCATCTGATCGCGGATCGCCACGAACGGATCGACCTCGACCAGCGTGATCTGCAACCCGCCGAGGTCCCACAGATCGCCGCGCGCCAGAAACGGTCCCGGCGCAAGCGGTCGCAACCGTGCGCCGCGCGAGTGCGCTGCCCAATAGGCGAACTGCTCGGCCTCCGGCAGAACCGAGGAATCCATGGCGATCTTCGGGATAGCGCCGTGAGAATCGTTGTGCATTGCGGACCCGGTATTGTTGCGCGTCGCGTGTCATCGGTCGAGTAAACGGTTCGGGCAAGCTATCCGTGCCACGGCTTTTACTTCGGAAGCCAATGTTGCGACGCGCAAAAATCGGGATTTGCGGGTTCCTGGCAAATGATGCCGGCGATTGTGTCCGATATGGTCCGACACAGAATCCCGTATGGAATTGCCGGCCGTCCCAACTGTTCCAAAATGCTCTGACGTAACGATTTTTTGGAAGACGACGCCGATTGTCAATTTGCCCCTGCCGGATATGGGTGATGGATTAGGGCGATGTTGCTTCGCGAATGACGGGTTTCGTTCGACGGCGATCATCCTGCCGGGGTATCGGGGGTAGAGTATGATTTCGGAACGCACCGTGTCGCGGGCGGCAGTCGCCGTTGTTCTCGAACGCTTCATGGACCAGTTCGATTTCGCGAAACTGACGGCGGCCGAACGGTCGCTGGCCCGCCGCGAACTCGCCTTGCTCCGCCCGTCGCTGGCGGACGATGACGGACGGCTTGCGGCCGCGCTGGAACGGCTGGATCAGGCGTTGGGAACGCCTGGCCCCGTCCGGCAGGGTCCCGTCCGTTCCGGCAACGCCACGCAGGCCAGGCGATTGCAGCGGCTGCTGCGCCAACTGGCGCCGCTGACGCTGGGCGGCGTGGCGGCGGCAACCGTCGGTGCGGCGCCCGCATTCGCCTATGCCGCCCCGGTATTGGGCGATTCGGTCGTCAACCCGGAGACGGGCACCACCGAAACGGTGATCGAACTGATCGGCGACCATTCGGTCCGCACTGACAAGAACAACGTCATCCTGCTGGCACAGGCGGTCGGCGACGTCTTTACCGCGACGGTGCCCGATACCAGCACGACGCCGACGGGCACCAAGACGGTGACATACACCGTGACCGCCGTGTCGCTGACCGACGGCCGCGTCACAGGCGTCACGCTCAAGGATGCGGCGGACGTGGTGTCGACGACCGCCGTCGTCAAACCGGTCAACTACACGCCGCCCGCGGCGGGCGGTGGCCAGGGTTCCGCCACCAGTTTCACATTGCCCAGGGCGACGGGTGAGCGCGGCCAGTTCTCCGACATCCGGCAGGGCGGCAATGGCGGCAACGGTCGCGATGGCGGCGGCGTCGAGGTGTGCTTCGGGGCGCTCGGCTGCGCGCGGATCGCCTATGATCCCAAGCCCGGCGGTGCCGGCGCGGCGGGCCCGACGTTCGTCGCTACGGTCGATGCGACCAATGGCGATGTCACCACCATCGCCAACAAGCGGCCGGGCATCGCGATCGTGAGCACCGGCGGCAATGGCGGCGAGGGCGGCACGGCCTATGGCACCATCCCGGCGGCGCAGGGCGGTGCTGCGGGCGCGGGCGGCACGGTTCGCGGCAACAATTACGTCGACGTCGTCACCAATGGCGAGAACAGCCATGGCATGCTGGTGCAGAGCACGGCGGGCCGGGCGGGGTCGGGCGGCGGCTGCTATATCGGTTGCACCGGCGGCGGCGGTGGGACGGCGGCCAGTGGCGGCGTCGCGTCGGGGTACAATTACGGCGACATTTTCACCTATGGCAAGGGCGCGGCCGGCATGGTCGTGCAGAGCATGGGCGGCAGCGCCGGGACCGGCGGCGAAAGCTATGGCATCGTCGGGATCGGCGGCAAGGGCGGCGTCGGCGGTAACGGCGGCAACGCCTATGCCCGCAACGAAGGGCGGATCCGCACCGCCGGCGAAGCCGCGCACGGTGTGCTGGCGCAGTCGGTCGGCGGCGTCGGCGGCAATGCCGGCGCGGGTGGCGGGCTGGTCGCGTTCGGCGGCGACGGCGGCGGTGCGGGCAACGGCGGCACGGCCGAGGCGAGCGCGGTGGCCGGCAGCGTCATCGTGACGACGGGCGACTTCGCGTTCGGCGTGTCGAGCCAGTCGATCGGCGGCGGCGGCGGCCTCGGTGCGATCGCCGGGGGCATCGTCTCGTTCGGCGCGAGCGGCGGCACCGCCGGATCGGGCGGCACGGCCAAGGTCTCGCTGGACGACGGGGCGTTGATCGAAACCAGTGGCGAAGGTGCGTACGGCGTCTTTGCCCAGTCGGTCGGCGGGATGGGCGGCACCGCCTTCGGGACCGGCGGCGTGTTCACCATGGGCGGGACCGGCGGCGTCGGCGGCAATGGCGGCATGGTCGACGTCGTGTCGGGCGCGACGATCGTCACCGGCAAGGATGGCGACGGCACCGACGCGCGCGGCATCTTCGCCCAGTCGGTCGGCGGCGGTGGCGGCAACGCGCTGGCATCGGGCGGGGTCGTAGCGCTTGGCGGCAGCGGCGGGATCGCCGGCAACGGCCAGACGGTCCGGGTCGAGACGACGAAGGCGAGCAGCGTCACGACGCGCGGGCTGGGCGCGGACGGTATCTTCGCCCAGTCGGTTGGCGGCGGCGGTGGCGCGGGCGCGTCGTCGGGCGGTGTCGTGGCGATGGGCGGATCGGGCGGCGGCGGCGGCATCGGCGGTGCCGTATCGGTCCGCAATGCCGGCGAGATCCAGACATGGGGACAATTGTCGCGCGGCATCCTCGCCCAGTCGGTCGGTGGCGGCGGCGGCACCGGCGGCGACGGATCGGGGCTGGCCGCGATCGGCGGCAGCGGCAGCAAGGCGAGCCAGGGCGGCGACGTCACCGTCGGCAACAGCGGCGCGATCACGACCAACCGGAACCGTTCGCACGGCATTCTGGCGCAATCGATCGGCGGCGGCGGTGGCGAGGGTGGGACGACCGGCATCGACGGCGATACCGGCTTCGCGATGTTGCTGGCGATCGGTGGGTCGGGCGGCGGTGGCGGCAGTGGCGGCATCGTCACGGTCGACAGTTCGGGCAGCATCGTCACCCGGGGCGATGATTCGCACGGCCTGTTCGCCCAGTCGGTCGGCGGTGGCGGCGGCAACGGCGGGTCGAGCACCTCGCTCAGCCTGTTCGCCGGGGTCGCGATCGGCGGATCGGGCGCGGGTGCCGGCGATGGCGCCACCGCCACGCTCAACTTCGCGCAACAGTCGATCGATGTCGGCGGCGTCGCCACGCTGCTCGACCCGACGATCACGACGGCGGGCGAGCGGTCGCGCGGCGTGTTCCTGCAATCGGTCGGCGGTGGCGGTGGTTCGGGCGGCTTCGCGGTACAGGCGACCGGCGGAATCATCGGCGCGGTCAGCGTCGCGCTGGGCGGATCGGGATCGGGCGGCGGCAAGGGCGGCGAGGTGCGCGGCACCGGCGACGTCCGCATCTTCACCGCCGGCGCGAACAGCGAAGGCTTTTACGCGCAGTCGGTCGGCGGCGGCGGCGGGGCGGGCGGCTATTCGATCGCGACCGCGGTCACGCCCGCCGACGGCGCGGCGATCGCGGTCGGCATCGGCGGATCGGGGGCCGGCGGCGGCGATGGCGGCTTCGTCAAGCTGACCACCGGCGGATCGATCGTCACGCAGGGGATGTTCTCGACCGGGCTGCTGGCGCAGTCGGTCGGCGGCGGCGGCGGCAACGGCGGCTACAACATCTCCAGCGCGGTTGCCGCAGGATCGATCGCGGCGCTGGGCGTCGCGTTCGGCATGGGCGGCACCGGTGCTGGCGGCGGCGCGGGCGGCGATGTCGACGTCGTGTACGACGGGTCGATCGCCACCGGAAACATCGACGGGTCGGGCAGCGATTCGGCGGGTGCCGTCATCCAGTCGGTCGGCGGCGGCGGCGGCAACGGCGGGGCCAATACCTCGGGGGCGATCGCCGGCGGCGGGCGCGTCGCGATCGGCGTGGCGATCGGGTTGGGCGGCGCCGGGGCCGGCGGCGGCAGCGGCGGCGAGGTCAAGGGCACGGTTGGCGGCGGCGTGGTGACGCGCGGTGAGCGATCGACCGGCGTGCTGGTCCAGTCGGCCGGCGGCGGCGGCGGCAACGGCGGCTATAACATCAGCGGCAACCTGACGGCGGCGGGCACGCTGGCGGGCGGCGCGTCGATCGGCTTCGGCGGTGCGGGCGGGCTGGGCGGCGACGGCGGCATCGTGACCGGCCGCAGCAGCGGGACGATCGCGACCTACAATGCCGATTCGTCGGGGCTGGTGGTGCAGAGCGTCGGTGGCGGCGGCGGCAACGGCGCGCTGAACGTCGCGGCCGGAATCACGGCGAGCGCGGCAATCGGCGGCGGTTTCTCGCTCGGCTTCGGCGGATCGGGCGGCAAGGGCGGCAAGGGCGGTAAGGTCGAGGGCTATGCCGACCAAACCGTGACGACGCAGGGCGACAATTCCACCGGCGTGCTGGTCCAGTCGACCGGCGGCGGCGGCGGGGCCGGCGGCCTGAACGTCGCGGCGGCCGTGGCGCTGACGGGTACAGCGGGCATCGGCATCGGGATCGGCTTCGGCGGCGCCGGCGGTGGCGGCGGCGATGGCGGCGCCGTCACCGCGGTCGGCCATTCGGTGACGACCGCGGGTCTGAAATCCAGTGGGTTCGTCGCCCAGTCGGTCGGCGGGGCGGGCGGCACCGGCGGGATCAACATCGGCGCAGGGATCGCGATCGGCGCGGGTCAGAGCGCGGCGGTCGGCGTCGGCCTTGGCGGGTCGGGCGGTGGCGGCGGTGCCGGGGGTGTCGTCGATGCGACGGTGATCGGCAGCGTATCGACCAAGCGTGACATGTCGCACGCGGTGATCGCCCAATCGGTCGGTGGTGGCGGTGGCGTCGGCGGGTTCAACATCGCGGGCGGACTCGCGGCGGGCGGCATGGGCGCGGGCGCGTTCAACTTCGGCCTCGGCGGATCGGGCGGCGGCGGTGGCGGCGCGGCGGCGACGACGCTGCGCGTGAGCGGCGACGCCGTGACCGGCGGCAAGAACAGCGACGGTATCGTCGCGCAGTCGCTGGGCGGCGGTGGCGGCAATGGTGCGTTCAACGTCACCGGCGGCATCGCGGCCGGCGGCACGACCGGGATAGCGATCGGCGTCGGCATCGGCGGTGCGGGCGGCGGCGGCGGGGCCGGCGGTGCGGTCACGCTGGAGGTCAACGAAGGTGCGGCGGCGGGCGATCCGGCGCTGGTCGCCGCAACGACCGTTGGCGACGGGTCGCGCGGGATCGTCGCGCAATCGGTCGGCGGTGGCGGCGGCAATGGCGGCTTCAACGTGACCGGCGGCGCGACGCTGTCGGGCGCGGGCGGCGCGACGATCGCGGTCGGGGTCGGCGGCATCGGCGGCGACGGTGCCGGATCGGGCGCGGTCGTCGCCAAGGTCAGCGGCCGAACAACGACGCAAGGGGCCAAGAGCGACGCGGTGATCGCGCAGTCGGTCGGCGGCGGCGGCGGCAACGGTGCGTTCAACATTTCGGGCACGCTGGCGCTGGCCGGCGGCGGGGACGCGGCGGTCAGCGTCGGCGTTGGCGGGGCGGGCGGCAAGGGCGGCTCGGGCGAGAGCGTCACGCTGGCCGTCAACGCGGCGGCGGCAAACCCCGCGACGACGTTGATCGCGGCGGCGACCGCCGGCGAAGGATCGCGCGGCATCGTCGCGCAATCGCTGGGCGGCGGTGGCGGCAACGGCGGCTTCAACGTCAGTGCGGCCGTCAGCCTGAGCGGCGGCGGCGCGGGCGCGGTGAGCTTCGGCATCGGCGGATCGGGTGGCGACGGCGGCGATGCCGGCAAGGCGGGCGCGGAGGTGCCGGGCACGGCGCTGCGCGATCAGGATTATTCGGTCGACGCCACCATCCGGGGGCGGACGCTGACCACCGGCGTCAACAGCGACGCGGTGGTCATCCAGTCGCTGGGCGGCGGCGGCGGCAACGGCGATTTCAACGTGTCGGGCGCGCTGGCGATCGGCGCGGGCGGCGTGGGCGGCACCGGCAGCGTCGGGATCGGCGGGTCGGGCGGCAAGGGCGGTCAGGCGGGCGCGGTCCGCCTGCGATTGAACGACGGGGCCGATGCGAGCGATGCGGCGCTGTTCGCCGCGACGACGCAGGCATCGGGATCGCGCGGCGTCGTCATCCAGTCGCTGGGCGGCGGCGGCGGCGGCGGGGCGTTCAACGTCAGCGGCGGGATCGCGATCGGTTCGGGCGGGGCCGGAGCGGCCTCGTTCGGGATCGGCGGATCGGGCGGCGGCGGCGGGGACGGCGCACGGATCGACGCGACCGTGACCGGGCGAACGGCGACGGCCGGCGCGGGCAGCGACGCGCTGGTCGCGCAATCGATTGGTGGCGGTGGCGGTTCGGGCGGTTTCAACGTCGCGGCCGGCGTGGCGTTGTCGGCAGGGGGATCGGGATCGGTCGCGATCGGCATCGGCGGATCGGGCGGCGGCGGCGGCGATGCCGGCGTGGTCCGGCTGGGCGTCAACCAGGGCGTGGCGGTGCCCGCCGATACGCTGGTCGCGGCATCGACCGAGCGGGATGGGTCGCGCGGCATCGTCGCGCAGTCGCTGGGCGGCGGTGGCGGCAATGGCGGCTTCAACGTGTCCGGTGCGCTGTCGGGCGCGTCGGCGCTGGGCGTCGCGGTAGCGGTCGGCATCGGCGGTGCCGGCGGCGACGGCGGCGACAGCAAGGCGGTCGACCTGTCGGTACAGGGAATGACCCAGACGCTGGGGGCCGACAGCCATGGCGTGGTGGCGCAGTCGGTCGGCGGCGGTGGCGGCAGCGGCGGGTTCAACGTCGCGGGCAGCATCGCGTTGGCAGGGGGCGGATCGGCGGCGATCGGCGTCGGCATCGGCGGATCGGGCGGCGGCGGCGGCAACGCCGGCGCGGTCGACCTGCGGCTGAACACCGGGATCACGACCAACACCGACGTGGCGGCGGCCGTCACCGGCGGCGATCGTTCGGGCGGCGTGCTGGCCCAATCGATCGGCGGCGGCGGCGGCATCGGTGGCTTCAACGTCACCGGCGGGCTGAGCCTCGCCGGACAGGGTGCGGCGGCGATCGGCATCGGCATCGGCGGATCGGGCGGCGGCGGCGGGAGCGGCGGCGCGGTGGCGGCGGCGATCAGCGGCCGGACGGCGACGAGCGGCAAGGCGAGCGACGCGGTGCTGGCGCAATCGGTCGGCGGCGGCGGCGGGTCGGGGGCGATGAACATCACCGGCGGCATCGCCATCGCCAAACAGGGGGCCGGCAATTTCGGCTTCGGCATGGGCGGCAGCGGTGGCGGGGGCGGCGATGGCAGCACCGTCGACCTGCTGGTCAACTACGGGATCGTCGATCCCGCCGACGGGCTGATCGCGGCATCGACGCAGGGCAGCGAATCGCGCGGCATCGTCGCGCAGTCGCTGGGCGGCGGCGGCGGCACCGGCGGGTTCAACGTCACCGGACAGCTCAATGCCGCGGGCCAGGGCGCAGGCGGCCTCGCGATCGGGGTCGGCGGTTCGGGCGGCGGCGGCGGCAAGGGCGACCGGGCGACGCTGGTCGTGCAGGGCGCGACGCTGACGCAGGGCTTCAAGAGCGACGCGGTGCTGGCGCAATCGATCGGCGGCGGCGGCGGTGACGGCGCGTTCAACGTGGCGGGCGGCATCTCGCTGGCCGGCAAGGGTGCCGGCACGGTGGCGATCGGGGTCGGCGGGTCGGGCGGCGACGGCGGCGCGGCGGGGGCGGCATCGGCGATCATCAACGCCACGGTCCGTGACAGCCGGCGCGATCTGGTCGCGGCGCTGACCTCGGGCGATCAGGCGCGTGGCGTCGTGGTGCAGTCGACGGGCGGCGGCGGCGGCAATGGCGCGTTCAATATCTCCGGCATCGTCCAGATCGCCGGCACCGGCGCGGGCGGCGTCGCGTTCGGCGTGGGCGGATCGGGCGGCAAGGCGAGCGACGGCGGCCTCGCGACCGCATCGATCACCGGACAGACGATCACGCGCGGTGCGGGCAGCGACGCGATCGTCGTGCAGTCGGTCGGCGGCGGCGGCGGCAATGGCGGCTTCAACGTGTCGGGCGCGCTGTCGTTCGCCGGCAAGGGCGCGGGCGCGGGCGTGATGGGCGTCGGCGGATCGGGCGGCGGCGGCGGCAAGGGCGGCGATGCCGCGGTGCGCGTCAATTCGGGGGTGATCGTCCCCGGACTGGACCTGTTCGCGGCCAGCACGACCGGCGCGGGATCGCGCGGCATCGTCGTCCAGTCGCTGGGCGGCGGCGGCGGCGACGGCGCCTTCAATATCAGCGGGCAGGTCAGCGGCGCGGCGACCGGCGCGGGGGGCCTTGCGATCGGTATCGGCGGATCGGGTGGCGGCGGCGGCGATGCCGGCAGCGTCATCGGCGACATCACCGGCCGGACGACCACGGCGGGGGCCGGCAGCATCGGCATCCTCGCCCAGTCGGTCGGCGGCGGCGGCGGCAACGGCAGCTTCAACGTGGCGGGCAGCATCGCGCTCGCCAAGAGCGGCGCGGGCAACGTCACGATCGGCGTCGGCGGATCGGGCGGCAGCGGCGGCGACGCCGGCAGCGTGACACTGGACGTGAACCAGCACAGCAGCGATCCGACCAACGCGCTGGTCGCGGCGGCGACGGCGGGCGACGGATCGACCGCGATCGTCGCGCAGTCGCTGGGCGGCGGGGGCGGCAACGGGTCGTTCAACGTGTCGGCCGGCGTCGCGATCGCCAAGGACGATGCCGGCAACCTCGGCTTCGGCATGGGCGGATCGGGCGGTATCGCCGGTGTGGGCGGTACGGTGAAGGCGCGCATCCACGGCGACATCGCGACCGGCGGCATCGATGCCGGCGGCGCGCTGATCCAGTCGGTCGGCGGCGGTGGCGGCAATGGCGGCTTCAACGTATCGGGCGGGCTGGCGGCCACCAAGAGCGGTGGCGCGGGCAATATCATGATCGGCGTCGGCGGGTTCGGCGGCGCGGGCGGCAACGCCGGCACGGTCGACGCGGCGCTGGTCAGCGACATCGTGACGACCGGGAACAATGCGTATGGCGCGGCGATCCAGAGCATCGGCGGCGCGGGCGGCATCGGCGGCTTCAACGTCACCGGCGGCGTCAGCCTGACGATGGGTACATCGGCGGCGGGCACGTTCGGCCTCGGCTTCGGCGGGTTCGGCGGCGGCGGCGGCGATGCCGGCAACGTGGTTGCGCGGATGCTGGGCAGCATCACGACCAGCGGCGCGCAGGCGCACGGCCTGCTCGTCCAGTCGCAGGGTGGCGGCGGCGGTGCCGGCGGGATGAACATCACCGGCGGCGTCGCCATCGGCAAGGGCGGCACGGGCAATATCGGCATCGGCGTGGGCGGCTTCGGCGGCACCGGCGGCGATGCCGGAACGGTCGATGCGACGACGCGCGGGTCGGTGTCGACCAGCGGGGCCGGCGCGTACGGCGCGCTGTTCCTCAGCCTTGGCGGGGCCGGCGGGGTCGGGGCGATGAACGTCACCGGCGGCGTCAGCGTTTCGGTGGGCGATTCCAGCTCCACCTCGGTCGGGATCGGCGTCGGCGGCTTCGGCGGCGGCGGCGGCGATGCGAAGCGGGTGATGGCGAGCGTCGACGGCCTGTACCGGACCGACGGCGTCGGCGCGGCCGGCGTGGTCGCCACCAGCCTGGGCGGCGGTGGCGGTGATGGCGGCATCAACGTGTCCGGCACGCTGGCGATTTCGTCGAAGGGCGCGGGCACCAGTGTCGCGATGGGCGTGGGCGGCTTCGGCGGCGACGGCGGCACGTCGGGTGACGTGACGCTGACCCGCACCGGACAGACGGTGACGCAAAAGGCATCGTCCGACGGCGTGGTCGCGCAGTCGATCGGCGGCGGTGGCGGCCGCGGCGGCATGAACGTGTCGGGCGGTATTTCGGGCACGCTCGACGGCGAAGGCACCAGCGTCGTGATCGGCGTGGGCGGCTTTGGTGGTGCGGGCGGCAATGCCGGCAAGGTCGACGCGACCATTCGCGACAGCGTGTGGGCGGCGGGCAGCGACGCGGCGACGCCCTTCCATCCCGAGGATCTGGCGCTGGCCGATGACCAAGTGGTCGATTTCGGTGCCAGGACCAGTTTGCGCAACGGATCGAGCGGGATCGTCGTCAAGTCGCTCGGCGGTGGTGGCGGTTCGGGCGGCATCAACATCAGCGGCGGCATCGCGCTGGCCCCGAACAAGGGGGACGGCAACGCCAGCGCGCTCGTGCTGGGCATCGGCGGGTTCGGCGGGGCGGGCGGCGATGCCGGCGACGTGACCGCGACCATCGGCGCAGCATCGGGTCCGCGCATCCAGGTGCAGGGCACGGGCGACCAGAAATCGGCGATCTATGTCGCGTCGATCGGCGGCGGCGGCGGTGACGGCGCGTTGAACGTCTCGGGCGGGATCACGACCGAGGGGCAAGTGGTCGCCGGGATCGGCGGCAGCGGCAGCGGTGGCGGTTTCGGCCGTGCGGTCGTCGCGCGGGTCGATGCCGATCTGTTCGCCACCGGCTATCAGTCGAGCGGGCTGGCGGTGCAGTCGCTGGGCGGCGGCGGCGGCAATGGCGGCATCAACATCTCGGGCGGTCTCAAGACGCTTCGGCGCGAGCCGGTGATCGTGTTCGGCATGGGCGGCGATGGCGGCGTCGGCAATTCGTCGGGCGACGTGACGGCGTATCAGCACGGCGAGGTCGTCGTGAACGGCTTCAATTCCACCGGCGTGCTGGCGCAGAGCATCGCCGGCGGCGGCGGCAACGGCGGCATGAGCTTCGTCTCGGCGATCAGCCTTCAGGGCGGGAACAGCCAGTCCGATTCCTTCACCGCCGCGATCGGCGTCGGCGGCAGCGGCGGGCGCGGCAGCAAGGCGGGCGACGTCCGGGTGGAAAGCACCGGCGACATCCTGATGAACACGGTCGTCACGGTCGACGACAGGAACAATGCCGTGCTGTCGGCCGGGTCCGAGCAGGGCATGTCGACCGGCATCAAGGCGCAGTCGATCGGCGGCGGCGGCGGCAACGGCGGCTTCAACTTCGTCGGCACGGTCGCGTTGAAGAACAGCCCGCTGGTCGTCGCGGTGGGGGGCAGCGGCGATGTCGGCGGCGACGCGGGCGACGTCACCGTCATTCGCGGGCTGCGCGAGGACGGATCGATCAGCCGGTCGCTCATCAACACCTTCGGCATCGCCTCGACCGGGCTCGTCGCCCAGTCGATCGGCGGCGGTGGCGGCAGCGCCGCGACCAACCTGTCGCTCGGCTTCGCGCAGACGCCCGCCGAGCGCACGTCGTTCGGCGGCCTGTTCCAGGTCGGCGGGGACGGCGCCACGTCGGGCGATGCCGGGCGGGTGAACGTCGTCCATGTCGGGTCGATCCAGACCAACGGCGCGGCCAGCGAAGGCATCCTCGCCCAGTCGATCGGCAAGGGCGGCGGCAACGCCGCGGTCAATCTGGGCATCCTCGTCGTGAAGGCGGCGAAGGGTGCCCCCGATTCGGGCAAGTCGTCGACGATCAACGGCCTTGCCGTTGCCGTCGGCGGGGCGGCGGGCGACGCCGGAACATCGAACACCGTGACCGTCCGCCATGACGGCACGATCCAGACGAAAGGCAACAGTTCGAGCGCGATCGTCGCGCAGTCGATGGCGGGCGGTGGCGGGAACGTCGCGCTCAATACCGGTGCGGTCGTGGGTGCCGACAACCTGTTGTCGATCGGCATCGGCCGTCAGGGCGGCCGGGGCGGTCGCGCGGGCAATGTCGCGGTCACGGCCAGCGGGCTGCTGGTCGTCGACGGGAACGACAGCAACGGCATCGTCGCCCAGTCGATCGGTGGCGCGGGCGGCCTGAGCGGTACGTCGGTGGTCGGCGGCGAGGCGAAGGATGGATCGGGCGATACCGCGATCAAGCAGGGCTTCGCGCTGTCGGTCGGGCTGGAGGGCGGCGCGGGCGGCCTGGCCGGCACGGTCGATGTCGACAATCGTGCCGACATCGTCACCAGCGCCCGGAACGCGCGCGGTATCCTCGCGCAATCGATCGGTGGCGACGGCGGCGTCGGCGGCAGCGCGTCGGTGCTGGGCCGGGGACAGGCGCAGAGCGTCTCGCTGGCGCTGGGCGGCGGCGGTGGCGGCGGTTCGCGCGGTCAGAAGGTGTCGGTCCGCAATCTCGGCACGATCGTGACGACGGGGGTGAGCGGCGATGCGATCTTCGCCCAGTCGATCGGCGGCGGCGGCGGTATCGCCGGGGCCGCCGCGACGTTGCGGCAGGGCGAGGCGCCTGCCGGCAAGACCTTTGCGACGGTGGGCGTGACCGTCGGCGGCAGCGGCGGGTCCGGCGCGGTCGCGGGCGATGTGCAGGTGGACAATTTCGGGCAATTGTCGACCACCGCCGACGACAGCTTGGGCATTCGCGCCCAGTCGATCGGCGGCGGTGGCGGGTCGGGCGGTGCCGCGTACATGGTACAGAAGGCGTCGGGCACCGAACTCAAGTCGTTCAGCCTGATGCTGGGCGGCAGCGGCGGGTCGGGTAATGCGGCGGGTCGGGTCGATGTGACCAATTACGGCCTGATCCGCACCGCCGGCGAAGGGTCGCACGGTATCGGCGCCAATTCGATCGGCGGCGGCGGCGGCAATGCCGGGTCGGTCGGCAACATCACCAAGATCGGCGCGGGCAGCGGCGACGCGACCGTCGTCCAGGTGGCGATCGGCGGTTCGGGCGGCTCGGGCGGTTCAGGAGGCACGGTGCGCGTCGCCAATATCGCCGGCGCGACGATCAACGAAGGCACGATCACCACCAGCGGTGCCAAGGCGCACGGCATCTTCGCGCAGAGCCTGGGCGGCGGTGGCGGCAACGGATCGTCGGTCCTGTCGCTGTTGTTCGGTTCGGCCGGTGCCGACAGCGTCTCGGCGGGGCTCAGCCTCGGCGGCGCGGGGGGCGACGGCAACCTCGGCGGCAGCGTTACCGTCGAGAACAGCGGGCGGATCTATACCGACGGTGTCGAATCGCATGGCATCCTTGCCCAGTCGATCGGCGGGGGCGGTGGCAACGGCGGCGTCACCGTGGCGACCAACGGCTTCTGGGGCGGCGCGACCAAACGGGCACCGATCCTCGCGCTCGGCGGGATCGGCGGCACCGGCAACGACGGCGGCACGGTCCGCGTCGTCAACACCGGGCAGATTTTCACCACCGGCGCGCGTGCCGACGGCATCGTCGCCCAGTCGATCGGCGGCGGCGGCGGCAATGCCGGCCTCGCGGTCGGCCTGACCGGAGAGGTCCGCACGCTGGTCGCCTCCAACCTGCTGGCCTTGACGGTCGGCGCGGTCGGCGGCGGCGGGTCGGGCAAGGGCGGCGAGGTGTTCGTCGAGAACAGCGGCGACATCACCGTCACCGGCGCGGGCGCGAAGGCGATCGTCGCGCAAAGCATCAACGGCGGCGGTGGCGGCACGCATTTCTCGCTCGCCGACCTGCAACTGCCGAGCGTCGGCGTCGCGATTCCGGGCGTCGCCATTCCGCCGCTCGGCGAACTGGACGGCATCCCCAATCTGGTCGCGGGCGAACCGGTCAACCGGAAGGTCACGCCGGTCATCGTCGCCACGCGCCTCGGTGCCGATGGGGTCGCGTCGATGAACGCGGGCAAGGTGACGGTCAGCAATACCGGCACGGTCCGCACCGCCGGCGATTACGGCGCGGGCATCACCGAAATCTCCGTGGGGAGCGGCGGCGGTGCGCTGACCATCGAGGGCAATCTGGTCAAGGCGGTCGTGCCGCTCGCCGCCACGGCGACCGCGTCCGTCCCCGGCGACGCACTGGCGCGGCTCGCGGCCGCCACGCCCGAAAGCTTCAGCGCGCAGATGATCTACGCGATCGGGCTGGGGGCGAAGAACAGCACCGACGGTTCGGGCGCGGACATCGTGTCGACGCAGACCGGCGACGTCGTGACCACCGGCGCGGCGACGCCCGGCATCATGGTGCAGACGATCGGCGGCGGCGGCGGATCGGCGCTGGTCAACGTCACGACCGAGGATGCGACGCTGATCGACAGCGTCCGCTTCGGGCTGGGCGGGGTCGGCACGTCGGGGTCGTCGGGCGGGGCCATTACCCGGACGCAGAACGGCATCGTCGCGACGACGCAGGCGCTGTCGCATGGCGCGCTGATCCAGTCGATCGGCGGCGGCGGCGGTTCCGCGATCGGGCGGGTGGCGATGACGCCGGCCAGCGGGGCGGCGGCAGCCGTGGCCTCGACGCCGATCGCCGCTGCGATCGTCTCGCTCGGCGCGAACGGCGGCGCGCGCAACGACGGCGGCGCGGTCGACGTGACGTTCAACGGCGGCTTCGCGACGCAGGGCGCGCAGGCCCATGGCCTGATCGTCCAGTCGATCGGGGCCGGCGGCGGATCGGTGTCGCTCGACGGGTTGCAGCCGACATCGCTGATCGTCGGCGGCGTCAACGGGGCCGGCGGATCGGGCGGTGCGATCCGCGTCGCCAACACCGGTGCCGTCACGGCGCAGGGAACCGGCGCGCACGGCATGGTCGTGCAGTCGATCGGCGGCGGCGGCGGCATCGTCTCGGGCGCCTTCGCGCGCACGGCGGCGACGCTGTCGGCGGCCAACAGCGGCAATGGCGGCACGATCGCCGTGACGCAGAAGGGCGACGTGATCGTCGGGGGCGACCGCGCGTTCGGTATCGTCGCGCAGAGCCTGGGTGGCGGTGGCGGCCTGATCGGCGACAGCTTTGCTGGGTCGGCGGGCGGGGTCGGTTCGGCCGGTGCCGTCACGCTCGACGTGCAGGGATCGGTGATGGCGGTGGGCGTCGATTCGACCGCGATCGTCGCGCAGAGCATGGGGTCGCAGGGGGCGGGCGACATCGCCGTCACGACCTCCGGCAACGTTCGCGGCGGCAGCGGCGCGGGCGCGGCGATCCGCCTTGCGGGCGGTGCGAACAATGTCGTGCGCAGCGCGGGAACGCTGTCGGCGGTTTCGGGCCTCGCGGTCGTCGGCGGTGCCGGCAACGACCGGGTCGTCAACACCGGGCTGGCGGTCGGCAATTTCACGCTCGGCGGCGGCACCAACGCGCTGGAGAATGCGGCCGGCGCGACGCTGGTCACGCTCGACACGATCGACCTGCGCGACGGGGCCGGCAGCAGCGGCACCTTTACCAACGAGGGGCAGCTCAGCCTTGGCTTGTCGGCCAGCGCCTATCCCATCGACCTGCTCGCCGGGGCGACCCAGCCGGTGCGGACGGTGGCCGATGCCAGGACCGACCTGCTGAACGGTACGCGGGTCATCAGCCAGGTCGCGCTCGACGGCGATTTCGTCCAGACGAAGACGGGCAACACGACGTTCGACGTCGCGTTCGGCCCCTATGCGTCGGACCGGTTCGACGTGACCGGGCGGGCGAGCGTGAACGGCACCGCCGGCATCACGCTCACCTGGCTGGAAAACAGCGCGCCGGTGCTGTTGTGGGCGGCGGCGGGCGGCGGGGTCGACAACGGCCTGTCGATCCCCGACACGCTGGCGATCGATTATCGCACGATCGCCGATGCGCAGGGCATCAAGCTCGGCATCACCAGCAATTTCGGCCTGTCGTTCCTGACCGCCAACCAGCAGGCGATCGGCCGGTCGCTCGATTCCGCGCTGACCGTCGGCAATGCGGCGGGGATCGGCCGGCTGATGGCGCTGCTCGGCAATCTGGGGGCCGGGCAGGAGGCGACCTACCAGCGGATCATGGCCGAACTCGACCCTGAACCGCTGCTGGCGCCGGGGCTGGTCCAGTTCGCGGCGGCGCGTACCTTCGCCGGCCATCTGTCCGGCTGCGACGCGCTTGCTGCGGGTACGCGGTGCGTCTGGGGCCGGGTCGAGCGGAACCAGTACGACCGCAACGACAAGACCGGCGATTCCACGATCGCGCAGGACGACAATGCGCATCTGCGCGCCGGGTTCGAACTGCCCTTCGCGGAGGCCTGGGCGTTGGCCGGGGCGGTCGGTTATGACGACAGCGGGCGGCTGGACGTCGGCGGCGGTCGCGCGCTTGGCGACTGGAACGCCGTCCATGCCGGTGTCGCGGTCCGCCGCGCGATCGGCGGCGACGCGCAGGGCGCGGTATCGCTGGGCGTCGCGGGTGGCCTGCAACGCGGCGACATCGACCGTCGCCAGACGGTGTTCGTCGATGCGGTCGGCCAGTCGCGCGTCCGCAACGACTATGTCGCGTTCAACGCCAACGCCGCCTACACGCTGACGGCGGGCCGAGTGTTCGCACGGCCCGAACTGAACCTGTCCTATGTCGGGCTGGGCCAGGGCGAGTTCGCGGAGAAGGGTCTGCTCGGGCTTGGTGTGCAGGCAGTGCGCCATCGCGACTGGATCGCCACGGCGACACCGAGCGTGACGCTGGGCGTGAAGCTGAGCGACGGGGTGCAACTCTCGGCCAATGGTGCGGCGGTGCTGCACGACAAGTCGAGCTATGCCGCGCCGTTCCGTTTGCTCGGCGCGGACGCCAGCGCCGATCCGGCAACGATCCGCTCGGGCTTCGACCGGACCGGATGGGCGGCGGGCGTCAACCTGACGCTGGTGCGCGCCGACCGGTTCTCGGTCGATGCCGGCTATCGCGCGGAATGGGGCAGGACGACGACGGTCCAGAACCTGCGCCTGAAGGCGAAGCTTGGGTTTTAGGGCGGATCGACATTCAGCTTTGGCAGGGAGAAATCTGCCCTTGCCCCCCTCCGCGTCATCCCCGCGCAGGCGGGGATCCATACACGCCGACGCTGGTGATCGAACCGAGCCCGTTGCGTCTATGGGTTCCCGCCTGCGCGGGAACGACGAACAGCCGTAGTATCCGCTCCGCCCGGTCTTGCGGTGGCCAGCCGGTGTCGCGGTGGAGGGGGCCGGTTTCCTCCTCCTCAAAAACTCGTGCGCAGCCCGATCGCGGCGGTGCGCGGGGCACCGGGCTGGACCCACAGCGGCGAATAGCTGTTGGCGTACCAGCGCGCGTCGAACAGATTCTGCACCGCCGCGAACAGCGTGACGCCGTCGACCGGCTCGACCTCGCCGAAGATGCGGGCGAGGGTGTGCGAGGGCAGGGTGAAGGCGGTGCCGGTTTCGCCCGATCGATCGCCGACATGGTGCATGCCGGCCCCGGCGCGCGCCGTGCGGCCGGCAATGGTGAAGTCCTTGGCAAGCTGCACGTTCAGACTGTGGTCGGGAATGTTGATGAGCCGGTCGCCAGGGCGGATCTGGAAGTTGAAATTGGGTTCGAGCAGCGTCGATCGCGCCTCGGCATCGAGATAGGCATAGCTGAACAGTAGCTCGACATCGCCCGGCAGCCGGCCGGTCAGGTCGAGTTCGACGCCGCGGCTGCGCGCCTTGCCGATCGCGACCGAAAAGCCGGGGTTGCCGGTGTCGCTGGCCAGCACGTTCGACTTGGTCAGTTCGAACGCCGCCAGCGTGGCGTTCCACCGGCCGCCGGGCAGGGTCAGCTTGACGCCGACTTCCTTCGACCGGCTGATCTCGGGATCGAAGATCGCGCCGGTCACGTCGGTGCCGATGTTGGCGCGAAACCCCTCGCCATAGGCGGCATAGAGGGTCAGCGGGTCGCTCAACCGATAGACGAGCCCGGCCTGCGGGCTGAAGCGGCCGACGCTGCGGTCGCTGTCGATTCCGGTCAACCGGTTGAGCGTGCGCAGGCGGACCGAATCATACCGCCCGCCGACGCGCAGTTGCAGCCGGTCGGTCAGCGCGATCTGATCCTGCACGAACGCCCCGGCTGATTCCTGCACGTCGAGGCGATCGTTCTGCGGCCCCGGGGTCGGCAAGGGGAAGCGGCCATAGACCGGATCGGCGATGTCGAGGACGTAGCCCGCGCGGTCGGTGGTCGTCGCGCCGACGACGGCGGGGCGGACGCGGCCGAACTGCTGGTCGTTGTCGAACCGGTCGAGATCGGCGCCGATCAGGACGCGGTGGCCGAGCGTGCCCGTATCGAACGCGCCCGACAGTTCGGCACGCACGACCCACTGGCGCGAATCATACCGCCGCGAGCGGCGCTGGCGCGACAGCGAGCGGCCGTCGCGGAACAGCTTCTGGCGGGCCGGCACCAGTTCGGCATCCGATGAAAAGCCGGTGAGCAGCGTGTCGCGCAGGCTGGCGCCGACGAGCAGGCTCCAGTCGCCGCTCAGGTCGTGCTGGACGCGAAGCTGGTGGCCGGTCGCGCGCGCGACGGTATCGCCGTCGCCCGGCTCGCCGAGGAAGCGGGTGCGCGGCACGGTGGCGAAATCGCCGTTCAGCACGACGATGCCGCGATCGAACGGTGTCTCGACTCGCGTCCATTCGAAATCATAGGTCAGCCGCGTTTTCGACCCGATCGCTAGCCCGACCGAAGGGAGGAAGCCCCGGCGGTGGAGGTCGACGCTGTCGCGGAACGTGTCGCCATCCTCGGCATAGCCGATCAGCCGGGCGGTGAGCGTGTCGGTGAGCGCCAGGTTGACGTCGGCTTCGCTGCGCAGCCGGTCGAAGCTGCCGAGTTGCAGCGACGTGCTGCCGAAGGTGCGGCCGATCTCCGCCTGTTTGGTGACGAGGTTGACGGTGCCGCCGGGCTCGCCGCGTCCCAGCAGCGCCGCCGCCGGGCCTTTCAACACCTCGACCCGTTCGATCCCGGCGACGTCGCGCGGGCCGCCGAAACCGCGCCCGCCGTTGAAGCCGTTGACGAGATAGCCGGTCGGGATATTCTCGTCGCCGGCGAAGCCGCGCACCGCGAAACTGTCGAACAGGCCGCCGAGCGTGTTCTGCCGCGAGACCGAGGCGTTGAGATCGAGCGCATCGCCCAGCCGCAGGAAATTGTTTTCCTTGAGCGTTTCCTCGTCGATCTGCGCGATCGACTGCGGAATTTCGGCAAGGGTGAAGTCGCCGCGATAGGCCTGTCGCACGCCGGTGACGGTGATTTCCTGATCGGCCGGCGCGGCATCGTCCCCCGGCTCGTGCGCCGCCGCCGGTGCCGCCGCCAGCAGTGCCGAACCGGCGAGGCGCATCATCAAACTCGCGCGCGAAGCGTGGCGCAGCATATCAACCCCCGTTATTGGCCAGACCGCGCGGGCAGGACCGGCGACAGGAGCGCGCCTATTGGCGGCACGTTACACCATCGTCAATGAGATGTTATATCAGTTACGCCGCCAACGCCGACCCGGCTATCGCTTCACTGACAGCGCATCGTCCAGCCAGTCGCCGACCAGCGCGACCGCGCGCGGCGAGCTGAAGTTGGGGCCGAGCCTTGCCACCTCGTCCTCGCCACCGGTCACGGCACCGTCCTGAAACCAGTGGCTGAGGCCGGCGAGTACGACCACCTTGCCGCGCGGGTTGTCGCGCAACGCTGCCCGCGCGGCGGCGGACTCTTCGGCGGCGGAGATCAGCGGGTCCTTGGCGCCGAACACCGCGAGGACCGGAACGTGCAGCGCCTTCAGGTCGGAGGCGGAGCGTAGCCGGTCGGCCTGCCACGCTTCCTCGGTATCGATCATCGCCAGTGCGCCTTGCGCCTGCGCGGGCGAGAAGCCGGCATCCTCGAACCGCGCGATCGCCGCCATGCGCAGCGGCGCGATCGCGGCCATGTCCCGCCGGTCGATCCGCGCCTGAAGCAGCGCGGTGATCGCGCCGATCGCGGGGTCGACCACCGCTGGCGCGCGGCCGGCGGCGATCATCTGATGGCGGATCGCGCGGGTGAGATAGGGCAGGCCGTCGCCGACCGATCCGGCCAGCGTCACGACCGCCGCGACCCCCCGATCGACTGCCGCGACCGCCGGGGCGATGACGCCGCCCTGGCTGTGCCCGACCACCGCGATGCGCCGCCCGTCGATGTCGCCGCGCGCGCGCATCGCCGCGACGGCGGCCGCCGCATCGGCGGTCAGAAGCGTCAGATCCTCCTGGTACGTGCCGCCCGACTGACCGACGCCGCGCTTGTCATATTCGAGCGCGGCGATGCCGTCGGCGTTCAGCCGCCGGATGAGGTCGCCATAACCACCGCGCCCGTTGCGACCATGGCCCTGGACCAGCACCGCCAGCGGAAACCGCGCGCCGGGCACGGCGGCCGGCAGATGCAGCGTGCCGGCCAGGGTGACGCCCGGTTCGGACGCGATCCGCACCTCGGTTGCCATGCCTGTCGGGCGTTCGGCGATTCGTGCCGGCCGGGCATCGCCGGCCGATGGCAACAGTCCGCCCAGCATCAGCGCCGGGCACAGCCCCGCCGCCAGCCGCATCAGGTTCAATGCGCCGGTCATTCTTCCTCTCCCGCTGGATCGGGCCGGTCAGGATGCCGTCCCGAAATCCTCCTGCGCCGCGTCGTGCCACCAAGCGAAGGTCGACACCGCCGCCAGTTCGGCCACCACCGCCGCGACCGGCGGCAGCAGCGTGGTCACGTCCAGCATCGCGCACGCCGTCAGGAGCGCGAGCGTCGTGATCGTCGCCGCGCCGAAGCGCATCGCGGTCGCGACCCGTGCCCAGTTCCGGTCGAGCACCCACCACGCCAGCGGCAGGTGGCAACCCGCCAGCGCCAGCAACAGCACCGCCAGCACCGGGCCGGTCGACCGCGTGCCCGCGTTCAGCAGCGAGACGTGCGTGCCGCTGCCGGTCAGGAAGCCGCCGAGGCCGTCGCTCGCCGTGACGAAGGGAAAGCCGAACAGCGTCGCGACCACCAGCATCGCCGCCACCGGCAACAGCAGCCCCAACGCCAGCGCATAGCCGGCCAGCAACCGGCGGCCCTCACCATGCCGTGGCAGCATGCGCCATGCCCCGATCAGACACCCCAGCGCGAAGCGGAGCGACCGTCCATCAGCGGCGGCGGCGGGCTGTTCGGCGAGCATCGCCGCACCCCATGCCGCATGGCGCGTGCCGAGGCTGCGGACCGCGAGCGCGAGGAGCAGCCGGGCGAGCGGCGCGCTCATGCCGGAAACGGCACGCCGTCGGGCGTGGGGCGATCGGTGGCGAGGTCCCGCGCCAGTTGCAGCCCGGCGGCGGTCAATCGATAGGCGTGGCGCGGCGGCCGGCCGGGGTGCTCGGGCGCGCACCATTCCGCCTCGACCAGTCGCTGATCGGTCATGCGCATCAGCAACGGATAGATCGTCCCCGACATCAGCCCGGTGGCCTTCATCAGCTCATAGCCGTGCCACCATTCGGGCGCGCGCGCCGCCAGTGCTTCGATCAGCGTCAGCATCTGTGGCGAAGGGCGACGGGTCCGGGCCATGCACCAATAACAACATATGTAGAGTTAAGCGTCAAGCGGTACGATCGACACCCATGAAAAGGGGTGCCCGGACGCTCTGCCCGGACACCCCCGTCACGCCGAAGCGTGGATCAGAGCGCGATCATGCCTGTCCGAGATCGAACCGGTCGGCCATCATCACCTTGGTCCATGCCGCCACGAAGTCCTTGGCGAACTTCTCGCCGGCGTCGTCGCAGGCATAGACTTCCGCAATCGCGCGCAACTGCGAGTTGGAGCCATAGACCAGATCGGTGCGCGACGCGGTCCACTTGCGTTCGTGGGTGTGGCGATCGGTGCCGACGAACTCCTGATCGCTGTCGTCGCTGACCTGCTTCCACGCGGTGGCCATGTCGAGCAGGTTCACGAAGAAGTCGTTGGTGAGCTGCCCCGGCCGGGTGGTGAACACGCCGTGCTCCTTCGCCTTGCCGTGGTTCGCCCCCAGCACGCGCAGCCCCGCGACCAGTACCGCCATTTCGGGCGCCGACAGGCCGAGCAGTTGCGCCCGGTCGATCATCAGCTCCTCGGTCGGCACGTTGAACTGTACCTGGAGATAGTTGCGGAACGCATCGGCCTTCGGCTCGAGCACCGCGAAGCTCTCCACATCGGTCCAGTCCTGCGTCGCGTCGGTCCGGCCGCCCACGAACGGCACCGCGACGTCGTGACCGGTCGGCGCGATCGCCTGTTCGATGCCGACGACCCCGCCCAGCACGATCAGGTCGGCGATCGACACGCTCTTGCCGCCCTTGCCGTCGAAACCGGCCTTGATCCCGTCATAGACCGCCAGCACCTTCGCCAGTTGTTCCGGCTCGTTGACCTCCCAGTCCTTCTGCGGGGCAAGGCGGATGCGCCCGCCATTGGCGCCACCGCGCTTGTCCGACCCGCGATAGGTCGAGGCAGAGGCCCATGCGGTCGTCACCAGTTCGGCGATCGACAGGCCCGACGCGGCGATCGCTTCCTTCAGCGTGGCGACCTCGGCATCGCCGATCGCCTCGCCTTCGAGTCTGGGGACCGGGTCCTGCCAGATCAGGTCTTCCTTGGGCACTTCCGGGCCGAGCAGGCGGACGTTCGGCCCCATGTCGCGGTGGGTCAGCTTGAACCACGCGCGCGCCCAGACGTCGGCGAAATAGGCCGGATCGGCGCGGAATTTCTGGCAGACCGCGTTATAGGCGGGGTCGACCTTCAACGCCATGTCGGCGGTCGACATCATCGTCGGCACCTTCTTCTCCGGGGTATGCGCCGCCGGGGCGAGCGTATCCTCGGGATTGCCGACCGGCTGCCACTGGTGCGCGCCCGCCGGGCTCTTCACCAGTTCATATTCATGGTCGAACAGCATATCGAAATAGGTCATGTCCCACGTCGTCGGCGTCGGCGTCCATGCCCCTTCGAGGCCCGAGGTGATCGTGTGATCGCCCATGCCGCTCTCGTGCGTCGATGCCCAGCCCAGACCCTGCGCGGCGATGTCCGCGCCTTCGGGCTCGGTGCCGACATGGGCGGGATCGCCCGCGCCATGCGCCTTGCCGAAAGTATGGCCGCCGGCGGTCAGCGCCACCGTCTCCTCGTCGTTCATGCCCATGCGCGCGAACGTCTCGCGCATGTCGCGCGCCGAGCCCTTGGGCATCGGGCAGCCGCCCGGACCTTCGGGGTTCACGTAGATCAACCCGTGCTGGATCGCGGCGAGCGGGCTTTCAAGCGCGAGGCCGGCTTCCTCGTCGATCCGGGTCTGGCCGAGCCATTCTTCCTCGGTGCCCCAGTACACGTCCTTTTCGGGCTCGAACACGTCCTCGCGACCGCCGCCGAAGCCGAAGGTCGGCCCGCCCATCGATTCGATCGCGACGTTGCCCGCGAGGATGAACAGGTCGGCCCAGCTCAACTGGCGGCCGTACTTCTGCTTGATCGGCCACAGCAGGCGGCGTGCCTTGTCGAGATTGCCGTTGTCGGGCCACGAGTTGAGCGGGGCGAAGCGCTGCTGCCCCGCCGACGAACCACCACGCCCGTCGCCGGTGCGATAGGTGCCGGCCGAATGCCACGCCATGCGGATGAAGAACGGGCCGTAATGGCCGTAATCGGCCGGCCACCACGGCTGGCTGTCGGTCATCAGCGCGGTCAGATCGGCCTTGAGCGCATCATAATCGATGCCTGCGAATTCGGCGCGATAGTCGAAGTCGTTGCCGAACGGATTGCCGCTCACGCCCTTTTGATGGAGGATGTCGATCGACAGCGCCTCGGGCCACCAGTCGCGCGCGGTCTGGCCCAGCAGGCGGCGCATCGCGGCAGGTTGCTTCTTGGGATCGTTGATCGGGCTGTTTTCGGGGATGGCGTCCATCGCAACTCTCTCCATGACTATTCCGCGTGGGATGACCGACCGGGGACACGTATTCCAACGATTTGAACCAATGTGTCCGATCGGATTTTTCGATGGGCCGGCCGCAGCGGCGGACCGGTCACACGAATTCCATCGAGGCCCGTCATGAACGCAACCGATATTGCCTGTCTCCGTCGCTGCGTCGATCTGGCCGGCGAAGCGGTGTCGGCGGGGGACGAACCGTTCGGGTCGCTGCTGGTGTCCGCCGATGGCACGGTGCTGTTCGAGGATCGCAACCGGACAGGCGGCGGCGATCCGACGCGGCATCCCGAATTCGCGATCGCCCGCTTCGCGGCGGAGCATCTGTCGTCGGAGGAACGCCGCGGCGCGACCGTCTATACCTCGGGCGAACATTGCGCGATGTGCGCGGCGGCGCACGGCCTCGTCGGGCTGGGGCGGATCGTCTATGCGACATCGACGCCGCAACTGGGACGATGGCTGGCCGAGCTGGGTAGGCCGTCGCTCGGCATCGCGCCGCTGCGCGTTACCGATGTGGTTCCCGGTATCGAGGTCATGGGACCCGTCGAGCAATTCGCCGACGAGGTCCGCGCCCTGCATGCGCGACGTGGGACGGACCGGGATTGAACAAGGCGTTCGACGTCTCCCCCCCCCTGACAAGGGAGGGGGCGGGGGTGGGTCGGCCGGTTGTGGGAAGCTTACGTTTCCTGTTCGACCCACCCACCCCCAGCCCCTCCCTTGTCCGGGAGGGGGGCAACTTGCCGGAGTCCGGCGAATGTCGATCCTACACCGCCAGCCCGTTCGCCTCGACATGGGTGGCGATCTCGCCGGCGGTCGTCCACCAGATGCGCGGATCGTCCGCCCCGCGCAGGTCGCTCAACACCCGGGCGAGCGCGGGAACGCGGTGCGCCTGCCCCATGATATAGGGGTGGAGCGCGATGCCCAGCACGACCGGGCGGCGGTCACATTCCGACAGGAGCTGATCGACGGCGGAGCGGATCATGGCCGCGAACGTCTCCGCCTCCTGCCGGCGCTGGATGATCGACGGGATGTCGTTGATCTCCTGCGAATAGGGCACCGATAGCATGCCGCCGTGTCTGGTCGACATCCGGGTCGGCTGGTCGTCGTGCGCCCAGTCGAGGACGTAGCGATAGCCCGCTTGCGCCAGCAGGTCGGGCGTGTCGTGGCTTTCCGAAATCCATGGGCCGAGCCACCCGGTCGGCCGCGTGCCGAGCGCGGCGAGGCGTTCGGTCACGTCCGCGATCAGACGTGCTTCGCGGCCGGGCGTCATGTCGCCCTGCGCCCGCGCGTTGCTGCCACCATGCGCCGCGATCTCGTCGCCCCGGTCGCGGCAGGCTTCGGCAAGGCCGGGGCAGCGGTCGAGGACATCGGCGTTGAGCAGCGCGGTGGTGCGCAGCTCCAGCCGGTCGAACAGGTCGAACAGCCGCCATGCCCCGACGCGGTTGCCGTAATCGCGCCACGCATAGTTCATCACATCGGGGTCGGTCTGCGACGGCGCCAGTTCGGCGCCCAGCCCGCCGCCGAAGTCGAACACCTCGTAATTGACGCCGAGATAGAGCGCGAGGCGCTTGCCGCCCGGCCAGTCATAGACCGGGCGATCGACGATGCTGCGATAGGGATAACGATCGTGGTGTGTGGCCATGGCGGGGCGAACGCACGACCCCGGCCATCGCTGCACCCCCGGTGTGTCGGAGTCCGTTTGAAAATTCGCGGGAGAGCGAGTTTCGAGGCGGTTCCGGCTGCGCGCCGTGCCGATGCTGGCGACCATGGTTTCATACTGGTCGGTCGAAAAGCCCGCGCGCAGGAACGTCTTGAGTTCATGCACCGGCACCGCGAACCCGCGATGCCAGCTCAGCACCGCCATGCGGCGCAGCGCTTCCAGTTGCGGATCGGCGAGGTGCGGACTGCCGCGTCGCGTACCGAACACCCGGCCGAGCGCGACCGATACCCGCCCCGGCTCGCGCAGCGACGACAGGCGGTCATGCTGCGCCAGGGCGACGACCGACCATTCGAGCGCGCTGAGCCCGGTACGCGGCACAGCGGCGGTCTCGACGCTGCCTGCCTGCACTGCGAGCATCGGATCACCGGTGAAATCGACATAGGCCATGAACGGATCCTCCCTTTGGATGGCGCACGGTGGCTTGATCGAGGCGCGACCGGGCGGTCGCGGCCCCATGATGGTGCCGACGTGCAGATGCACCTCCACCATCCGCCCGAGTACCGGGCCGGCGGACGTGCCGAAATCGAAGCATTGGACTGCGGCGTCGCCGACGTTACCGGGCGATCACCGCGAACACACAGGGTCAGGCATGGTGCAGCCTTTGCGGATACCATGGAGGCACCGCTGCGATGCCCTCTTCTATACTGGTCGGTATATTAAGCGGAGAAGCGGTCGTCAACGCCTTTTATACCGACCGGTAGCTTTTTATCGCCCCGGCCACATCATCAGGCTGGTGGCGACCACCCGCTCCAGATCGACGCGGGTCGCCCCCGATCCGGCCTGCACCGCCATCCCCTGCAACACGGCGTAGAGATAGCCGGTCAAACCGGCGACATCGACATGGTCGGGCAGGTCGCCGTCGTGCTTGGCGCGTTCGAATCGTTCGACCAGTGCCGCCTGCGCGCAGGCGCGCCGCTGGATCATGTCGGCCTTGATCGATCCGGCGTCCGCGCCGCATGCGGTGGTGCTGATAACCCCGAGGCACCCCTTCGGGCCGCCGCTGTCGGTCTGCGCATCGATCGCGCCGCGCATGAAATATTCGGCGACGGCGCGCGCGGTCGGCTGGTTCAGCGCCTCGCGGGTATAGGCCATCTTCTCGGCTTCGTAGAGGTCGAGCGCCTTGTGGAACAACGCTTCCTTGTTGCCGAACGCGGCATAGAGGCTGGGCTTGGTGATGCCCATCGCGTCGGTCAGATCGGCCATCGACGCGCCGTCATAGCCCTTCGCCCAGAACACGCCGAGCGCCTTGGCGAGTGCTGCATCGACGCAGAATTCGCGGGGCCGACCCTTGGGCGGGGGAGTTGCAAGCGATTCCATAACGGCCGGTACATAAGGAGGGCGTCCCCCGGTGGCAAGCCGGCGTGGCGGCGGCGGCCGTGATCGCCCCGCTTGCCAAGCGCGCGCGCCCACGCCAAGCGGCGGCGATGCGTATCGCCCTGTTCGAACCCGAGATCGCCGGTAACGTCGGTGCCGTGTTGCGCCTGTGCGCCTGTCTGGGCGCCACGGTCGACCTGATCGAGCCGCTGGGCTTTACATGGGACGACCGGCGGGTGCGCCGCGCGGCGATGGACTATATCGATCACGTCACCGTCACCCGCCACGCCGATTTCGCTGCGTTTCGCGCCACGCTGGACGGCGGCCGGCTGGTGCTGTTCTCCACCAAGGCGACCGAGTCGGCCTATCGCTTCGCCTATGCGCCGGGCGATGTGCTGCTGTTCGGCAAGGAGAGCGCAGGCGTGCCGCAAACCGTGGCCGATGCGTGCGACGCACTCGTCCGCCTGCCGATGAAGGGCGCGGTGCGATCGATGAACCTCGCCACCTCCGCCGCGCTGGCACTGGGCGAGGCGCTGCGCCAGACCGGCGGCCTGCCGGGGTAGGATCGATCGACATTCAGCTTTGCGTGGCACAAGATCCGGCGTTTCGGGTTGAACGCGCTGTACTCATCCTCGTCGTCACCCCGGACGTGTTCCGGGGTCCACGGTGCGGCAATCGATGTAGCCTGAGTCTCTGGCGGCAGCATTTGCGGCCGGGTGGACCCCGGAACAAGTCCGGGGTGACGGTAAGGGCATGACTGTCGCCTCCGGGTTGGATCCCCGTGGACCGAGCATCACACCGCCTGTGGCAGCAACAGCAACTGCCCCGATGTCAGCCCGTCGCCGGTGGCGGTGATCCTGACCGGGCCGGTGCCGCGCCCGATGCGGACGATCGCCTGCGCCAGCCCGGCGAACGCGCGGCGCCGGTCGGCCTGATCGGCCTCGAGACTGGTCGGGTTGCCATTGCCGACGCCGATGATCGTCGCATCGCCCGCCACCGCGAAGCGCAGCAGATCGGCGGCATCCGGCACGATGCGCCCCTTCGCATCGACCAATTCGGCGCGGACCATCACCACGTCCTGCCCGCTGGCCAGCGGCCGACGGCGATCGGCGGTCAGCACGACGCCGGCGGCGGCCCCGGCCGTCTCGCGCACGTCGCGCGCGGTGCGGCGGCCCTTGTCATAGCCGCGCGCCTCGATCCGGCCCGGCGCATAGGGCACGTCCCAGCGCAGGTGCCGGTTGCGCGGCATCGGCTTGCGTCCGAGCGAGCGGCCGTTGAGCAGCAGCTCGACCTCGGCGCAATTGCCATGCACCCACACCTCGATCGGCTGGCCGTCCTTGCCCGGCCAGTTCCAGTGCGGCAGCAGATGGACCAGCGGCTGGTCGGGCCGCCACCACGCGCGGTAATAATAGAAATTGTCCTTGGGGAAGCCGCAGGTGTCGAGCACCCCGAAATAGCTCGAGATGCTGGGAAACGCCGGATAGGGCGTCGGTTCGCCGCGATAGTCGAACCCGGTCCAGATGAACCCGCCGGCGATGTCGCTTCGGTCGGCGACGATCGTCCACCATTCCTCGGCGGTCGATGCCCACCACGGATGTTCGGTGTCATAGGCGCGCACGATCTGCCGTGCGGCATCGTTGGCATAGGCGCCGCGCGTCGCGACCGTGCTGCCGGTTTCCGATCCATAGACCGGTACGCCGGGATGGGCCGCCTTGAACGCGGGCATCCTGTCGGTGCGGTAGTTGAAGCCGACCGCGTCGACGATCCTAGCGGCTCCCTTGTCCCAGCTATTGTCGAACGCGAAGGTCGTCGGCCGGGTCGGGTCAAGCTCGCGCACCAGATCCTGCATCGCTTGCGTGACCCGCGCGCCGCGCGGCGATCCCTGCTGCGGTTCCTCGTTGCCGAGCGACCAGCTTATGACGCTGGGATGGTTGCGGTCGCGCCGGACGATGCGCGACAGTTCGTCCATCGCCGCGGGATCGCTGCTGTTGCGCCGCGCCTCGACGATCATCAGCATGCCCATCGCATCGCACAGGTCGAGCATCGCGGCGGCGGGGGGATTGTGCGCGCTGCGCCAGGCGTTCGATCCCATCTCCTGCAACTGCGCGATCCGCCATGCGTGGAGCGCGTCGGGGATGCCGGTGCCGACCCCGGCATGGTCCTGATGGTTGCAGCTTCCCAGCAGCTTGACCGGCCGTTCGTTGAGCAGGAAGCCGCCCGCGCCGTCGAAGCGGACCGTGCGGATGCCGAACGGGGTGACATAGGTGTCGACCGTGATGCCGTCGACCACCACCTCGCTGTGCAGCCGGTAGCGATACGGCGTCTCGACCGACCAGAGCTGTGGCGCGGCGATCCGCGCGCTGCCGGTTGCGGTCGCGGTGGTGTGCGGGGCAACCGTCAGCGACGTTTCGGGCAGCGCCGCCACCGCCTGTCCGTTTGCGCCGACGATCCGCTGGCGCACCACCGCCGCGACCGGGGCGGGGCCGTCGTTGCGGATGTCCAGCGCCGCGCTGACGATCGCGCCGTCGCTGCCGACGGTGCTGCGCACCACGCTGCCCCATTGCGGCACATGGACGCGATTGGCGCGGACGAGGTCGACATGGCGGTAGATCCCGGCCCCTTCATAGAACCAGCCTTCGCCAAGCGACGCATCGACCCGCAGCGCGATGACGTTCGGCCCGCCATCGTAATCGAGGAAGTCGCCGATCGGCACCGCGAACGGTGCATAGCCGCTCTCGTTACGGCCGGCGACATAGCCGTTCACGAACACGATGCAGTCGCGGAACACGCCGTCGAACTCGATCCAGAGCGCGCGGTCGCGGTCGGCGGCGTCGATGGCGATCGGGGTGCGATACCAGCCGACGCTGTTCCCGGGAAAGTCGCGGCCGATCGCCTTGAAGCCATGCGCGGCGGCGGCGTCCTCGGTTTCCTTCGTCGCCGGCGCGGCCGGTTTGGCGAACGGCAAGGCCACCGCCCAGTCGTGCGGCACCATCACCGCCTGCCAGCCCTTGTCGTCGAACGCCGGGCTGGAGGCGTCGGCGGTGACGCCCGCCTTGGCATAGGTCCGCTGATACCGTCCGAAGCCGAAGTCCTGTTCGACGTCGGCGGCATGGCCAAGATGGAAGCGCCAGTCGGCCAGCCGTTCGACCCGCCGGGGACCGATGTACACCGGGGCAGGGGCCTCGCCCGACACGCCGGCATGCGCCGATCCCAGTCCCGGCAGCGCGACCGCTCCGGCCAGCGCGCCCGCGGCAATCGCCTCGCGACGGGAAATCAGCATCGTTCGTCTCTCCTGACGTGGCGGCTGCCGCTTCCGGCCCGCCTTGATTTGTCTGATGAATGCGTAGCCAAGAATATACCCGGCAGCAATGTGGTTTCGCCGCCGCGTACGCCCGGTCGATCTCGCTGAAAATGACGTTAATGATCGCGTGATGGAGCATCCCGCCGACGACCGATTCGCGAAACTGACCCCGCGCCAGCGCGAATTGCTGCGGCTGGTGCATGAACACCGCAAATCGGCCGAGATTGCCCACATGCTGGGGCTGAGCGCGCGCTATGTCGATAACCAATTGATCGACGCCAAGAATATCCTCGGCGCGACCAGCCGGTTCGATGCCGCGCGGCGGTTCGCGGCGCATGAATCGGGGGTGGAATCGATACACCCTGTATCTTCTCCATCTTCCCCGCCGCCGCTCTGGCCGCTTCCCATGCCGTTGCCGGACAGCACCGGCCGCAGGAACATGATGAGCTGGCAACAGGTCGCCCTGTGGGGGGCGATCATCGCGATCGCCACCCCGGTCGGGTTGACCGTGGCGGCGATGGTCATCGTGGCACTGGGGCTGCTGTTCGGCCAGACCGCATCATAGCCGGCATGCAGATGCCGAGGGGAACGACCATGCAGCACCTCACCGCTACCAGTCTCGCCGTCGCCGACGATCTGCGTCGCGCCGAACATTCGATCAACGTCGCGATGCGCGATACCGCGCAGTTCCTGATGACCACGCTCGACGCCACCTCGGCGCACGGCCTGTCGGCGGCGATGACGCATGGCACGGTCAAGGCGACGGTCGGCGCGCTCGGCTCGCTGGTCGAAAGCCAGTCGCAGATGGCGATGCGCGCGCATGTCGCGATCGAGCGGACCGGACGGCAACTCGGCCTGACCGAGACGAGCTGGGGCGAATTGCTGCCCAAACCGTCGGGCAGCGCCGACGCGCCCGTGCCCGTCATGGCCTGATCCGGCGGCCGAAGCTTCCCGATGGCGACGAACGTCCTTTTCGCGCTGCTGTTCTGGGCCGTCTTCCTCGGCGTCAACGGCTATGCCGCGTGGCGCGGCGGCCGGCCCGAACGGATCGGCGCGGCGATCAACGTCGTCGGCTGCATCGCGACGCTGGTCGTCCGGCTGCTGTCGGCCTCGGCATGGCTGCCCGCCGCGTTGTCGGTCTTGACGATCGACTTCGCGGTGGCGGCGGGCTTCTTCTGGCTGGCGGTGCGCACGACGCGCTTCTGGCCGGTCTGGGCGTTCGGCTTCACGCTGGCGAACCTGCTGGTCAGCATCGCCGCCGCGCTGCTGCCGGCGGTCGCGCCCTTCGTCTATCACACCGGCCTCGGTCTCTACGCCTATCTCGCCTTCGCGGCGCTGGCGCTCGGCACGATGCAATTGCCCCGCGACGCCGGGCCGGTCCTTCGTAATGGATTCCGATCGTCATGGATGCCACCGCAACCGAAATGATCGACGTGTTGGTGCGCCTGCCGCGCGCCACCGTCCTGCAGTTCGTCGGCACCGCCCGGCCCGACCCGGTCGATCCCGCCGCCCGCCGGCTGGAACAGGCGAGCGCGATGCTCGCCGGCCGCCGCGCGCGCGGTGCCGCCTTCGCGGGGCTGCGCTTCGTCGAACCGGCGTGGGACATGATCCTCGCGCTCTATGTCGCCACCGCCGAGGGGCAGCGGACCAACGTCCTGAAACTCTGCGCGGCGAGCGGCGCGTCGACCACCACCGCGCTGCGCCTGATCGAGAATTTCGAGGCGCGCGGCTATGTCGAACGGCGGCCCGATCCGACCGACGCGCGCAGCATCCTGATCGTGATGCTGCCAACGCTCGCGAACGCGCTCGACGGCTGGCTCGATTCGTTCGGCCGGGGCGCGCTGCCCGACCTTGGCTGACGCGGCCGCATCGGCCCCACGTGATCGATCGATGACCCGGACCCGCCGCCTCGTCCTGTCGGCCATCATGTCGGTCGCCATCGCCGGCGCGGCAGGCGGGGCGGCGACCCATCGCCCCGCGATCGCCCGGTGGTGGCAGCGGATGCACCTCCATCATCCCGGCGACGCGCTGCTCGATCGGCGCGGGCATAATTTCCATCATTTTGCCGATTGACTGCCAGCGCTGGCAATCGTAGCAGTTCGCTCAGGGATACAGCGGTCCAAAACTGGTAGCGCTATCATTCCTTTCCGCCAGCCGAAGGATCGGCGGCGGAAACCCGTGTCGCAGTCGCGGCGACGGGAGGGACTAGGGGAGGACATATGAAACAGCACCGGGCCACTCGCCATCTTTGCTCCGTCGCGTTGCTACCGCTGGCAATGCTGGCGTCGCCGTCGTTCGCGCAACAGGCCGCGCCGCAGGGCGAGGCGACTCCCGCCGTCGAACCGGATGCCGCCGCCGAGATCGTCGTCACCGGATCGCGCATCGCCCGCACCGGGTTCGACGCATCGACCCCGGTGAACGTCGTGGGGCAGGAGGACATCAAGCTGTCGGGCAACGTCAACGTCGAAAAGACGCTGGCGCAGATCCCGCAGGCGGTCGGCTCGGCGCTCGGCAGCGCCACCGCGAACACCGTGCCCGGCGGCTATGCCGACGTGAACCTGCGCGGCTTCGGGTCGCAGCGCAATCTGGTGCTGGTCAACGGCCGCCGCTTCGCGATCTTCGGGCCGGAGCAGGTAACGGATCTCAACACCATCCCCTCGACGCTGATCGCCCGGACCGAGGTCGTGACCGGCGGATCGTCGGCGGTCTATGGATCGGATGCGATCACCGGCGTCATCAACTTCATCATGCGCGACGATTTCGAGGGGCTGGAGGCACGCGCCCAGGTCAACCTCGACGCGCATACCACCACCCCGGTCTACAACTTCGACGTGACGCTCGGCGGCAATTTCGCCGAGGATCGCGGCAACGTCGTCGTCTCGGGCAACTACCTCAAGCGCGGGTCGATCACGCGCGGGCAGCGCGGCGGCTATGCGTTCGACACGCTGGTCGACGGTTGCGTCGTGCCCGGCACCGCCAGCCCGAACCGCGCCGGAACCCCGTTCAGCAACAGCTCGACGACCAATTGCGCCGCGAACGGCGGCGAGCTGGGCTTCGTGGCGGGCGGCAGCGGTGATATTCCCAACGGCCGTTTCTCGGGCATCCCCGCCTTCGCCAACGCCAGCCCCGCGTTGCAGGCGGCCTATGCCGCCGCCGGCCTGACCGGACTCGGCTCGCGCGGCTTCACGTTCAACAATGGCGGCACCGCCGCGCGTCCGGCGCTCACCCCGCAGGACGATTTCAACCTCGGGCCGTTCAACTATCTCATCCAGCCGCAGGAGCGCTGGATGATTAACAGCTTCGGTCATTACGACCTGAACGACAACATCACCGCTTATATGGAGCTGCACTACAGCAACAATACGGTCGATGCGCAGCTCGCCCCGGTCAACGTCGGCACCTCGACGCTGCTCGACGTCAACAATCCCTTCCTGACGCCGCAGCTTCAGAACGTGCTGCGCCTGCTCGATCAGGCGGAGACGGGGACGATCACCGTCACCAGCGGATCGGCGCGCCGCACGACCGTCGCCGGCGACGGGCTGGCGGTGCTGACCGCCGGGCGGCGGTACGTGGAGAACGGCGCGCGCTTCGCCAGCGAACGGCGCAACGTGTTCCGCGGCGCATGGGGCCTGCGCGGCACGATCGGCGATGCGACCGAGAATTTCCTGACCGACCTGAAGTTCGACGTCTATTACACCTACGCCCGCAGCGAGGACACGCTGCAACTGCGCAACGCCATCTCGCGCAGCCGCTTGCAGACGGCGCTCCTGTCGCAGAACGGCGCCGCGCCGGTCTGCAACATCTTTGGCGCCAACGTGTCGGCGGCGTGCGTCAGCGCGGTGTCGATCGGTGCGACCAACACGACGATGGCGACGCAGCAGGTCGCGCAGGCCAGCGTCACCGGCAATCTGTTCCGCCTGCCCGCCGGGCCGGTCGGCTTCTCCTATGGCTATGAATGGCGCGAATCGAGCGCGCGCTTCACGCCTGACACCTTCCTCGCCTCGGGCGACGTCGTCGGCTTCAACCCCGGCCTGCCGACCGCCGGCAAGGTGGGCGTGAAGGAAGTGTTCGGCGAAGTCCGCGTGCCGCTGATCCACAACACGCCGTTCATCGACAGCCTCGTCGCCAATGGCGCGTTCCGCTATTCCAACTACGACCTGAACGGCATCGGCGGGGTATGGACCTATCTCGGCGGGCTCGACTGGCGGATCAACCGCGACGTGACGTTGCGCGGCCAGTATCAGCGCGCGATCCGCGCGCCGAGCGTCGCCGAACTGTTCGGCGGCACCAGCCGGCAGATCGCGACCGCGACCGATCCCTGCTCCGGCCGGTCGGCGGCGGCGCAGCAGACCGCCGCCGTCCGCGCCCTGTGCGTGGCGACCGGCGTGCCCGCCGCCAACGTGTTCGGCGGCGGCGTGCAGCCCAATGCGTTCTTCTCGTCCGACCTCGGCGGCAATCCGAACCTTCGCGAAGAAGTGTCGGATACCTATACGCTGGGCGTCGTGTTCACGCCGCGCTTCGCCCCGCGCCTGACCGCCAGCGTCGACTATTTCAACATCTCGCTCGAAGGGGCCGTGGCGCAACTGGGCGGCGGGCTCCAGAACACGCTGAACCTGTGCTATTACACCATCCAGGACATCAACAGCGAGTTCTGCCGCGCGGTGCAGCGCAACCCCTTGAACGGCGAGATCAACGAGCCGTTCGCGGTACAGGTGCGCAACGCCAACAGCGGCCTGCTCAAGACCTCGGGGCTGGACTTCGCGCTGCGCTACCGCGTGCCCTTGGGCTTCGGCTTCCCCGGTGTGGCGAGCGACAGCTCGCTCGACATCGCCACCAGCTATACGTGGCTGAACGAGTTCACCTCGACGCCGGTCGCCGCGCTGCCCAACCTGCGCAACGAATGCGTCGGCGCATTCGGCACGACCTGCGGTCAGCCGCTGCCGCGCTGGCGCGGCAATACCCGGCTGACGTGGAACAACGACGGCCTCAGCCTGTCGCTGCGCCATCGCTACATCGGCCCGGTCTATACCGATCGCTATCTGGTGCCGTCGCGTCAGGGCGCGGCGGTGGTGCCCGACCGGGCGACGCTGGTCTATCCGCGCCTGCCCGCGCAGAATTATTTCGACCTGTCGTTCAACTATGACGCGACGCGCAAGATCGAACTGTTCGGGGGTGTGAACAATATCTTCGACCGCGATCCGCCGGTGACGACGCAGGGGCCGAACGCCAACACCTTCTCGGCCACCTACGACGTGATCGGGGCGGAATTCTTCCTTGGCGCGACGCTGAAATTCTGATCCCTCCCTGGGGCCGCGCAATCCCCTGCGCGGCCCCTTTTTCTTTTGAGGCTCGCTGATGCTGGATCGTCGTCATGTCATGCTGGGCGGGGCGGGGCTGCTCGCCGCCGCGACCCTTGGTGCGCATCCCGCCCGCGCGCTGGCCCGGCCCCTGCGCGGTGGCGGCATGGTCGACGTCCGCCGCTTCGGCGCGAAAGGCGACGGCATCCGCATCGACAGCCATGCCGTTAACAAGGCGATCGATCATGTCGCGGCGCGCGGCGGCGGCACCGTGTATTTTCCGGCGGGCACCTATGCCTGCTACACCATCCGCCTGAAAAGCCGGGTGACGCTGCACCTCGACAATGGCGCGGTCATTCTCGCCGCCGCCCCCGTCGGCACCACCGGCTACGACATCGCCGAACCCAATCCATGGGACATGTACCAGGATTACGGCCACAGCCACTGGCGCAACAGCCTGATCTGGGGCGAAGGGCTCCACGACATCGCGATCGAGGGGCACGGCCTGATCTGGGGCAAGGGACTGGGGCGCGGCGACGGCAAGGACGACTGGCTGAAGGACCCCAATGGTCCGGGCACCGGCAACAAGGCGATCGCGCTGAAAAACTGCCGCAACGTCACCTTGCAGGATTTCCGCATGCTGGAGGGCGGCTGGTTCGCCTTGCTCGCGACCGGCGTCGACAATCTGGTGATCGACAACGTGCTGTGCGACACCAACCGCGATGGCTTCGACATCGATTGCTGCCGCAACGTCCGGGTGAGCAACTGCACCGTCAACTCGCCCTATGACGACGCGATCTGCCCCAAGAGCAGCTATGCGCTGGGCGAGGCGCGCGTGACCGAGAACGTCACTATCGCCAATTGTCTGGTGATGGGCAATTATCAGGTCGGATCGGTCCTCGATGGCACCTTCAAGCGGATGCCACCCGAGTTCGCCCCGCTGATCCATGGCCGGATCAAGTTCGGGACCGAGAGCAACGGCGGTTTCCGCAACATCGCCATCACCAACTGCATCTTCGACCAGAGCCGGGGCCTCGCCTTCCAAACCGTCGACGGCGGCGTGGTGGAGGACATCACCGTCAGCAACGTGACGATGCGCGGCACCGTCAACGGCCCATTGTTCCTGCGGCTGGGCAAGCGGATGCGCGGCCCCGCCGGGCGGCCGATCGGCACGATGAAGCGTATCCTGATCCAGAACGTCACCAGTTCGGACGCGACGCCGCTCCCGTCGGTCGTCGCCGGGCTGGCCGACCGTCCGATCGAGGATCTGACCATCTCGGGCCTCTATCTCCATCATGTCGGCGGCGCGGCCCCGGCGATGGCGGCGCTGGTGCCGCCGGAGAACGAACTGGGCTATCCCGAAGCGACGATGTTCGGCGATCTGCCCGCGACCGGGCTGTTCGTGCGCCATGTCCGGGGGCTGGAACTGCGCGACATCGAGATCGCCGTCGCCGCGCCCGATCCGCGCCCGGCGCTGCGGCTGGAGGATGTGGTGGGCGCCGATCTCCACCGCATCCGCGTGCCCGCCGGGGCCGGCGCGCTGGTGACGCGGGACGTGCGCGACCTGTCGCTGACCGGCAACCGCTGGACGGCGGACCGTCAGCTCGCCGGCCCGCTCGACGCGCGCTACTGAGAAAAGCCCTTGCCCGGGGTGACGGATGCCCCGGTCATGCCCGCACCCCATCCATCTCCCGTTCATCCACTCTGTTCTTTGATCGTACGGACTTTTCCCGCTAGTGTTGCGCCGGTGCCGCAGTTGAAAGCTCCTATGGTCATGTCCCGTTCGTACTCCCACGCCGCCGCCATTCTCGGCGCGCTGGCACTGGTTCCCGTCGCCACGGGGGCGATGGCGCAGGCCGATGCGGGCAGCTTCCGCGAACTCGATACCTTCATGGACGTCTATAACCGGGTGAAGGCGAGCTATGTCGACAAGGTCGACGACAAGACGCTGATGGAAGGCGCGATGCGCGGCATGCTCGCAGCACTCGACCCGCATTCGAGCTATCTCGACGCCAAGGATTTCGAGAATCTGCGCATCGCCACCTCGGGCAATTATTCCGGCCTCGGCCTGTCGGTCACGATGGAGGACGGCGCGGTCAAGGTCATCACCCCGACCGAGGATACGCCCGCCGCGCGCGCCGGCATCAAGTCGGGCGATTACATCACCCATGTCGACGGCAAGCTGATCGTCGGCGGCACGCTCGACGAAGCGGTCGCGCAGATGCGCGGGCCGACCGGGTCGAAGGTCTCGCTGACGCTGGTCCGCCCCGGCCGCGACAAGCCGATCGAACTGACGCTGGTGCGCGGCACGATCGTGCAGAAGCCGGTCAAGTGGGAGGTGAAGGACGACATCGGCGTCATCAACATCAACACCTTCAGCGAATCGACCGGTGCCGACACCCGCGCCGCGATCGCCGCGATCGACCGGCAACTGGGCCACAAGCCCAAGGGCTATATCATCGACCTGCGCGACAATGGCGGCGGGCTGCTGACGCAGGCAATCGAGGTGTCCGACACCTTCCTCGCGCGCGGCGAGATCGTCTCGCAGCGCGGCCGCGACAAGGCGGATACCGAACGCTATTTCGCCGAGGAGATGGTGCCGGGCGATCTGGCGCAGGGGCTGCCGATCATCGTGCTGACCAACCCCGGCACCGCATCCGCCTCCGAGATCGTCGCCGGCGCATTGCAGGATCACCACCGCGCGATCGTGATGGGCGAGCGCAGCTTCGGCAAGGGATCGGTCCAGTCGATCTTTGATCTCTCGAAGAACACCGCCGTCCGCCTGACCACCGCGCGCTATCACACGCCGTCGGGCCGGTCGGTGCAGGAAGGCGGCATCGACCCCGACCTGAAGGTGCCGCAGATTTCCGATCCCGATTACAAGGATCGCCCGGTCTATCGCGAGGCCGATCTGCGCCGCCACCTCGTCAACGAAGCCGGCGTCGACGACAAGACGCTGACCGAGGATACCAAGGACGATCCGCGCTTCGCCGAAACCGCCGAATCCTTGAAGAAGCGCGGGGTCGACGATTTCCAGCTCTATTACGCGCTGCAGACGATGGGCCGCACCGGTCCCGCGACCCGCATGGCGGCCACCGCCGCGCCCAAAGCGACCCGGCGCTGATCCATGCGGGCCAATGACCTTCCGCTCGCGCGCCTGATCGCGCTGCTCCTGCCGCTGACGCTGATCGCGGGGGCGCTGGCCTCGCAATATCTGGGCGGGCTGGTTCCGTGCGAGATGTGCCACTGGCAGCGCTGGCCGCACTATGCCGCGATCGGCTTCGCCGCGCTGTCGTTCGTGGTGCCGCGCACCCATGCCAAGCGCGCGCTGGTGATGCTCGCCGGGGCGTCGGTCGCGATCAGTGGCCTCATCGGCGTGTTCCACGCCGGCGTCGAATATCACTGGTGGCAGGGCGTCACCGCCTGCACCAACACGTTGCGCGGCGGCGGCGACCTGTTGGCGGCGATCGTCGCGCAGCCGGTCATCCGCTGCGACGTGGCGCAATGGTCATTCCTCGGCATCTCGCTGGCGGGATTCAACGCGATCTTTTCGCTCGTTGGCGCGTTCATGATCCTGTGGCTGGCGACGCGGAGGCGGACATGAGCAAATGGCGGCCGGGCGACCGGAAACCGGGCGGTATCCGCTCGATGATCCGGGTGGATCAGGCGGGCGAATATGGCGCGACGCGAATCTATGCCGGGCAACTGGCGGTGATGGGCGATCGCAGCCCGATGTCGGCGGCGATCCAGGGGATGGCGGCGCAGGAGGTCGAGCACCGCGCCTATTTCGACGCGCTGATGGCCGAACGCGGCGTGCGCCCGACGATCATCCAGCCGATCTGGGACGTGGCGGGCTTCGCACTGGGCGCGGTGACGGCGGCGATCGGCCCGGAGGCGGCGATGGCCTGCACCGCCGCGGTCGAGACCGAGATCGACAAACATTACGAGGACCAGTTGATCGAACTGGGTGACGACGATCCCGAACTGGGCGCGGCGATCGCCAAGTTCCAGGCCGAAGAACTGGAGCACAAGGAAGCGGCGCTGGCACATGGGGCCGAACGCGCGCCCGCCTATCCGCTGTTGTCGGGGGCGATCCGCGCGGGGTGTCGCATCGCCATCGAAGTATCGAAACGGATTTGACCGACGGTGCGTTGTCGGCTTTGAACAGGAGCGTATGATGACCCGCTATCTTCTCGCCGGTGTCGCCGCGATCACCGCCTTCGCCATGCCCGTTTTCAGCACGCCTGCCGCCGCGCAGGTGCAGAACGGCACGCTGGTCATCTACGGCAACGACAAATGCCCGACCAACACCAATGGCGAGGAAATTGTCGTCTGCGTCCGCCGCAGCGAACAGGAACGCTTCCGTATCCCGAAGGAGCTGCGCGAGCTGGAAGTGACGCCCGAGAACGAAAGCTGGGCGATGCGTGCCGAAGCGAACCAGAATGTCGGCGCGACCGGCACCGGAAGCTGCTCGACCGTCGGCCCCGGCGGCCAGACCGGTTGCTTCGTCCAGCGCGCCAACGCCGCCCGCGCCGAACGCCGCGCCCGCCGCGATGCCGAGACGAACATCCCGCTGCCGTAAGGGGGTATCAGGGCGCGACGGTCATCGGTGCCGCCAGCGGGCGGCCGCGCAGCCGGACCGTCAGCGGATATTCGACGAAGCGCCACACCAACCATCCTGCGACCGCACTGCCGATGCAGGCGATCAGGAAGGCGGGCAGCAGCAGCGCGGGCTGCCCTGACACGAACCGGGTAGTGACGGCGGCGAATGCGCCGAGCAGGAAGCTGTGCGTCAGGTAGATGGCGTAGGATGCGTTGCCGAGCGCCAGTGACAGCCGTTCGAACCATAGCGATCGGTCCGCGTTGGTCCGAACCATCGTCACCACGATCAGCGCCGCGCCGATTGCGAGCATCTGCAACCCCGGCACCCACTTCGTCGCCGCCACCACGACGAGCAGCAGCGCGACCGCTGACAATAGCCCGGCCGGAGCGATGGTCAGCCGGGCCGCCAATGTCTGTCGCAACAGCGATACGCCCATGCCGATCGCGAAATACAGCAGCACCGGCCGGGTACAGGCATAGGCGAGGACGGCGAAGCCGAACGGCCGGGCCGGCGCGGCGATCCACAGTCCGATCGTCACCAGCGCGAACAGCGTGACGAAGACGAACGCCATCCCCCGCCGCGCCCCCAGCACCATCCCGATCGCGAACAGCGCGTAGAAGAACACTTCGTACTGGAGCGTCCAGCCGAGGCGATAGATCGGCTGGATCAGCCCATCGGGCTGGACATAGGGGAGGAACAGGAACGAATGGACCCATTCGGCGACGCCGGGGAAGCGGAAACCGGCATTGGTGCTGACGCCCAGCGTCGCGTAGCTGAACGCCACATAGAGGATCATGCTGAGATAATAGAGCGGGGCGATACGGGTGAAGCGATCGCACACGAACTGCCATCCCGCCGCTTTCCGGTCGCGCTCCGGCACCTTGCGCCGCGCGATATGCACCATGATGAATCCGCTGATCGCGAAGAAGGTAAAGACCCCCGTTTCCCCCAGATGCCACAGCAGATCGGGCAGTCCGGCGAGCGCCGTTCCGCGTCGTTCGTAGCGGTTGAGCAGATGTTCGACGACGACCGCGCAGGCGGCGATTCCGCGCAGGAATTGCAGCGGCGCGATGATGTCCGATTTCGGCTGCCCGCTCACATCCGTTGATCCCCCATGCGCGGTCCCCGTCCGTCGCGTGCGGCGAGCATAGCGGGGTACGACGAAAAGCGCCTGACAATTCCGGTTGATCGCCGGTACGCATGGCGCCGGCAGGGCAGAGGCCGGACGCGACATTCAAGGAAATGCCGTCCCGATCTGCTCCCCTCCCTGACAAGGGAGGGGTTGGGGGTGGGTAGGCCGGTTGTGGAGCGCGTAGGTTCCCTCTCGGGCCGACCCACCCCCGGCCCTCCCTTGTCAGGGAGGGGAGGTGCATAAACCGCCGTCTGTCTGAATCTCGATCGGTCCTAGGTAAGCCGGCGCTGCCACAAGAGGCGCTGTCCTACAGCATGGGGTGCGCGATAGGATCGGGAACTATGCCCCGCCCGCCGCTGTCCTTTCGTTCCTCTGGAATCGCCGCTGCGTCGTCCGTGGCGGTACGCCAACGCTATCCGACCGTTGCGATTCAGTCGCAACAACTGCGCCGTTAGTGTAAACTTTGTCAACTTTGGGGGGAATTGGATGCCCTGCGTCAGAGGGCGAGCCACCCCCATCGCTCCCCACTGTCATTCCGGCGCAGGCCGGAATCCATACGCGCCGACCTCGCGGCTCCTGTCCACCCGCAGCTCCGATCGACCCAAGGCCCCGCCACGGGCAAAGCCCGTGGCGTCGGTCGGCGCTGCCAGCGCCGCCGGCCGGGCGCACCTTGAGGCTCGGCGTAGCGTTGCTACGCCGTTGCCCGGCGCGCCTACAACACGTGCATCCACATCGGTTGCCCGATCACGCTCGGCGATCCGGTCAGCTTGTCGAGTGCCTGCGCCACGCAGCGTTCCGGCCCCTCGTGCGTCACGATCGCAACCAGCACGTCGCCGCCCGGATTGGCCCCGCGCTGGATCAGGCTTTCGATCGACACGCCGGCATCGCGCATCGCCGCCGCGATCTCGGCCAGCACGCCGACCTTGTCCGCCACGGTCAGGCGGACATAGGCGCGGCCGCGTCGTTCGCCCGGCGCTTCGGGGCTGGGGGCGGTGAGGTCAGCGGCGGGCATGGCATAGGGTACGCCATATTCGCCGCGCGCGATGTCGATCAGGTCGGCGACCACCGCGCTCGCGGTCGGGCCATCACCGGCACCGCGCCCCTGGAAGAACAGGCGGCCGACGAAATTGCCTTCGGCCACCACCGCGTTCAGCGAGCCCGTCACATGCGCCAGCGGATGGTCGAGCGGCACCAGATGCGGATGCACCCGCTGGAACTGCCCGCGTGGCCCCGCCTCGGCCATGCCGACCAGCCGGATGCGATAGCCGAGCGCCGCCGCCTCGGCGATGTCGGCGGCCAGCACATGGCGGATGCCGGTGATCGCCACCGCATCGAATGCCGGGCGCGTGCCGAACGCGACGCTGGCGAGGATCGACAGCTTGTGCGCGGCATCGACCCCGTCGATGTCGAAGCTCGGATCGGCCTCGGCAAAGCCCAGCGCCTGCGCCTCGGCCAGCACCCCGGCGAAGTCGCGGCCCTCGGCCTCCATCTTCGACAGGATGAAATTGCAGGTGCCGTTGAGGATGCCGTACACTTGCGACAGCTCGTTGGCCGCCGCTCCTTCGCGCAGCCCCTTGATGACCGGCACGCCGCCCGCCACCGCCGCCTCGAACTTCAGCGCGACGCCGCGGGCCTCGGCAGCCTTAGCCAGTTCGAGGCCGTGATGCGCGATCATCGCCTTGTTCGCGGTGACGAAGCCCTTGCCCGCCCCCAGCGCCGATCGCGCCAGCGTCAGCGCCGGGCCGTCCGACCCGCCGATCAGCTCGACCACCACATCGGCATCGCCGGTCGTCACCAGCGCGGCGGTATCGTCGACCCATTGGTAGCGCGAGAGGTCGACGCCACGATCGCGGCTGCGATCGCGTGCCGATACCGCGACGACCTCGATCCTTCGCCCCGCACGCCGCGCGATCAACTCGCCATTGGTTTCGATCAGCCGAATGACACCCGCACCCACGGTTCCAAGACCGGCGATGGCGATGCGGAGCGGTTCGGTCATAACTTCCTCTTATTACAGACGTAACAAAATTGCGGCCGGAGCATCGCCCCGGCCGGTTTCGTGTCTCTAGTCGTTGCCAGCGCCAAGGGAAAGACGCTTACTTCTTGATAAGCCCGATCTCGACCAGCCGCTCGTAGAGATAGTCGTGCGCGGTGATCGGCTCGGGATAACGGTCGGGGTTCGCGTCCGACACGCAGCCCGGCAGCGTCTCGATCAGGAAGTCGGGTGCCGGGTGCAGGAAGAACGGCATCGAATAGCGCGAATGGCCGCGCCGCTCGGCTGGCGGGTTGACCACACGGTGGGTGGTGGAGGGCAGCACATGGTTGGTCAGCCGCTGGAGCATGTCGCCGACGTTGACCACCATCGCGCCCGGCGGCGGCGCGACCGGCAGCCAGCGCCCGTCGCGGTCGAGCAGTTCGAGTCCCGCTTCCTCGGCCCCCAGCAACAGGGTGATGAGGTTGATGTCCTCGTGCGCCCCGGCCCGCACCTCGGGCGCATCCGCCGCGACCGGCGGATAATGGAGCAGGCGCAGCACCGAATTGCCGTCCTTCACCGCCGTATCGAACCAGTCGGGTGCCAGTTCGAGATAGCGGGCAATGGCGGACAGCAACCGGTCGCCGGCGGCATCGAGCGCGGCGAACAGGTCGAGGAACGCCTCGCGGAATCCTTCGGGCCGTGTCGGCCAGACGTTGGCGGGCATGACGTCGCCATAGTGATGCCCGGCGGCCAGTTCGCGCCCGACGTGCCAGAATTCCTTCAGATCGACATGGCTCGCCCCCTTGGCGATCTCGGTCTTGAACGGGGTATAGCCGCGCGCACCACCGCCGCCCTCGACGAAATAGCCGCGCTTTTCCGCTTCGGGCAGGTCGAAGAACGCCTTGGTCATCGCCCAGGCGCGATCGATCACCGCCTGATCGACGCCATGGTCGGATACCATCGCGAAACCGAAACGTTGGAACGACTGCCCGAACGCCTGTGCGAAACCATCGGGGTCCGCTTCGGCCTGCGCCATCGAGACGAGCGGAACTTCTGCAAGCAGCGTGTCGACCATATCCATTCCCAAACACACGGAATTCACAAGCGATGACGATAGACCGTGGCGAGGGCCGCGAACAGGCCCATCCTTTGCGTGACGCCGACGACGACATCCGTCATGGGGATATTGCTATGCTCGATCGCCGTGATACCGCCCCGCTCGCCCGTCCCGATACCGGCGTCGACGCCGCCGCCGACCTGGCGTCCGCGCAACCGACCGCATCGGCCGACCGCGCGCCGCTGCCGTTCGGCGAGTTCGTCACGCTGATCGCCGCGCTGATGGCGCTGACCGCGCTCGGCATCGATTCGATGCTGCCGGCACTACCCGCGATCGGCGAGGCGCTCGGCGTCGCCGAACCGAACAGCCGCCAGTTCGTCGTCACTGCGTTCCTGCTCGGCTTCTCGGTCGCGCAGCTCGCCTATGGTCCGCTCGCTGATCGCTATGGCCGGCGGCCGGTGCTGATCTTCGCGCTGGTCGCCAGTGCGCTGACCAATCTGGTCGCGGCGGTCGCCGGCAGCTTCACCCTGTTGCTGCTCGCGCGCTTTGCCTCGGGTGCGGCGGTGGCGGGCGCGCGGGTGGTGACGGTGGCGCTGGTGCGCGACTGTTATTCGGGTCGGGCGATGGCGCGGGTGATGAGCCTTGCCTTCATCTTCTTCATGGCCGCCCCCGTCCTCGCCCCGTCGTTCGGGCAGGCGGTGCTGGCGTTCGGATCGTGGCGCTGGATCTTCGGCGGGATCACCATCGTCACCGTGGTGATTTTCGCATGGTTCGTCGCGCGCATGCCCGAAACGCTGGCGGTCGGCGACCGTCATTCGCTCGATCTCCGACGCATCGTGCAAGGCTATGGCATCGTCCTGCGCGATCGCTACGCGGTCGGCTATACCGTCGCCGCCGCGTTGCTGTCGGGCGGGCTGTTCGGGTTCGTCGGGTCGATCCAGCAGATCATGGAAGTGACGTTCCGCGCGCCGCAGCTCCTCACCATCGTCTTTGCCTGCGTCGCGGGCACGATGGCGGCGGGGTCGTTCTTCAATTCGCGGATCGTGATGCGGTTCGGCACGCGGCTGATCTCGCATGCCGCGCTTACCGGCCTCGTCGTGGTCGCAGGCGTCCATCTGGCGGTGACGCTGCTTGGCGTCGAATCGCTCGCCAGCTTCATCGTGTTGCAGGCGATCATGATGGCCTGTTTCGGGCTTGCCACCTCCAACTTTTCGGCGATGGCGATGGAGAATATGGGGTCGATCGCCGGCACCGCCTCGTCGTTGCAGGGGTTCGTCTCGATGCTCGTCGGCGCGCTGCTGGGCGCGGCAATCGGCCAGTCGTTCGACGGGACGACCGTGCCGCTCTACGGCGGGTTCCTGATCCTCGGGCTGATTGCGCTCGTCGTCGTCCATCGCACCGAACACGGCCGCCTGTTCCAGCGGGGGTAGGAACCGCAGCCCCGATCGGCGGGTTTGATCCTGTTCAACGACCTTTCAAGGAGTCAGGCGATGGGCGGTCATCAGGTGAACGGACAGGGCACGGGCGACGATGGCTATGACGAGGATGGCTATGACGAAAGCCAGCGCGCCGAAATCCTCGAAGCCACGCGCGACGGCCCCAGCGACGGTACGATCCTGACCGACCTCGAACCCGATCTTGGCATGTCCGATGACGAGGATGAGGACGAGCTGGAGATGGCGGACGACGACCTTGCCGAAGAGGACGACGACGTGACCGTCACCGGCAAGGGCAACCAGACCGAGGACGAGTTGCAGGAAGATTTTGACGAGGACAATCTCGCCGAGGACGGCGACCTCGACGATTCCGATCGCGACGCGATCGAGCCGTGAGAGCGTCGGTCGGAGCCGCCGCCGCGCTGCTGCTGAGCGCATGCGGCGGCGGTGACGACATGGGCGACAACGGTGCGGTTGCGAACAACGTCGCACCGGCCGAGCCGACCCCGGTCGCGGGCGCACCGACGCCGCTGACCCCCTCGACACCGTTGCCGGCGGGCGAGGGCATCCCCGGCGTTTCCGCACCGCTACCGGCCGAAACGCCGGGGCCGGCAGCGTCGCCCAACCCCCCGGTCGCGGTGGAAGCGGGTGCCGATGCGGCGGTTACGGTCCTGCGCGATTATTTCGCCGCACTGTCGGGCAGGCGCTATGCCGAGGCGTACCGACTGTGGAACGGACGCGGCGAGGCAGCGGGCATGAGCGCGCGGGCGTTCGCCGACAGTTTCGCGAACTATGACGAGTATCGCGCGACGATCGGCACCCCCGGCCGCATTGATGCCGGCGCGGGGCAGCGCTACATCGACATTCCGGTGCGCGTGACCGGGCGGTTGCGCGACGGGACGCCGGTGGTCCTCGAAGGGCCGGTGACGCTGCATCGTACCGGCGACATCGATGGCGCGACCGCCGAGCAGCGATCATGGCGGATTTCGGCCAGCGCGCTCAAGCCACGACCGACGGGCGACGCCGCGCGGTGAGCCCGACGCCGCGCTTCTCGTTGTCGATCACCGCCGGGCCGGAAGCGATCGACGAACTGGGCCATGTCAACAACGCGGTCTGGGTCCGCTGGATTCAGGACGTGGCGGTCGCCCACTGGTGCGCGGTCGCCACGCCCGAACAGCAGGCGGCGTATCTGTGGGTCGTGACCCGGCACGAGATCGACTATCGCGGCAACGTGAGCGTAGGCGAGACGGTGCTTGGCGAGACATGGATTCCTGAAGGTCCGCGTGGTGCCCGCTTCGACCGGATGATGCGGTTTACCGGGGCCGACGGGCGGGTGAAGGTCGATGCCAAGACGACATGGGCGCTGATCGACCGGGCCAGCGGCCGCTTGCTGCGGGTGCCGGCCGAGGTGGCGGCGCGGTTCGTCGGGTAGAAGTAGTTGGTTCGCGCAGAGGCGCGGAGGCGCGGAGGTGTTGCGCGCGTGGCAGCGCTCTTTCCTTTCCATACCGTCGAGATGAGAAGGCGGCAGTTGCCGCCGGGCGGCCCCCCTCCGCGCCTCTGCGCCTCCGCGCGAACAAACCCTTCTTCCCGCCATCCGCCCCCCCAAAGAGATTCCGTCCTAGGCGCACGCGCTCGCATCGGCTAATCGCGCACATTCCTATGACTGACACGCCCGATACCGCACGCGACTGGCGCGACACCGTCTTCCTGCCGAAGACCGACTTTCCGATGAAGGCGGGGCTTGCCGCCAAGGAGCCGGCGATTCTCGATCGCTGGGCGAAGATCGGCCTGTACGATCGCCTCCGCGCCGAACGTGCCGGGCGCGAGCGCTTCCTGCTGCACGACGGCCCACCCTACGCCAATGGCGACATCCACATGGGCCATGCGATGAACAAGGTGCTCAAGGACATCGTCGTCCGCACCCAGTCGCTGATGGGCAAGGATGCGCCGTATATCCCCGGCTGGGACTGTCACGGCCTGCCGATCGAATGGAAGATCGAGGAAGCGTATCGCGCCAAGAAGCGCAACAAGGACGAGGTGCCCGCCGCCGAATTCCGCGCCGAATGCCGCGCTTATGCCGCCAAATGGGTCGATGTGCAGAAGGCGCAGTTCCAGCGGCTGGGCGTGATGGGCGACTGGGCCGATCCGTACCTCACCATGAAGTTCGACGCCGAGGCAACGATCGCCGAGGAACTGCTCAAGTTCGCGATGAGCGGGCAACTCTATCGCGGGGCCAAGCCGGTGATGTGGTCGCCGGTCGAAAAGACCGCGCTCGCCGAGGCCGAGGTCGAATATGAGGACGTCGTGTCGACGCAGATCGACGTGGCGTTCGAGATCGTCGACGCGCCCAACGCGCCCGAACTGGTCGGCGCGCATGCGGTGATCTGGACGACGACGCCGTGGACGATCCCGGTGAACCAGGCGTTGGCCTATGGGCCGGAGGTCGAGTACGTTCTGTTCCGTTGCGAAGGTACAGCAGTATCCTCGGTTTTTGGCCCGCTCGATGAGAAGTCTGCGGAAGTCGTTTACGGTCACGGCATCGTTGTCGCCGAAGCGCTACTGCCAATCGTATCGAAGCGTCTTGGGCTACTTGCTCACCCGGAAATACTTTGGCGTGGCAAAGGCTCGCAACTCGCCGGTGCCACCGCCCGCCACCCGATGCACGCGCTCGGCCCCTTCTTCGCGCGTCCGCGCCCGTTCCTGCCCGGCGACTTCGTCACCACCGATGCCGGCACCGGCCTCGTCCATATGGCCCCCGACCACGGCGAGGACGATTTCGAGCTGTGCAAGGCGAACGGCATCGATCCCGTGTTCGCGGTGCAGGGCGACGGCAGCTACCGCGCCGACTGGGCATGGCTCGGCGGACAAGGCAGCGTCATCAACAAGAAGTTTACCGCCAGCGACGGCCCGATCTGTTCGGACCTGCGCGAAGCGGGCGCGCTGCTCGCCGCATCGGATGATTTCGCGCACAGCTATCCGCATAGCTGGCGCTCGAAGGCCAAGGTGATCTTCCGCGCGACGCCGCAATGGTTCATCCCGATGGACCGCAGCGCCAACGTCGACGCGCTGGCGATCGCCGCCGCCGCGATGCCCGCGACCGATCCGTTGCTGGGGCTGACCAACCTCACCCCGCTGCCCATCGGCAACGGCCCGACCCTGCGCGAACTGGCACTCGATGCGATCGAGCGGACGCGGTTCGTGCCGGACAAGGGGCGCAACCGCATCGGCGCGATGGTGTCGGGCCGCCCTGACTGGGTCATCAGCCGCCAGCGCGCATGGGGCGTGCCGATCGCGCTGTACGTGAACCGCGAAACCGGCGACTATCTGCGCGACGAAGCGGTCAACGAGCGCATCCTCGCCGCCTTCCGCGAATCGGGTGCGGACGCATGGTATGCCGCCGATCATCAGGCGTTGCTCGGCCCCGACCATGATCTGGCCGATTATGAGGTCGTCACCGACATCCTCGACGTGTGGTTCGATTCGGGCTGCACCCATGTGTTCACGATCGAGGCGCGCTTCGGCAAGGGCACTCGCGCCGACCTGTATCTCGAAGGGTCGGACCAGCATCGCGGCTGGTTCCAGTCGTCGCTGCTCGAAGGGTGCGGCACGCGGGGGCATGCGCCGTACAAGGCGGTGCTGACTCATGGCTTCGCGCTCGACGGCAACGGCCGCAAGATGTCGAAGAGTCTGGGCAACGTCGTCGATCCGCTGAAGGTGATCGGCGAGTCGGGTGCGGACATCCTGCGCCTGTGGGTCGCGCAGACCGATTATTTCGAGGATGTGCGCATCGGCAAAGAAGTGCTCGCCGGGACCGGCGATGCCTATCGCAAGCTGCGCAACACCTTCCGCTATCTGCTGGGCGCGCTCGACGGCTTCGACGAGGCCGAGCGGGTGGCGGTGGCCGACATGCCGGGGCTGGAACGCTATGTCCTGCACCTGCTCGGCCAGCTCGACACCGAACTGCGGGCGGCGGCCGAGGCGTATGAGTTCAACCGCTATGCCCGCGCGCTGATCGATTTCGCCAACGAGGATATGTCGGCGTTCTTCTTCGATATTCGCAAGGATTCGCTGTATTGCGATGCGGCGGACGATCCCAAGCGGCGCGCCTATCGCACCGTGCTCGACACGCTGTTCCATGCACTGGTGCGTTATGCCGCGCCGATCCTCGCCTTCACTGCCGAGGAAGTATGGCAGGCACGCTTCCCCAGCGAGGATGGGTCGGTCCATCTGCTCGAATGGCCCGAGCTGCCGCATCTGCCCGCCGACCTGCCGCTCGGCACCGAATGGGCCGAGGTGCGTGCGCTGCGCCAGCAGGTGACCGAGGCGATCGAACCGCTGCGCCGCGCCAAGACGGTGCGTTCCAGTCTCGAAGCCGAGGTGGTCGTGCCGGCGTTGCCGCTGCCGGCGGACGAACTGGCCGAACTGTTCATCGTGGCGAAAGTCACGCAGGGCGATGACGATGCGATCGGCGTGGAGCGGACCGGCTATGCCAAGTGCGGGCGGTGCTGGCGGCATCTGCCCGATGTGGTCGAGGACGGCGCGCTGTGCGGTCGCTGCGAAAAGGTGGTGGCATGATCCGCGCGCGCAAGGTCGCCGTCGTGCTGGCGGTCGCCGTGCTGGCGATCGACCAGCTCGTCAAATATCTCGTCACCGGGCCGCTGGGGATCGATTATCCGGGGGCCGAGCGCGAGTTGCTGCCGATCTTTACCCTCCGCTTCGTCCAGAATTTCGGCGTGTCGCTGGGACTGTTGCAGGCCGGCAGCGAGACGGCGCGCTGGGCGCTCGTCGCGATGACCGCCGCGATCGCCACCGGCGTCGCGGTGTGGATGCGGCGCGAAACCGGCCGCGCGGAGCTGACCGCGCTGGGGCTGGTGCTAGGCGGCGCGCTCGGCAACATCATCGATCGGGCGCGGTTCGGCTATGTCGTTGACTATGCCGATCTGCATTTCGGCGGGTTCAGCCCGTTTCTGGTATTCAACATCGCCGATGCGGCGATTACGATCGGCGTCATCATCCTGCTCGCCCGGGCATTGTTTGCCAAGGATGCGAAGCGCGACGTTCCTGTGGAGAAGGCCAATGCGTAACCTTATCGTCGTCAGCAGCCTCGGCCTGCTCCTTGCCGCCTGTCAGGGCGGTGGCCTCAACCGGGCGCGTCCCGACGAGTTCGCCGTCGCGCGGCAGGCGCCGCTGGTGATCCCGCCCGATTATTCGCTGGTGCCGCCGCAGCCGGGCGCACCGCGTCCGCAGGACACGTCGGCATCGACCCAGGCGATGCAGACGCTGTTCGGCGGCCCTGCCCCGCGCAGCGCGACCGAGCGGCTGACGCTGGAGCAGGCGGGCAATGCCCAGGCCGATGCCGGCATCCGCTCGGGCGTCGCCGATCCGGGCACCAACGTCGTCGACAAGGGCGCGACGACCCGCGACATCGTCGCCGCACCGCAGGGCGATGGTCAGGCCGCGCGGACGACCACGCCCTAATCAGCCGGAACTGCCGAGCGCCTCGGTCGGATCGACTCGCACCCAGTCGAAATCGACCGAGCCGCCCGTTGCCTGCGCATCGCGGGTGAAGGTGAACAGCCCCGGCCGGCTGCCCCGCCACCACGAGAAACGCGCGAGCGGGATCGCGCCGCCCAGCGCGGTGAAGCGGCGGCCATCGATGCTGTAGGCATAGCGCACCTGCTGATCGGAGCCGACCGCCGCGCGCAGCAGCAACGGCCGGGCGGGCACCACCACGCCGGGTGTCTCGACGCCCTCGATCGCCAGCGTGATCCGCGTCAGGCCGCCGTCCTTCACCAGCCCGATCCAGCTCGGCCGCACCCCGAACAGCGTCAGCCCGGCGCGCTGCCCGTCGCGCATCGCATGGGGGTCGATCCGCACCGTCGTCCGCATCGCCGGGCCGGTCAGCATCTGCGTCAACGTGCCCCGCGCACCGACCAGATGTTCGGCATGGCCCGCCGTCAGTCGCAGCCAGCCGGGACGCTGCGTCAGGCTCCAACGGCGATCGTCGGGATTGTGGTTCCATTGCCATTGCAACCCCAGCCGGGGCGTATCGAACCCGTCGCCGGTCTGCGGTGTCCAGCGCGGTTGCCCGGCAACCGGCAGGCGGTGGCCCGCGACCGGCTGACCCGAGGTCTTGCCCGCTATCGGATCGCCGACTACCGGCCAGCCGTCCGCCCCCCACGCCACCGGTTGCAGATGGGTGATCCGCCCGAACGCGCCGGTGCTGTTGAAATGGACGAACCAGCCCTTTCCATCGGGCGTCTCGACCCAGCCACCCTGATGCGGCCCCTGCACGTTCGTGCTGCCGGGTTCGAGGACGACGCGGTGGTCGTACGGCCCCTCGATCGATCGCGAACGCAGCACCACCTGCGATCCCGTCTCGACCCCGCCGATCGGTGCCCAGATATGATACCAGCCGTCGCGCTTGTAGAGCTTCGGCCCCTCCAGCACCGGCAGCGCCGCCTTGTCCTCGACGATCACCTTGCCCGCGTCGAGCACCCCCGTCCCGTCAGGGCGCATGCGGTGGAGGATCAGCGGCCCCGCCCCGACGCGCGAATGGACCAGCCATGCGCTGCCGTCGTCGTCCCAGAAGGGGCAGGGGTCCTCCAGCCCCTTTTGCGCGATGACGTGGACCGGCGCGCTCCACGGCCCGGCGGGGTTCGTGGCGCTGGCCATGAATACGCCCTCGTCGGGGGTCGCCCAATAGACGTAGAAGCGCCCGGCATGATGGCGGATCGACGGTGCCCAGACCCCGCCGGCATAGCGCGTGCCGCCGACCGGCTTGGAAATCCGGTCGGTCAGGGTGTGCGGCCCCGGCATGTCATATTCGGGCGCGAAGGGCAGGCGCGGCAGGACATGGCCGAGGATTCGCCAATGCACCAGATCGCGCGAGTGGAGCACCGGGATGCCGGGCGACAGATGGAAGCTGGACGACACCAGATAATAGTCGCGACCGACGCGGATGACGTCGGGGTCGGAATAGTCGGCGAACAGCACCGGATTGGCATAGTCGCCCCTCGGTGCCGCCCCGCCCAATGCTATCCATGCGAGCGCCACGCCCGCCATCGCCCCGTATCGCATCGACCATCCTCTCTTGTGCCAGCGGTAGCAATAGGACATTCGGAGCGAAAATACACCGGGAGAGGTGCCATGCGATTCATTCGATCCGCCGCATTGGCGGCAATTCTGCTGGCGACCGGCGCGGCGGCTGCGCCACCGATCGATCGTGCCGCGCTGGTGGCGCGTCATGCGGTGCGGCTGACCGCGATCGATCCATGGGCGTCGGTGATGCTGGGCAATGGCTCGCTTGGCTTCACCGCCGATGTCACGGGGCTTCAGACCTATCCGCAAGCCTATGCCAAGCCGGTGCCGTTGCTGACGATGGCGCAATGGGCATGGCACCGCGCGCCCAATCCCAAGGGCTATCGCCCGGCGGACGGGATGGTCGGCGTACCGGTGCCGGGGCGCGGCGTGCAGCCCTATGCCTATATCGCCGACTTCGCCGAGGTCGCGAAACGGCCGGCGCTCGGCTGGCTGCGCGAGAACCCGCACCGCTTCGCGCTTGGGCGGCTGTCGCTCCGTATCACCACCCGCGACGGCCGGCAGGCGCCGGTCAGCGCGCTGACCGCGATCGACCAGCGGCTCGATCTGTGGACGGGGACGCTTACCAGCCGGTTCCGGTTCGACGGCGCGGTGGTGCGCGTCGAGACGCGGGTCGATCCGGCGCGCGACATCGTCGCGGTGCGGGTCCGTTCGCCGCTGGTCGCCAGCGGGCGGATCGCGCTAGACACGCGCTATCCCGGCGTCGGCGCCAGCCTGAACCCTGATCCGCAGGACTGGGAGCATGACGAGGCCCACCGGACCGAGGTGATCGAACAGGCACCCGGCATGGTCCGGCTGCGGCGGACGATCGATGCCACCCGCTATCAGGCAAGCCTGCAAGTCGCCGGCGGCACCGTCACCCGGATCGGACCGCATGGCTTTCGCGCGGCGGCACCGGGGCAGGGTGAACTGATCGCGCAGGCGGGGTTCGAGGCGCAGGAGCGACCGCTGCCCCGGCTCGACGCCACCGCGACCGCGCGGGCGGTCGCCGACCACTGGCGGCGCTATTGGCAGGCCGGCGGGGTGATCGACTTTTCGGGCAGCACCGACCCGCGTGCCGGCGAACTCGAACGGCGTGTCGTGCTGTCGCAGTATCTTTCCGCGATCAATTCGGCGGGCACGCTGCTCCCGCAGGAGGACGGGCTGTTCAGCAATAGCTGGAACGGTAAATTCCATCTGGAGATGCACGCCTGGCACTCGGCGCATTTCGCCGCATGGGGCCGCCCGGCGCTGCTGGAGCGCAGCATGGGCTGGTATCTCGCTCATCTGCCCCAGGCCGAGGCACGGGCGCGGACCCACGGTGTCGAGGGGGCGTGGTGGCCGAAGATGACCGGCCCCGACGGCGAGGAAAGCCCGAGCCCGATCAACCCGTTCATCATGTGGCAGCAGCCGCATCCGATCTATCTGGCGGAGATGCTCTATCGCGCCGGGGGCGGGCGGGCGGCGCTGGATCGCTATGGTGCGCTGGTCGATCGCACCGCCGCGCTGTTAGCAAGCTGGCCGCGCCGGGTTGGCGACCGGCTGGTGCTGGGGCCGCCGATCGTGCCGGTGCAGGAGAATCACCCGCCGCTCACCACCACCGATCCGACGTTCGAGATCGCCTATTTCCGCTGGGGACTGGAAACCGCGCAGGCGTGGCGGGTGCGGCGGGGCCTTGGCCGGCGGGCGGACTGGGACCGGGCGATCGCCGCGCTGCCGCCGTTGCCGCAGGCGGACGGGCGCTACCTGCCGGTCGCGACCGCGCCGGGCTTCTGGCGCACGGCGGCGAGTGCGCCGTGCAGCGGCCATGCGATGGGGCCGGACTGCCTCAACCGCGACCACCCCTCGTTCCTGATGGCGCATGGGCTGATCGGCGGCGGCGGGGTCGACCAGCAAGTGATGCGCGCGACGCTCGCGGGGGTGCGCGACCATTGGGACCTGCGCCAGACATGGGGCTGGGACTATCCGATGATCGCGATGACTGCCGCGCGGCTGGGCGACCGGGCGGGGGCGGTCGGCTGGCTGTTCAGTCCGCAGGCGAACAACCGGTGGGGGCCGACCGGGCTGACCCCGCGCGTCGAACTGGCGCCGGGGGAGCAGGGACCGGACGGCATGGGCACGAAACGGGTGGCGGCGTTGTATGTCCCGTCGAACGGATCGCTGCTGCTGGCGGTGGGGATGATGGCGGCGGGCTGGGACGGATCGGTCGGGCCGACGCCGGGCTTCCCGAAGCAAGGCTGGCGGGTGCGGGTGGCGGGAGTGCGGCCGCTGCCGTAACGCGGGTCGACTCCAGACGAAACGTCCGATTTCTCCCCTCCCTGGAAGGGAGGGGGCGGGGGTGGGTCGGCCGGTTGTGGAAAACGTACCTTCCTTCACGGACCTACCCACCCCCAGCCCCTTCCTTCTCAGGGAGGGGAGCAAGAGTTCTGGCGTTCCGGCTGAGTGTCGATCGGTCCTAAAGCATCGCCGCGAGGTCGACCGGCACGCCCTGCCGGCGCAGTTCGATCGTCACCTGCGGCATGTCGCCGGTGCCGGCCCGGCCGATCGGGGTGCCGGCGACCACCCGCCCGCCGACCGGGCCGACGCTGGCCGACAGGCCGGTGACGAGCGTGGTCCACCCATTGCCATGGTCGAGGATCACGATCCGGCCATAGCCGCGAAACCGCCCACTATACGCGATCTTGCCGGGCGCGGGGGCAACGACGTCCGACCCGGGGGCGACCGTAAAGGTGAGGCCCCGCGCGCGCACCCCGCTGTCGCTCACCTCGCCGAACCCCGTCGCCAGCCGGCCGCCATCGCCGAGCGGCAGGCGATAGGCATAGGCGAAGGCGGGCGGCATGTCGTCCGCGCCGGGGCGGGGCAGCGGGCCGGACAGCGCGCGGAGCCCGGCCTCGGTATCGCGCGCATTGTCGAGCGACTGCAACTGGTCGACGATGTCGCGTGCCTGTTCGCCGAGCGCGATCGCCCGGTCCGATTCGACCATCGCCCCGCGCGCGAGTTGCCGCGACCGCGCCCGCTGCGCCGCTTCGGCCTGCACCAGCGCCAGTCGCTGCGCCTCCAGTGCGCGGTTGCTCTGCGCCAATGCGGCAAGCGCGATCCCGGCCTGATCGCGTAAGCGTGCCGCCTGCGCGACATCGGCGCGCAGCGTGGCGGTGCGTTGCCGCATCACTGGCACGACGGTGCCGAGGACGGCACGGACATGGACCAGATCGTCGGTCGACCCCGGCTGGGCGAGTGCCATCCACGCCGGACGGCTGGCAAGCGATTGCAGCGCGCCGACCAGCCGCGCGATCGGTCCGCGCCGCTCGCCCAGCGCCGACTGGCGACGGGCGAGCAATTCGCCGATCAGCGCGACCCGCGCCTGTGCCGCCTGTCGATCCGCCTCGGCCGCCGCGATCCGCGCGCCGATCGCCGCCTGCGCCGCGCGGGTGCGCTGCGCGGCGGTGCGGGCGGAGGCGGCGGCGGTTTCCAATGCCCTGGCGCGAGTCGCGGCGGCACCGGCCGCGCTCCGGGCGGTGCGCAGCCGTGCCTGCCCCGCCGCGACGGGATCATCCTGCGCCCATGCCGCAGCCCCGCCCAGCGTCGCGAGCAGCGCCGCAAGGGCGATCCGGCGTCTCATCCCTCGCGGTGATAGGGGTGGCCGGCGAGGATGCTCGTCGCGCGCCACAATTGTTCGGCGAGCATCGCCCGCGCCATCAGATGCGGCCACGTCGCCCGCCCGAAGGCGAGCAGCAGGTCGGCCTGCCCCCGCGCCGCATCGTCGAACCCGTCGGCGGCACCCAGCAGGAACCGCGTTTCGCGCACGCCATCGTCACGCCAGCGGCCGAGCTGGGTCGCGAACGCCATCGACGGCAGGTCGCGGCCTTTCTCGTCGAGCAGGACGATTCGCGCCGCCCACTCGACCGGCGGCATCTTGCCGCCGGTGTCGGGCAGTTCGGTGATCTTCACCGGCCAGTTCACCCGCTTGAGATAGCGGTCGATCAGTTCGGCTTCGGGACTGCGCCCGATCCGCCCGCGCGCGACGATATGCAGCAGCACGGGCGGGCGGGGGTCAGGCGTGCGCGGTCGGGTTGAGCGTGTCGCCGAACGCCCACATCCGTTCCAGATTGTAGAAGGTGCGCACTTCGGGACGGAACAGGTGGACGATCACGTCGCCGGTGTCGATCAGCACCCAGTCGGCGGTCGGCAGGCCTTCGATGCGTGACGGACGGCCGAATTCGGCCTTCACCCGCTCGGCCAGCTTCTGCGCCATCGACGCGACCTGCCGGCTCGACCGGCCGCTGGCGATGACCATGTAATCGGCGATGCTCGACTTGCCGGCGAGCGGGATCGACACCGTTTCCACCGCCTGATCGTCGTCAAGGCTGGCCAGCACCATGCGGTGCAGCGCCTCGGTTTCGTTCATGCCGGCGTCGGTCGTGTCAGGGGAGGTGGGCAAGGGGATTGTCGCTTTCAGATGCCTGTGCGCCGGACGTTGCGGGCACCATCGCCCACGCGGTGCCAGGCGGGATCGGCGGCGCGAATCGCGGTCGCCGAAGTCGGATCGGGGCGGAAGCGCAAACGGACCAGTGCCGGCAAACTCCACATCGTCCATCGTCTCGCCTGGCCTGCGGGCCGCGCATGGCGCCGCAACCAGCCCATCGCAGGACTAGCGAGGGCCTGCCCCTCATAGCCCGGACGCGCGATTACCGCAATCGCCACCGTCCGGGCAATCCTGCGCCAGTCGCGCCAGCGGTGGAACTGCGCCAGATTGTCGGCGCCCATCAGCCAGACGAAGTCGTGTTGCGGGTACAGCCGCACCATTTTGCGCAACGTATCGGCGGTATAGCGCGTGCCGAGCCGCGTCTCGATCGCCATCGGCCGGATCGGGGCGTGCCGCGCGATCCGCTGTGCCGAGCGCAGCCGGGCGGCGAGCGGGGCCATGCCCTCCACCGGTTTCAGCGGATTGCCGGGCGACACCAGCCACCAAACCTCGTCTAGTTCAAGCGCATGCTTGGCGGCGAGCGAGATGCCGCGGTGCCCGCGATGCGCCGGATTGAACGATCCGCCGAGCAGGCCGATGCGGCTCATGGCCGGATCTGGCCGGTCCCGCGCACCACCCATTTATACGTCGTCAGCCCTTCCAAGGCGACCGGCCCGCGCGCGTGCAGCCGCCCGGTGGCGATGCCGATCTCGGCCCCCAGCCCGAATTCGCCGCCATCGGCGAACTGGGTCGATGCGTTCCACATCACGATCGCCGAATCGACCCGGGCGATAAAACGTTCGGCGGTCGCGGCATCGCCGGTGATGATCGCGTCGGTGTGGTGCGAGCCGTGCGCCGCGATATGCGCGATCGCCGCGTCCACGTCGTCGACGAGCTTCACCGACAGGATCGCATCGAGATATTCGGTGTCCCAGTCGTCGTCGTTCGCTTCGAGAATATCGGGATGGAGCGCGCGGATGTCGGCATCGCCGCGCAGTTCGCACCCGGCGTCGAGCAGCCCGGTCAGGATCGGCAGCGGATCGGCGAACGCCCGGTCGATCAGCAGCGTCTCGGTCGATCCGCACACCCCGGTACGGCGCAGCTTCGCATTGACGACGATGTCGCGCGCCATCACCGGATCGGCGGCGCGATCGACATAGCTGTGGTTCAGCCCGTCGAGGTGCGCCAGCACGGGAACGCGCGCCTCCGCCTGCACCCGCGCGACGAGGTTCTTGCCGCCGCGCGGCACGATCAGGTCGATCAACCCTTCGGCGCGCAGCATTTCGCCGACCGCCGCCCGGTCGGTCGTCTGCACCAGTTGCACCGCTCCTTCGGGCAGGCCGCCGGCGGTCAGACCGCGTTCGATCGCGGCATGAATCGCGCGGTTGCTGCGGATCGCCTCGCTCCCGCCGCGCAGGATCGCGGCATTGCCGGCCATCACCGCCAGCACGGCGGCATCCGCCGTGACGTTCGGCCGGCTTTCGTAGATGATGCCGATCACGCCGATCGGCACGCGCACCCGGGTGAGCACGAGGCCGTTGGGCCGTTCGCTGCGATCGATCACCGCGCCGACCGGATCGGGTAACCCTGCCACCGCTTCCACGCCGGCAGCCATCGCCTCCAGCCGCGCGGGGTCGAGCCGCAGGCGATCGAGCATCGCGCCCGACAAGCCGTTCGCCTCAGCTGCAGCAACGTCCTGTGCGTTGGCGGCGAGGATCGCGTCGCGGTCGTCACGGATCGCGGTGGCGGCGTGGTGGAGCGCGGCGGCCTTGGTGGCGGTCGGCAATGTGGCGAGGGTCTGTGCGGCGTGACGGGCGAGATGGCCCATGTCGGAGGTCAAGGGCTGGATCGGCATCGTCAGGTGCAGCTCTCGTTTTCAAAAGGTTGGCGTTATTTTTCAGTGTAAATGTTTGCCTGCGGAGCCATCTGTCAAGAAAACCCAAGGGCAAAAGATAATAACCGTATTACTGTAATAATACAGTAATAAGCAAATATTTCTGGTTTATAGCAAGTGTTGCGAACCGGTAACAGTATGAACAAAATGTAATGAGCCCTCTTCACATCAGCACGTATGCGCGATCTGATGCGGCCGACAGCTCCGAGAGTTTTCGGGAGTTGGAATACAGGGCAAGGGTTGTTAGCCCGAAAAAGGGGGTTTCATGAAGTTTACCGTTTTGGCGCGGTCGACCGCGCTGGCTTCATCGCTGATGCTTTTCGCAGGTACCGCCATGGCGCAACAGGGTGCCGACAGCGCAGCGGCCCCGGGTGCGGGCACCTCGCTCACTACGCAGCAGGACGAGACGCGCACTAATGCGGACGGCGAACCTGCTACCGATGGGGTGATCGTTGTCACCGGTTCGCGCCTGTCGCGTCCGAACGACGTATCGGCCGCCCCGATCACGACGGTTTCGGCCGCCGAGCTGACGCAGACCGCCCGGATTTCGATCGGTGACGTTTTGAACGATCTGCCGCAGTTGCAGAGCACGTTCAGCCAGTCGAACTCGACCCGCTTCCTGGGAACCTCGGGCCTGAACCTGCTCGATCTTCGTGGTCTGGGCACGACGCGTACGCTGGTGCTGGTCAACGGGCGTCGTCACGTCGCGTCGAACATCCTGGGTGGTGCCACAGCGGTCGACATCAACACGATTCCGACCGACCTGCTTGAAGGCGTCGACATCCTGACCGGTGGTGTGTCTGCCGTCTATGGCTCCGACGCATTGGCCGGCGTCGTCAACTTCCGTCTGAAGACCGACTATGACGGCCTCCAGGTTCGCGGACAGGGCAGCATTTCAGACGAAGGGGATGCCGGATCCTATTTCGCCAGCATCACTGGCGGCAAGAATTTCGCGGATGGTCGCGGCAACGTAGCACTCAGCCTCGAATATGCTCGCTCGGAAGATTTCTTCGCGTCGGATCGTCGGCAGTACCGTCAGGTCGACGGGTTCATCACCACCGGCATCGACGCCGCGGGACTTGGCCTGAATGGCCTGCCCAACTTTAACGGCGTCCCCGATGCGATATTCATGCGCGATATTCGTGTCGGAACGTTTTCGGATGGCGGTCTCGTGTCGATCGCCGGTGCCGGACTCGGCGCGACCTCGCCCGCATCATGCGGTCGCGATCCGCTTGGACGCGCCTATACGTGCAACTATCTGTTCCAGCCGGGTGGTGGCCTTTCCCAGCAGACCGGGACGCGCGTTGGCATCGCTAACGGCAGTGCCGCACAGGCCAGCGCCGCACCGGGCGGCAGCTTCCTGGGCGGCAACGGCAATACCCGTCGCGAAGGCACGCTGTTGCAGCTCCTGCCGCAGCTCAACCGCTACTCGGCGAACCTCATCGGCCACTTCGATGTGTCCACAGCGTTCGTACCGTATATCGAAGCCAAATATGTTCGCGTCGAAAGCATCGGCTTGGGCGGTTCCGGCCCGGCGTTCTTCGTTGGCAGCACGCTTGGCGATATTTACGAGCGACCGCAGCTCAGCAATCCATTCCTTAGTGCCGAATCGCGGGCACAGCTTTCGGCGCAACTGCTGAACTCCGTAAACAACGGCATCAACCCCAACGGTTCCGCCGTTGCTTTGACGGCCGCGCAGCAGGCGACATTGCGTACGCAGATCGCGAACGGATCGTATCGCTTCATCCTGCGCAAGAACCTGACCGATCTGGGTTCGCGTCGTGAAGATGCGTTGCGTGAAACCTTCCGTGTGGTGGGCGGCGCCCGCGGCGATCTGGGTAGTGGTTTCAGCTATGACTTCGCGGTGAACTACGGCGAGTTCAAGGAAAAGACCAAGGTACTCGGCAACGTCGATGTCCAGCGCCTGAACCTCGCGCTGGATGCGGTCCGCGACCCTTCGACCGGTCGTATCGTCTGCGGATCGCAACTGGACCGTTCGCGTGCGAACGCAGGGTCGACCCCTGGGATCGACTTCAACGGCGACGCAGCGAACCTGACGGCGGATATCACGAACTGCCAGCCGCTCAATCCGTTCGGCGTCGGTTCGGCATCGCAGGAAGCGATCAACTATATCCTGCGGAACACGACTTCTGCGGGCAAGATCTCCCAGTTCAACGTCGTCGGCTCGATCGCGGGCGATACGTCCAGCTTCTTCACGCTGCCGGGCGGTGCGATCCAGTTCTCGCTGGGCGGCGAATATCGCCGGGAAACGAACTACTTCCGTGCGGACCCGGCGGTGGAAGCCGGCTATACCTTCTACAACGCGCTTGCGACGTTCGACCCGCCGGCATTCGAAGTGAAGGAAGCGTTCGGCGAGGTCTCGATCCCGATCGTCAAGGACCTGCCGCTGTTGCGGGAACTGACGGTATCCGGTGCTGCCCGTGTATCCGACTATCGCGGGACGGCCGGTCGCGTTTGGGCCTATAATGGCAGTGTCGAATGGGCACCGATCGAGGATCTTCGCCTGCGTGCCAATTATGGCCGCGCCGTTCGTGCGCCGAACCTCGACGAGCAGTTCTCGGCTGCGGGGCAGAACTTTGCGAGCGTGAGCGATCCCTGCTCGTTGGATAATATTGGTACAGGTACGCAGTTCCGCGAGGCCAACTGTCGTGCGGCGGGCATCCCGGCATCGTATAACTATCGCTACACCCAGACGCTTGAAATCCGCACCGGCGGCAATCCCAACCTGCTCGTCGAAACTTCCGACTCGTGGACGTATGGCGGTGTATATCGTCCGAGCTACGTTCCCGGCCTGTCGCTCTCGGTCGACTATTACAACATCAAGGTCGACGACGTTATCAGCGCGGTGTCGGCGCAGGGCATCATCAACAACTGCTACGACACGCCATCGATCGAGAACAACCAGTTCTGCACGCTCTTCCAGCGCGTTGCTGCAGGCGGAACCGGCCCTAACGGCGAAGAGGCGTTCCGTATCGTCGAAGGCAGCCTGTTGCAGTCGTCGTTGAACTTCGCGCGACTGGAAACCCGCGGTATTGATGCCAATCTGTCGTACACTCGTCGGGTCGGCGATGTCCGCTTGTCGGGCCAAGTAATCTACACCCATGTTTTCTCGAACAACAGCTTTCTAAACCCGTTGCAGCCTGACTTTGCCAACACGATTGTTGGTGAACTCGGTCTGCCGAAGGATCAGGTAAATGTGAACCTTGGCGCAAACTTCGGGTCGATCAGCTTCGACACGCAGTTCCGCTACCTTGGCAAGCAGTCGGTCGGCGTGATCGAAAACACTCGGAGCTTCCAGGGCCGTCCGCCGCAGAACGCCGACGATTTCGACATCCAGTACTATCCCGATGTCCTCTACATCGGTGCGCGGCTGGGTATCAACGTGAGCGACACGTCGAACTTCTACATCGGCGTCGACAACCTGACCGATCGCCTTCCACCGCTGGCCGCGACCGGTACTGGCGCGGGAAGCGGGATTTTCGACAACATTGGTCGTCGTCTCTATGCCGGCGTCACGGCACGCTTCTGATCCGACAGGAGGTTATTCTGATGGGGCCGGTGCAATGCACCGGCCCTTTTTTGTCGGTGTGATCGGGGGAGGGTGCCGATAGAAAAAGGGGTCACCAGCGTTGCCGGCGACCCCCCATCCGTAGCCATGTCTGACGTCTTACCGCTCGACGCACATGGCGATGCCCATGCCGCCACCGATGCACAGCGTCGCGAGTCCCTTCTTCGCGTCACGGCGCTTCATTTCGTAGATCAGCGTGGTCAGCACGCGCGCGCCCGACGCGCCGATCGGATGGCCGATCGCGATCGCGCCGCCGTTTACGTTCACCTTGTCCGATGTCCAGCCCATGTCCTTGCCGACGGCCAGCGCCTGCGCGGCGAACGCCTCGTTGGCTTCGACGAGGTCGAGGTCGTCGACGCTCCAGCCGGCCTTTTCCAGCGCGCGGCGCGATGCCGGCACCGGGCCGATGCCCATGACCGAAGGATCGACGCCGGCGGTCGCCCAGCTCCTGATCGTGACCAGCGGTTCGAGGCCGCGCTTGGCGGCTTCGTCGGCCGACATCACGACGAGTGCCGCGGCACCGTCGTTCAGGCCCGATGCGTTGGCGGCCGTGACCGATCCGTCCTTCTTGAACGCCGGGCGCAGGCCCGACACGCCGTCGACGGTCGCGCCGGCGCGGATATATTCGTCCTGGTCGACCACGGTGTCGCCCTTGCGACCCTTGATCGTGACCGGGGCGATCTCCTCGACGAAGCGGCCTTCGCTGCGGGCGGCCTCGGCGCGGTTCTGCGAGCGGACGGCGAATTCATCCTGCTCGGCGCGCGTCACCTGATATTGCTCCGCCAGATTTTCGGCGGTGATGCCCATGTGATAGCCGTTGAAGACGTCGGTCAGGCCGTCCTTTATCATCGTGTCGACCATCGGTGCGTCGCCCATCTTGGTCGGGCTGCGCAGTTGCACCGCATGGGCGGCGAGCGACATGCTTTCCTGTCCGCCAGCGACGACGATCGTCGCATCGCCGGTCTGGATCGCCTGTGCCGCCAGCGCGACCGCGCGCAGGCCCGATCCGCAGACCTGGTTGATGCCCCATGCCGGCACTTCCTTCGGCACGCCCGCCGCCATCGACGCCTGACGCGCCGGGTTCTGGCCGTGACCGGCGGTCAGCACCTGGCCCAGAATCACTTCCGACACATCCTCCGGCGCGATGCCGGCCTGGGTCAGCGCGGCACCGATCGCCTGCCGGCCAAGCTCATGTGCGGGAACGGCGGCGAACGCGCCGAGGAAGCTGCCCACGGGGGTGCGCTTGGCGGCGACGATGACGACATCGGACATTCGAAAATCCTTCTCCAACGGGTTTTGGGGCTATTTAGTATGCGAACCCTCGCTTAGCCAGCGCGCAAGCGGCTCCCATAGCAACGGGCGACCCCGCCGGCCGACGATCATGCCGACATGCCCCGCCGCGACGATCCGCCGGTCGGGCAGGCCGATCGCGCTGGCGGCGGGCACGATGCGGTCGTTCTCGGCGACGAATTCGACCAGCGGCACGTCGGGGCGGGGGGAAACGGTCCGCCCGGCGATGCGCCAGCGGCCGGTGCCGGGCAGGTCGGCGTCGAACAAGTCGTCGAACATCTCGCGTCCCGCCGCATAGGGCAGCGGCGCGCCCGCATTGGCCCAGTCCTCCAGCGCGACGAACGCCCGCGCCGCGTCGCTGTCGGGGGCCAGCTCGGCGAACCGCGCGAACTTGTCGACGGTGCGCGCCGGATCGAGCTGCCAGAAGGCGCTCTGCAACACCTCGATGGGCACGAGGCCGAGGTGCGCCGCCGTCGGCTCCGCCATGGTCCACAGGTCGGCGATGGCGGCGCGGGCGGGATCGCCGAAGCCGCCGAAATGCCATGGCGTCGCGACCAGCGCGATCCCGGCCACGGCGGCGAACGCCGCGACGCCGAGCGCCAGCGTGCCGCCGAGGCAATAGCCGACCAGCAGCGGCGGCGCCTCCAGCGTGGCGCACAGTCGCGCCGCCGCCTGAACATGCGCGCCGAGGTCCATCGCCCGGTCGTCAGGGGCGGGCGTCCCCCAGTCGATCAGGAGAACGCGCAATCTCCGGCCGCTCAGCCAGCGCAGCAGCGAATTGTCGGGCGCGAGGTCGAGCACGAACGGCGGATTGATGAGCGAGGGGATAACGACGACGTCCGGTCCGTGCCCGCCATAGTCGCGCAGCGTCACCCGCCCGTCGCTGGCGATCGCTGCCGGCGGGGCGGGGCGGGGGGTGCGGGCCGCGTCCTGATAGGCGCGAAGGCCGGCCAGCGCACGGGCGCGACGATCGGGTTCGTTCGCGGTTTCGCTGCGCAGCATCGACAGAAACAGCGGCAGCGGTCGTGGGCTGTGTTGCGGCGCGGTATCAAGAGGTGTACCCATCTGAAAACTCTTTCGCGCAAGGACTTCGCATGAAGAAGCCAGTGGCCGACGGCAGCCCCGTCATCATCAAGAAATACGCCAACCGCCGGCTCTACAACACCGAGACGTCGTCCTACATCACGCTCGAACACCTGGCGCAGATGACCCGCGAGCATCGCGACTTCAAGGTCGTCGACGCCAAGACCGACGACGACATCACCCACAATGTCCTGACCCAGATCATCATGGAAGAGGAAAGCCGCGGCCAGACGCTGTTGCCGGTCAGCTTCCTGCGTCAGCTCATCACCCTGTACGGCGATTCGATGCAGGCGATGGTGCCGGGCTATCTGGAAGCATCGATGGACAGCTTCCGTCGCAACCAAGAGCAGTTCAAGACCGCCGTCGAGGGGGCGTTCGCCCATTCGCCGTTCGCCGAGATCGCCAAGCGCAATCTGGCGATGTTCGAGGCGGCGGCGCATGCGTTCAAGCCCGGCGCTCCGGGCACCGAAACGGCGGCCCCGGCGACGGCACCGGCCCCTGCTGCGTCCAAGACCGACGAGATGGCGGCGCTGCGGGCCGAACTGTCGCGGTTGCAGGACAAGATGGACAAGCTGGGCTGATCGCCGGACCGGGGGCACGCAGGGGCGCGTCGAGCGTGACCGCCCGTCGCGCGCCCCTGCGCCTTTACGTGAACCGGCTCGTTACTTCGGCTTGACGAACTTCAGCGTCATCCGGTCGCTCTCGCCGATCGCAGCATATTTCGCGCGGTCGACGTCCTTCAGCCGATAGGTCGGCGGCAGCGTCCAGACGCCGGCGGACCAGTCGGCGCTATCCTTCGGATTCGCATTCACCTGCGACCGTCCGGCAAGGCGGAACCCCGCCTTCGTCGCGAAGGCGATGACCGAGCTTTCCTTCATATAACCCGACTTTTCCTCCGCGCCTGCGTCGCGCTGCTCGGGCAGGCGATGCTCGACGATGCCGAGCGTGCCGCCGGGCTTGAGCATCGCGAACATCGCGTTGAACGCCGCCTGCGCCTTGTCCGCGCCGCCGAAGCGCCAGTTGTGGACGTTGCGGAACGTCAGCACCTTGTCGGCGGTGCCGGCGGGGACCACCGGCTGGCCGGCGGCAGCGGGGAAGGCAGCGAGGCGGATCTTTGCGAACGCCGGGTCGCGCGCCTTGATCGCGTCGATCGCCTCTGCCCCGCGCGGCAAGGGCGCGGCGGCATAATAGGTGCCGCGTTCCGCCAGCATGGGGGCAAGGATTTCGGTGTACCAGCCGCCGCCCGGCCAGATCTCGACCACGGTATCGGTCGGCTTCACCCCGAAGAAGGCGAGCGTCTCGGCCGGATGGCGATAGCGGTCGCGCGCGACATTGGCCGGGGTGCGCTTGGTCGAGGCGACCGCCGCTTTCACCGGCTGCGAGGGTGCCTGCGCCAGCAGCGGCGAAACGACGAGGGCAGCGGCACAAAGCACTGGCACGGCAAGGGCGGTTCGACGCATGGGGGGTACTCCAGTCGGGAGGGGCATGTGGACGGTCGGCAATGGCTATGGAGCATCGCGGCGGCCAGCGCGACCGTCTTCGCGGTCGCCGTGCTCGCCGAACATCGCCGCAGCAAGCGCCACGATCCCGACCGCGTCGGCTGGATGCCGTGGACGATGGTGCAACTGGTGGCGATCCTGGTGACGGTGTTCGGGGTCGCGCTGGCGCTGACCATGCGATAGCTTCACATGACGCGCGCGGATGATGGGGGATCATCGCATGGACGGCTTCAATTTCATGTTCTCGCTGTTCGGGCTGCTGCTCGGGCTGGCGCTTGCCGAGGGACTGGGCGGTCTGTCGCGCGCGATCAAGGCGAGCCACAAGGTACGGATCGGCTATTCGACTGCGCTGCTGGGAATCTTCGTGTCGTGCGACGTCGTGACGTTCTGGATGTATGGCTGGACACTGCGCAACGTGCTGCCGGTCAACTGGCCGGTGCTGTTCGGCGGTTTCGTCGTCACCGGCGTCTATTATGTCGCGACCGCGCTGATCTTTCCCGATGAGCCCGAAGCGTGGGACGATCTCGACACGCATTTCGACAAGCACGGGCGCAAGGTGCTGTTTGGGGTGATGCTCTGCAACGTCGCGCTGCTCGCCGCGACCATCGCGCTGTTCGGGGCGCTGCCGCTGACGTGGCGCACCGCGATCGTCACCTGGTCGTTCTTTCCGGTCAGTCTGGCGGCGATCCTGTTCTGGCGGCGGCGGCCGGTGGTGCTCGCCTGCCTGTGCTGGCTGATCGCGCTCTATCCGTTGTCGCTGGTCTGGTAGCTCAATAGAAATTGGCCAGCGTCAGCTTGCGCTCGGCCCCGTCACAGATCGTGAGGGCGACGACGCGGCCGGGTTTGTCGGTTCCCCATTTGACGTCGACCCCGCCTTCGGGGGTCAGCGCGACCGGTTTGCCGTCCACCGCGCAGATCAGCTCGTCGGCCTTCCACCCCGCCTTTGCCGCAGGACCGCCGGCCATGACGTGCAGCACGCGCAGCCGCGCGCGGTCGTAGCCCAGCAGCAACCCGCTGGTCGATCGCGGCGGCGGCGGCGGGGGGGCGCCGACGGCGGCCAGCAGCATCTGTCCCGCCTTCGGATCGAGCAGCACGCGGTAGCGCTGGAGCAGCCCGGTGCCGATCCGCCCGGCGACGCCGACCTGTCTGGTGAAGCCACCATCGCCCTCGATCCGTACCTCGATCGGTCCGGTCTTCAACCCGCCGAGCGTCACCGCGTCGGTGACGGCAAGGCCGGCGTCGACCACCCCGCCCGCACCGAACGCGATCGTGCTGGTCACGCCCTTCACCACCGGCTTCGCCGCGCGCCACTGGGCCTGCGCCACGCTCATCGATCCGCCGTCGCCGGTGTCGAGCAGCATCGGCCGGATGCGGCGGCCATTCAGCGTCACCTGGGTGAGATACAGGCCACTGGTGCCCTGGATCGACAGCGGCACGCTGGCGCCGGTGAACGGCTTGCGACCGCTCGGCAGCAGGCGGAAGCGGCGGCCCTTGAAATCGATGTCGAGCGCATGGGTGGCGATCAGGTCGGTGCCGACCAGCATGTCGACATTGCCGGTCGCCCCGGCGAGCAGGCGCGGCAGGTCGATCACCGCCACCCGCCCGCTGCCCCGGGTCAGCGCGCCAAAGGCGACGCCGGTGGTCGACGCCCATTCGACCGACACCGATCCGCCGAGCGCCACGCCCTGCGCCGGCCCCTTGGCGTCCATCGCCAGTTTGGCGCGCTTGGCGAAGTCGCCGCTGACCGCCGAATGGTTGAGCCCGGTATCGAGCAGCGCCACCGCCGGCACGCCGTTCACGCTCGCCTCGAAGCGCAGGTGGTTGGCGGTGGTGAGGGTGAAGGGCACCCAGCGCGCCTCCGCATCGGCGGCGAGGCGGGACTGGGCATGGGCGGGGGCGGCGGCAAGCAGCAGCAGCGCAAGGGCAAGGCGGGCGATCACACCCGGCAATGTAGGACGGACGAACGGCCGCCGCTACAGGCACGCCTCCAGCAGCGCATGGTCGAAGCCGAACTGCTTGGCCTTGTCGAGCGTATAGGGGCGCAGGCCCATCGAGCGATATTCGCCGAGAATCTTGCCGTCGGCGCTCTCGTCGAGATATTCGAACTTGAACAGTTCCTGCGTCACGATCACCGGGCCTTCCATCCCGATCACCTCGGTGATGTTGGTTACGCGGCGGCTGCCGTCGCGCAGGCGCTTCACCTGGATGATGAGGTCGACCGAATCGGCGATCTGGCGGCTGATCGCCTCCTTGGGCACCTTGATGTCCGACATCATCACCATGTTCTCCATCCGCGCGAGGCATTCGCGCGGGGAGTTGGAGTGGAGCGTCGCCATCGATCCGTCGTGGCCGGTGTTCATTGCCGCCAGCAGATCGAAACACTCGCTGCCACGGATTTCGCCGAGGATGATCCGGTCCGGCCGCATGCGCAGCGCGTTCTTCACCAGATCGCGAATGGTGATCTCGCCCTGCCCCTCAAGGTTCGCCGGCCGGGTTTCGAGCGGCAGCCAGTGCGGCTGTTGCAGCCGCAGTTCGGCGGCGTCCTCGATCGTCAGCACGCGCTCGCCGGGGTCGATCATCTTCGACAGGGCATTGAGCATGGTGGTCTTGCCCGAGCCGGTGCCGCCGGAAATAACGATGTTGAAACGGCAGGCGCCCGCGATCTTGAGCGCGGTCGCCATCTGCGTACTCATCGATCCGAAGCCCGCCATCATGTCGATCGTGATCGGCTTGGCGGAGAATTTGCGGATCGAGATCGCCGTGCCCTTGAGGCTCAGCGGCGGCACGATGACGTTGACGCGGCTGCCGTCCTTCAGCCGGGCGTCGGCCAGCGGCGTGGTCTGGTCGACGCGGCGGCCGACCGAATTGCAGATGCGCTGCGCGATCTGGAACAGATGCTCCTCGTCGCGGAAATTGATGTTGGCGAGTTCGAGCTTGCCCTTGCGTTCGACGAAGGTCTGTTCGGGGCCGTTGACCATGATGTCGCTGATCGCCGGATCGGCGAGTAGTTCTTCCAGCGGCCCCAGTCCCAGCAGTTCGTCGACCAGCACCTTTTCCAGCGCGAACTGTTCGCGCCGGTTGAGCGTCAGTTTCAGTTCGGCCAGCACCTCGCCGACGATCGGGCGGAATTCCTCGGCCAACTCGTCCTTGCCGAGTGTCGAGGCGGCTTCGGGATCGACGCGTTCGAGCAGGCGGGGCAGCACCTGTTCCTTGATGCGGTGGATCGAGGTTTCGAACCCCTCGACCCGGCTGGTGCTCGCCTCGCCCGACAAGGCCTGCCGGTCGGCGAGGCGCTGCATCGCGTCGCCCTGCGGCATCGCGCCGGCGCTTTCGCCGGGCATCGGATCGGCCGACCCACCGGGCAGCGGCACCGGCGGAAACTGGCCGCCATTGTCGAGGTCGCTTGGCCGGGCCGGGCCGGGGCCGTGCATCGGCCGGGCGACACCGAACGATGGCCGCCCGCCGCCTGAGCCTCCGCCTACTCCGTTCCGTCGCCCGAATGCGTTCACGCTGGCCTACCCCATCGATTCTCACCACGAGGGTACGACCCAAGGATTTACGTTTGCCTAACCACTGTTCCTGCGTTTTCACGCAAACGCCGCGCCGGTCCGGGTGGACCGACGCGGCGTCCTGCGTCCGCTAAGGCCGATCGGCCCTGAGGGAAAGGCCGGGTCAGCCGGCCTGTTCGGCCAGCACCGTCAGCCCCTTGGGCGTAACTTCGGCGAAGCCGCCGCGCACCGCGATGCGTTCGGCATCGCCCTTTTCGGTGCGCTGGACCAGCAGGTCGCCGTCACGGATCGTCGACATGAACGGCGCATGGCCTTCCAGCACGCCGAAGTCGCCCTCGGTGCCGGGAACAGTGACCATGTAGACCGATTCCGACCGCACCAGCTTTTCGGGGGTCACGAGTTCAAAGTGGAGCATTTCTAACACCTTACCCCCTCTCCCCTTCAGGGGAGAGGGCCGGGGAGAGGGGCTGTCCGGAGAGGTGTCGCCAT
>NZ_LMKU01000033.1:316680-326555 GCF_001421635.1 Sphingomonas sp. Leaf25
GCGCTTTACGCTTCCTGCGCCATCTTCTGCGCCTTGGCGACGGCTTCGTCGATGCCGCCGACCATGTAGAAGGCGCTTTCGGGCAGGTGATCGTATTCGCCCTCGACCACTGCCTTGAACGACTTCACCGTGTCTTCCAGCGCGACAAACTTGCCGCTGATGCCGGTGAAGACTTCGGCGACGTGGAACGGCTGGCTGAGGAACTTCTGGATCTTGCGGGCGCGGGCGACCGTGACCTTATCCTCTTCGCTCAGCTCGTCCATGCCGAGGATGGCGATGATGTCCTGCAGCGACTTGTAGCGCTGGAGCAGCGACTGCACCGCGCGCGCCGTGTCGTAATGCTCCTGACCCACCGTGCGCGGTTCCAGCACGCGGCTGGTCGAATCGAGCGGATCGACCGCCGGATAGATGCCGAGTTCGGAGATCGCGCGGTTCAGCACGGTCGTGGCGTCGAGGTGGGCAAACGAGGTGGCCGGCGCCGGATCGGTCAGATCGTCGGCGGGCACGTAGATCGCCTGCACCGAGGTGATCGACCCCTTGTTGGTCGAGGTAATGCGTTCCTGCAGCGCGCCCATGTCGGTCGACAGCGTCGGCTGATAGCCCACCGCCGAGGGAATGCGGCCGAGCAGCGCGGACACTTCCGAGCCTGCCTGGGTGAAGCGGAAGATGTTGTCGACGAAGAACAGCACGTCCTGGCCCTCGACGTCGCGGAAATATTCGGCGATCGTCAGGCCCGACAGCGCGACGCGCGCGCGCGCGCCCGGCGGCTCGTTCATCTGGCCGTATACCAGCGCGACCTTCGATCCCTCGCTGGTCGGATTGCCGTCGGCATCCTTGGCGATGACGCCCGCGTCGAGGAATTCGTGATAGAGGTCGTTGCCCTCGCGGGTACGCTCACCGACGCCCGCGAACACCGACGTGCCGCCGTGCCCCTTGGCGATGTTGTTGATAAGTTCCTGAATGAGCACCGTCTTGCCGACGCCCGCGCCGCCGAACAGGCCGATCTTGCCGCCCTTTGCATAGGGGGCCAGCAGATCGATGACCTTGATGCCGGTGACGAGGATCGATGAATCGGTCGACTGGTCGACGAACAGCGGCGCCGATGCATGGATCGGGGCGGTGGTTTCCGCGCCGACCGGGCCACGCTCGTCGATCGGCTCGCCAATGACGTTCAGGATGCGGCCGAGCGTCTTGGGGCCGACCGGCACGCGGATCTGCGATCCGGTGTCGCGCACCGCCTGACCGCGGGTCAGACCCTCGGTCGCGTCCATCGCGATCGTGCGGACGGTGCTCTCGCCCAGATGCTGTGCGACTTCGAGGACGAGCCGGTTGCCGTTGTTGTCGGTTTCCAGCGCGGAGAGGATCGCGGGCAGCTCGCCGTCGAACGAAACGTCGACGACCGCGCCGATGACCTGGCTGATCCGGCCGGTATGGTTGGTGCTGCCCTGGGGCGCGTAGGTGTCTGCGGCGGTTGCCATCATGCTTTCCTATCTAGTCTCAACTGTTCAGGCCCGAAGTCGCATACGAAGGTCGGCAAGCGTTGCCTGCCATGCCGCGTATTCGTCCGTCTCCGCCCAGAGTTCGTTCAATTCGCTGGCATTCTCGACCAGATCCAGCGCACTCGACGCCAGCGTCCGATCGGCTGCGGCTGTATCGCCGTGACCGGCGGCCCATGCCGCCAGTTCCGGCTTCAACCGCGGGGCGGGCCGACCCAGCGCCGCCGCGACAAGTTCGAGAGCGGCGATCGCCTCTTCCGCCTCGTCATATCCGCCATTGTCGACATAGTCACGCAGGCGATACCGGACATCGTTCCAGTCGCGGCTGTCCGCGACCACGCCGAGAAAATCGAGCGTGCTGTCGCACTCGTCGAACTGAACCCCCCACGCACCCATCAGCGGCGCTCCGCTGGTACGGGGCGGGTAAAGGTCACGACCAGACGGCGACCGCCGTCGATCTTTTCGCGAATGATCTGGTAGCCGGCACCGGGAAGCGTGCCCGTCGCCGGACTCTCGGTCATGATGCCGCGCTTCATCTCGTCACGACCTGGCAGGCCGAGACTGGCCAGCGGCCGGTCGACCCAGCGGGCGAACTGTTCTTTTGCGAACGGGCTGGCATCAAGATTCACGATGTCGAGCGAAAAAACCATCCGCCCGATCCGCTGCGCATCGCCGTTCACCGTCAGATGCGCGGTGTTGACCGGCTTGACCGACGGGTCGCCCATTGGGGTCGCCATTGCCTGGGCGACATGGCTGCCCGCTGGCGTCGGGGCATAGTCCGACAGGCGAAAACCCATCGAATTCAGCAACTCGATCGCCTTGGGCGCATCGCCGAACACCGTCGCCCAGCCGCCGCTGACGAACGGCGACGGCGTCGGGCGGGGCTTTTCGGCCTCGCGCGACGGCTGGCCGCAGCCGGCCAGCATGGCGACGAGCGCCAGCAGGACGGCTGCCTTCGTCACAGCGCTTCGGCGCCCGAGATGATCTCGACCAGCTCGGTCGTGATCGCCGCCTGACGGGTGCGGTTGTACTCGATGGTCAGCCGGTTGATGAGGTCGCCAGCGTTGCGCGTGGCATTGTCCATCGCCGTCATCTTCGAGCCCTGCTCCGACGCGGCGTTTTCCTTCATCGCACGATAGATCTGGACCGCGATGTTGGTCGGCAGCAGGCTGTCGAGAATCGCTTCCTCGCTCGGCTCATACTCGACGACCGCGTCGGCGGCCGGCGCGCCGGTCTGCGCCGGGATCTTGACCGGGATGAGTTGCTGCTCGGTCGGCTCCTGCGTCAGCACCGTCTTGAACGTGGCATAGAACAGGTGCGCGACGTCGAACTCGCCCGCTTCGTAGCGGCGGATCAGGTCGTCGGCATAGCCTTTGGCATCGGCGAAGGTCAGCTTGCCCAGATCGCCCGGCTCGACCGCATGGATGAACCCGTCGCGGAACTGGCGCGCCAGCACCGCGCGGCCCTTGCGGCCGATCGTCAGGAACTTGACGGTCTTGCCCTGCTCCTGCAGCTCGAGCGCGCGGCGGCGGGCCATGCGGGCGATGTTCGAATTGAACGCGCCGGCCAGCCCCTTGTCCGACGTCGCGACGACGAACAGATGAACCTGATCGCGGCCCGTACCGGCGAGCAGCGGCGAGCTGCCCTCGGTGATCTGCGCGGTGCTCGCCAGGCTGGCTACGACCTGCTCGACCCGGCTGGCATAGGGGCGACCGGCCTCGGCCGCTTCCTGCGCGCGGCGCAGCTTCGCGGCGGCGACCATCTTCATCGCCTTGGTGATCTTCTGGGTCGATTTGACCGAGTTGATCCGCAGTTTGAGAGCCTTGAGCGACGCCATATTCTTCTTCCTGCTCCCTCTCTCCGCCGTGCGGGGAGAGGGTCGGGGAGAGGGGGCTTCTCGTTACCGAGCGGCCCGCACTTTNGAAGGAGAGAGGGCTACAGTGGATTTACGCGAAGGTCTTCGCGAACTGGTCGAGCGCCGCCTTCAGCCCCGACTTGGCTTCATCGCCTAGATCCTTGGTATCGCGGATCTTGGTGAGGACGCCTGCGTGGTTCGCGCGCAGGTCCGACAACATCGCCTGTTCATAGCGGGTGACGTCGTTCACCGGCACCTTGTCGAGATACCCTTGCGTGCCAGCGAAGATCGACGCGACCTGCTCCTCGAACGGCATCGGGCTGAACTGCGCCTGCTTGAGCAGTTCGGTCAGCCGCGCGCCGCGGTTCAGCAGCTTCTGGGTCGAGGCGTCGAGGTCCGAACCGAACTGCGCGAACGCCGCCATTTCACGATACTGGGCCAGCTCCAGCTTGATGCTGCCTGCGACCTTCTTCATCGCCTTGGTCTGCGCGGCCGAACCGACGCGGCTGACCGAGAGGCCGACGTTGATCGCGGGGCGGATGCCGGCGAAGAACAGGTCGGTTTCGAGGAAGATCTGGCCGTCGGTGATCGAGATCACGTTGGTCGGGATGTACGCCGACACGTCGCCCGCCTGCGTCTCGATGATCGGGAGCGCGGTGAGCGACCCGCCGCCGTTCGCATCCGACATCTTGGCGGCGCGCTCGAGCAGGCGGCTGTGGAGATAGAACACGTCGCCCGGATAGGCTTCACGGCCCGGCGGACGGCGCAGCAGCAGCGACATCTGGCGATAGGCGACGGCCTGCTTCGACAGATCGTCGAACACGATCAGCGCGTGCATGCCGTTGTCGCGGAAATACTCGCCCATCGCGGTGCCGGTGTAGGGCGCCAGATACTGGAGCGGCGCGGGGTCCGACGCGGTGGCGGCGATGACGATGGAATATTCCATCGCGCCGTTTTCCTCCAGCGTGCGGACGAGCTGCGCGACGGTCGAGCGCTTCTGGCCGACCGCGACATAGACGCAGTACAGCTTCTTCTTCTCGTCAGTGCCGGCGTTCGCCGCCTTCTGGTTGATGAAGGTGTCGATCGCAACCGCCGACTTGCCGGTCTGGCGATCGCCGATGATGAGTTCGCGCTGGCCACGGCCGACCGGCACGAGCGCGTCGATCGCCTTCAGCCCCGACTGCATCGGTTCGTGGACCGAGGTGCGCGGGATGATGCCCGGCGCCTTCACGTCGACGCGGCTGCGCTGGTCGCTGACGATCGGGCCCTTACCGTCGATCGGATTGCCCAGACCGTCGACCACGCGGCCGAGCAGGCCCTTGCCGACCGGCACGTCGACGATGGTGCCGGTGCGCTTGACGGTGTCGCCTTCCTTGATCGACGAGTCGGACCCGAAGATCACGACGCCGACGTTGTCGGCCTCGAGGTTCAGCGCCATGCCCTGGATGCCGCCGCCGAACTCGACCATCTCGCCCGCCTGGACGTTGTCGAGCCCGTGGATGCGGGCGATGCCGTCGCCGACCGACAGCACCTGGCCGACTTCGGACACCTGTGCTTCGGTGCCGAAGTTGGCGATCTGGTCACGGATGACCTTCGAGATTTCTGCGGCGCGGATATCCATGACTTAACCTTTCATCGCGTGCGCGAGCGTGTTCAGACGGGTCTTGATCGAGCTGTCGATCATCTGGCTGCCGATCTTCACGATCAGGCCGCCCAAGAGCGAGGGGTCCACCTTGAGGTCGATCGCGACCTCGCGGCCGACGCGGTGGCGAAGCTGCTGTTTCAGCGCATCGACCTGCCCGTCGTCGAGCGGGTGGGCCGAAGTGACTTCGGCGTTCGTCTCGCCACGCTGGCGCGCGGCAAGATCGCGAAAGGCGCGGATGATCGCGGGCAGGTCGCCCAGACGGCGGTTCTGCGCCAGCACGCCGAGGAAATTGCCGGTCAGGGGATCGAGGCCGAGCACCGGGCCCAGCGCGGCGATGGTGCGCGCGGCATCGTCACGGCCGATCAGCGGGCTCTTGATGAGCGCGGCGAGATCATCCGATTCGGCGATTCCCGCCTGGAGCGACTTCAGGCTTGCCTCGACCGCCTGCACCTGGCCGTGATCCTGCGCCAGACCGAACAGCGCGGTGGCGTAACGGCCGCTCAGACTCGCCTGAATCGTGGTAGCGCCGCCGGTAACGTTGCCAGTCATTCCGCTGGATGTCTCCACGCGCGCGTCCTTGGGTTGAGGGATCAACGATGTCGTCCCATGCGTGAAAGGGGGCGGCACTCCCCTTGTCCGGCGGCGCGAGTCTGTCTCGCGGCTGCTGGAATCGGCCCGTGCGCCCCCGATGGGTCGTGCGCCCGCTAGCATCGGTGTCATCATTTCGCAAGCTTTGCGGAACCGCCGGGTGACTCGTCCGTAGGCCGAAGCTGAACCGGAGATGAGGGGACGGGATATGGGCGACATCCAGCGCATGACGATGGCCGACGGTGCCGGGATCGACGTCTATCGCGCCGAACCGGCCGGGTTTCCGCGCGGCAGCGTGGTGGTGGTGCAGGAAATTTTCGGCCTGACCGACCATATCCGCGAGGTGGCAGACAGTTATGCGGCGGAAGGCTATCTCGTGCTGGCCCCCGCGCTGTTCGACCGCGAGCAGCCGGGGTTTCAGGCCGGGTATGAAGGCCCCGACTTCGACCGTGCGATCGAACTGGCGCGCAAGATTCACCCCTTCGACCAGTCAGTGGCCGATGTCGCGACCTGCGTCGAGATGCTGGAGGGTGTCCAGCCGGTGTTCGTCGTCGGCTATTGCTACGGCGGGTCGGTTGCGTGGGCGGCGGCGGCGCGGGTGGACGGGATCGCGGCGGCATCGGCCTATTACGGCAGCATGATCCCCGACAGCACCGACGTGCCGCGCGTGCCGACGATTGCCCATTTCGGACGACATGATGCGGGGATTCCGGTTGAGAAGGTCGAGGCGCTGGCGAAGCACCCGCCGGCAAATGCCGCCATCCATCTCTACGACGCGGGGCACGGCTTCAATTCGGACCGGCGCAAGGATTATGACCCCGAGAGCGCGGCCTTGGCGCGGGCGCGGACGCTGGAGCTGTTCGACGCCAACTCCAGAAGCGCCGGTTGGATGGACGTGTCCGAGATCGATCGTTCTTCCTGAGCGGAGGCCGGTATCACCCCGCCCTGGTGCAGCGATAGACCAGCCGCTCGTTGGCCTGTGCCGGCAGCGCGGTGCGGATCGCCGATTGCTGCGTCGCCAGCGCGGCGCGGGCGCCGGTGCCGCTCTCGCATGCCTTTTGCTGCACCTGACCGCGCAAGGTTCGCGCGCGCTCCATCGCCTCGGCTGACAGGAGATAGCGGCTGTTGGTATAGCTCCCGCTGACAGGATCGAAGCGCAGGACCGAGACGGTCGCATCCTCGCCGGGCACGAGGATACGCTCCCAGCCGCCGCCCGGCGCCTCGGCATATTGGGTGCGGCGGTTCATGCAGCCATCGGAGCGCCAGTCGAAGCGGACGGTTTCGACCGGCGAGACGATGATCCGGCTGCGTTCGGGCATCAACGTGCATTGCAGTACGCCGGCAAGCGGCGTCGCGCGGGTCGCGGCGGTTGCGGCGTCGCCCCCCTTGACCGAGGCGGGATCGAAATCGGGGCGCAGCACGAACACGATGATCGCGCCGGCGAGCAGCACGGCCCCGCCGCCGGCCGCCCATCTCGCCCGGCGCGTGTCGCCGCGACTGGCCAACAGGCCAGCGCCTCCGGCCGCCAGCACCGACAACGCCAGCAGCAGCGCCGCCAGCGCGATCATGTTCTCGCGTGTCTCGGCATTGTCGGCACGCGCGGTGTCGAGTGCGGCCAGCCGGTCCTCACGCGCGCGCTCGGCGGCGGCGCGGGCGCGTTCGCGGTCCTCGACCGACTGGCGTTCGGCATCGGCCCGGTCGCGCGCATCGGCATCGGCGAGGGTGACGCAGGGGGTGGCGATCGTCGCGACCGGTTGCCCGGCGTCGCGCAGGAAGGCGACGAGTTCGTTATCGGCGATGGCGAAGGCGAAGCTGGCGTCTCCCTCCTCGCCGCGGGTCAGCGCCGAATTGACGCCGAGCACCCGGCCGCACCGGTCGAGCAGCGGCCCGCCCGAATTGCCGCGCGCGATGCTGGCGGTATGGACCAGCACCGCCGTCCCCTCCAGCCTGCGATTGCCCGACAGCACGCCCTGCGAGCGGACCGGCGCGGTCGGCGTCACGAAATCGTCGGCCGAGCGCGCCGTCGCCAGATCGACGTTGCCGGGGTAGCCGAGCGCGATCGACGCATCGCCCTCGCCCAATGCCCCGGTATAGAGGGTAAGCGGCGGCAGGCGCACCTCGCGCACCTCGATCAGCGCGAGGTCGCGCGCGGTGTCGACCCGCAGCAGCCGGCCCTCGTACGACCGCTCGCCCTCCGAGGGGACGATCGCCAGCACCGCTTCGCCCGGATAGCGTTCGAGCAGTTCGACGACATGGGCGTTGGTGACGATCCGGTTCGGCGCGACCGCGAAGCCGGTGCCGTGTTCGATGTCGACCATCTCGCCGTCGACCGTTGCGATCGCCAGCACGCGCACCACGCCGCGCGCCGCCGCCGACACGTCGTCGGCACGCGCCGCCGGGGCCAGTACGGCGCCCAAGCCCAGCATCAGCGCCCATGCGAGCAGCCACCGAACCATCGTCATTCCCCAAACGCTGTTTCGCGCCGCCGTTTCGGGCAAAGCGGACGTCGGCGCAAGGGTCAGCCGGTCTTGGCGTCCTTGTCGTCGTCATCCTCGCCGTCGGCGGCGGCGGGCGCGGGCGTGCCACGCCAGCGCGCCAGCGCCGCCTTCGCCCCGCCGGCGTCGATCGCCGCGATCAGTTGCTGGGCAAGGACGCCGCTGCGCCCGCCATGCGGCGAATAGGCGACGGGTCCCAGCACGCGGCGCGCCTCGTCGGCGCGATCGGTTTCCAGCAGGACGCGCGCCGCCTGCATCCGCAATCCCCGGTCCTGCGGCGCGAGCAGGTGCGCGCGCAGCAGAGCGTCGCGGGCGTTGGCGGTCGGGACCTGTCCCGGCACCTGATAGGCCTGGTAGTAGAGCAGCAGCGGTTCGGGATCGTCGTTCTCGATCGTGTTTGCCGCGAGGAACGACCGACGGATGCTGCGCCAGCGTTCGGGCGCGGCATCCCTCGCGGCGCGCGCCTGCACCATCCGTGCGCGGCCGAGCAGGATATGTCCGTCGATCGATTTGGGGTCGGCAGCGATCGCACGGGCCGCCGCCGCCTCGGCGATGGGGAAGTTGCCGGCGTGGAACTCGACCTCGGCGAGCAACGCCTGCGCCGCTGCGTCGTTCGGATAGGGAGCGGCGGCGCGCCGGGCCAGCGGCAGCAGCGCCAGCGCCTGCGTCCGGTCGGTGCCGCGTTTCGAGCGGATGCGCACCGGCATCATCGCCGCTTCGGCCGGGGTCAGCGCGCGGACGCTGACGTCGGCCTTGGACACCGCGCCCGCGGGCATGATCGAATAGCGCAGACCCGAACGGACATAGCGCGACAGATCGCGGTCGAGCTGTTTCAGGTCGCTGAAATTCTCCGCCGCCTTCGCCGCGCTCTGCCCCGACACGATCGCGCGCATGAACCGGTCGAGCTGTCCGCGCCGCGTCGGATCGAGCAGCAACATATGCGTCAGCGCCCAGCCGCCGGCGTACAGCGCGCCGCGATCGATCGTGGTCGTATCGCCGGTCAGGAGCATGGTGGCGGACACCGGCATGCCGGTCTGGAACTGGCGCGCGCGGTACATCGGCGGGCGCGCCACCTCGACCGATCCGTCGTCGCGCAGGCGGGTGGGGGCGAAGAACTCGGCGAACCCTTCGACGAACCACACAGGAAACGCGGCCTCGGCCCAGTTCGAAAGCATGAAGTGGTGGGTGTATTCGTGGAACAGGACCTGTTGCGAATCGATGCCGTTCGTGCCGCCGTTTCCGCCATGTTCGGGCACGAACGCGACCGATCCGGCCGCGCGCGGAATGTAGAAGCCCGCGACATTGCGCTGTCCGACAAGCTTGCTGATCGTCGACAGGTCGCCGGTGACGTAGACGTTCACCCGGTTCGGCACCGCGATCGGTTCGGACGGCATCTTGGTCAGTTGCCGCAGCACCTTGTCGAACCGTTCGAGCCGCTCGGCATAGCGCGCGACATCGGCTGCGGGATCGTCGGCATAGACGATGAAATGGTCCGATCGCGCCTCATGCCATTCGGCCCGTGCCGCCACCGGCCACAGCGCCAGCAATACCGCCAACCCCATGCGAATCATCAACGTCGCTCCGTCTTCTCGTCCGAAAGGATTAGCGGCGCGGCATGACGCCGCCAAGTCGGCTGCGGGCGGGTGCGATCGACGGGCGTTCAGCCGGCGGGTTTCTCCGGCTTCGTTTCGGCCGCGCGCCATTTGGCGAGCGCGCCTGTGGCCCCGGTGTCGTCGATCGCCTTGATGACGGTGGCCGCCAGCGTCGCCATCTCGCCGCCGTGCGGCGAATAGGCG
>NZ_LMKU01000033.1:326569-336158 GCF_001421635.1 Sphingomonas sp. Leaf25
CCATGCGCAGCGACCGGTCCTGCGGCGCGAGCGACTGCGCGCGGGCCAGCGCCTCGCGCGCATTGGCGCTCGGTTCGCGGCCGGCGGCGGCGAAGCTGCGGTAGAACAGCATCAGCGGTTCGGGATCGTCGTTCTCGATCGTGTTGGCGGCAAGGAACGACCGGCGGATGTCGCGCCACTGCGCCGCGTCCTGCGAGCTGGCGGCCTGTGCCGCCGCCATCCGCGTCATGCCGATATAGACATGACCGTCGACCGATTTCGGATCGGCGGCGACCGCGCGGCGTGCGGCGGCTTCGGCGGCACCATGGTTGCCGGCGTCATATTCCGCCTCGGCCAGCACCACCTGCGCCGCCGGGTCATTGGGGTAATAGGCGGCGGCCCGCTGGGCGAGCGCCAGCACCACCTGTGCCTCCTTCGCATCGACGCCGCGTTTCGAGCGGATGCGCGCCTTCATCGTCGCCGCCTCGCCCGGCCCCAGCGCGCGCACCGCCACCTTCGCCTGCGGGATCGTGCCGGGCGGGATGATCCGGTATTTGAGGCCGGAGGTCAGGTGGGTGCGCAGATCGCGGTTCAGCGCCGTCAGATCGCCGAACGCCGCCGCCGCCTGCGCGCCGGTCTTGCCCGCGTTGATCGCCGCCATATAGCCATCGAGCTGCCCGCGCCGCTTCGGGTCGGTCAGCAGCAGATGGGTCAGCAGCCAGCCCTCGGCATAGATCGCGTCGACGTCCACCTTCTTCGGATCGCCGGTCAGCAGCGTCTGCGCGCTGACGGGCAGGCCGTTGGCAAAGGCATAGCCGCGATACATTGGCGGCCGGGCGACCTCGATCGAATCATTGGCGCGGATGCGGGTGGGGGCGAAGAATTCGGCGAACCCCTCGACGAACCATGCCGGGAACGCGCCATCGGCCCAGTTCGACAGCATGAAATGATGGGTATATTCGTGGAATAGCACCTGTTCCTCGCTCAGATCGTCCGCGCTCTGGCCCGCGCTCTTGGGCACGATGGCGAGCGATCCGCCCGCGCGCGGAATATAGAAGCCCGCGACATTGGCCGATCCCGACAGCTTCGCGACCGTCGAGGTGTCGTTGACGACATAGACGGTAACGCGGTTGGCCGGCGATACCGGCGTCGCGGGAATGCTGGTCAGCATCCGCAACGTCTTGTCGAAGCGTTCGAGCCGTTCGGCGAAGCGCGCGACATTGGCGGGCTTGTCATCCGAATAGACCGTGAAATGGTCCGACGACGCTTCCTGCCATTCGGCCTGCGCCGCGACCGGCCAGAGCGTCAGCAGCGCCGCCGCCAGTGCGCGAATCATGATCGTATCGCTCCCCCGTTTTCCCCGGACGCAATGCTATGCTGCGCAGCATGCTTCGCCAAGCGGGTGCGGGCGTACCGTAGGTTTAGGACCGATCGACATTCAGTCAAACAGCGGCTCGTGCATCCCCCTCCCTGACCAGGGAGGGGTTGGGGGTGGGTGGGCCGGTTGTGGAGCGCTACCGTTTCCTCTCGGGCCNCTCCCTTGTCAGGGAGGGGAGCAGATTGGGAAGCCAATTCGTTGAATGTCGATCCGGTTTATAGGAAGCTGTACGGGTCGACATCCACCGCGACACGGACCTTGGCACCCCATTCGACCGAGGCGAGCCAGTCGCGGATCACGTCCTGCACGTCGAGGGTACGGGTCGCGTGGACCAGCAGGCGGAAGCGGTGGCGGCCGCGCAGCATCGCGAGCGGGGCGGGGGCGGGGCCATAGACGTGGCACCCCTCCACCTGCGGCTGCGCCCGGCCGATCGCGCGCGCGGTGGCCTCGGCGGCTTGCCTGTCCTCCGACGACACGATGATCGCGGCATAGCGCCCGAACGGGGGCACGGCGGCATCGGCACGCGCTTCCGTCTCGGCGGCATAGAAGCTGTCGGCATCGCCCGAGATCAGCGCCTGCATCACCGGGGCGGAGGGCTGCGTGGTCTGGATATAGACATGGCCGGGCTTCGACCCGCGCCCGGCGCGTCCCGCCACCTGCGCGATCTGTTGAAAGGTGCGCTCGGCGGCGCGCAGGTCGCCGCCCTGCAACCCCAGATCGGCGTCGATCACCCCGACGCAGGTGAGGTTGGGGAAATGATAGCCCTTCGTCACCAGTTGCGTGCCCACCACGATGTCGATGTCGCCCGCCTCCATCCGGCCGACGAACTCCGCCGCCTTGGCCGGGGACCAGATGGTGTCGGAGGTGACGACGGCTATCTTCGCCGTCGGCCACAGCGCCGCCGCCTCGTCGGCGATACGCTCGACCCCCGGACCGCAGGCGACGAGGCTGTCCTCCGCCTTGCATTCGGGGCAGGCACGCGGCGTCGGGATCATATGGCCGCAATGATGACACGACAGCCGGTGGATCAGGCGATGCTCGACCATCCATGCGGTGCAGTTGGGGCATTGGAAACGATGCCCGCACGACCGGCACAAGGTCAGCGGCGCATAGCCGCGCCGGTTGAGGAACAACAGCGCCTGTTCCTTGCGGCCGAGCGCCTCGTCGATCGCCTTGACCAGTGGCGCTGCGATCCAGCGGCCGCGCTCGGGCGGCTGGTCGATCAGGTCGATCGGTTCGATCGTCGGCAACTGCGCCTTGCCGTAGCGGCCGGGCAGCTTGAGTTCGGTATAGCGCCCCTGTGCCACCTGTTGCCGCGTCTCGATCGCCGGCGTCGCGCTGGCGAGGATCACTGGACATTGTTCGAACAGGCCGCGCATCACGCTCACGTCGCGCGCGTGATAATGGACGCCTTCCTCCTGCTTGAAGCTCGTCTCGTGCGCCTCGTCGACGACGATCAGCCCGAGATCGGCATAGGGCAGGAACAGCGCCGATCGTGCGCCGACCACGACCTTCGCCTGTCCGCTCGCGATCGCCCGCCACGCCCGGCGGCGCTGCGTCGAGCGCAGGTCGCTGTGCCACGGCACCGGCTCGCAGCCGAAGCGCGCGGTGAACCGCTTGAGGAACGGTTCGGTCAGCGCGATCTCGGGCAGCAGCACCAGCACCTGTCGCCTGGCGCGGATCGCCGCCGCCACGGCTTCGAAATATACCTCGGTCTTGCCCGATCCGGTGACGCCGTCGAGCAGGAAGGGGTGGAAAGCATCCGCCTCGACCGCTTGGGTCAGCGCATCGGCCGCCGCCGCCTGATCGGCCGAGAGTGCGGGCACATCATGGTCGGGATCGGGTTCGGGATAGGCCTGGTCGATGTCGACCGACACCGCCTCGATCGCGCCCTGCTTCACCAGCCCGCGGATGACCGCGTCGGACACGTCGGCGATGCCGGCAAGCTCACGCACCAGCCCGCGCCGCTCGCCGATCCGCTCCAAAGCCTGTTCGCGTTGCGGCGTCATGCGATCGGGCACCACGCCGGTCGCGCGATATTCGATGGCGAGCTTCGCCCCCTCCAGCGCCGAGTTGGACGCGAGACACATCCGCAGCACCGACGCCGGCGCCGCCAGATAATAGCCCGCCGTCCACTCGACCAGCCGACGTAGGGGCGCGGCGATCGGCGGCACGTCGGCGACGGCCAGCAGCGGGCGCAGCCGGTTGTCGCCGACCTCCTCGGTCGCGAGGCGATCGGCATCCCACACCACGCCGACCAGTTGGCGTGGCCCGAGCGGGGCGGTGACGATCGATCCCGCCTCGACGGTCATGCCGTGCGGCACCCGGTAGTCGAGCGGACCGAGCGCGGCGTTGAGCAGGAGGACACGGGCACGGGACATCGCCGCGATAGATAGGGCGTGCGGGCGGCGTTGGGAATTGGCGGCGGGCGGATCGCCCTTGCTTGCCCCATTCTCCGCGACGCGAACGTCCCGCTCCGGCCGGTTTCGTTGCCGCGTCGATGCGCGACGGCTTCCGTTGTGCCGCCGATGCCCTGTAGAAGCGCAAGATATTTCCGTAAAACAGAAAGAAGCATCATGCCGGACGCGACGCTGCTGCCCCCTGCCAAGGCGAAGCTGTGTCGTCTTGCCGGCGCGGTTTTCCTGTTGTCGGCGCTGGCGATGCCGTTCGTCATCGTGACCGCCGGGGTTACGCCGGGCGCCTCGCCCTATTGCGACACCGGCGACGGGTGCGTGTGGAAGGCGCAGCCCGGCGTGCTGCTGGCGGAGGAAACCCGGATCGAGGTCGCAGCGTCCCCGGTGACGCAGCGCCGGTTCGACGCCTATGCCGCGCGCGGCGACGTGCGGATCGGTCTCGCACTGATCGATGCGGTCGATACCGTGCCGTTCGCCTTGCTGATACTCAGTGTCGGGCTGGCGCTGCGCCGGCTGGGCGGGGCGGGGCGCGATGCGTTGCCGCAGGCGCTGCGCTGGCTGCGCCGTGCGGCGATTGCCGCGATCGCCTGGTCGCTGGCGCAGCCGGTGTATGAATCGCTGCTCGAAACCCTCCTGTCGCCGGGCACGCCCGACGGAGCGATGATCGTCCTCTCGATCGGCTTCGGCATGATCGGCACCGCCTTGCTCCTCGCGTTCGCCGCCTATGCCGCCGTCTGGGCGCTGGAGGCCGCCGTGCGGGCGCAACGCGATCTGGCCGAGTTCATCTGATGCCGGTGATCGTCAACCTCGACGTGATGCTGGCACGGCGCAAGGTCCGCTCGAAGCAACTGGCCGAGGCGGTCGGGATCAGCGAATCCAACCTGTCGCTGCTGAAGTCGGGCAAGGTGAAGGGCGTGCGCTTCTCGACGCTGGCCGCGATCTGCCGCTTCCTCGACTGCGAACCCGGCGATATTCTCGGCTACGACCCGTCCGACGACGATCTTCGCCCCGAAAGTGTCGACGATTGAGGGGTATCCTGCGCGCCATTGCGGCCTTGCTCCCATCCGGCCGGCCGCCCCGATACCCGGAAAATCGCGCAAAACTATCGTCCGAATCGAGGTCCCGGCCCCCGAAACGTCGATCGGTTATTGCCAAGACGGGGTCGATCGGCATAGGCGGGGCCACTTGCGGGACACGACTCGATCGTGATTCTCGCCTTGTTCATATCGTATCGAAAGCGAAGCCAGACCCGTCATGCAGATTATCGTCCGCGACAACAACGTCGACCAGGCCCTCCGCGCACTCAAGAAGAAGCTGCAGCGCGAAGGCGTCTATCGTGAGATGAAGTTGCGCCGCCACTACGAGAAGCCGTCCGAGAAGCGCGCCCGCGAGCGTGCGGCCGCGATCGGCCGCGCCCGTAAGGCCGAGCGCAAGCGCGCAGAACGCGATCGCTGATCGCGACGGCGCCGCCGCCCCGTGACGACCATCGGCACCCGGATCGACGAGACGGGTACGCTGGTGCGCGACGGCGGTGCCTTCTACCTTCGCCGTGACAGGGGCGGGCGCTATCGGCTCGAACTCCACCGTACCCCGGTGGACGAGGTCGAGAAGCGTGTCCGCGTGGTCGGCACGCTGGTCGACGCCGATCTGGTTGATGCCGATGGTATCGGCTTGGCCTGAGCGCCTGTCCGCGAGTGTTTGATGTTCGCGGCCCTTATCCGTGCGGATGCGCGCTGCGATAGACGTCGAGCAGATGGGCCGCATCGACGGCGGTGTAGATCTGCGTCGACGACAGGCTGGCATGGCCGAGCAGCGCCTGCAACGACCGCAGGTCCGCGCCGCGCCCGAGCAGGTGCGTCGCGAAGCTGTGGCGCAGCGCATGCGGACTGGTGCGGTCGCCCAGCCCCAGCGCGCGCCGCGCGGTGCGCACCGAACGGCGCACCACCCCGGCGTCGAGCGGCCCGCCCTTCGCTCCCCGGAACAGCGGCGCGTCGCGCGCGGTGCCCCACGGTTGCTGGGCCGCATAGGCGTCGATCGCGGCGCGTACCGGCGGCAGCAACGGCACGATTCGCGTCTTGTCGCGCTTGCCGGTGACGCTGAGCGTTTCGCCGAGCGGCAATGCGGCGCCGGTGATCGCCAGTGCCTCGCCGATCCGCAGCCCCGCGCCATAGAGCAGCAGCAGCACCGCCCAGTCGCGCGCGCCGATCCATGGTTCGGCGGCGGCGTCGGCGACTTCCTCCGCCAGCGACACGACCTCGTCGGGCGCGATCGGGCGGGGCACGCCGCGCGCTACTTTCGGGCCGCGTAGCCGGGGGACGGCGGTGCTCCCGCCGACGAACGTCAGGAACGCCCGCACCGCCGACAATTCGCGCGCGGCGGAAGCGTTGGCGAGGCCCGCCTCGCGACGATGGGCGAGGAACGCCCGCAGATCGGCCGGGGTGAGGGCCGCCAGCACGGGGCCGTCGACCGCGCCGCCGTGATGCGTCTGGAGAAAGGCGATCAGCCGCTCGGCGGTGGCGGCATAGGCGCGCACGGTATGCGCCGACCGCCGCCGGTCGCGCGACAGATACGTGGCGAAGGCGAGCGGAAGCGGCGGGGACATGGGCGACAGGGTAGCGGTGAAGGGCGGCAGAGGGAACCGGTGCGGCGCAGGCTTGGAAGCCGGGCGGATCAATCTTCGGCGATGCCATTGGCAAACCCGTCACCCCGGAACACGTCCGGGGTGACGACGGATCGGGCCTGAAAACGCCGCCCGGATTGTTCAATGTCGATCCGTCCTGACCCGAATCGTGCCGGTGCACGTCCTGCGGTGCCGGCACGTCTCACGGCCACCCATTCAGGATACGCTGTGGGTGGCCGGGCGGGAGGGGGAGCGGGCGGGAACCGCCTTGAAACTGGCTATCCCGCCAATTCCCCAGCGAACGCTCAGCCGATCGTCTGGCCCGATTTCGCCCAGTCGGCCATGAAGCCTTCGATGCCCTTGTCGGTCAGCGGATGCTTCACCAGCGCGCGGATGACCGAGGGCGGCGCGGTCATCACATCGGCGCCGATCTTCGCCGCCTCGAGGACATGGATCGGGTGACGGACGCTGGCGACGAGGATTTCGGTGCCGAAGTCATAGTTGTCGTAGATCAGGCGGATGTCGCTGATGAGGCCCATGCCGTCGAAGCCGATGTCGTCGTGCCGCCCGACGAACGGCGAGATGAAGGTCGCGCCGGCCTTGGCCGCCAGCAGCGCCTGATTGGCCGAGAAGCACAGCGTCACGTTGACCATCGTCCCGTCGTCGCTCAGCGCCTTGCAGGTCTTGAGGCCATCGATTGTCAGCGGCACCTTCACCGCGACATTGTCGGCGATCCTGCGCAGGATTTCGGCCTCGCGCATCATGCCCACGTGGTCGAGCGCCACGACCTCGGCCGATACCGGCCCCGACGTGACGGTGCAGATTTCGGCGACGACCTCGAGGAAGTCGCGGCCCGACTTGTGGATCAGCGACGGGTTGGTGGTCACGCCGTCGAGCAGGCCGGTGTTGGCCAGTTCGCGGATGTCGGCGATGTCGGCGGTGTCGGCGAAGAATTTCATGTCGGGCAGGTCCATCGAATCGGGAACGGGATGGGTCGCGCCATCGCCTATCGCACGCCCGGGGGCAACCTTTCGGTAATAGCGTGCTATTAGGCTTTTATGATGTCCGAATCCCTTGCCCCCGTCGATCCGCACGACGCCGTGGACCGGGTCCTGACGCTGCTCAGGGCTGCCCCCGACAGCCAGTTCGAGCAGTTGGTCCTGATCGCCCGCGAACTGATCGGCACGCCGATCGCCGCGATCAACATGATCGGAAGCGAACGGCTGTGGTCGAAGGCGACCATCGGCATCGATCGGCTGGAGATGCCATGCACCGAATCGCTGTGCCATCAGGTGGTGCTCGACGATCGGCCGCTGACCGTCGACGACTGCACGCTCGACGATCGCTTCGCCGACCTCGGCCTTGTGACCGAAGGGGGCCTGCGCTTCTATGCCGGGGTGCCGCTCCACGCCGTCGATCCGCAGACGGGCAAGCGCCATGCCATCGGCGCGATGTGCGTCGGCGACCTGCGTCCGCGCTCGCTCGACCCGGTAAAGCAGGATGCGTTGCGCGCGCTCGCCGATCTCGCCGAGACGGTAATCGCGACCCAGGTGTCGGTCGGCACCGCGGTCGAACTGGCGACGGTTGCCAACGATCACGCCCGCGAACTGGCGCGACAGGAGCGGCTGTTCCGCCATGCCGAGCGGATGGCGATGATCGGGTCGTGGCGGCTGGGGCTGCCCGACAACGACATCCACTGGTCGGAGGGTATCCGCCGCATCCATGAACTGCCCGCCGACGCGCTGCTGCCGCTGGAGGAGGCGATGCAATTCTATCCGCCGCACGCGCGGGAGGTTGTCGGCGCCTCGCTGGCCGATGCGATCGAGCTTGGCGGGCCGTTCGATTTCGAAACCGATTTCGTGACCGCGACCGGGCGGCACCGCCGCGTGCGCTCGATCGGCGAGGCGGAGTGCGATGCGAACGGTACGGTCGTGGCGCTGACCGGCGTGTTCCAGGACGTGACCGACCGGCATCTGCTCGAACAGCAGCTTCGCCGCTCGGCCTCGACCGATCCGTTGACCGGTATCGCCAACCGTGCGGCGTTCGATGCCGAACTGGCGCGCGACATCGCCTTTGCGGTCGACGGCGGCGGGACGTGCGGGCTGATCGTGATCGATCTCGATCATTTCAAGACGATCAACGACACCCATGGCCATCTGGCAGGGGACGACGTGCTGCGCGCGGTCGCGCAGCGGCTGTGCGCGCCGTATCTCGACAACGCCTTTGCCGCGCGGATGGGCGGGGACGAATTCGCGGTGATCCTGCGTACGCATGGCGACTGCAACCGGGCCGATGCGCTGGCCGCCCGGCTGGCGGCCGACCTGTCCAGACCGACCGACAGCGACGGGCGGACGCTGCCGGTTTCGGCGACGCTGGGCTATGCCGCGGTCACGCCGGAGACGGCGACCGTCCGCGACCTCCTCCACGCCGCCGACGCCGCGCTCTATGTCGCCAAGCGGGCGCGAACCCCCGTCACCGCCGGGCGCGAGGCTTCCAGGTGACGACGCGGTAGAGATAGCCGAGGACGATCGCCACCGACAGCGCGATCGCCGCCGGGCCGACATAGCGGTCGATCTGCTCAAAATTCGATCCCAGCCACAGCCCGGCATAGGCCAGCACCGCGTTCCAGAGGATCGATCCGGTAAAGGTCGCCAGCACGAAGCGCCAGTGCGGCATGCACGCCATGCCGGCGGGCAGCGAGATCAGCGTGCGGAACGTCGGCATGAAGCGAAAGACGAACACCGTCTTGCCGCCATGTTTGCGAAAGAAGCGCTGGAGCTTCTCGACATCCTCCCATTCGACCGTCAGCCAGCGGCCCCAGCGATCGACGAAGGGTTTCAGGCCGTGATAGCCGAAGCGGCGCCCAATCGCGTACCAGAAATAATTGCCCGCCGTCGTGCCGGCGGTGCCCCACAGCAGCAGCGGCAGCATCGCCATGTCACCCCGCGCGACCGCCATGCCGCCCAGCCCCATGATGACTTCGGACGGCACCGGCGGCACGACATTCTCGAGCGCCATCAACAGGAAGATACCGAAATATCCACCCCAGGCGATGGCATCGAGGATAAAGCTGGTCATCGGGCGTGAACGTCCGGGGCGGGGTTTCGTGCCGTTTCAGCAATTCAGCCTGGCTGAATTGCGACGGTGCCGGCCCGCTCCCCCTCCCCGCCACCCACGCGAGTATCCTGATGGGTGGCG
>NZ_LMKU01000033.1:336188-340367 GCF_001421635.1 Sphingomonas sp. Leaf25
GCTATCCGCGTTAGCGGACCAGACTACCGTCCCTTTACCCGCGCCTCGATCGCGTCCCAGATCATGCCCGCCACATCGGTCCCGTCGAAGCGTTCGATTGCGACGATGCCGGTCGGCGACGTCACGTTGATCTCGGTCAGCCATTCGCCGCCGATCACGTCGATCCCGACGAAGATCAGCCCGCGCCGCTTCAACTCCGGCCCCAGTTCGGCACAGATTTCGCGCTCGCGCGCCGTCAGTTCGGTCCTGGCCGCAGTGCCGCCGACCGCGAGGTTCGAGCGGATTTCGCCCTCGCCCGGCAGGCGGTTGACCGCGCCCGCCACCTCGCCGTCGACCAGCACGATGCGCTTGTCGCCCTTCGCCACCGCCGGCAGGAACGCCTGCACCATATGCGGTTCACGGTAGGCGGTGTTGAACACCTCGATCAGCGACGACAGGTTCTGCGCATCGGCATCGACCTTGAAGATCGCCTTGCCGCCGTTGCCGTGCAGCGGCTTCACCACGATCGATCCGTGCTGGGCAAGGAACGCGCGCGCCTCCTCGACCGATCGGGTGATGAGCGTCGGCGGCATGAAGTGCCGGTAATCGAGCACGAACAGCTTTTCGGGCGCGTTGCGCACCGATGCGGGGTCGTTCACCACCAGCGTCCGGCCGGCGATCCGCTCCAGCAGATGCGTCGCGGTGATATAGCCGAGGTCGAACGGCGGGTCCTGCCGCATCAGCACGACATCGGCCTCGTCGCCAAGGTCGAGGCGGACGGACTCGCCCAGCGTGAAGTGATCGCCCTCGACCCGGCGCACCGTGACCGGGCGGGCGTGGGTCCAGACATGGTCGCCCGACTGGTTCAGATCCTCGGGCGCATAGTGGAACAGCCGGTGGCCGCGCGCCTGCGCCGACAGCATCAGCGCGAAGGTGGAATCGCCCGCGATGTTGATTCCGGCGATGGGGTCCATCTGCACGGCGACGGTCAGCGACATGGGGCAACTCCGACTGGGACTGGAGGTTCAGCTAGGCGCGGGCGGGCGCAATGTCACGTTTCGTGTTGAGGGCGGACCACTCCCCTCCCTGACAAGGGAGGGGCTGGGGGTGGGTCGGCCTGCGAGGACAGGTTCGGCCCGCCCCGGACCTACCCACCCCCGATCCCTCCCTTGTCAGGGAGGGGAGCAGAAGGGCGCTACCGACCGACCTACCGCAGCGGCGTGCCCGAATCCTTCCACCGGTCGAGCACCTGCGATTCGGCCGGCAGGGTCGTCGGCAACGGCACCGCCGCCGCAACCGGGCGCACCGGCGCGGACGTCGCGACCGGCACCGCTGGCAACGGCGTCAGCGGCACCGGCGTAGTGACGACGGCCAGCGCCGCCACCGCCGGCGCGACCGGCCGCAGCGGTCCCGGCAATGGCTCGCCCCCGGCATAGCGGTCGCGGAACGCGGCGGGCGTGCCCCACCACCCCTTCCACCGGTGAAAGAAATGCGCGCCGAACACCCCGGTCATCACCAGCGATCGGTTCCACGACGGCGTGACCGCATAGGTATGGTAATGCGTCGCCATGCCGACCGGCGCGAATACCGCACCGGCCAGCGCGTCCCTCGCCACCGCCCTTGCCCGTGCCCATGCGGCCGGGGCGGGGGTGCGCGCCATCGCCCCGTCGCAGGCGAAGCTGAACTGGCACACCGGCTTGTCCGACCCCTGATATACCACGCCGCAGACGCTGGCGGGAAAGGCGGGATGGCGCACGCGGTTGAGCACCACCTGCGCCACCGCGCGCTGCCCGGCATCGGGTTCGCTCGCCGCTTCGTAATAGATCGCGGTGGTCAGACATTGCAGCGCGCGCGCCCGGTCGCTTGCGGTCCCACGCGCATGGAACGGGGCCGCCGCCTTGATCGAGGTGTCGGCCAGGTCGACCGCCGCCTGCTGCTCACTCACCGGCAGCGCGGGGAGCGGCGCGGTGCCGGTCACGCCCGGCATGGGCCGGACCGGCGGCGGCGCATCGGCGAACAGCAACGCCGCGCCGGGAAAATGCGCATCCGCCTCATAGCCCGTCGGCGCAGGCAGCGGCGGCGCGGGCGGGGCGGCCTGCTCGATCGTCGCGATTCCCGCCCGCGCGGTGAACGCCCCGCCGAGCAGCAGCATGGCGATGCCGCCGATCAGCTTCGTCCGCCGGGGAAGATTCGCCAGAACACCCATGGTGCGCGCTGTAACCGATCGCGCGACCCAAGGCTCCCCCGCCTTTCACACCGTGCCGTCATGGGACGATCGTGGCTTATATTCGCCGCGCTGGCTGACAGGATCGTCGCCATGCGACCGATACTGGCAATCCTGACCCTCCTGCTCCTGCTGCCTGGTATCGCCATGGCCCGACCCACCCCGGCAGGCACGCCGATCGCGATCGGCACCAGCCACAGGATCGATTCGACCGTGCTGGGCGACCATCGCGAGCTGAACGTCTGGCTGCCCGAAGGCTATGCGAAATCCGGTATCCGCTACCCGGTGGTCTATCTGCTCGACGGTGCGCGCGATCAGGACTTTCCCCATGTCGCGGGGCTGGCCAGCCTTGCCTCGCTGAGCTGGACGTTCGGTCCGTTCATCGTCGTCGGCATCCAGACCCGCGATCGCCGCGCCGAACTGACCGCGCCGCCGGTCGATCCGCGCTATCGGTCGGCCTTTCCGGCAAGTGGCAGCGCCCCGCGTTTCCGCCGCTTCCTCGAACGCGAGGTCATTCCTTTCGTCGAACGACGCTATTGCACCAGCGGCAAGCGCGCGCTGATGGGAGAATCGCTTGCCGGGCTGTTCGTCGTCGACACGCTGCTGGCCCAACCGGCGTTGTTCGGTGATTATATCGCGGTCAGCCCCAGCCTGTGGTGGGACGATCGCCGGGCGCTACGCGATCCGGCGCTGGCGACGCGGCTGGCACGGGCGGTTAACGTCCGCCTGTTCCTTGCCCATGCCGACGAAGGCGGGACGATGCAGGACGGCATCGACCGGCTGCGTGCCGCGCTGGCACCGCTGCCGCCCGGCATGGTCATGCTGCGCTACGCCGACCACCGCACCGATGCGACGCACGCCACCGTCTATCACCGTGCCGCCGAGGAAGCGCTGCGCTGGCGCTACCCCGCGCCGCCCTATGACAGCCGCCCGACGCCATGGTTCATGATCGAGGGGGCGTCGCCACCGGCGACCGCACCGATGCGGTAGCGACCATCGTTCGCCGTCACCGCTGCAACAGCGCCATCGCCACTCCCGCGCCCATCACCGCGCCACCGCCCGCCCGCCGGGTCCAGCGACGGACACCCGCACGGCGGACCAATCCCGAGGCGTGCGACGCCGCCAGCGCATAGCAACTGTCGGTCGCCCCGGCGATCCCGACGAAGGTCGCGATCAGGATCGCCGCCTGCGGCACGAACGGCTGGTCGGCGCGGACGAACTGCGCGGCGAAGGCGACGAAGAACAGGATCGTCTTGGGATGAAAGGTGCCGACCGCGACATTGGTGAGGAACGCCGCGCGCGGGGTGACGGTGCGCGGCGGCCGGGCCGGGTCGCCGTCGTCGCCGCTGCGCAGGATCGCGATCAGCCCGATGCCGATCAGATAGGCAGCCCCGATCCATTTGAGGATCGTGAAGGCGACCGCCGACGTGCCGAGGATCACCCCCGCGCCGGCCAGCGACACGCTCATCGCGATCAGGTTGCCGACCGCCATGCCCGCGACCGATGCCAGCGCGGTCGCCCGCCCCGACGTGAACGCGAAGCCGATGATGCTCGCGACGCCGGGACCGGGGATCACGCCCATCACGAACGAGGCGGCGGCGAAACCCAGCCAGAGATGCGGGTCCATTGCGTATCACCTTGGCTATGTCGTCCCGGCCCGCGCCGGGACGACCAACTGCTCCCTACTTCACTCCCAGATCGGGCCGGGCCAGATCGACCGACGCCGCCGGGATCACCACCAGTCCCGGATAGGCGGCGCGCAGCGGTGCGAGGAATTGCTTGGCGTCGCCGACCACGACGATGCTCGCCGCCTTGGGGTCCATGATCCGGCCCGCGACCTGTTGCACCGCCGCCGGGTCGACCGCTTCGATCGAGGGGAGGAAGGTCGCGATCCGCGCCAGCGGCACGCCGTCGGCGACATAGGTGGCGATGGTGCCGGCGATGCCGCTGGTCCGCTCGACGGTGCGGCCGAAATT
>NZ_LMKU01000033.1:340386-350552 GCF_001421635.1 Sphingomonas sp. Leaf25
TGCATCTCGTCGGTGATGATCTTCACCACGTCGGGGGCCGACGGGTTCTTGGTCTGCGTGGCGGCACTCACCGCCCCGCCCAGCTTGCGCGCGTCGAGTTCGGAGCGGGCACCATAGGCAAGGCCGCGCTTGATGCGGATTTCCTGGTTGAGCCGCGACGAGAAACCCACGCCCAGCGTCGCATTGGCGACGGCGGCGGGGAAATAGGCGGCGTCGCTGCGCGCGATCCCTGGCCGCGAGACGACGACGCCCGCCTGTCCGGCATCGGGCATGTCGACCACGATCACCCGCGGGGCGGGCGGAGCCGCTTGCGGCGCGGGCGGCGTGGTGGTGCCGGGCGCGGCGCGCCAGTCGCCGAACAATTGCTGCGCCAGCGTGGCACCCTGATCGGCGGTCAGGTCGCCGACCAGCACCAGCGTGGTCTGCGCCGGGGTCCATGTCGCGCGATAGGCGGCGGTCACGTCGGCACGGGTGATCGCCTTCAGCGTCGCGGGCGTGCCGCTGGCGGGATGGCCATAGCCCGAGGCGAAGGTGACGCGGTCGGCGATCAGGCTGGACAATTGCCCCGGATCGGTCAGCGCGACGCTGACCCCGTCGATCGTGCGGGTGCGCAGCCGGTCGATCTCGGCTTGCGCGAACGCCGGGTTGCGCGCGACATCGGCAAGGATGCCGAGCGCGGGGGCGGCCTGCGCCGACCCGACGGTCAGCGTCACGCTCTGCGAATCCCATCCGGCACCGCTCGAAATACTGCCGCCGAGCGATTCGACCGCGCGAGCGATCTCGGTCGCCGACCGGGTGGTCGTGCCCTGCGTCAGCAGTCCGGCGGCGAGTTCGGCGGTGCCGGCCCTGGTATCGCCGTCACTCGATGACCCCCCTTGCGCCACCAGTGCGGCGGTGACGATCGGCAGTCCGCGCTTCTCGACCACCACGACCCGCAGGCCGTTGGCCAGCCGCCGTTCGACCGGCACCGGAATGGCGACCGCGACCGGCGCGGCGGGGGCGGGCGGCTGGACGCGCTGGCCCTCGGGCGCGGGGGTGTGGATGGCGATGCCGGCGGGCACGGCCAGCGGCGCGGTGACGACGGTGTCGGCGATGGCGATCGTATCGCTGGTCGCGGTCGCCGGCCTGGCGCTGTCGGGCAGATAACGGATCGCCGCCGACCGGTTGTCGGCCAGCCACGTGCGGGCGACGCGCTGGACATCGGCCGGGGTGACGCGGGCGATGGCGGCTAGCGACTTGTCCGCCGCCTGCGGATCACGCTCGACGATCACGCCCTGCGCCAGCGCCGATGCCTTGCCCTCCGCCGTCTCGCGTTCGAGCAGCGCGGCGGTGGTGATCTCGTTCTTCGCCTCGCTCAACTCGGCGGCGCTGGGGGGCGTGGCGACGAGCTTGGCGATCTCGCGGCGCAGCGCCGCCTCGCCGTCCTCGACCTTCTTGCCACCCGCGAGGATGGCATAGAGTGCCAGCGTGCCCGGTCCCTGCTTGTCCTCGGCAAAGACGCCGACGTCCTGCGCGATCTGGTCGCGGTAGACGAGGCTCTGGTGCAGCCGCGAATTGTCGCCGCCCGACAGGATGGTGGTCAGCACCGCCAGCGCCGCCTGATCGGGGTGACTGGCGGGCGGGATCGGATAGCTGATGAGGACGGCGGGGAGCGGCGTATTGGCTTCATAGACCGTCCTGCTGACGGCCCGCTCGCGCACCGGCTCGGCCACGGTCACGCGCGGGATCGGGCGGGCGGGTTTGGTGATGGGCGCGAAATACTGGTCGACCCAGCGGTCCAGTTGCGCGGGATCGAAATTGCCCGCGACCACCAGCACCGCATTGTCGGGCCGGTAATAGGTCGCGTGGAACGCGCGAATGTCGTCGATCGTCGCCGCATCCAGATCGGCGATCGACCCGATGCCCGGCCGCGCATAGGGGTGCCGGCTGTACGACAGCATCGGGTAATATAGGCCGAACAGCTTGCCGTACGGCTGGGCGAGGATGCGGCTGCGCAATTCCTCCTTCACGACCTCGCGTTCCGATGCGAAGGTCTTGGGATCGACGACCAGCGTCGCCATCCGGTCGGCCTCGGCGAACAACAGCCGTTGCAGGTGGTTGGCCGGCACCACCTCGAAATAATTGGTATAGTCATCGGCGGTCGAGGCGTTGTTGTACCCCCCGACATCCTCGGTCAGCCGGTCGAGCTGCTCGGGAACAAGATTGCGCGTCGCCTTGAACATAAGATGTTCGAACATATGCGCAAAACCAGATCGCCCGGCGGGATCGTCCTTCGATCCGACGTCATACCAGACCTGGACTGACACGTTCGCGCTGGACGTGTCGCGGATGGCATAGACGCGCAGCCCGTTGGCCAGCGTACGTTCGGTATAGGCGATCGGCGGCACGGTGGCGCTCGCCGCTGCGGGGGCCGGGGCCTGCCGCGCATGGGCGGGGACAAGACAGGCGGTCGAAAGCAGCAGCGCGAGGCCGAGACGCATGGGGGCAGTTCTCCGGGCGGAAACGATGCCCCGGGGTGTGGCGCGCGGCGTGGGGAGGTGTCAACGACTATGCCTCCCCGCCACCACCGGCGGGGAGGGGTGTTCCCTCAGCCTTTCTTGCGCCCTGCATTGGCATAGAGCAGCGCTGCCGCCAGCGCCGCCGATCCGATGCCGAGCCCGACACCGATCGGCACCAGCGGCCAGTGCGACGGGCGGGCCGGGGTCTTGGCACCGGCGGTGGCATCGGCGGCACGCTTGGCATCGCGCGCGGCGGCGGCGATCTCGTTCAGTTCGGGCTTGTCGGTCATGGGGTCCTCTCCCTCTGGTTTGGGGCTCAACGCTTCTGTGCGGCGTAGCGTGCCCGGAAATCGGTGGCGAAGGCGGCCAGTGTGTCGTTCGCGATCGCGACGCGCAGATCGGCCATCAGCGCCTGATAGAAATACAGATTGTGCTCGGTCATCAGCATCGCGCCGAGAATCTCACCCGCGCGCACCAGATGATGAAGATAGGCACGGCTGAAATTGCCGCAGGTGGGGCAGGCACAGGCCGGATCAAGCGGTCCCGTATCTTCCGCGAATTTGGCGTTGCGGATGTTGATCGGCCCCTGGCGTGTGAACGCCTGCCCGGTGCGGCCCGAGCGGGTGGGGAGCACGCAGTCGAACATGTCGATACCGCGCTCGACCGCGCCGACGATGTCATCGGGCTTGCCCACGCCCATCAGATAGCGGGGCTTGTCGACCGGCAACTGGCCCGGCGCATAGTCGAGCACGCCGAACATCGCTTCCTGCCCCTCGCCGACCGCAAGGCCGCCGACCGCATAACCGTCGAAGCCGATGTCGATCAGCGCATCGGCCGAAGCTTTCCGCAAGCCTTCGTCGAGCGCGCCCTGCTGAATGCCGAACAGGGCGGCGCGGGCGGCATGGTCCTCGCTCGAATCGAAGCCGGCACGGCTGCGGCGCGCCCAACGCATCGAGCGTTCCATCGCCTTCGCCTGTACCTCGCGCGTAGAGGTCGTCGGGACCAGTTCGTCGAACGCCATGACGATGTCGGAGCCGAGCAGCCGCTGGATCTCCATCGATCGCTCGGGACTCATCAGGTGGCGGGTGCCGTCCAGATGGCTCTTGAACTCGACGCCGTCTTCCGAGCGTTTGGTCAGTTCGGACAGGCTCATCACCTGATAGCCGCCGCTGTCGGTCAGGATCGGCCGGTCCCAGCCCATGAAGGCGTGAAGGCCACCCAGTCGCGCGACCCGCTCGGCGCTGGGGCGCAGCATCAGGTGATAAGTGTTGCCGAGCAGGATGTCGGCCCCGCTCGCGCGCACGTCCTGCGGCTTCACCGCCTTGACGGTGGCGGCGGTGCCGACCGGCATGAACGCGGGCGTGCGGATGTCCCCGCGCTGCATGGCGATGGTGCCGGTGCGGGCGCGGCCCGAGGTGGCGGTGACGGTGAAAGCGAAACGCGGGGCCATAAGGCGAGCCGTCATGCCGGAGCCTTGGCCGTCTGTCGACCATTGTCGCGCCGCCAAAAGGACAGAGTCGATAGCCGAACCGATCAATCCCGGTGACGCCGCCGCCGGCACGATCGACGACGGCGAGCGCGCCGATTGTGGTGAAACCGGAAAGGTGATCGAGGGGATCGGGGGAGGTTGAGCGTCACCCCCAATCCATGACGCACCCTAGGCAGCGTGGACAAATTCCTACACAATGATGTTTGCCGGTAGGCGTTGATGTGTATGATCCTCGTATGGTGGGATCGCAGAACCTGATCCGAAGGGCATGGCGCTGGTTCGTAACACCGCCGACAACGGCCAAGCTCTGGAAAAGGGCGGCAGTGGCGCTCTGGCTGACGCCTCCCATCATGCTGTTTCCGCTGTTCCTTCCGCTGCTCGAGCCGTCCACGCTGCCAGCGATGGTGGCTGAATATTGGTTGGTATATGCGCTGTTCTTCGGCATCCCGGTCGCGTTGGGAGCTTTTTGCTGGGGACGAGCGAACCACGTAGCTCGAAGATGATTGACCCAGCAAAAGAGGATTGATTCAACGCTGCCTTTTGGAGGCAGGCTTGAGCCGGGGCGATCTTACCGAGGCAGAGTGGCCCATTCTGAAGGATTTGCTGCCGATCGAGCGCAAGAACCGGGGTTGGGGCAGACCTCCCGAACAGAACCGTTCGATCATCAACGGCATACTCTGGCGGCTTCGGTGCGGTGCGCCGTGGCGCGATGTACCGCCAAAATACGGGAGCTGGAACACCATCTATCGCCGGTTCCGGCGGTGGAGCGAGGCAGGGGTCTGGGAGATCGTGGCGGTGACGTTGGCCGAGATCATGGCGGAGACTGGCCACTACAGCATCGACAGCAGCACCGTTCGCGCCCACGTCTCGGCAGCGGGCGGAAAAGGGGGGCTCATCGACGCGCTCTTGGCCGCTCGCGGGGCGGGTTCACCAGTAAACTTCACTGCCTGGCTGATGCCCTCGGGCTGCCGCTCGCCTTCCACCTGACAGGCGGCGAGGCGGCAGACCGCAAGGCGTATGACGCCCTGATCGTCCTTCCGGAGCGCACACCAGATGCGCTGCTGGCCGACAAGGGGTACGATGCCGACGCCATCCGTGCCGACCTTGCCAAACAGAATATCAAGCCCGTTTTCCCGGTCGCTCAAACCGCCGGGTGAAGATCGAGCATGACCGGACGCTCTACAAGCAGCGCAATCGCATCGAGCGCATGTTCGGCCACCTCAAGATTAACCGCGCCATTGCCACCCGTTATGACCAACTCGCCAGCAGCTTCCTCGGCATGGTCCACCTCGCGACCGCCAGATACTGGCTCAAATTTGTCCACACCGACTAAACCGCGTCGAGCGCCTGTTCGAAATCGGCGATCAGGTCATCGGCATCCTCGACGCCGATCGAGATGCGGACCAGATTGTCGGTGATGCCCAGCGCCGCCTTGCGTGCGTCGGGCACCGACAGGTGGGTCATGCCGGCGGGATGGCTCGCCAGCGTTTCGGTGCCGCCCAGACTGACCGCCAGCTTGGCGATGGTCAGCGCGTCGAGGAAGGCGAACGCCTCCCGCTCGCCGCCCTTGAGATACAGCGAGAAGGTCGATCCGCCGCCGGTGCAGTGACGCGCGTAGATGTCGGCCTGTCGTTCCATGCCTTGGGCGTCCTTGAGGAAGCCGAGATAGCCGACCCGTTCGACCTTCGGGTGATCGCGCAGGAAGGCGCAGACCTTTTCCGCATTCTCGCCCGCGCGGCTCATGCGCAGTTCCAGCGTTTCGAGGCTGCGCAGCAGCATCCATGCGGTATTGGGGTCGCAGATCGTGCCGATGGTGTTGCGCATCGAGCGGATGGTGTTGATGTGCTCCTTGGAGCCGAGCACGCCACCCGCCACCAGATCGCTGTGGCCGCCGGCATATTTGGTGAGCGAATAGACGACCAGATCGGCACCGTGGCGGAGCGGCTGCTGCCACAGCGGCCCGAGGAAGGTATTGTCGATCGCGATCGGCGTGTCGGCGGCGTGATCGCCGAACACCGCGTCGCGGGCGGCGGCCACTGCTTCAATATCGACCAGCGCGTTGGTGGGGTTGGCCGGGCTTTCGAGGTAGATCAACGGCACGCGGCCGTCGGCCTTGCGCAGCACCGCTTCGATCTCGTCCTGCGTCGCGCCAGCGGGGAAGTCGAGATACCGGACGCCGAAGCGGCCCAGCACGCGACCGATCAGCGTTTCGGTCGCGGCATAGAGCGGCCCCGAATGGATGATCGTGTCGCCCGGCTGGACCATCGACAGGAACAGCGTGGCGATCGCCGACATGCCGCTGGAAAAGACCAGGGCGTCCTCGGCCGCTTCCCACACACCCAGCCGGTCTTCGAGGATTTCCTGATTGGGGCCGTTGAAGCGCGAATAGACGAGGCCCTCGGCCCCGCCGGGCCGCTTGCCGGTTACGCCCTCGAAATGGCGCTTGCCCGCCGCCGCACTCGGAAAGACATAGGTCGAGGTCGCGAAGATCGGCGGTTTGAGCGACCCTTCGGACAGTACCGGATCATAGCCATGGCCCATCATCAGCGTCGCGGGTTTGAGGCGACGGCCACCGATCGTGTCGACCGTCGGCTTCGGACGACGGCGCGGCGGTACGCCGGTCAGGTCGGCTTCGGTTTCGTCGGTCATTTCGAGTCTCTCCGTATTTTTACGCGAGCCTAGCGGTAGTTTCGTTGGAAACCAAATCGGGCCGCCTGATCGATCCGTCATCCCGGCGGAAGCCGGAATCCATGGATGGGGAGACGATAGCGACCGATCGCCGCCGCCCGACACAATGGATTCCGGCCTTCGCCGGAATGACGGTTCAGGCGGAAAGCCCGATCACCGACAATTGCCGCCCGTAATCCGGCTCGCCGCGATGCGTCGCGCGGCGGAAGCTGAAGAAGCGGTCGGGGTCGCCATAGGTGTCGAGTCCCATCGCCTCGACCCGGCGCACGCCCGCCATCGCCAGCCGGTGCGCGACATAGGCTTCGAGGTCGAAGCGGGCGTGGCCCGGCCGGTTCTCGGCGAAGAAGCGTTCGTTGGCGGGATCGGTGGCGCAGAAGCGTTCGGCGAAGGCGAGGTCGACCTCGTAGCTCGCCCGCGCGATGCACGGGCCGATCGCGGCGACGATGCGGTCGGGCCGCGCGCCCAGCGTCACCATCTGCGCGATCGTCGCGTCGGTGATGCCGTTCAGCGCGCCCTTCCACCCGGCATGCGCCGCGCCGACGATGCCCGCCTCGACATCGGCGAACAGCACCGGCGCGCAATCGGCGGTGACGATGCCGAGCAGGATGTCCGGCCGGTCGGTGACGAGCGCGTCGCCTTCGGGTCGCCGGTCGTCGCCATAGGCGGTCAGCACGCGGACGACCGAGGCGGAATGGGTCTGGTACAGCCCGCACAGCGCCGCGCCGGGCAGCACGGCGTCGACCGCCCGCGCGCGGTTCGCCGCCACCGCTGCCGGATCGTCGGCCGACCCCAGCCCCACGTTCAGCCCCGATACCAGCCCCTGCGACACGCCGCCCCGCCGGCCGAGGAAGCCATGCGCTACCCCGCCCAGCATCCGGGCGCGGATCACCTCGACATCGTTCATAGCACTAGCCGCATCACATGATCCTCATCGGCATGGGTGCCGACCATGAAGGCATAGTTCCCGACCCGAACGAAGCCATAGCGTTCGTAGAAGCGCCGGGCGCGGTGGTTGTCGACGAAGACCGAGAGATAGAGTTCGTCGGCACCGGTCGCCCGCGCGGTTGCCAGCACCGCTTCCATCATCCGCGCGGCAAGGCCGCTGCCGTGCCATTCGCGGCGGATATAGAATTGGCGCAGTTCGATCGGCACGCCCTGCGGCTCGAACGGCAGCGAGCGCGGACCAAGCTTGGCATAGCCGGCCGTGTCCTCGCCGGCCATCGCCAGCAGGACATGGAAGCGCGGATCGGCGAGCTCGCCCGCCCAGCTTTCGGGCGTGTGGCAGGTCAGGAAGGCGGCAAGGTCGTCCGGGCGATAGAGATCGCCGAACGTCTCGACGAAGGTGTCGCGGCCGATCGTCGCCAGCCGGGCGGCATCCTCGATCGTCGCTGCGCGCAGCACCGGCGTCATGCGAACCCCGCCGGAACCGGCCAGCCGGGCGAGGTGATCGCGATCGCCTTGAACAGACTGCCCATCTGCTCGCCGTCGACCAGCCGGTCGCGGTCGGCGCGCAAGCCATCGGCGCGTTCGGGCGATTTCGCGGAAAGCGCCTGCACCCGTGCGTCGATGCCGAGCGCACTCAGCAACGCGCCCTGTTCGACCGGACCATAGGCGACGGCGTCCTCGGCCCGCGCGGCTTCGGCCAGCGTCGCGAAATCGACATGCGCGGTCAGGTCCTGCTCGCCGGGATCGTCATAGGGGTTGACGAAGCCGTGGCCGCGCACCGCCTGCAACGTGTCGCCGATCGCCGGGCCGCTATAACCATAGTCGATCACGATCGCGCAGCCGCCCTGGGCGACGATCCGCTTGGCCAACTGGCGCATAATGGCGACGGCGGCGGGGGCGGTTTCGAGCACCGATCCGATGGGGGCGTCGCGCAGGTGCGGCGGGATGATCGGGTCGAAGCCGCGCGCGCCGACGATCGGCAGGAACAACGTATCCTGACACGCCACCAGCCGCTCGCGCCACCCCTCGGGCGTTTTGACCAGTTGCCGGATCGGCAGCGCGTCGAAGAATTCATTGGCGACGACCAGCAGCGCGCCGTCGTCGGCCACCCCGACCAGATCGAACGCCCATTCGGCGTGCGGCACCCGTTTCGCCTGTTCGGCGCGCAACGTCGGCGATGTCTCAACGAACTGGACGGGGGGCGTGCACCCCGCCGCCGCCATCGCGCGCAGCGCATCGGCGGCGAGGGTGCCGCGCCCCGGCCCCAGCTCGACATAGCGCGCCGCCGGACGACCCGCGCGATCCCATTGGTCGGCGAGCGACAGGCCGATCAGCTCGCCGAACATCTGGCTGATTTCGGGCGCGGTGGTGAAATCGCCGTTCGTGCCCAGCGGATCGCGCGTCGCATAATAATGCGCATTGGCCGCGCCCATGAACTGGGCGAGGCTGATCGGCCCGGCCAGCGTGATCGCCCGTGCCAGCCGATCGGGCAGCGCGCCTTCAGTCTCGCTCAAGCGACGCTCTCCGTCCCCGCGATCGGCTCGACGCGGACGCGGCGGCGCTTGGCGGTGGCGATCAGGTAGATGCCGCCCGCCAGCATCGGCAGCGTCAGCCACTGGCCCATGTGCAGGCCGGTCGTCTGCGCGAATTCGGTAAGCTGGGCGTCGGGTTCGCGCCAGAATTCGACGAAGAAGCGCGACAGGCCATAGCCGAGCAGGAACGTGCCGACGAGCTTGCCCGGCTGATAGCGCGCGTCGGTCTTCCAAAACAGGAACCACAGCACCGCGAACAGCACGATGCCCTCCAGCCCCGCTTCGTAGAGCTGGCTGGGATGGCGCGCCGGATCGAGGCCGCCCGCCACGGTGCGCGGGAACACGATCGCCCATGGCACGTCGCTCGGCCGGCCCCACAACTCCCCGTTCACGAAATTGGCGAGCCGGCCGAAGAACAGCCCGAACGGCGTGCAGCAGGCGACGTAATCATGCACGCGCAGCCAGTTGAGGCCGTGCTTGCGCGCCAGTAGGATGATGCCGATCATCGTGCCGATGACCCCGCCATGGAACGACATGCCGCCGTCCCACAGCCGCAGGATCTTGACGGGATCGAGAAACATCTCGGGCGCGTAGAAGATCGCATAGCCCAGCCGCCCGCCGAGGATGATGCCGAGCGTCGCGTAGAACACGAAATCGTCGGCATGCCGCCGTGCCATCGGCGCGCCGGGCTGGTCGAGCAGCTTGAGCAGATACCACCAGCCGACGAGGATGCCGGCGATATAGGCCAGCGAATACCATTTGAGCTGGAAGAAGCCGAGGTCGAGCGCGACCGGACCGATGCCGAGGTCGGCATAGCGAATATGGCCCGCGGCCATGCCGATGTCGCCGGTGGCGGCGGCGAGGGTGGATAGGATCAAGGGGCAGGCTCCGGCTGTGTCGCAGGCGTAGTATCGGGGTTGGATGCGGGAGGAAACCATTGTTACTCACCCCTCCCCGGTCGCCGGACGATCTGATAGGGCCGGGGTCATGTCGGTGCCGCCCAACCCCAAGCTT
>NZ_LMKU01000033.1:350566-405301 GCF_001421635.1 Sphingomonas sp. Leaf25
GGCCGCGCCGTTACGGCGTGAATCTCGCGGCGGCCGAGGGGGAGACGGTGTTCGGGCCGTACCTCAAGATCGGCGCGGACGGACAGGTGACGGTGGCGGTGCCGCAGGCCGAACATGGTCAGGGCGTCTATACCGCGCTGCCGCAGATCGTCGCGGATGAACTGGGCGCCGACTGGCGCACCGTCGCGGTGGAGGCGGCGCCGATCAACCCGCTCTATGCCAATCCGCTGGCCGCCGGCATCCTGTTCGGCGACGCGCTGGCGCTGCTCCCCGAAGCGACGCGCACTGCCTATGCCGAGCGCAACACGCTGATGCTGACCGGCGGGTCGACCTCGATCCGCCGGTTCGAGGGGCCGCTGCGCGAAGCGGGTGCGGCGGCGCGGGTGTTGTTGTGCAAGGCGGCGGCACGCGGCTGGGGCGGCGACTGGCGCAGTTGCGGCACGGCGGACGGCTTCGTCGTGATGGGCGAGCAGCGTGAGCGCTTCGGCAAGCTGGCCGAGGCGGCGGCAGGCGAAAGCCTGCCGGGCGGGGAACTGCCGTTTCGCACCGGCGAGGAGAAGCGGCTGGTCGGCCAACCGCTCCCCCGGCTCGACGCGCCGGCGAAGGTCGACGGGCGCGCGACCTTTGCCGGCGATATTCGATTGGCGGGCATGGTCTTCGCCTCGGTCCGGCAGGGGCCGATCGGCGATACCCGGCGGATCGCGGTCGACAAGACGGCGGTGGAGCGGCTGCCCGGCGTGGTCGCGGTGGTCGAGAACCCCGGCTGGGTCGCGGCGGTGGCGACGACGTGGTGGGCGGCCAATCGCGCGCTCGACGCGATGGCTCCCCGGTTCGAGACGCACGGGCTGATCGACGACGCCTCGATCGCCGCCGCGCTCGACAGGGCGCTGGCAGTCGAGGGCGCGCGGGTCCATGCCGGCGGTGACATCGACGCTGCCTTCGCAGGTGCCCGGACGCAGACCGCGACCTACCGGGTGCGCGCCGCGCTCCACGCCGCGATCGAGCCGACCAGCGCCACGGCGGTATGGCGCGACGGCACGCTGACGCTGTGGCTCCCGACGCAGGCGCCGACGCTGGCCCGTGCTGCTGTCGCCCGCGCGATCGGGGTGGCCGAGAACAGCGTGATCCTGCACCCGACGATCGCTGGGGGATCGTTCGGCGCGAACCTCGACACCCGCGTCGCCGAACAGGTGGCGGTGCTGGCGCGGCGGCTCGACCGACCGGTGCAACTGACGTGGTCGCGCGGCGAGGATTGTCTTGCCGACCAGTATCGCACCCCCGCCGCCGCAAGGATGACGGCGCGGCTGGCGCGCGGCGGACGGATCGCCGGGTGGCAGGCGCGGATCGCCGCGCCGCGCACCGGACGCGACCTCGCCCGCCGGTTGCTGGGCGGCGATGTCGCCACGTCGATCGGCATGGCGCTGCCCGGCGACCATGGCGACGCGCTGGCGACCGATGGCGCGGTGCCACCCTATGGCATCGCCAATGTCGCGGTCGATCATCATCCCGCCGAACTAGGGCTACCCGCCGGCTGGTGGCGATCGGGGGCGCACAGCTACACCGCGTTCTTCAACGAATGTTTCCTCGACGAGCTTGCCGGATTCGCCGGGGTCGAGGCGCATTCGTTCCGCATTGCGATGCTTGGCGGCGACGTGGCGCTGGCCCGCTGCCTGTCGAGCGTCGCGACGATGGGCGGCTGGCAAGGCGGCGTGCCGGGCAGCGCGCAGGGCATCGCCTGCCACCGGATGCGCGGATCGGCGATCGCCTGTCTGGCCGAGGCGCGGGTCGAGGGCGGGCGGGTGAAGGTCGACCGGCTGGTCGCGGCGGTCAATTGCGGGCGGATCGTGAACCCCGATCTGGTGCGCCAGCAGATCGAGGGCGGGTTGCTGTTCGGCATGGCGATGGCGACGGGTGCGGCGACCGGCTTCACCGCGAACCTGCCCGATGTGCGCGGCTTCGGCGGGCTGAACCTGCCGCGATTGGCCGACAGCCCGGAAATGCTGATCGAATTGGTCGAATCGGATGCCGATCCGGGCGGGGTAAGCGAACTGGCGGTGCCGGTAGTGGCCCCGGCGATCGCCAACGCGCTGTATGCGGCGACGGGGCGGCGGTATCGGTCGTTGCCGTTGCTGGGGTAGTTTGCGGTTCTGGTTCACGCGAAGGCGCGAAGACGCGAAGAAGAAATGGGTTCGCGCAGAGGCGCAGAGGCGCAGAGAGGTAATGATAACGGAAACCGCTCGCGACCGGGAGACGCCTGCTCACGCTGCCACGAATTGATAAGGTCGCTTCGCGGTTATCCGTCCCGCGAACGCATCCCCTCCGCGCCTCTGCGCCTCTGCGCGAAAATTTCTTCTCTGTATCCTTCGCGTCTCCGCGCCTTCGCGTGAAAACCGAAACCGCTTGCCCCGTCCGCCCCGTTCGCGCGTTACACCGCGCCATGGACCGTCCGACGAATCACCCCGTATTCCCGCCCCGCCGCATCGGCGTGCTGTTGATGAACCTCGGCACGCCCGACGATCCGTCGCCAAGCTCGGTGAAGCGCTACCTCGCCGAATTCCTGTCCGATCGCCGCGTCGTCGAGCTTCCGGCGATCGCGTGGCAGCCGATCCTGCGCGGGATCATCCTGAACACTCGGCCGAAGAAGTCGGCGCATGCCTATCAACAGGTGTGGAGCGACCGGGGTTCGCCGCTTGCTGCGATCACCCGCGCGCAGTCGGAGGCGATGCAGGGCGCGTTCGGCGAGGGCGTCGTGATCGACTGGGCGATGCGCTACGGCAATCCATCGATCGCCAGCCGGATCGATTCGCTGCGTGAGCAGGGATGCGACCGCATCCTGCTGGCCCCGCTCTACCCGCAATATTGCGCAGCGACGACCGCGACCGCCAATGACAAGGCGTTCGCGCATCTGGCCGGCCTGCGCTGGCAACCGGCGATCCGCACGCTGCCACCCTATTACGACGATCCGGCCTATATCGACGCGCTCGCCACGACGCTTGGCGAAGATCTGGCGAAGCTCGATTTCGAGCCGGACACGATCGTCGCCAGCTTTCACGGCATGCCCAAGCGCACGTTGCAACTGGGCGACCCCTATCATTGCCATTGTCAGAAAACCGCGCGGCTGGTGTCCGAGGCGTTGGGCCGGCCGCTGACCATCGCGTTCCAGTCGCGTTTCGGGCCGGCCAAGTGGCTGGGACCGGCGACCGACGAGACGCTGGTCGAGCTGGCGAAGGCGGGCAAGCGCCGCGTCGCGATCTTCGCGCCGGGCTTTTCGGCGGACTGTCTGGAGACGCTGGAGGAACTGGCGATCCGGGGCAAGGAAAGCTTCGTGGAAGCGGGCGGCACGGATTTCGCCTATCTTCCTTGCCTGAATGCCGAGCCGCACGGCAATAAAATGTTGCGCAACATCATCGCACGCGAACTTGCGGGATGGATCGACCCCGCCTAGCAGGGACGAAACATTTGGGAGAGAATGCATGGCACGGGTAGCGATCGTCACCGGCGGCACGCGCGGCATCGGCGAGGCGATCAGCCTTGCTCTGCAGGAAATGGGCGTCACCGTCGCCGCCAATTATGCGGGCAACGACGAAAAGGCGAAGGCGTTCACCGAGCGCACCGGCATCGCCGCGTTCAAGTTCGACGTGGGCGATTTCGAAGCGACGCAGGCAGGCGTCAAGGCGATCGAGGAAGCGCTCGGCCCGGTCGACATCGTCGTCAACAACGCCGGTATTACCCGCGACGGCACACTGCTCAAGATGAGCTACGAGATGTGGGACGACGTGATCCGCACCAACCTCGGCGGGTGCTTCAATCTCGCCAAGGCGACCTTCCCCGGCATGCGCGACCGCAAATGGGGCCGGATCGTCAACATCGGCTCGATCAACGGTCAGGCGGGCCAGTATGGCCAGGTCAACTATGCCGCCGCCAAGTCGGGCATCCACGGCTTCACCAAGGCGCTGGCGCAGGAAGGCGCGCGGTTCGGCGTGACCGTGAACGCGATCGCCCCGGGCTATATCGACACCGACATGGTGGCGGCGGTGCCGGCCGACGTGCTGGAGAAGATCGTTGCCAAGATCCCGGTCGGCCGTCTGGGTCAGGCGAGCGAAATCGCGCGCGGCGTGGCGTTCCTGTGCTCGGAAGAGGGCGGGTTCGTCACCGGATCGACGCTGAGCATCAATGGCGGGCAGCACATGTACTGACGGACGAAGGCGGGGAAGCAAGCTTCCCCGCCGGTCCGAGCCGAGCCGAGCCGGGCAAAGCCCGGCAAGGCACGGATCGTCCGGCATGGCCGGCGGGGGCCAGATGCCCCCGACCGACGGCGGCTTTGCCGTCGTCGCCTTGGGAAGCGAACCACCCCACCCAGAACGCCCTACCCGACAGGCGGTAGCGTTCCTGATCCAGCAGCATCGTGAGCGGCCCGGTGGACCCCGGAACAAGTCCGGGGTGACGGTAGTGCATTGAACAGGGTGCCAACCCTTCCCCCACCGCGAACCGCATGGCATGATCCGGCCCCATGACCGATTCCCGCCCGCTCGCCTATCGCCACACCCCCGGCACCGGTCCGACGATCCTGTTCCTGCCGGGCTATGCCTCCGACATGACCGGCACCAAGGCGCTGGCGATCGAGGCATGGGCGAAGGCGCAGGGCCGCGCGTTCCTTCGCTTCGACTATGCCGGTTGCGGTGACAGCCCCGGCGAGTTCGAGGACCAGACGCTCGCCGGTTGGCGCGACGATGCGCTGGCGATGATCGATGAGGTGATCGCAGGGCCGGTAGTGCTGGTCGGATCGTCGATGGGCGGGTGGATCGCGCTGCTCGCCGCGCGGGCGCGGCCCGAGCGGATCGCCGGGCTAGTTGGGATCGCGCCCGCGCCCGACTTCACCGACTGGGGCTTTACCCAGGCGGAGAAGATGACGCTGCTGACGCACGGACGGATCGAGCGGCCGTCGCCCTATGCCGATACACCGAGCGTGTTCACCCGCGCCTTCTGGTCGTCGGGTGAGGCCAACCGGGTGATGCACGGCGAACTGCCGATCGATGGCCCGGTGCGGCTGGTGCAGGGGCAGCGCGATGCCGATGTGCCATGGGAGCGGACGGTGCATCTCGCCAGCCGGCTGCGTTCAGCGAATGTGCAGACCTGGCTCGTCAAGGATGGCGACCACCGCCTGTCGCGCGAATCGGACATCGCGCTGATCCTGCGCGCCATCGAGGATGTGCTTTGACCCTGCTGCTTGCCGCCCTGATCGTCGCCCAGACCACCGCCGCCGCCGGACCGCCGCGCCCGGCCGCGCCGACGCCCGAGGCTCGCTACGACGCCTGTGTCGATGCCGCGACCGGCAACCCGGAGGAAGGCGAGCGGATCGCCGGGCAATGGCGGCTGGTCGGCGGCGGCTTCCTCGCACGCCAGTGTCTCGGCATGAGCTATGCGTCGCGGCAGCGCTGGAGCGCGGCGGCCGAGGCGTTCGAGCAGGCGGCGAAGGAGGCGGAGGTCGCCAAGGACCCGCGCGCCGCCAATTATTGGGCGCAGGCGGGCAATGCCCGGCTGGCCGACAATGATACGATGGCGGCGGGCCGCGCGCTCGACGCGGCGCTGGCGACCGGCACGTTGACCGGGCTGGCGCGCGGCGAGGCGCAGCTCGACCGGGCCAGGGTGCGGGTCGCGGCGGGGGATATGGCCGGGGCGCGGGCCGATCTCGACCGGGCGTTGAAGGACGCGCCGGCCGATCCGCTGGCGTGGCTGCTCTCGGCGACGCTGGCGCGGCGGACGAACGACCTGCCGCGCGCGCGGACCGACATCGCCGAGGCGGTGCGCCGGTCGGGCGACGATCCGTCGGTCCAGTTGGAGGCGGGCAATATTGCCGGCCTGTCGGGCGATACCAAGGCGGCACGCGCGGCGTTCGAGGCGGTGGCGCGGCTGGCGCCGGGCAGTCCGCAGGCGAAGGCGGCCGATGCCGCGCTGGATACGCTGCCATCGGCGTGAGTTGCGGGGGCGGTTGATCGTGCCGATATGCGGACGCGACCTGCAACGGAGCCGCCCATGACCCGCTATCTCCACACCATGATCCGCGTCAGCGACCCGGACGCGACCATCGCCTTCTTCGATCTGCTGGGCCTCAAGGAGATCCGCCGCACGACAAGCGAGAAGGGCCGCTTCACGCTGATCTTCCTCGCCGCGCCGGGGCAGGAAGGCGTCGCCGAGGTCGAGCTGACGCATAACTGGGACGCGGAGGAGTATGCCGGCGGGCGCAACTTCGGGCACCTCGCGTTCCGCGTCGATGATATTTACGCCACCTGCCAGCGGCTGGCCGAGGCCGGCGTCACGATCAACCGTCCGCCGCGCGACGGGCATATGGCGTTCGTGAAGACGCCCGACGGCATCTCGATCGAGCTGTTGCAGGACGGGTCGCTGCCGCCCGCCGAACCATGGGCGTCGATGGCGAACACAGGGACGTGGTGATGGAGATCGTGGCGGTCCCCGTCCTCTCCGACAATTACGCATGGCTGGTCCATGACGATGCGAGCGGCGCGACGGTGGCGATCGATCCGGGCGAGGCGCAGCCGCTGATCGATGCGGCGGCGACGCGGGGGTGGACGATCACCGCGATCTGGAACACGCACTGGCACGCCGATCATGTCGGCGGCAATGCCGCGCTGAAAGCCGCGACGGGTGCGCGGATCACCGGGCCGGAGGCGGAACGGGCGAAGATCGCCGACATGGACGATGGCGTCGGCGAAGGCGCGATGCTGTTCGTCGGCGACCACCAGGCGCAGGTGTGGGCGGTGCCCGGCCATACCGCGGGGCATGTCGCGTTCCATTTCGCGCAGGATGACGTCATCTTCACCGGCGACACACTGTTCGCGATGGGGTGCGGCCGGTTGTTCGAGGGGACGGCGGCCGAGATGTTCGGTAACATGCGGCGCTATGCCGACCTGCCCGCCGATACGCGGGTGTATTGCGGCCACGAATATACGCTGTCGAACGCGCGCTACGCCGTGCATGCCGAGCCGGACAATGCCGCGATCGCCGAGCGGCTGGTGGCGGTCGGTGCGATGCGTGAGCGGGGCGAGGCGACGGTGCCGACGACGATCGGTGCGGAGCGGGCGACCAACCCGTTTCTGCGCGCGGGAACGGTCGAGGAACTGGCACGGCACCGATCGGCCAAGGATGCGTTTTGATTTCAGCGGGTTCAGGAGAAGCGGCATGAAGCGATTGGCATGGACGGCAGCGGCGTTGATGCTGGGGGCGTGCGCGACCCCGCAGCAGCAGGCGGAAACCGAAGCGCGCGGCGACCGGCTGCTCGCCAGCGCGCTGGCGGGGCGGACGCCGGGCACGCCGCAGAACTGCATCCCGACCGGCTTCATCGACGGGCCGCAGGTGATCGGCGACTCGCTCGTCTATCGCCAGAACGGCAAGCGGTTGTGGCGGACCCAGGTCCGCGACCGTTGCCCGTTCCTGCGCGACGACCAGATCGTGGTGTCGATCCTGTACGGCGCGCAGGTGTGCCGCAACGATCGTTTCCGGCTGATCGACCGGGGATCGCAGATCCCGTCGGGTGACTGCACCTTCGGCACCTTCGTGCCCTACGACAAGGCGAGTTAACCGCCTGCCGTCCGTCCGGGACAGCCCGGACGGACGGCACGACGCCTACAGCACGTAGCGGCTGAGGTCGGTGTTGCGCGCGATGCTCGCCAGTTGCTTGTCGACATAGGCGGCGTCGATCGTCACCGCATGGCCGGCGCGGTCCTCTGCATCGAAGCTGATTTCCTCCAGCAGCTTTTCCATCACCGTCTGCAACCGGCGCGCCCCGATATTCTCGATCTCGGCATTCACCTCCGCCGCGATGCGGGCGACGGCGGCGATGCCGTCGTCGGTGAAGGTCACGTCGACCGATTCGGTCGCCAGCAGCGCGCGATACTGCGCGGGCAGCGATGCCTTGGTGTCCGACAGGATCGCGATGAAATCGGCCTCGCTCAATCCCTTCAGCTCGACCCGGATCGGCAGCCGCCCCTGAAGTTCGGGCAGCAGGTCGCTGGGCTTGGCCACATGGAACGCGCCCGATGCGATGAAGAGGACATGGTCGGTCTTCATCGGGCCGTATTTGGTGGCGACGGTCGTCCCCTCGATCAACGGCAGCAGGTCGCGCTGCACGCCTTCGCGGCTGATCGATCCGCCGCCGCGTCCGTCGCTCACCGCGATCTTGTCGATCTCGTCGAGGAACACGATGCCGTTCGCCTCGGCATCGGCCAGCGCGACGCGGCTGACCTCGTCCTGGTCGAGCCGCTTGTCGGCCTCTTCCTCGACAAGCTTGTCCCATGCGGCACGCACGGTCAGCTTGCGGCGTTTCTGCTGGCCCTGTCCGAACGCCTTGCCCATCATCGCCGACAGGTCGATCATCTGCGGCGCGGCCCCGGGCACCTCGAACGGCATCTGCGGCTGGGCGTCGAGTTCGATCTCGACCTCCTTGTCGTCCATATGCCCGTCGCGGAAGCGCTGGCGGAACGCCTCGCGGGTCGCCTCGCTCGCGCCCTTGCCGGTCAGCGCGTCGAGCAGGCGGGCCATCGCCGCTTCCTCGGCCTTGTCCTTCACCGCCACCCGGCGACGCTCGCGCTCCAGCCGGATCGCTTCCTCGACCAGATCGCGCGCGATCTGTTCGACGTCGCGGCCGACGTAGCCGACCTCGGTGAACTTGGTCGCTTCCACCTTGACGAACGGGGCGTCGGCCAGCTTGGCGAGGCGGCGGCTGATCTCGGTCTTGCCGCAGCCGGTGGGTCCGATCATCAGGATGTTCTTCGGCGACACCTCGTCGCGCAGATCGGGCGAGAGCTGCTGGCGACGCCAGCGGTTGCGCAGCGCCACGGCGACGGCGCGCTTGGCATCATGCTGGCCGATGATGTGCGCGTCGAGGGCGGCGACGATCGCCTTGGGGGTGAGCTGGTCGTTCATGGAAAGTCCGGTTCAGTTGGCGCTGTCGAGCGCTTCGAGAGTCACGCGGTCGTTGGTGTAGACGCACAGTTCGGCGGCGATCGCGAGCGCCTTGCGCGCCACCTTCTCCGCATCGCCTTCATAGTCGGACAGCGCGCGGGCGGCGGCGAGCGCGAAGTTCCCGCCCGATCCGATCGCGGCAATTCCGGCTTCGGGTTCGAGCACGTCGCCGTTGCCCGTGACGACCAAGGTCACGTCCTTGTCGGCGACGATCAGCATCGCTTCCAGATTGCGCAGAAACTTGTCGGTCCGCCAGTCCTTGGCGAGTTCGACCGCCGCGCGCAGCAACTGGCCCTGATGCCGCTCCAGCTTGGCCTCCAGCCGTTCGAACAGGGTAAAGGCATCGGCGGTCGCCCCGGCGAAGCCGGCAATGACCTTGCCGTCGCCCAGCGGGCGGACCTTTCTCGCATTCGGTTTCATGACCGTCTGTCCGGCCGAAACCTGCCCATCCCCCGCGATCACCACGCGACCGCCGCGACGCACGGATACAATCGTGGTGCCGTGCCACACCGTCTCTTTGCTCATGGCGTGCGATATGGGGAGGGGGGGCGGCTTCGCCAAGTTCCCCTCCCCCGGCCGGCATCAGGCGCGGGCTATTTCTCCACGCCCTTCGCCTTGCCCCATGCGCGCGCGGCGGTGTAGCCGAGATAGCCGGTGCCGAAGAGCGCGTAGAGTTCTTCGGGGATGCCGCGCAGATAGGCGGTCATGCCCCGCGCGACGGCTTGCCCCAGCGACGGTTCGATCGCGGCGAGCAGGCCCATCGGGATCGACCACAGCAGCAGCGCATACATCACATAGAGGAAGCCCGGCCGGGCGCGGGCGGTCCATGGGTCGGTCGACTGCGCCTCGGCCACGATCGCCTGAAGCTGGGCGCGGGTCGCGTCCAGATCGCGGGTCGATTCGAGGCGGAGGAGTTCGAGCTTGGCGGCGTTGCGCGCCTGCGGGTCGGGAATCAGCTTGTCCAGCAGGCCGGCGATGGGGGCGATCAGGGTCGGCAGCATCATGGGCTCCTGTGAGGTCAAAGTTTACAAAGTTTACACTCGTCAGCTCACGCGCTGCGCCAGCCAGCCGTAGAGAAAGGCTTCGTTGGCGGGGCGCGTTTCGGCGAGGCGGAGGTAGCGTTCGCCCTGCAAGGCATTGATCGCCTTGACCAAGACCGCTTCGGCCGCCGGGCCGCGGCTGGCGAGCATCGCGTCCAGCGCGGCAAGCGTTCGTGTGCCGATCGCGCTGTCGAGGTTTACGTCCGGCCAGTCCCGCGCGCCCCGGTTGAGTGCGTTCAGCGTGCGTTGCAGGAAGCCCGCCGCCACCGTCGGCCCCATGTTGACGCCGGTGTCGAACAGTTCGGCGGCGAGCGCCGGCGCGCGTTTCGCCACCTGGTCGAAGCCGGGGGCGAGCCAGTAGCGGCGGCGGTAGAGCTGCACTGCTTGCGCGCGGGGGAAATGGCGCATGTCGCCGGTGTAGCCTTCGGCGCGGGCAACGCCTTTGGTGATACCGAAGCGGGTCGCGCCACCGCGATCGGCGGGATGGTCGACATAGCCGCCCTCGCGGTCGATCACGTCGTCGATCAGTCGGTCGATGGTCATGGTCGTTCTCCTGGTTGGGTGGAGAACGTATCAGGAACATCCGGTTGTAGGACAGAAGGGTTTCGGGTGTCGACGAGGGGTCGTCACACACGCTTCGTCACCCCGGACTTGTTCCGGGGTCCACGGTTCCGGTCACGCAACCCTTGGTGCGTCTGCGGCGCGGTGGATCCCGGAACAAGTCCGGGGTGACGGTGAGCATCGGGAGAGGGGGGTGGCGGCTGCAACCCGCCCCACCCCCCTTTCAAGAGACGAGGATCAGTTCGTCGGCACCACCGGCAGCCATACCGCGCTCGGCGTCGCGCCGCCGCGTTCGATCGTTACCGTCGCCTTCCTGTACGCCGATTTCGGCGCGGTGAAGATGTTGGGGACATAGGTCTGCGGATTGCGGTCGTAGAGCGGGAACAGCGACGACTGCACCTGCACCATGATACGGTGCCCCGGCTGGAACACATGGTTCACCGTGGGCAGGCGGAAGCGGTAGCGCTGCGTCTTGTTCGCCGGGATCGCCGAGGGCTTGGCGACGTCGTCGCGGTAGCGGCCGCGGAAGATGTCGAGCGCGATCGGCAGTTGATAGCCGCCCTTGGCCGGTTCGCCGGGGACGACATCAGGGTACACGTCGATCACCTTCACCACGAAATCGCCGTCGGTGCCGGTGGTCTTCGCGAACAGGTCGGCGATCGGCGCGCCCGCGACCTTGACCGCCTTCGTCAGCGCCGGCGTCTGGTAGGTCATCACGTCGGTGCGGCCGTCGACATGGCGCTGGTCGCTGACCAGCCACGCCTTCCACCGGCCATCGTCGAAATTGACCGGGCGCGAGAGGTGCGGGACGGGCTTGGCCGGATCGGACACATAGCTGTCGCCACCTGCCGGCACGGGCGCGAAGCCGAGATCGCCGTCGGCGCCGAGATAGATCGGCTTCATCGGCGCGGCACAGCCCGTGTCGCAGGCAAGCGGCCACTGCGTCAGTTCGTCCCAGTGGTTCTCGCCAGTGTTGTAGATCAGCGCCTGCGGCGGGGTGAACGCGGGGCGACCGTCACGCAGATACTGGTCGAAGAACGGGAAGAGATAGTTTTGCCGCCACTGCAGCGCGGTGTCGCCGTTGAACTTGAGGTCGCCGAGCGACGAGCCGTCATAGTTCGCGCCGCTGTGCCGCCATGGTCCCATGACGAGGAAGTTGTTGCCGCCCTTGCCCTTCGCCTTCAGCGCCTCCCATGCGGTGATCGCGCCGTACATGTCCTCCTGATCCCACAGCCCCTGTTCCCACATGGTGGGGACGTTCGACGGGTTGGCGGCGAGCAGCTTGTCGAGCGCCTGTCCCTGCCAATAGGCATCATAGGCGGGATGCGCGACGAAGCGCTGCCAGAAGGGCAGTTGCGCATAGCCCGATGCCTTGGCCCAGTCGTTGGCCGAGCCGACCTGCCGGAACTGGTCGTAATCGTCATAGGTGGTCGACGGCGGCGATGCGCCCGGGCCCTTGTATCCCGTCTGGCTGCCGATCCAGCCGATGTTCGCCAGGCGGAACGCGCCGTAATGGAACCAGTCGTCGCCCATCCAGCCGTCGATCATCGGGCTTTCGGGCGCGGCGACCTTCAAGGCGGGGTGTGGGTTGAGCAGCGCCATGACGACGGTGAACCCTTCGTACGACGACCCCAGCATGCCGACGCGGCCGTTGCTTTCGGGCAGGTTCGCCTTGTTCACCAGCCAGTCGATCGTGTCGTATGCGTCGGTGACGTGATCGGTGGTCGTCGGGTTCAACGGGCCGCGCACCGGGCGGGTGACGACATACTCGCCCTCCGAGCCGTATTTGCCGCGAATGTCCTGGAACACGCGGATGTAGCCGGCGCGGGTGAACACCTCGTCGCCCTGTGGCAGTGCCGCGACATAATCGGTGCTGTCGCTGCGCGCGACCCGGCCCGAGGCGTTGTAGGGCGTGCGGGTGAGGAGGATCGGCGCGTTCGCCGCGCCCTTCGGAATCATGATGACGGTGTGCAGCTTCACCCCGTCGCGCATCGGGATCATCACCTCGCGCCGGACATAATTGTACTTGTCGGTGGGGGGCGTGAACTTCGCGGGAATGTCGCCGCTGCGCGGCCAGATGTCGGGGCCGGGCGCGGTCTGGGCCGGACCGGTCGTGGTGACGGCCAATAGGGTGCAGGCGAATAACAGGGTACGGATGCGCATAGGGACTCCCGACGCCAACATGACGTTACAATGTCACACGGTTGGGCGGGCGGTTGTCAAGGGGCGGACGACGATGTCCGTCTTCGCGGGCGGGGTTTCCGCGCGGTGACCGGGGCGATGGGGCGATGCTATGTTCCATGGCGAACGGGGTATCGTTCTGCCAGAGGACGGAGGAAAGTGTGCGAGACGCGCAGGATGATGCCCCGCACCGGGGTGTACATTCGTTCTCGCGCTGTCAATTTGGTCGACCGGTTTCAGCGGGCGCAGGGATACAGGCGCTGCATCGTCGCCGCGAACCCGTCCTTGAGGCTCACGCCCTGTTGAGCGCGCGGAATTTGTTCAGCGCGGCGAGCAATGTGTCGCCGCTCATTTTCGCATGATCGGGCGGGCAACTATGTGGTGGTCGTCCGGCTGCCTTGTCGGCCAGCCGCTTCGCGCGATATTCCGCCGCGATACCGCCGATCTCCCGTTTGAGCAGCGTGGCGTCGGACGAGAACATCGCCATCATGCCCTCCGCCTTCAACGCCCTTGTCTTTGCCAGAAACTCGCTGACCGTCATTGCATCGGCAATGCCGGGCATCAGGCTGCATAACACCGCGGCAACAACAAACCGGCGCATTGGCATGGTTCCAGTACTACTGACGGAAAGGGTTCGTCCTGTGCGACGGGATGCCGCGCGCCGGCACGGTCACGCGGCATCCCGGAATGGAGGGTTTATGCCCCCTGAGGCGTCGGCGATCCAAAGGGGCCGCGGGGGCGGCGGGTCTTGGGGATCGACGTGCCGCCGGCCGACAGCGGGGTGGTGGGCGTGCCGATGTCGCGGTCGATGGTTTCGCCCGCGATCAGGCGCTTGATCTCGTCGCCCGAGAGGGTTTCGTATTCGAGCAGCGCGCCGGCCAGCAAGTGGAGCTGGTCGACATGGTCGGTCAGCAACTGGCGTGCGCGCGACAGGCCGCCCTCGACGATGCGCTTGATCTCGCTGTCGATCAGTTCGGCGGTCTTGTTCGACATGCGCGACGGGGCCGATGCCGAGTATCCGAGGAAGCTTTCCCCCTGCGGTTCGCCATATTCGACGGGGCCGACCGCGTCGGACATGCCCCAGCGCGTCACCATGTCGCGCGCCAGACCGGTCGCCTGCTGGATGTCGCCCGAGGCGCCCGACGATACCTTGTCATAGCCGAAGATGATCTCCTCGGCGATGCGGCCGCCCATCGCGACCGAGAGGTTCGCGTACATCTTGTCGCGGTGATAGCTGTACGAATCGCGTTCGGGCAGGCGCATCACCATGCCGAGCGCACGGCCGCGCGGGATGATCGTCGCCTTGTGGATCGGGTCCGACGCGGGTTCGTGCAGCGAGACGATGGCATGGCCGGCCTCGTGATAGGCGGTCATCCGCTTTTCATCGTCGGTCATCACCATCGAGCGCCGTTCGGCACCCATCATGACCTTGTCCTTCGCCTCCTCGAACTCCTGGTTCGCGACGAGGCGCTTGCCCTTGCGCGCCGCCGTCAGCGCCGCTTCGTTGACGAGATTGGCAAGGTCCGCGCCCGAGAAGCCGGGTGTGCCGCGCGCGATGACGCGCGGGTCGACGTCGGGGGCCAGCGGCACCTTCTTCATATGGACCTGCAGGATCTTGATCCGCCCCTCGATGTCGGGGCGCGGCACCACGACCTGCCGGTCGAAGCGGCCCGGACGCAGCAGCGCCGGGTCGAGCACGTCGGGGCGGTTGGTCGCCGCGACGATGATGATGCCCTCGTTCGCCTCGAAGCCGTCCATCTCGACCAGCAACTGGTTCAGCGTCTGCTCGCGCTCGTCGTTGCCATTGCCCAGACCTGCGCCGCGATGACGGCCGACCGCGTCGATTTCGTCGATGAAGACGATGCAGGGGGCCGACTTCTTGGCCTGTTCGAACATGTCGCGCACGCGGCTGGCACCGACGCCGACAAACATCTCGACGAAGTCCGAGCCGGAGATGGTGAAGAACGGCACGCCCGCCTCGCCCGCGATGGCGCGGGCGAGCAGCGTCTTGCCGGTGCCGGGCGAGCCGACCAGCAGTGCGCCCTTGGGGATCTTACCGCCGAGGCGCGCGAACTTGGTCGGGTCCTTCAGGAAGTCGACGATTTCGGTCAGCTCGGCGCGTGCCTCGTCGATGCCGGCGACATCGTCGAACGTTACCTTGCCTTCCTTCTGCGTGAGCATGCGCGCGCGAGACTTGCCGAAGCCCATCGCGCCGCCGCCGCCGCCGCCCTTCTGCATCTGGCGCAGGACGAAGAAGGCGATGCCGAGGAACAGCAGGAACGGCAGCGACTGGTACAGCATGACGAGCCAGATGTTCGGACCCTCTTCGGGGCGCGCGTTCATCGTGACGTTCTTGGTCCGCAGCCGTTCGATCAGATTGGGATCGTTCAGCGCGTTGGTGCGGAACTTCTCGTCATTGGTGTAGATGCCGGTGATCGTGTTGGGCGCGATGTTGACCTCGCGCACCGAACCCTCGTCGACCTTGTCCAAGAAGGTCGAATAGGGAACGACCTGCCCCTGCGTCTGCGCCGATCGCCCGTCGAAGAGCGTCACGAACATGGCGAGCGAGACGAGGATGCCGACCCAGATCAGCAGGCTCTTCATCCACGGATTGCCGCCACCGCCACCGTCGGGGCCGTTCTGCTTGTCGTTATCGTTCATGCCGAAGTGATACCTCTCAGTGCCACCAAGATAGGCTGCCGCAAGTTAATGGCAATGGAACAAAGCCGATCAGACTGATCGTCGCGGCGGAGCGGGGCGGAAGTGCCAGTGCGGCCCCCGGACGGCCACGAAAACGCCGGCCTGCGTCGCGGCCTTGCCGGCGACAAGCGCATCCAGCAGCGGTTCGATATTGGCCGAATCGGACCAACGGCCCTCGCAGGGCGCGTGGGCGCGAACCGCGCCGATCGCGCGGCGGGCGAGGCGGCGGCACAGCTCGCGTGGCAGGTCGGTGGGATCGAGGCGGACTTCGCCCGGATCGGCGGGCAGGCGGCGGGTGCGCCAGAGCCAGTCGACGGTCTGCCCGAGCGCGGCATCGACCTCGCGGCAATGCGCGGCGGCCGCGGCGAGGGCGGTCGGGTCGAGATGGCCTTGCGCCAGCAGCGCGCGGGCGGCGGTGCGATCATGGCGGGGATCGGTGTTCGACGGATCGTCGACGAACGGCAGCGCGGCGGCGATGGCGCGAAGGTCGTGGCGGCGCCAGCCGAGGAGCGGACGGACGACGGGGAGACGGATTGGACGATCGTACCCCCGCGCAGGCGGGGGGCCAGGGCGTATCGCGCTTACGTCCGGTCTGTCGGACTCTGGACCCCCGCCTGCGCGGGGGTACGGTCGGGGTGGGGCCATGGCTGCCCAGCGATCGGGCGCGAACTCCCAGCGCGGGCGGATCCCGGCGAGGCCCGCCGGGCCGGAACCGCGCGCGGCACGCATCAGGAAGGTTTCGGCCTGATCGTCGGCATGGTGCGCGGTGGCGAGCGCGCATGCCCCGGCGGTCAGCGCCCAACGCCCGAGCAGCGCGTAGCGGACGTAGCGCGCTTGTGCCTGGATGCTGGCCCCGGCTGGCGGGGTCGCGGGGGCGAGGGTGGCGTGTGCGATGCCCTGCGCCCGGCACCAGTCGGCGACCATCGCCGCCTCGTCCGCCGCCGCCGCGCGCAGGCGGTGGTCGACGGTCGCGGCGATGACGCTGGCCGGAAAGGCGATCGCCGCGAGCCGGAGCAGCGCCATCGAATCGGGGCCGCCCGATACTGCGATGGCCAATGGCCGGTCAGGGACAGGCGCGGCGGCGAGCGCGATCAGATCGCGCGCGAACCGCCCGGCCGGATCAGGCAGCGCATTTGGCCGCCGCGCGACCCTTCACGACATCGGCCTTCATCTGCGGCGAGATCTTGTCGCCATAGACCTCGCCCAGCTCGCCATAGACGTCGCAGGCTTCCTTGGTCTTTTTCAGCTTGATGAGCGCGTCGGCCAGATAGAACAGGCTGTCGGGTGCGCGTTCGCCATCGGGCATCTTCTTGTAATTGTCGTAGAAGGCGATCGAGGCGAGCGAGGGTTTGCCGTCGTCGAGATACGACCGGCCGATCAGGTTCTGGGCATAGCTGGCGCGGCGGTGCTGCGGATATTTGTCGACCACCGGTTTCAGCGCGGCAATGGCTTCGGGATACAGCTTCGCGCTCCAAAGGCGGAAGCCGTAGAGATAGCCGTCCTCCGCCGCGTCGCCGGAGGCGGGCTTTTCGATCGCCGCGATACGGCCCGCGCGGGCGGGATCGGTGGTGGTCGCCGCCGGCGCGGGGGTCGGCGTGGTCGTCGGGCGCGGCGTGGCCGGGCGGGTGCCGCCGAGCGTATCACCGCCGTTGCCCGACCCGCGCACGACCGGCGGGCTGACGCTGGTATCGCCCGCTGCCGCGATCGCGCCGGGGGTGGCCGGGGTCACGGTCGCGCCGTTGCTTTCCAGCGCGGTGAGCCGCTGGTCGGTCGTGCGGCGATAGGCGATGAACTGTTCTTCCAACTGGCGCTGCTTATACTGCGCCTGCTCGATCTGGTTGGTGAGCGTCTGCTGTTGCGATTCGAGCGCGCTCAACCGCGCCTCCAGCGTGGCGAGGGGGCCGCTGGTCGGGGTGCCGGGGATGTCGATCGCCTGCGTCGGCGCGGTGATCTGCGGTTCGACCTGGTTGGGCGCGCCGCCGGGGAACACCTTGCGCTGCACCGCGCGCATCTCGCGCTCCAGCTTGTTGACGCGGCCGTCGAGCTGCGTCTGCTGCGCGGCGGCGGGCACGCTCAGCACGAGCGCGAGGAACGGCAGGGCGGCAAGCGCGCGCATGGGAGCCGTGCGCATGGGAACAGGGCGTTGATGCTTCATTGCTTTATCCTGTGGCCTCCACCCTGTCGCCACGCTTAACCCGCCGGTGCCGGGGTCGGCGTGGCGGTGCCGCGCGCGCGCAGCGCATCGGCGCTGACCCCGACGGTGATCGCGCGTTCGGCGGTGCCGAGCGGCGCGATGTTCGACCCGTTGAGCGTCACCGTCAACAGATCGGGACGGCCGGTGCGGATCTGCGGGTTCTTCGCGGTCATCGGCACGTCGTAGCGCTCGCCTGGCTTGAGTTCGCGGTTGGTGATCGTGCCGGTATCGTCGAACACGCGAATCCACACCGATCCGGTCGCGGTGAGCGCCACCTGTCCACCGCTGCCCGCCGGCACGGCGGCGGGGGCCGCGCCACCGGCGGCGGGCGCGGCGCCCGGCGTCGGGGTGGGGGGCAGCATGCCGAGATCGGCGGCGACGGTCGCGGCCGGCGCGGTGACGGGATCGTCGCGGCGCAGCAGCGAGGTGCCGAAATAGACCCCGACGATCAGCAGCAGCACGATCGCCACCGCCGCGCCCATCGCGGTCACGCCCATCGAGGGGCCGCGCCGCTCGCCGATCGGTTCGAGGTCCTGCAGGGGCTCGGGCCGCTGATAGCTGATCGCCAGTTCGGCCCGCAGCGCGCGCGCCACCTCCGTCTCGTCGACGCCGACCGCGCGGGCATAGGACCGGCCGAAGCCCATCGCATAGGTGATCGACGGCAGTGCCTGGAACTTGCCGTCCTCGACCGCTTCGAGGTGGCGCAGCGGAATGCGGGTGCGCTGTGCGATGTCGGACAGGGTCAGCCCCTGCGCCTCCCGCGCCTGGCGCAGCATCATGCCCGCCGTTCGCGGCGTGCCGGTGGTGCCCTCGCCGTCCGTCATCGATACTCCTTCCACGGCGGACTGTCCGCCTTTCGACCTGTGACGCGGTTTCGGATAGGCGGCGGCGGGTGTCAACGCCGCAGCGCGGCAAACCGCCGTGCGATCAGTTCAATTCGACACCGTTCGCCCGCGCCCATTCCTCCAGCGGCTCCCGCAGCGAGCGCGAGGGGGTGGCCAGCAGCGATTCGACCTGCGCCATCGCCGCCGTACGATCGAGCGAGCGGATCATCGCCTTGACCGGGCCGACCGCCGCCGGGGTGATCGACAGCCGGTCGATACCGATCGCGATCAGCGCCATGGCTTCGAGCGGCCGTCCGCCCATCTCGCCACACACCGCCACCGGCTTGCCCGCCGCATGCGCCTCGCGCGTCACCCGGCGCAGGAAGCGCAGGATGGCGGGCGACAACCAGTCGTAGCGCACCGCGAGCCGGGGATCGGCGCGATCGGCGGCGAACAGGAACTGCGTCAGGTCGTTGGTGCCGATCGACAGGAAGTCGAGGTTCGGCCACAGGAAATCGAGCACGTCGGCCAGCGCCGGCACCTCCAGCATCGCGCCATAGCGGATGTCGGTCGGCGGCGTGCGGCCGCGTTCGCGCAGCCAGTCGCGCTGCGCCTCGAAGATGGTGCGGGCCTCCTCGAACTCCCAGGGTTCGGACACCATCGGGAACATGACGTTGAGCGTGCGGCCCGACGCCGCCTCGATCAATGCGCGGGCCTGCGCCTTCATCAATCCTTCGCGGGCGAGCGCGAGCCGCAGCGCGCGCCAGCCCATCGCCGGGTTCTCCTCGACATGGCCATCGGCGTGGTCGAGATAGGGCAGCGCCTTGTCGCCGCCGATGTCGACGGTGCGGAACACGACCGGGCGGTCGCCCGCGACCTCCAGCACGTCGCGGTAGAGCCGCTGCTGGCGTTCGCGCTGCGGCAGGGTGGCGGAGACGAGGAACTGGAATTCGGTGCGGAACAGGCCGATGCCGTCCGCGCCGGTCAGGTCGAGCGCCGCCACGTCGTCGCGAAGCCCTGCGTTCACCATCATCGTGATGCGGTGGCCGTCCTTCGTGACCGGCGGTTCGCCCTTCATCGCGGCGAAGGCGGCGCGGCGCTTCTGCGTCAGCGCCAGCCGCGCCTCGAACGCTTCCTCCATCGCCGGGGTCGGGCGGATGACCAGCAGGTCCTCGACCGAGTTGAGCAGCAGCCGGTCGCCCTCGGCGATCAGCCGCTTGATGTCGCGCACGCGCCCCAGCACCGGCACGCCCATCGCCCGCGCGACGATGACGACATGCGCGGTGAGCGACCCTTCCTCCAGCACCACGCCTTTCAGCCGGCGGCGGTCGTATTCGAGCAGTTCGGCCGGCCCCAGGTTGCGCGCGAGCAGGATCGTGTCCTGCCTGAGCCCCATCTGCGCGGCGGTGCCGAGTTGCCCGGAGACGATGCGCAGCAACCGGTTGGACAGATCCTCAAGGTCGTGCATCCGGTCGGCGAGGAGCGGGTCCTTGATCTCGCGCATCCGCATCCGGGTGCGTTGCTGGACGCGCTCGATCGCCGCCTCGGCGGTCAGGCCGCTGTCGATCGCCTCGTTGATGCGCCGCGCCCAGCCTTCGTCATAGGCGAACATCTTGTAGGTCGCGAGGACCTCGTCATGTTCGCCGCCGACGCCGAATTCGGCCTGGTTCGACATGCGTTCGATCTGGTCGCGCATCTTGTCGAACGCGGCATAGACGCGGTGACGCTCGGCCTCGGTATCCTCGGCGACGGTATGTTCGATGACGATGCGCGGCTGGTGGAACACCGCGACGCCCGAGGCCATGCCCTCGACCAGCTTGAACCCGTCGACCCGCATCGCGCCGGTCGCCTGCGGGCGGGTGGGGGTGCCGCCGGTCGGGTCGATCAGGTCGGCGTTGGCGATCAGTTCGGACAGGACCATCGCGACGGTCTGGAGCGCCTCGATCTCGACATCGGCATAGCGGCGCGGATCGGCATGCTGCACCGCCAGCACGCCGACGGCACGTTCGCGGCGGATGATCGGCACGCCGGCGAAGCTGTGATATTTGTCCTCGCCCGTCTCCGGCCGGTAGGCGAAGTCGGGATGGATCGCGGCTTCGGCCAGATTGAGCGTCTCGACATTGGCAACGATGGTGCCGACGAGTCCCTCGCCGGTCGCCAGTTTGGTGACGTGGACCGCTTCCTGCGCCAGCCCCACGGTGGCGAAGAGTTCGAGCAGCCCCTCGCGCAGCAGGTAGATCGAGCAGACCTCGCTATCGAGCGCTTCGGCGATGATGCGGACGACCGAGTTGAGTTTGGCCTGCGCCGGACTTCGCGACGCCATCACGTCGTGAAGGTTCGTCAGGATTTCGCGGGCGGAGGCAGCGGCCGAAACGGGCATGGCGCATGCGCTACCACGGCCGTGCCACAGCGTCACGACGCTTCACCCAAAAATCACAGCTTTCGCACCAGTTGCTCGGCGACCGCCAGCCATGGCGTGACGGCCAGAACATGGAGCGCGCCGGTGCCGATCGGCAGGATGGTCAGCCGGTCGGGATCGAGGCCGAGCAGCCGGCCGAACAGGAAGCTGCCCGCCGGCATCGGCACCAGCACGTCGCGGCCCAGTGCCTGCGCGAACGCCGGCGGGGCAAGGCGGCGGCACCACAGCGTATCGCCGCTGCGATAGTCGCCCGATGCCTGATCGACGACCACCGCCACCAGATCGCCGTCGGGGCGTGGCGGCACGACGCTGGCCTGCCGGCGCGGCGCGGTAACGCCGGCGGCGTCCAGGATCGCGGCGACGGTGATGTCGGCGCGGTCGGGCAGGCGGACGAGATCGGCCGCCTCCACCTCCAGCGCCAGCGCGATGCGGTTGAGCCAGCCGACCGAGACGGTGCGGGTGCCCGTCTCCAGCCGGCCGATCGTCTGCGCGGTGGTGGGCGGCACGCAGCGCGCGGCGACCTCCCCCAGCGTCAGCCGCCGCGCACGGCGGACCTCGCGGATTGCGGTTATCATGGCGGTGTCTCTCCAACCTATCTGGTTTGTAGTGCTGTCCTACAGCTTAGGCGTCGTGGCAAGGGTTCGCGGCAACGACGAAGGAGCGGGTCTATGCGGGAGTTGGTCGAGCGGCGGCTGGAGGCGGGACGGGTGACGGACACGCCGGGCGGGCGGCGGGTGCAGGTGAACCTGCGCGAATCGCCGCTCGATTGGCTGAAAGCGCGCGGGCTGGTCGATACGCGGCAATATGATGCGGGGGAGCGGCTGCGCGAGGCGTATGAGGCGGCGTCGCTCGGCCCCCGGGTGACGATGCGCTGGGACGGCGCGCCGCGTGGGGCCAAGGGGGTGCCGGCCGATCCGTCGGGCGGGCAGTTGGCGGCGAAGGCGCGGTTCGATGCGGCGATCGCGGCGGTCGGGCCGGGGCTGTCGGACATCTTGTGGCGGACGGTGTGCGCGGGCGAGGGGTTGCCGGCGGCGGAAAAGGCGCTGGGCTGGCCGATCAGATCGGGGCGGCTGGTGCTGACGCTGGCGCTGGACCGGCTGGCGGCGCATTATCGGCTGGGGTGAGGAAGCGGCGATAGCCCCAACCGATCGCGATCAGCGCGAGGCCCAATCCCAAGAACGAAACGATCCGCCAGATGCCGCCGAGTGCGGCGGCATCGATCAGAAAGACCTTGAGGGTGGTGAGGGTGAGCAATGTCAGGCCGAAGCGGCGCAGCTCGCGCCGGTCGCGCGCCACCCCCTGCCACAGCCACAGGATGGCGAGGGCGAGCATCGCCGCCGAATAGCCCCAGTTTTCGCCCGACGTCACCGGGCCGGTCAGCAGCGTGCCATGCGTCGCCTGACGGATGGTGGCGAGGACCGCCAGCAGGGTGAGCGCGGCGGCGGCGAGGTGACGCTGCGGCAGGCCGGGGAGCCGCCATAGTATCAGCGCGAAGAGGCCAAGGTGGAGGGTGGCGGCGTTGAGCAGCGGGAGCGGGCCGACTTCCTGTTCGATCCAGGCCGGGTTGAGGCCGATCAGGTCGAACCAGACCAGCCGGGCGAGCGCCAATGCGACGAGTGCGCGCGCCAGCGCCGGGATGCGGTTCCACAGCAGCCAGCCGGCGACCAGCGCGAGGTCGGTGATCGCGGCGCGCTCGACGAAGCCGAGGCTGACGAAGCGGGGCAGGGTGGCGATGGCGAGCGGCTGTTTGAGCAGGACGTAGCCGCCGAGGATCGCGATGGCCGTGGCGGCGGTGAGGATCGGCACGGCGACCGGACCGAATAGGCCGCGCCGCCAGCGGGCGAGGCCGAGCAGCGCGAGCGCGGGGAGCAGCGCTTGTGTCAGTGCGTCGGCGGCTGACGGCAGGGTGGTGTAGGGCAGCGCTTCGTACAGGATCGCCAGCGCGATGGTGTGGCCGATCGCGGTCAGCGTCGGCGCGATCAGCGCGAGCAGCGCCAGCGCGGGGAGCGCCGCCAGCCGGGCGAGCGCGCCACGATCCTGCGGCAGCGCCGCCGCCAGCAGCGCGAGTGCGGCGAGCGGCGCGAGCGTGGCGAAGGCGGGCGGCACGAGATTGGCGAGCGCGAGCGCGAGGCCGAGCGCGGCGGTGGCGATGCCGCCGACCAGTCCGAGGTCGCCGGTATCGCGCCGGTCGCGGTGCCGCTGCCCGAGCAGCGCGCCGGCCGCGCCGAGCAGGCCCCATGCGGCGGCCCAGCCGATCGGGCGCAGCAGGCCGGGGTCGACCAGTTGCGCGGCGAGCAGCGGGCCGATGCCGCCGACCAGCGCGATCATCACCCATTGCGCCGAGCGGCGCGACAAGAGTCCGCCGCTCAGGGCGAACAGCAGGATCGCTACGGGCAGCGCGACCGGGGTGGTGGTACTGCCCGCCACCAGCCCGGCGGCGACCAGCAGCGTGACGAGGATCGCGGCCGCCAAGCCGGCGGGGAGCAGCGCGCCGTCGCGGTGGCCAAGGAACAGCGCGGCGGCGGCGAGGACGAGGTAGAAGCCCCACGCCAGCGCCGAGAAATCGAGCGCGGGGGCGAGCGCGAGCAACTGGACCAGCGCGACCACTACCGGCGCGGCGCGCAGCAACCGATGGGTGACGCCGGTGCGCGGCGCGGCCAGCGCGCCGCCGATGCCCAGCGCGACGACGAACAGCCCCAGCGCGGCGAGATCGTTCGTTGGGAGAAGCGCGATCAGCAGCGCCGACCAGCCGAAGCCGGTGACGAGCGTGGTCACGGCGAGCCACGCCCAGCCGCGCACGCTGGCAAGGCCGAGCAGCGCGGCGGCGAACAGGCCGAGATAGACGAGCAGCGGACCGATCCCCGCCGCGTCATAGCCCGCGACCAGCGGCGCGGCGAACCCGCCGATCAGCGCCATGACGGCGGTCGGCGGGCCGTGGCGCAGCGCGAGGAACAGGCCGAGCGCGGTGACGCCGAGCATCACGACGAAGCCGGTCAGCGGACTGACGAGATGATAGAGCGCGGCGGCGAGATAGAGCGTCGCATAGGCCGAGGCGATGCCGGCCCCGGCAAGCACCTGCCCGATCCGCGGGTCGCCGCGGGTGGCGGGAAGGCGGCGGGCGACCTCCGCGCCGGCCAGCAGCAGCAGCGCGAAGCCGGCGGCGAACAGGGTGCGGACGGCGGGGGTCAGCCAGCCCGCCTCGATCGACAGGCGGACGAGGAAGATGCCGGCGACGACCAGCGCGAGGCCGCCGATCCACACCGGCAACCGCGCGCCGACCAGCGTTTCGAGATCGATCGACGGACGGGAGCGCTTGGGACGCGGCGGCGCGGGCCATTCGATGCGCGGTTCGGGGCGGGCGGCGGGGGCGGGGCGCGGCAGCGGCTCTGGCAGGACGACGGGCGCGGGGGCAAGGCCGAGCTTCGCTTCGAGCAGGGCGACGCGGCGCGACAGGCGCAGCAGCGCCACACCGAGAACGGCCACCAGCACGAGCAGCAGCAGGGACAGCAGTTCGCTCACAATCCGGCGATAGTGGCACAGCGCGGCGCGCCATGTCGCCCATATTTACGCTTTCGGCTCTTTCGCTGGCGCAGGGCAGGCGCGATATGGCGCGCAACCTCCTTGTTCGGGATTGCGGCCACATGCGTTTCTCCTTCGTCCACACCCATGGGTCGGGCAACGACTTCCCGCTGATCGACGCGCGCGGGATCGCGCTCGACGACACGCAATGGGCGCGGGTGGCGCGGGCGCTGGCCGACCGGTCGGGCGATGTCGGCGGGGATGGGCTTTTGTTGCTAACTCATTCAGATCATTCGCATATTTTCGGGATGCGGATGTTCAATCCCGATGGGTCGGAGGCGGAGACGTGTCTGAACGGGCTGCGGTGTACCGCGCGGCTGGGGTTTGCGTTGACGGGGACGCGCGAGGGGCGGGTGCGGTTGAAGCAGAGCGATGCCGGGGCGCGGATCGTGGCCGACATTGCCCCAGGCGTCGCCACGATCGAGACGCGCGCCGGGCCGGTGTCGCTGGTGCCGAGCGAGGTCGGGCTGACGACCGGGCAGACCACGCCGTTCGTCGACATGCCGATTCCGGGGTTGCCGAGCGCGCGGGCGTTTACGGCGGTGGCGATGCCCAATCCGCACCTCGTCACTTTCGTCGAGGCGGTCGACGAGGACGAGCTGGTCCGGCTGGGCGACTGGTGCGAGGCGGCGCCGGCGTTGATCCCGGCGCGGGCCAATGTCAGCTTCGTCGAGCTGCGCGAGGTGGGGCATGCGCCCGCGTTGTTCGTGCGGACCTATGAGCGCGGCGTCGGGCTGACCGACAGTTGCGGCAGCGCGATGGCGGCGTCGACCCATGCCGCCGCGCGTACCGGGCGGATCGGCTGGGGGGTCGAAACCAGTGTCTTCAATGCCGGCGGCATGGTGTGCGCGCGCGCCGATGCCGACGGCATGGTGACGATCGCGGGCAATGCCACGGTGACATGGGAAGGGGCGATCGAGGTCGATCCCGACACCGGTATCGCCGGGCCGCTCACGATCACCCGCCAGCATGACGACGAAGTCGCGGCGTGGAGCGCGATGCTGGCGGGGCTGTAACGCGGCCCCGCCGGATAGTCGTTACGCGGCGACCCGTGCCTGCATCGCCGCTTCGACGGCGGCGAGGCCGTCGGGGCTGGCGATGGCGAGGTCGAGCGGGCGGCCGCCGAGCGTCTCGTCATGCGCGTTGAGGAAGGCCATCGCCGCGTCGCGACCGCCGAAGTGATGGAAGGCGCTGGTCGCGACCTGACCCTGCCGTGTTGCCTGATCCGGGGTCAGGCGCACGGTGGTGTAGGCGCGGCGAAACTGTTTCGAGCGCGGCTTGGCCGTATCGACGGCGGGCTGCTCGGGGGCGGCCGATTCGGGAGCGGCCGATTCAGGCGTGGTCGACTCGGTCATGCGCTCACCATCCGTCCCGAGGCGCCGAGCAGCGCGCGCATCACCGAGATGCGATGTTCGTAGCCGCGCACCATGCCGCGATGCGAATGGGCGGCTTCGGGCGAGGCGGCACGGGTCGCGCGCATCTGCGCGACCTGGTGCGAATGTAGCAAATCATTGAGGTCCATCAGCGACGCTCCGGCAGCGTAAGCGGAAGCGCGTGCGTCTCCCGGCCGCTGGCGCCTACGGGACCGACTTGCCAGCGATGGACCGTATATGGGGTCGCCGGCCGCCGGATACCATGCCGCCAGCGAAACGAACCAGATGGGATAATCCTGCTTGACATCGCAACGCTGATATGGCACAAAACAGGAACATCGGGAATTGCGGGTCGGGGCCGGGCACGGGGGTGCTGCCGGCCCCGACGCGCGTCTGGGGGGCGGACATGGCGGACGAACGATTGACCGGGGCCAACCGGCGGCCGGTGCAGCGGCAGCGGGTGGGGCATGGCTGGACGCAGGCGCGGCGCGAGGCGTTTCTGGATCACGTCAGCGCCACCTGCAACGTGCGCGCGGCATGCGAGGCGGTGGGGCTGTCGCAGGCCAGCCTCTATTCGCTGCGGCGGCGCGACCCGGCGTTCGCCGACCAGTGGCGCATGGCGCTGCTCGCCGGATACGACCGGCTGGAGGGGGAATTGCTCCACCGCGCGCTCAACCCGCTGGAGGAAGTCGCGGTGGGCGATCCCGATCGGGTGATCGCCGGGCCGGTGACGTTCGATCAGGCGCTGGCCCTGCTCGACCGGCATCGCCGGATGTTGAAGAACGAGAATCTGGGGCAGCGCGACACGCAATATCGCGCGACGCAGGCCGAAACCGATGCGATGCTCAAGAAGCGGTTGCGCAGCCTGCGCCAGAAGTTCGAGGGGCGGACGTGAGCGGGGTCGATGCCGAACTCGCGCTGCTGTCGCGGATGGACGACGCCGCGCTCGACCGTTTCCTGCTCAGGCTGCAGCCCAGCCAGCGGCGCGAGCTGGCGACGCGCTGGGGACTATATGCCCATCGCGGCCAGTCGCTGGCCGATACCGACTGGAGCGTGTGGCTGATCCAGGCGGGGCGCGGCTTCGGCAAGACGCGGGCGGGAGCGGAATGGGTCTGCACCCGCGCGGTCGAGGACGGGGCGTTGCGCATCGCGCTGGTCGGGGCGACGCGGCATGACGTGGAAAGCGTGATGGTGCGCGGCGAGGCGGGGTTGATGGCGGTCGGGCGGCATTACGGCAATGTCCGCTGGTGGCCGTCGCGCGGGGTCGTCGAGTTCGGATCGGGGGCGGAGGCGCAGGTCTTTTCCGCCGAGACGCCCGATGCCCTGCGCGGCCCCGCGCATCACATCGCGTGGTGCGACGAGCTGACCAAATGGCGCAAGCCCGAGGCTACGTGGGACAATCTGATGCTGGGCCTGAGACTCGGCGAGCAACCGCAGACGCTGGTGACGACGACGCCCAGGGCGATCCCGCTGCTCAAGCGTATCCGGCGGATGAAGAAGGTGGTGGTGACGACCGGGCGGACGCACGACAACGCCCATCTGCCGGCGTTCTTCATGGAGCAGATCGAGGCGAGCTATGCCGGCACGCGGATGGGCCGGCAGGAGATGGACGGCGAGCTGATCGACGAGGCCGAGGGCGCGCTGTGGAGCCGCGAGCTGCTCGACCGGCAGCGGGTGGCGGAGGCGCCGCCGGTCGCGCGGGTGGTGGTGGGGGTCGATCCGCCCGCCGGGATCGGCCGCGATGCGTGCGGGATCGTCGCGGCGATGCTGGGCACCGACGGGCGCGCTTATGTGCTGGAGGACGCGAGCGTGGTGGGAGCCAGCCCCGAGGGCTGGGCGCGCGCGGTGGCGGCGTGTGCGGCACGGCACGGCGCCGACCGGGTGGTGGCGGAATCCAACCAGGGCGGGGCGATGGTCGAAAGCGTGCTGCGCGCCGCCGACACGGTGCTGCCGGTGATGCTGGTCCATGCGTCGCGCGGCAAGGTGGCGCGGGCCGAGCCGGTGATGGCGCTGTACGAGCTGGGCAAGGCGTTCCACGTCGGCATGTTCCCCGCGTTGGAGGACGAGCTGTGCGGGCTGGTGCGGGGTGGCGGCTATGCGGGGCCGGGGCGTTCGCCCGACCGGGCGGATGCGCTGGTGTGGGCGCTGTGGGAGTTGATGCTGGCGGCGAAGGGGGTGGCGAGCGTTAGGGTGTTGTGAGGGGGGAGCGTCACCGATTCTCCCGTCATTCCCGCGAAGGCGGGAATCCATTGACGCCGACGGTGCGGGTAAGCCGGAACGTTGGCGCATATGGGTCCCCGCCTGCGCGGGGACGACGAGGGGGTGGCGGGCGAAATTGGGTCCGTTTCGGTGGAACCGGGTAGCCGGCGGGTCGATGATCGGTGAAATGTCGTTGTGGACGGGATCGGCGGATATGCGGCCTGTCCCGCATCCTCATGACACACGGCCAAGGACATGGGGCATGAACCAGTATCGATCGCCACCTGTGGCAAAATCGCTGTTGAATGGGATGGCGCAGATCATCGCCGTGCCGGGAATGGGTCGGACGTGGCGTGCGATCGACGCCGGGAGTGCCTCCTCCGATTGGCGTGCGATCGGCGATGATCTGCGCCGGTCGATGCAACGGACAAGCATTCGTGCGGATGGTTGACGGTACGGACCGGGTGGCGGTGCGCATATCCCGCGACCAGCAGATCGAATTGATGCGGGGTGCCGAGGCCCGGCTCATGGCGCGCTTTGCCGCGTGGATGCAGGTTAAGGAAATCCGGCAGTTCGGATGTCGGCCAGCACCCGGACAGGGCGACCAGCCGCGACAGGAATAAACCCGGAGCTGGATAGTCCGCGATGGTCATGCTGGTGCGCTCGCGCGAGCCTGTGGCTCCCCGACCCCTCTATAAACCTGCGCTAGCCAGCAAAGCTGGCAAGCTTCGGTATCCCTCTCCCCTTGTCAGGGGAGAGGGCAGGGATGGTCCGAAGATAGACTGGTTGGCTTCACGAGGCCCCGCCGATGCGGGGCCTTTTTCGTTTCGGGAGACAGGGCATGAAATGGTTCGGACGCAGGTCCGGGCGCGACGGGTCGCGTCCGGTGCTGGCGCGTGGGGGCGCGGGGGCGGTCGCGTGGCGCGAGGGGGCGGGGCCGGCGGCGGGGCAGTGGCCGCAGGATTATGCCGGGCAGCTTCGCGAGGGCTATATCGGCAATGCGGTCGCGCAGCGCGCGGTGCGGACGGTCGCCGAGGGGCTGGCCGCCGCGCCAATCGCGGGCACGCCGGCGGCGGTGGCGCTGGTGGCTGCGCGCTCGGCGGGTCAGGAGTTTCTGGAGACGGCGGCGGCGCATCTGCTGCTGCACGGCAATGCCTATGTCCAGGTGATCGAGGACGGGGCGGGGGGTGTCGGCGAACTCTATGCGCTGCGGCCCGAGCGGGTGTCGGTGGAGGCGGATGCGAGCGGGTGGCCGGTCGCCTATCGCTACCGCGTCGGCGAGCGGGTGACGCGGATCGCGGCGGAGGATGGCGCGGGGCGGCCGGCGCTGATCCATATCCGGGCGTTCCATCCCGCTGACGATCATTACGGGCTGGGGTGCCTGAGCGCGGCGGCAGGGGCGGTGGCGGTCCACAATGCGGCGGCGAAGTGGAACAAGGCGCTGCTCGACAATGCCGCGCGGCCGTCGGGCGCGCTGGTGCATGATCCGGGCGATGGCGGCGTGCTGTCGGCGGATCAATATGCCCGGCTGCGCGCCGAGATCGACGACAGTTTCGCCGGCGCGCCGAATGCCGGGCGGCCGATGCTGCTCGACGGCGGGCTGAAGTGGCAGGCGATGAGCCTGTCGCCCGCCGACATGGATTTCGTGGGGTTGAAGGCACAGGCGGCGCGCGAGATCGCGCTGGCGTTCGGCGTGCCGCCGATGCTGCTCGGGCTGCCGGGCGACAATGCCTATGCCAATTACCGCGAGGCGAACCGCGCGCTGTGGCGGCAGGCGATCGTGCCGATGGGCGAGCGGATCCTGGGCGCGGTGGCGCAGGGCCTCACGCCGTGGCTGGGCGAGGTGACGCTGGCGATCGATCTCAACCGGGTGCCGGTGCTGGCCGAGGAGCGCGAGCGGTTGTGGCGGCAGGTCGCGGCGGCGAACTTCCTGAGCGATGCCGAGAAGTGCGGGATGCTGGGGTTCGATTGAGCCGCCGGACGGCGGATGGGGTGTGGGGAAGCGGGCCGGCACCTCCCCTCCCTTGTCAGGGAGGGGAGCAGACTGAGGGCACTTCGCTGACTGTCGATCCGGCCTAGCGGCAGCGCAAGGTGCTGCGGTCGAGGGTCAATCCGCGTTCGGCGCAGCGGTCGGCCTTCAGGATCGGCAGCGCGAACACGAAGGCGAGGAGCGCGGCGGCGAAGGCGGCGGCGATGATGCGCAGGCGGGGTTTCACCGCGTCTGGCTAGGGCGAGGGCCACGGGGAGGCAAGCGATGGACGACGAGATGGTGCTGGCGCGGCTGATGGGACAGGCGGCGGAGGATGGCGCCGACCTGCTGACGCTGCGCGGGCTGGCGGAGGCGGCGGGCGAACTGGGAGCGACACGGGCGATGGCGCGGATCGGGCTGTCCGATGCCGGGGCGGCGGGCGATGTGAAGGAGCTGCGCGACCTGCTGGCGGCGTGGCGCGATGCCAGGCGGTCGGCGGTGCGCGCGGCGTTCGGCTGGGTGGTGCGGATGGCGCTGGCGCTGGTGCTGGTGGGGATCGCGGTCGAGACGGACTGGCCGCGATGGGGGCGGTGAGGTTCGCCGGCTATGCGGCGGTGTTTCACCATGCCGACCGAGGTGGCGACGTGCTGCTGCCCGGCGCGCTGGTGGCGCGTGGGCGGGTGCCGCTGCTGTGGCAGCATCGCGGGACACCGGTCGGCACGGTCGAGTGGATCGGCGAGGATGCGCGCGGCGTGAAGATCGTCGCGCGCATCGCGGCGGACGAACCGGCGCGGCTGGTGAAGGCCGGGGCGATCACGGGGCTGTCGTTCGGCTATCGCGCGCTGCGGGTGCGGCAGGGGGTGCGGCGGGTGATCGTGCGGGCCGAGCTGGTCGAGATCAGCCTCGTCGCGCAGCCGATGCAGCCGCTGGCGCGCATCCATGCGGTCGAGGACGGGTGAGTTTCGGCCGAGGATCAATTTTCTGGACGGGCGTCGTGGTTGCGGCGCCCTTTTTCATGGGGACGGGCAGATGACGATCGAGGGAATGACGAGCGGATTTTCGGGCGTCGCGGCACCGGGCAACCGGCCGCTGTTGAGCGGGGCGGCGATCGAGAATGGCTTTGCCGCGTTCGTGCGGGCCGGGACGACGGTCGAGACGAAGGCGCTGTCGAGCGCCAGCGATGCGGCGGGTGGCCATGCGGTGCCCGAGGCGATCGACACGCTGATTGAATCGACGCTGAAATCGGCGAGCCCGATCCGGGCGATCGCGCAGGTGGTGCAGGTGGGAGGTGCTGGATACCGCAAGCTGGTGACGAACGGCGGCACGCCATCGGGCTGGGCGGGCGAGACGGCGGCGCGGCCGGAGACGGCGACGCCGACCTTCAACGAGATCGTGCCGCCGATGGGCGAGCTGTACGCCAATCCGGCGGCGAGCCAGGCGATGCTCGACGATGCGGCGTTCGATGTCGAGGGCTGGCTGGCCGGCGAGATCGCGAGCGAGTTTGCCCGCGCCGAGGGGCAGGCGTTCGTCAGCGGCAATGGGGTCGCGCGGCCCAAGGGGTTCCTGAGCTATCCGACCAGCGCGGTGGGCGATGCGACGCGGGCGTTCGGGACGATGCAGTATCTGGCGAGCGGTGCCGCAGCCGATTTCGGGACCGAGCCGGAAAACCGGCTGATCGACCTCGTCCACCTGCTGCGGCGGCCGTACCGGCAGGGGGCGTGCTGGGTGATGAACGCGCAGACGGCGGCGCGCATCCGCAAGTTCAAGACGGCGGACGGCGCGTTCCTGTGGGTGCCGGGGCTGATCGAGGGGCGGCCCGACACGCTGCTCGGCTATCCGGTCGTCGAGGCGGAGGACATGCCCGACATCGCGGCGGGCAATTCCGCGATCGCGTTCGGCAACTTCAAGGCGGGCTATCTGATCGCCGAGCGGGCCGAGACGCAGGTGCTGCGCGATCCGTATTCGAACAAGCCGTTCGTCCATTTCTACGCGACCCGGCGGGTCGGCGGCGCGGTCATCAATTCGGAGGCGATCAAGCTGATGAAGTTCGCGGTGTCGTGATCGGTCGGGGGCGGGTCGGTGCGCCCGCCCCCTTCGTGCGGGGGAAAGACGGGAGGCAGGACGATGACGGCACCTTTGCCGGCGGCGGTGGTCGCCGAGGTGCGCGAGGCGGCGCGCGGGTATCTGCGCATCGTGGCGCGCGACGAGGATGGGGTGATCGAGGGAGCGGCCGCCGCCGCGCTGGCGCTGGCCGAGGGGTTCACCGGACAGGCGCTGATCGCGCGCGAGCATGTCGCGGCGATGGCGGCGGCGGGCGAGTGGCGCGCGCTGCCGGTGCAGCCGGTGCGATCGATCACCGGCGGCGGCGCGGTGGCGGCGGTGGACATCGATGCGAACGGCACCGGATGGGTGCGGATGGCGGCGGCGGGCGAGGTGCGCTTCGTGGCGGGGCTGGCGGAGGACTGGGCGGGGCTGCCGCCGGCGGTGGCGCAGGGGGTGGTGTTGCTGGCCGCGCATCTGATCGAGGCGCGTGGGCGCGATCTGGCCCCGCCGGCGGCGGTGGGGGCGCTGTGGCGGCCGTGGCGGCGGATGCGGATCGGGAGTGCGCGGCGATGAGGGCGCTCACCGAGCGGGGCCGCACGGCCGGTGCGGCGCGGGCGGCAAAGGTGCGCGAGCGGGTGGCGGTGCGGGCGGGCAGGGTGGCGGGGGTCACGGTGGCAGTGGAGGGGGATGCGGTGGTGCTGTCAGGGCGGGGGCTGGCACGGCGGTCGATCACCGATCCGGCGTTCGCGCAGGTGGCGGAGTGGGGGCGATGATCGCCGCCACGCTGGTGCAGGCGATGCTGGTGGCGCGGGTGCGCGCGGCGGTCCCCGAGGTGGCGGTGTTCGATGCACCGCCGGTGCGCGGACTCCGCCCCTATGTGCTGATCGATACGCCGGCGCTGAGCGACTGGGGCACCAAGGATGCCGCCGGGCGTGAGGGGCGGGTGGTGGTGCAGGCGTTCGATATGGGCGAGCGGCCCGAACGGCTGCGCGATCTGGCGGCGCGGGTGGAGGCGGCGGTGCTGGGCGCGCCGGCCGAGCTGGCGGGGTGGCGGGTGGCGTCGCTGGTGTTCCTGCGCGGTCGGATCGCGCGCGAGGGGGAGGGGCGCTGGGTGGCGGTTGCCGAGTTTCGGGTGCGGATGCTGGCGGTGGGGTGATCCACCTTCCGGGGACGGCGTGCGTGGCGCGGTGGACCCCGGAACAGGTCCGGGGTGACAGTTGTGATCGGGGCGGGCGTTGTGGTGCCCCATTGACCCACCCCCGGCCCCTCCCTGCGAGGGAGGGGAGGCGAAAAGACGAAGGGCAGGCGGGGGCCTGCGGCTTTTCAGGAGAATGACATGGCGGTGGAGAAGGGGAGCGCGTTCCTGCTCAAGGTCGGGAACGGGGCGGTGCCGGTCGTCTATACGACGGTGGCGGGGATGCGGACGACGCAGTTGAGCATCAATGGCGAGGCGGTGGCGGTCACGTCCAAGGATTCGGGCGGGTGGCGCGACTTGCTGGCGGGCGCGGGGGTGCGGTCGGTCAGCGTGTCGGCGGCGGGGGTGTTCACCGGGGCTGCGGCCGAGGTGCGCATCCGGGGCAGCGCGCTTGTCGGGCGGATCGACGATTACCGGCTGACGTTCGAGGGCGGCGAGATGATGACCGGGCGGTTCCTCGTCACCCGGCTGGACTATGCCGGCGATTACAATGGCGAGCGCAGCTATACGCTGGCGCTCGAATCCTCGGGCGCGGTGGTGGCGGCATGACCATGGCCGCCAATCCGGTGCGCGGCGAGGCGTCGTTGCGCGTGTGCGGCGAGACGCTGGTGCTGCGGCCGAGCTTCGCCGCGCTGGTCGCCGCCGAGGCGGAGGTGGGGTCGCTGCTGGCGCTGGTCGAGCGGGCGGCGGCGGGGCGGATCGGCATCGCCGAGCTGGTCGCGCTGCTGTGGCATTGCCTGCGCGATCCGCCGCCGGTCGACCGCGATGCCTTTGCCGAGGGGGTGACGGCGGCGGGCATCGCGGCGGCGACCCCGGCGCTCAAAGTGCTGATCGGGCAGATACTGGGCGGGCGATGAGCTTTGCCGAGGGGGCGGCGCGGGCCGCCGGGCTGGCGGGGGTGGCGTTCGGCTGGTCACCCGACGCCTTCTGGGCCGCGACTCCCGCCGAACTGGCGTCGCTGGTGCGGGCGGTGGCCGGCGATGCGCCCGCCCCGTGCGACAGCGATACCATCGCCAGGCTGAAGGAGCGTTTTCCCGATGGATGAGGAAATCGAACGGCTGATCGTGCGCGTGCGCGCCGATACCGCAGGCTTCGCCGCCGATGTGGCGGCGATGCAGGGCAATCTGGACGGACCGTTTTCCGCCGGGATCGACCGGGCGGGACGCGCGATCGAAACGACGTTGGCGCGGGCGATCCGTACCGGCAGGCTGGGGTTCGACGACCTGCGCGATGTGGCGCTCAAAGTGCTGGGCGAGATCGCGGCGGCCGCCGTGCTGGGGTCGGGGACGCCGGGCGGGGGTGCGGGCGGGCTGATCGGGCTGCTCGGCCAGTTGATCGGCGGCGCGCCGGGGCGCGCGACCGGTGGGCCGGTCAGCCCGCAGCGGCCTTATTGGGTCGGCGAGCGTGGTCCCGAACTGTTCGTGCCGACCAGCAGCGGGCGGGTGATGCCGGCGGCAGCGGGCGAGGCGCGCGCGGTGCGGGTGGCGATCACGATAACCGGCACGCCGGGGCAGGAAGCGCAGGCGCTGCGCCAGTCGGGCCGGCAGGTCGCGCGCGCGGTGCGGGCCGCGCTGATGGAGGCGTGAGATGGGCCATTGGCTGGCGAGCGAACGCGAGGGGCAGGAAGCGGGGGTGCTGACGCGGTTCGATGCGGCGTACTGGACGGTCGATTTCCCCCGGCCGATGATGGCGTCGGTGGTGACGACCGCGCCGGATGCGCTGCGGGTCGATTGCGTCTTCTATCGGCGCGACGATCTGGCGGGGCTGATCTGGGCGGCGGAGGATCGCCACGACCATCCGTTGCTGCGCTATGCGACCGATCGCGATTTTCGCGGGTGCCGCCTGTCGTTCCGCTGGCGCTCGGGTGGGGTGCGGCCGCTCGACGCGGTGCATGGTCCGGTGCTGACGATCGAGGGGCGCGATGCGAGCGGTGCGGCACGGGCGTGGTATGTGCGGCTGTGGAACTATGCGGTCGGCAGTCCCGAGGATGCGGTGGTCGCCATCGACTTCGCGGACGTCGACGGCGGGTTCCTGTTGCCGGGCGAGGCCGATCCGGTCTGGGCGGGTGATGTCGACCGGATGTTCGTGTCGCTGGTGCCGCCGGGCTATGACGCGGGCGACGCGCCGCTGGCGGCACCGGCGGAGGGGTGGGTCGAGCTGTCGGATATTCGCTGCGAGGGGCCGGGGTCGGTGCTGGCGGTCGGCGATGTGGTGGTGCCCGAACATGGGCTGGGCATCTGTAGCGGCTATGACGACAGCTATCACCTGACGCCGGCGCGGTTGCTGCACAATGCGCTGCGGCTGGGGTATCGCGGCGACATCGTCCATTATGTGGGGATGAGCCATTATTTCCGGCTCGAGCGCGCGGGCGACGGGCTGTTCGTGTCGCTGGCCGGGGGCGCGCTGAACGTGGGGTGCGCGGCGTGGCATCGTGACTTCGCGGCGCGGGCACTGGCGCTGGGCTATGGCGTCATTTGGTCGCTCAGCTACGAATTGTTCGACGCGCATTGCCGGGGCGACTGGAAGCAGCGGGCGAGCGACGGGTCGCCCGCCTTGACCGGATGGGTGCCGCCGTCGACGCTGCTGTCGCCGGCGCATCCGGGGGCGATGGCGTATTTGCAGGCGGTGGCGCGGGCGTTCGTGGGGCTTGGCGTTGCGGCGGGGCTGGTGGCGCGGTTTCAGGTGGGCGAGCCGTGGTGGTGGGTGACGCCCGGCCATCGTATTTGCCTGTACGATGCGGCGGCGAAGGTCGCGCTGGGCGGCGATCCGGTGGTGATCGACGATGTGCGCGGGGAACTTGATGCGGCCAGGCGCGACCTGCTCGACCGGGCGGGGGCGCTGCTGGCGGCGTCGACCGCCGCGCTGGTTGCTGCGGCGCGCGCGGCAGGGGCGGTGCAGGTGCTGCTGCTCGCCTATCTGCCGACCATTCTCGATCCCGCCGCGCCGGAGGTGAAGCGCGCGAACCTGCCGGTGGGGTGGGCGCAGCCGGCGTTCGATGTGCTGCAACTGGAGGATTACGACTGGGCGGCGACCGGCAATGTCGGGGCGAGCGTGCGCGCGGTCGCGGCGGCCGAGGCGCGGCTGGGCTATCCGGTTGAGGAACAGCAGTATTTTGCCGGCTTCGTGCTGCGCCCCGAGGACCGGGGGCAATGGAGCGCGATCGTGGCGGCGGCGCAGCGCGCGAGGGCGCGCGGGGTGGCCGGCGTGTTCCTGTGGGCGCTGCCGCAGGTGCTGCGCGACGGATTGATATGGTTCGATGAGGAGGATGGCGTGGAGGCGTTCGACGATGTGCGCTTTCCGCTGGCGCTGGGCGCGCAGGCGGAGGTGATCCCCGAAACGCAGACCACGATCGCGGCCGGGGCGGGCGGGGCGGAGGTACGCGGCATCGGCTGGGCCGAACCGCGCACCCGCTATGACGTGGCGCCGGGGGTGCGGTCGCAGGAGGATGTGGCGGTGTTGCTGGCGTTCTTTCGTGCACGGCTGGGGCCGGCGCGGGGGTTCCGGTTGCAGGACCCGTTCGATCACGCGACCGGCGATCCGGTGGGGCCACTCGATGTCGCGCTGGGGGTGGGCGACGGGGCAACGACGCGGTTCCCGCTCGTCAAACGCTATGGCGCGATGGTGCGGCGGATCACCCGGCCGGTGGCGGGCAGCGTGCGCGTGAGCGTCGGCGGGGTCGAGACGCAGGGGTTTACGGTCGAACCGGGCGGCTTCGTGCTGCTCGATGCCGCGCCGGGGCCGGGGGTGGCGGTGGCGGCGGGGTTCGGCTTCGATGTGCCGGTGCGCTTCGCCGAGGACCGGTTGCAGGTGGCGCGGACCACACATGGCGCGGCCGAGGCGGTGAGCGTGCCGCTGATCGAGCTGCGCGAACCATGAGTGGCGATACACTGGTGACGCTGGCGTGGTGCTGGCGGATCGAGCGGGTCGACGGGGTCACGATCGGGTTGACCGCGCATGACCGCGATCTGGTGGTGGCGGGGCTGACCTATCGTGCCGCGCCGGGGATGATGCCCTCGGCGATTGTGCGCGACGATACGGCGGGCGCCCCGGCGCTGGAGGTGGGCGGGGCACTGAGCCACCGGGCGGTGGCGGAGCGCGACCTGCTGGCCGGGCGCTATGACGGGGCGCGGATCAGCGTGTTCGCGTGGGACTGGAGCGCGGACGTGGCGACGCCGGTCGCCGGGGGGCGGATCGGCAGCGTGGCGACGGCGCGGGGCGGCTTCACCGCCGAATTGCTGGGGGTGGAGGTGGCGCTCGATCGGGCGGTGGTCGAGACGACGTCGCCGGGATGTCGCGCGACGCTGGGCGATGCGCGGTGCCGGGTGCCGATGGCGGGGCGGCGACGGCTGGTGCGGGTAAGCGCGCAGGACGGTAACCGGCTGACGCTGGCGGGCGGCGGGGTGGGGTGTGCCGGCGGGCGGTTGCGCTGGATCGGCGGGGCGAACGGCGGGCTGGCCGAGCGGATCGTCGCCGGGGACGCCACGGGCGTGGTGCTGGCGCGGGTGCCGGCGTTCGGCGGCACCGGCGCGCTGGTCGAGGTGGGCGAGGGGTGCGACGGGACGCTCGCCACCTGTCGCGACCGGTTCGGCAATGTCGCCAATTTCCGGGGGGAGCCGCATCTGCCGGGGATCGACCTGCTGACACGCTATCCCGGCGCATGAGCGCGGTGGTGGCGCGGGCGCGCGCGGCGGTCGGCGCGCGGTTCCGGGTGCAGGGGCGGTCGATGGAGGACGGGTTCGATTGTGTCGGGCTGGTCGGCTGGGCGACCGGGAGGGCGGTGCCGCAGGGCTATCCGGCGCGGTGCGGCGATGCGCTGCGGGCGGGCGATGCGCTGGCGGAGGCGGGGTTCGTCGCGGTCGGCGCGGCGCGGGCCGGCGACGTGCTGCTGCTGGCGAGCGCGCCGGGGCAGTTGCATCTGGCGATCGTGAGCGAGCTCGGGATCATCCACGCCGACGGCGTGGCGCGCCGGGTGGTCGAGCGGCCGGGCGTGCCGCCGTGGCCGGTGATCGGGGTGTGGCGGATGGAGGAAGCGGGCTGATGGCGAGTGTGGTGCTGACGACGCTGGGCGGAGCGGTCGGTGGGCCGGTCGGCCGGGCGCTGAGGGCGGTGGCCGGGCGGACGATCGATGCCGCGCTGTTCGGCGGCAAGCGGCGCGAGGGGCCGCGGCTGACCGAACTCAGGGTACAGACGTCAAGCTATGGCAGCGCGATCCCGAAGCTGTTCGGGACGATGCGGGTGGCGGGCACGGTGATCTGGGCGACCGACCTGCGCGAATCGGCGGCGACGACCGGCAGCAAGACCGGCGGGCGGACGACGCAGTACAGCTATTCGGCGTCGTTCGCCGTCGCATTGTCGGCGCGTTCGATCCGGGGGGTGGGGCGCATCTGGGCCGAGGGCAAGCTGCTGCGCGGGGCGGCGGGCGACTGGAAGAGCCGCACCGGGTTTCGCTGGTATCCGGGCGACGAGGCGCAGATGCCCGATCCGCTGATCGCGAGCGTCGTGGGGGTGGGCAGCGCGCCGGCCTATCGCGGCATCGCCTATGTGGTGTTCGAGGAGTTGGCGCTGGCCGATTTCGGCAATCGCATCCCCTCGCTGACCTTCGAGGTGATTGCCGATGCCGCGCCGGTCGCGGTCGGCACGATCGCGGGAGTGTTGAGCGACGGGGTGATCGGCGGGCAGGCGGGGCCGGTGCTGGGCGGGTTCGCCGCCGAGGGGACGAGCGTCGGCGATGCGGTCGCGGCGCTGATCGATCCGATCGGCGGCTGGTATGCGGCCGGGGGCGGCGGGCTGGATTTGTGTTTCGGGGCGGGGCCGGCGCGGAGGGTGTCGCCGGGGGCGGGTGCGCCCGGCCGGCGGCGGGCTCCGGTCGAGCCGCGCGATGTCGTGGTCGCCTATCACGACAGTGCGCGCGATTATCAGACAGGAGTGCAGCAGGTGCGGACGCCGGGCGCGCGGGCGACCGAGCGGATCGCGCTGCCCGCTGCGATGCAGGCCGGTGACGCGGCGGCGCTGGCGGGGATGGTCGCGGCGCGGCTGGCCAGCGGGGGCGAGGGGCGGACGCTGATGCTCGGCTGGGACGCGATCGACCTGCGCCCGGGCGAGCGGGTGACGATCGCCGGCGAGGACGGGCGGTGGCGCGTCCGCCGTGTCGCGATCGAGGCTGACGGCATCACCGCCGATCTGGTGCCGATCCCGTCCGATGCGCCGGGGCCGGTGGCGGCGGACGGCGCGCCGGTGCTGGCCGCCGACGTGCTGCCGGGCGACACCCGGTTGCGGCTGATCGAGGTGCCGGGCGCGGGCGATACGCTGCAGGTGATGGCGGTCGCGGCGGGGACGGCACCCGGCTGGCGGCGGGCGACGTTGCTGGCCGGCGACGATGCGACCGGGTGGCGCGAGATCGGCATGACGGCGGCGGCGGGGACGATCGGCACGGTGCCGGGCGTGCTGGGACCGGGCACGGCGGCGATCGAGGACCGGACGAGCGAGGTCGATGTCGTGCTGCTGCACGATGCGATGACGCTGGCCGACGCCGATGCGGCGGCGCTCGACCAGGGGGCCAATGCCGCGCTGATCGGCGACGAGATCGTCCAGTTCGGTCGGGCGCGGCGGACGGGTGCGGCGCGCTGGCGATTGTCGCTGCTGTGGCGCGGGCGACAGGGGAGCGACTGGGCGATGGCGAGTCATGACCCGGGCGAAGGCTTCGTGCTGCTCGATCCGGCAACGCTGCGCGCGATCGACGATCCGCTGCCAATGGTCGGGCGGGCGATCCGCGCGATGGCGAGTGGAGTCGCCCTCGACGACGTGACCGAGACGGCGATCGTGCCCGACGGCCGCGCGCTGGTGCCGCCGGCACCGGTGCATGGCCGGATCGACCGGGTGGGTAGCGCGCTGGTCGTCCGCTGGGTCCGGCGGGCGCGGGGTTCGGCGGGGTGGCGCGACTCGATCGACCTGCCGCTGGGCGAGGAACGCGAGGGGTATCTTGTGACGATCGCGCACGCCGATGGCCGTGGCGAGACGATCGAGGTCGCGATGCCCGCCGTCGCCCTGCCGGTGCCGGGCGCGGCGGCGCAAATCGCGGTGCGCCAGATCGGCACGCATGGCGCGTCGCGACCGATGATCCTTCCATTTCTGCCGGAGACACCATGATGACCGACCGGACCGCACGGCTTGCGCTGCCGCTGTTGCACAGTTCGCAGGCGCAAAAGGAAATGACGCATAACGAGGCGCTGACGTGCATCGACCTGCTGTTGCACGGCGGTATCGAGGGGGTCGGCGAAGACACGCCCCCGGCCACCGCGCAGCCCGGACAATGCTGGATCGTGGGCGATGCGCCGGTCGGCGCGTGGGCGGGAAGCGCGCGCCGGGTCGCGGGGATGACGGCGGGCGGCTGGCGCTTCGTTGCCCCACGCGAGGGCATGGCCTTATGGTGGGCCGGTGGCGAAACGACCGTGGTGTTCCGCGGGGCGCAGTGGCGGATCGGCGAGCTTCATGCCCGGCGGCTGATGGTCGAGGGAACCGCCGTGGTGGGGGCGCAGCGGCCGGCGATTCCGGGGGCGAATGGCGGAAACGTGCGGGATGTCGAGGCCCGCGCCACCCTCGATACGGTACTGACGGCACTCCGCGATCACGGCCTGATTGGCCGGTGAAATCGTGTCGTTTGTGCAACACCGCGATTTTTGTGCGCTTGCGCGGCAACCAACGCTTCGGTACTTGGTTTGCGCTGTCCGTAGGACAACTGTGAAAGGGGACTAGAATGCGGAAGCTTGCCGTCACATTGGCGCTCGCGACCACTGCGCTCGCAACTCCCGCCCTCGCCCGCGACAACGCGTGGTATGTGGGTGTGGAAGGCGGCGCAATGATCGTCGAAGACATCGATTACGATCTTACTGCTCCGGCTGGTGGCGTCACCACCATCGACAGCGACTATGGCTATGACGTTGGCGGCCAGGTCGGTTACGACTTCGGTGCGCTCCGCGTCGAAGCCGAAGTCAGCTATCGCAGCGCGACCGTCGACGAGATCCGGACCACCGGTTCGGTCGCAACCGGCCCGACGACTGCGGTGCCTGCCGGCACCTACAGCGGCGGTGGCCGCACCTCGGCGCTGTCGTTCATGGCGAACGCCATGCTCGACTTCGGTGACGATGACGCGATCAGCGGCTTCGTCGGCGGTGGTGCCGGTGTCGCGCGCGTCAAGGCGCACGACTATCGCGTCTCGAACCGCTTCTCGGCGCTCGACGATTCGGACACGGTCTTCGCATGGCAAGCGATTGCGGGCATCCGCGCACCGCTCAGCGAGAACGTCGACGTTTCGCTGAAGTATCGTTTCTTCAACGCCGAAGACGTTCGCATCGTGAACGTTCGTGGCGTCGGTTACGACGGTCGTTTCCGGTCGCACAGCCTGCTGGGTGGCCTGACCTTCAACTTCGGCGCACCGACCCCGGTTCCGCCGCCGCTGCCGCCGGAGCCCGTTGCTCCGCCGCCGCCGGCACCGGAACCCGCTCCCCCGATCGTGGAAACCGTCTGCACGCCGGGACCGTACATCGTGTTCTTCGAATGGGATAAGTCGGACGTCACGCCGGAAGCGGCTGGCATTCTCGACAACGCCATCTCGAACTACCAGTCGTGCGGCAATGCGCGCGTCATGCTTGCCGGCCACGCCGACAAGTCGGGCTCGGCTTCGTATAACGTTGGTCTTTCGCAGCGTCGTGCGGACTCGGTCCGTGCGTACATGGAAGGCCGTGGCGTCGGCGCGTCGAACATCTCGACCGAAGCGTTCGGCGAAGGCCGTCCGCGCGTCGAGACTGCCGATGGCGTCCGCGAACTGCAGAACCGTCGCGTGGAAATTACCTACGGTCCGGGCATGTAATTCTACTTTCCTTCGGGAAAATAGAATTCGCAAAGAGGGAGGTCGGGCAACCGGCCTCCCTTTTTGTTTGTGTCGGATGTGGCGGAGTGGCCGATGGATCGCGAAACCCTCTGCGCACCGGTCGACGTGCCGCCTGGTATCGCCGAAGCGGTGGCGGGATATGGCTGGGCGCGCGATCTGGTCGGGGAATCGGGCGGGGCGGTGTATCGGCTGCACGGTCGGCCGGGGGCGGCTGACCTGTTCCTGAAACACGGCACCGGACCGGTCGCCGACGACATTGCCGACGAGATGATCCGGCTGCGCTGGCTGGCCGGACGAATACCGGTGCCGGGCGTGGTGCGCTTTGTCATGGCGGACGATGCGGCGTGGCTGCTGACGACGGCGCTGCCGGGCGAAACGGCGTATCAGGCGTTGTCGCGCCGGCCGGACGCGGCGATGGTCGACGCGCTGGTGGCGTTTCTGCGGCGGCTGCATGCGATCCCGGTCGCGTCTTGCCCGTTCGCGAGCGACCATCAGCGGCGGATCGCGGCGGCGCGGGCGCGGATCGACGCGGGCCAGGTCGACGAGGAAGATTTCGACGACGAGCGGCTCGGCTGGTCGGCGGCGCAGGTGTGGACGGCGATGCGGGCGCTGTTGCCGCTCAACCCCGATGCGGTGGTGACGCATGGCGATTTCTCGCTCGACAATCTGCTGGTGCAGGGCGGGGCGGTGGTCGGCTGCATCGACGTGGCGCGGGCCGGGGTGGCGGATCGCTATCAGGACCTTGCGATCCTGTTCAACTGCCTCGGCGAGTTCGGACCCGGTCTACAGGAGCGGATGTTCGCGGCCTATGGCATCGCCGAGCCGGACACCGACCGGCTGACGTTCCATCTATTGCTCGACGAACTGTTTTAGGGCCGATCGACCTTCCTTCGCGCGTCGTCCTCCCGGACTCGTTCCGGGGTCCACCTGGCCGTACATACGGTCAGTCGAGGCTCAAGGCGTAGCGATTGCCGAGCCGTGGACCCCGGAATAAGTCCGGGGTGACGAAAGGGGCGGCCGTTTCGACCGGGAATGACGAAGATTGGCCGGAAATGCGAAATGTCGATCGGCGCTAGGCGGGATCGCCGGCCAAGGCGACCGCCAGCCATGCCGGGCGGAGCGTATCGCCAAGATCGTCGACCCGGCGATGTTCGACTGCCAGCCCTAGGTCGGCATGGAGCAGGCGGGTGCGCGGACCGGCGGCGTCGGCCGGCACCACCACCAGCCGGCGGTTGACCGTCGAGCGATAGTGCATCCGCGCGGTATTCTCCTGTCCGACATAGCAGCCCTTGGTGAAGCTGACCCCGTTCAGTTCGGTGGCGTTGCACTCCAGCCAGAGCGTCTGGCCATCGCCCAGTTCGGCGCGGCCTTCGACGATGCCGAGGCGCAGCCGGTGTTCGCGCCAGCCGGTGGCCGGTTCGCCGGGCGGTGCCAGCCAGCGGCGGCCAAGCTCCGGCAGGCGGGGATCGGGCAGTCCTTGCGTTCCCTCCGCCGACCAGTGAACGCCGGTATCTTCCCGCGCGATCGTGACGGCGCGGCGCAGGCGATAGAGGGTGAGGCGTTTGACGATCGCGCCGATCGCATCGACCTCGCCATCGATCAGTACGTCGCTGCCGTCTGCCCACAGGATGAAATCGAACAGCGCCTTGCCCTGCGGCGTCAGCAATGCCGCCCATAACGGCCGGTCGGGCGCGAGCAGGGCGAGATCGTGCGTGACGAGCCCTTGCAGGAAATCGCGTGCGTCGGTGCCGCCGATGCGCAGCACGGCGCGATCGGCAAGCCAGGTTCCGGGGGTGGTCAGCGTCATGGGGACGAGGTAGGAGGCCCCACCCCCCAGCGACAAGAGGCGGCAGCGTTGGCGACCTTCGATACCAAGCTCACCGGTGGCACGGTCCACCTTCCCGGCGGCCCGGCGCGGGTCGACATCGGCATCACCGACGGACGGATCGCCGGCATCGGCGTGGCCGGCGACGCGGGCGAGACGATCGACTGCACCGGGCTCGACATCCTGCCCGGCGTGATCGACACGCAGGTCCATTTCCGCGAGCCGGGGCTGGTCCACAAGGAGGACCTCGCCACCGGATCGGTCGCGGCGGTGATGGGCGGCGTGACCGCGGTGTTCGAAATGCCGAACACCAAGCCGAACACCGACAATGCGGAAGCGATCAACGACAAGCTGGCCCGCGCGCAGGGCCGGATGTGGTGCGATCACGCCTTCTACGTCGGGGCGACCGCGCGCAATGCCGATCATCTGGCCGAACTGGAGCGCCTGCCCGGCACCGCCGGGGTCAAGATCTTCATGGGATCGTCGACCGGCGATCTGCTGGTGTCCGAGGATGCCGACTTGCTGCGCGTGCTGCGCCATGGCCGGCGGCGCGTGGCAATCCATGCCGAGGACGAGACGCGGATGATCGCGCGCGAGGGCGAGCGGGTGAGCGGCGATCCGTCGTCGCATCCGGTGTGGCGCGACGACGAAAGCGCGCTGATCGCGACGCGGCGTATCCTGCGGTTGGCGCGTGAGGCGGGGCGGCGGGTTCATGTCCTGCACGTCACCACCCCGGCCGAGCTGGAGCTGCTGGGCGCGAACAAGGACATCGCCTCGTGCGAGGTCACGCCGCAGCATCTGACGCTGGCCGGCGAGGAGGCCTATCCGCGGCTTGGTACCTATGCGCAGATGAACCCGCCGATCCGATCGGGCGCGCATCGCGACGGGCTGTGGCACTGGCTGACCCAAGGTGTGCCCGATGTGATCGGATCGGACCACGCGCCGCATACCGTCGAGGAAAAGGCCAAGCGCTATCCGGCGTCGCCCAGCGGCATGCCCGGCGTGCAGACCCTATTGCCGCTGCTGCTCAACCATGTGGCGGAGGGGCGGCTGACGATGCCGCGGCTGATCGACCTGACCAGTGCCGGCGCGCAGCGGATCTTCGGGCTGGTCGGCAAGGGGCGGATCGCGTTCGGCTATGACGCCGATCTGACCGTCGTCGATCTCAAGTCGCGCTGGACCGTCGAGGAGTCGTGGCTGGCGTCGCGATCGGGCTGGTCGCCGTTCACCGGCGATACGCTGACCGGGCGGCCGGTGGGCACGATCGTGCGCGGGCGGACCGCGATGTGGGAAGCGCAACTGGTCGGCGAGGCGCAGGGGCAGCCGGTGCGGTTCGAGTCGACTGCGTTCGGGTGATGGCGTGCGGCGCTGGGTGGGGGACCTACCCAGCGCCGCGGGCGAAGCCCGCGTCGTCGACCGGGCTTTGCCCGCCGGCCGGGCTGGCGCGAGTCAGGCAGGGGCCTGCCGCGCTGCGCTTAGAACGGTAGCCACCGTTGTTTTTCGCTGAACCGCATATAGCCGACGTTCGCGCCCAGCCGCCAGCCGACGCCCAGCCGCACCGGGATCATCACGATGTCGCCGCGCCGCAGATAGCTGGCCGAAAAACCGCCGACGAAATAGGCGCGCCCCTCGGCGGCAGGGAAACGGCGGTAGAGTTCCTGCGAATCGTACAGGTTGTAGACCAGCACGAAGACCTTGGTCGCATCGCCGCCGACATCGAAGCCGACCGACGGCCCGGTCCAGTAGACGGTGCGCTGCCCCTCCACCTTGTGGTTCATCACGCCTGACCCATAGCGCAGGCCGACGACGAACGCGCCTGCCGCCTCGCGCCCGGCGATATAGGCGTTGGGCTTGCCCTGATCCTTCAGGATATTCTCGATGATGCCGGCCAGCCCCTCGGCACCGCGCCCGAACACACCCTCGGCCGCGCCGATCAGGTCGTCGCGTTCGAACGTGTCGCCCGCAGCACTGGTCGCGGTGCTGCTCGGCGGAGTGGTGGCAGGCGGCTCGGCCTGCTGCACCGGCTCGGGCGTATAGGCGGGCGGCACGTCGCGCGGTTGCGTCGGCGGGACGGGAGCGGGGGCGAGATCGCCGTCGATCGCATCGTTCGGGTCGACCGTGCGCACCTGCGCCTGCGCCGGTGCCGCCAGCACCATGAGCGGCAACAGCCACCCGATCACCCGTTGCATCTGTCCATTCTCCCCACGCGGAACCCGATGCCGCACGATAGGCCGCCTCGCCCTTGCCCCGCAATGAACGCGCGGCCGGCGGTGTGCGAATTACGAGCAACGTTGTGGTTGATCGCCGGGCATTCCCTCGTTATAGGCCCGCACTCCAAGGCTTGGCATAGCCCCTTGGGAGACGTGGGTGAGTGGCTGAAACCAGCGGTTTGCTAAACCGCCGTAGGGGGATTACTCCTACCGAGGGTTCGAATCCCTCCGTCTCCGCCAGCATTTCAGTGCAAGGCACTGAAACGAATCAAGAATCCTGGCGAGAATATTGGCTCCGCTACCGGGCCGATTTCGGAAGATCCGTTTCGCTGGTCAGACAATCCGGTACTCGATCACCTGATTGAGTAGCATCCACCAGCCGGACCCTCACGGATACCCTCAGCGCGATACGACCGTGCCCGGCGGTCCTGCCGCCGGGATGTCGCGTCGACATGCCTGCTGGATTATGGTGGCATGTCCCTTGAAAGCAGGTATTTTGACACCGCCGGTCCATGGTCGAGTGCCCGGGTCATCGAGGTACGAAATATCCCTACGGCAATATCAGACGATGCCGCCGCCGTGAGCCGGCTCGGGACGATCGACAAGATCCTGGAAGCTGCCTGCCGGTTGACAGGGATGCGTTTCGCAGCGGTTGCGCGCGTTACCGCCGACCGATGGGTCGCCTGTGCGGTTCACGACGAGATCGCCTTCGGGCTGGAGCCGGGGGGTGAACTGGACGTCCGGTCCACGCTTTGTCACGAGGTCGGTGCGTGCGGACGCACCATAGCGATCGATCATGTGGCGAACGATCCGGTATATCGTGACCATCATACGCCGGAGCGATACGGTTTCCAGAGCTACATCTCGACGCCGATCCTGCGCCGGGGGGCGTTCTTCGGGACGTTGTGCGCGCTGGACCCGGCACCGGCCAGTCCACGCGATCCGGCCATCTGCGCGACGTTCGAGCTCTTCGCGGAACTGATCGGTCGCGATCTGGAAACCCAGGCATCGCTCGAGCGTGGCGCCGGGCTGGTCGATCTCGCCGATCGGTTTCGTGTCATCGACGATCCGGCCGAGATGCTGTTTGCGGCTGCCGAAGTTCTCGGCCGTATCCTCGATGTCGACCGATCGGGGTATGCCGACGTGGACGACGTCGCCGAAACCGCCATAGTCGAGCGCGACTGGACGGCACCGGGGGTCGTGAGCCTTGCCGGGGTCCATCGGTTTCGCCACTTCGGCAGCTTCATAGACGAGTTGAAGCGTGGCGAGCCGGTCGTCATCGCCGATGCCGACGTCGATACACGCACGGTCGAAACGGCGCGGGCATTGAACCAGGTCGGCGCGCGCGATGGTCAATCTTCCCGTCGTCGAGCATGGACGACTGGTCGCGATCCTGTTGCTGAATTGCGCGGTGCCACGCCAGTGGTTGCCCGAGGAGCTCGCCTTCATCCGTGACGTGGCGGACCGGACGCGATTTGCCGTCGAGCGGCGTCGCGCCGAACGCGCGCTCGAGTGTCTGACCGAATCCCTCGAAGCCCGGGTCGTCGAGCGGACCGCAGAGCGCGACCGGATGTGGGACACATCGCCCGACCTGATGCTCGTCATCGATTTCGACGGCGTTTTCCGGCGAGTGAACCCGGCCTGGACGGCGGTGCTGGGCTATCGCGAACAGGAACTGATCGGGCATCACGTCAACGAGTTCGTCGTGCCGGACGATCATGCCGACACGGTCGACGCCTATGAGATGGCCGCTGCGGGCGGGCGACCCGTGGTGCTGAACAGATACCGGCATCGGGACGGAACGATCCGGTGGATTTCGTGGACCGCCGCACCGGCAGGGAAGATGACCTATGCCACGGGGCGCGACGTCACCGCCGAGCGCAAGCGTACGGTCGAAGTGCGGCGCTATCGCGAGATCGTCGAGGCGACCGCCGCGCCGATCTGCGCGTTCGACGTGGACTATCGGCTGATCGCCTTCAACAAGGCGCACAATGATGAGTTTCGGCGCGTCAACGGCTTCGACACGAAGATCGGCGACGTGTTTCCCGACCTGTTCGCGGCGGACCAATGTGACGTCATGCGTGACCTGATGACCCGCGCCTTGTCGGGGGAGAGCTTCACGGTCGTCGAGGCCTTTGGCCGACCGGAGCTTGGATTGCCGTGCTGGGAAATCAGCTATACGCCGCTTCGTGACGAAAGCGGACGGGTCGTCGGCGCATTTCACCAGGCCACCGATATTTCGGAAAGGCTGTTGGCGGAGGCCGAACTCGATCGTGCGCAGGAGGCGCTGCGACAGAGCCAGAAACTCGAAAGCATGGGCCAGCTTACCGGGGGCGTGGCGCACGACATCAACAATCTGCTGACGCCGATCATGGGGAGCCTCGACCTGCTGCACCGACGCGGCGTCGGCACCGAGCGCGAGCAGCGGATGATTGATGGCGCCCTGCAGTCGGCCGAGCGCGCCCGGTTGCTGGTGCAGCGTCTGCTGGCTTTCGCCCGGCGTCAGCCGCTGCAGGCGGTGGCGGTCGATGTCGCGGCACTGGTGATCGGCATGGCGCACCTGATCGAAGCCACGTCCGGGCCGCGCGTACGGGTCGTACTGGACCTCGCTTCCGACCTGCCGCCTGCCAGGGCCGATCCCAACCAGCTCGAACTGGCCATTCTCAATCTTGCCGTCAACGCCCGCGATGCCATGGCCGGGGGCGGGACATTGACGATCGCCGCACGGTCCGAGCCGATCGGGCCGGCGTCCCGTCCGATACTCGGGGCCGGCGACTATGTCCGCCTGACCGTCAGCGATACCGGGTCCGGGATGGACGACGCCACGCTTGCGCGCGCGATCGAGCCGTTCTTCAGTACCAAGGGTATCGGCAAGGGCACCGGGCTTGGCCTGTCGATGGTCCACGGCCTCGCCGCACAGCTCGGCGGCGGCCTCGTCATCGCAAGCGAGCCGAATATCGGGACGGTGATAGACTTGTGGTTGCCGGTGACTGCCGAGACGGTGCCGGCCTTGGCCCCGGCACTGGTACGGGAATCGAAACACGCCGCGGGGATCGCCTTGCTGGTGGACGACGAGGAACTGGTGCGGCTCAGCACCGCCGACATGCTCACCGATCTCGGATACGCGGTGCTGGAAGCGGCATCGGCGGAAGCGGCGCTGGAACTGGTCGAGAGCGGCATCGCCTTCGACGTTCTCGTCACCGATCATCTGATGCCGGGAATGAGCGGAGCCGAGCTTGCCCGCAAGGTAGCCGAGCGGCGGCCGGACACCGCCGTGCTCGTCATCTCGGGCTATGCGGAACTCGAAGGGATCGCAGCGGACCTGCCGAGGCTGAGCAAGCCGTATCAACGGGACGGCCTTGCCGCAGCGCTGTCGTCGTCGAGAGAGTGTCGCCGGCACGGGCAGGCGTCGCTTGCGGTGGCGGGAAACGCCTTGGACGGATGACCGGAACCGGGTCACGGAAAGGACGCCGTATCGGCATCGCCAACCTGCCCGCAACGTCACCCGAAGGCGCGGTGTATCGAACGACCGTGCCGCTGCACGATGGCAATCGCCTCATTCGAGATCGCGCAGGTCGCGACCGCGGGTTTCGCGGCCGAACCACGCCACCAGCACGAGCGACAGCGCGGTCGGCACCATGACCAGCAGCGACGACGTGCCCATCGACAGGGTGATGCCGCTGATCGTCAGCGCCTGCGCGAACAGGCCGCCCGCCTTGGTACACGCCGCCACCCAGCCCGTCGCCCGGCCGCGCACCCGCAGCGGAAAGCTCTCGGCGGCATAGGGTAGGACGATGGCGATGATGCCGTTGGAGCCGACGATGAGCAATGCGACCGGCAGCACCGGACTGCCGCTGCCCGCCAGTTCGAGGCGCAGCACCAGCAACAGCCCCGCCAGCGTCAGCGCGATCATCGTCGCCAGTGCCCATTTCGTGCTCCACCGGCTGTAGAGCAATGCCGCGATGAAGACGGTGGGAAACGCGATCAGCGCGCTTTCGGCGAGCAGGCGGCTCGACACGCCGACCGAATAGCCTTTGGCGACCAGATCGGCGGGCAGCCACAGCAGCAGCCCGAAGTTGATGAGCCCCCACGACAGCGCACAGATGCTGAGCGCGGCAAGCTTGCCGTACAGCTTCGCACCGCGCAGCGCCTGCGACCCGCCGGCACGCGCGACCGTCGGCACCGGGACGTTATGCGCGGTCGCGCCGAACCGCCGCATCACCGCCTCTGCTTCGGCAATACGGCCGCGCGCCAGCAGGAACTTCGCGGATTCCGGGATCAGCGCGCCGAGCAGGACCAGCGTCAGCCCGGTCGGTAGGTTGGCCAACCACAGGATGCGCCAGCCGAAGATCGGTTGCAGGATCGCCGACATGCCGCTGGCGGCGAAATAGCCGCCCACCGCGCCAAGCCCGCCGACCAGCACGAGGCTCCAGCCACGGTGGCGGCTCGGCATCATCTCGGCGAGCAGCGCATAGGTGACGGGCAGCATGCCGCCGGCCGCCGCGCCCATCATGAAGCACATCGCGATATTCCATGCGAGGCTCGGCATCGCACCACAGATCGAGGTGCCGACGAACATCACCGCCGACAGCAGGATCGACGCCTTGCGGCCATAGATGTCGGCGATCCAGCCCCATAGCACCGATCCGGTGACGGTGCCGGCCAGCGCGAAGAACGGCACCAGCGACACCGTCCTTTTCGGCACGCCATATTCGGAGATCATGCCGGGCACGGTGAAGCCGAGCGAGGCGGGCTTCATCACGTCGATCACCAGTGCGATGACCAGCACCGCCATCAATCCCCAATGCGCGGGTCCAAGCGGCGCATCTTCCGGGGCGGCAACCACGATTCCGGCGGCAGCGGCCCGCTGCGCACCGACGTTGCGCGGCATCAGGCCATAGGCCGCCACCAAGGTTCCCACGACGATGAGCACCATGCCGCCCAGCATCAGATTGTCCATCGGCATGCCGGCCAGACGATACTGCATCGAACGCGCCATCGCGAACATCGGCAGATGCGCGACGACACCGGCGGTGACCGCGATGCAGCCGGCAACGAACGCCCAGATCGCCTGCCGATCCGACAGCGTGCTTTTGATCGATCCCATGTTCATCCCCCCGGCCGCCGCTGCGATAGCCCGCATGACCGGCAAGGTGAAGGGCGGTGTCGTCGTACGACGCCGGCATGCGTCATTCACCCAATGGCAACCCGGCGTTCTGATCGTTGTCGCAGCGCGGGAATCAGGCTTGTTCAGGGGATCACGTTACCATGACCGGTCCTGCCCTAGCCCCATTGTCGATCCCACCGTGCTCGCGGACTTTGCGACCGGGCAGTACTGGTCCCGCCCGATCAACGTCCGTCGTCCTCCCGCACGGTCCTGCCCGGTTCGCCATTCACCCGCACGTTCTCCATGCGAACGTTCCGCGTATCGCGTGCGACCAGCGCGGATCGATCGGGGTCGGTCAGCCGGACGTCGATGTCGCGCAACAGGACGTCGCTGATCGCGGTCGTCGGATTGCCCGAGATCGTGCCGAAGCCGCGCGTGGTGCCGCGAACGTCCTCGATCACGATGTCGCGGATGATCGCGCCCGGCTGCCGGGGCGCGACCTTCGTCCCATGGGTCAGGCGGGCGTTGACGATCAGGCCGATCGCGGGATCGTTGACGCTGAAATTGGGAATGTCGGTGCCATGGAACACCTCGCCATTGTGCCAGCGGCTGACCGAAGTCGGTGCCTCGGCCAGTCGCACGCCTTTCACCCGCAGCTTCTCATATACCTGCCCCGGCGTGTCGGGGCGGACCTTGAAGCGGATCGTCGGCATGTCGCCGACATTGGTGATCCGTTCGACGCGCACGTCGCGCACCACCGTCGCGTTGCTGCCATAGGTGACGCAGCCCAGACCATGTTCGAAGACGCAGTCGTGAATATGGATGCGTTCGACCGGCGGCGCTTCGGCATGGGCGGCGGCACCGGCGCCCTGCGTTCCTTTCAGCGCGATGCAATCATCGTCGACCGAGAAGCGGCAGCGGCGAACGATCACGTCCTGACAGCTATCGATGTCGACGCCGTCGCTGCTCGGCGCGCGGATCACATGCGGCACCTCGAACCCGCAATCCTCGACCACCGCCCGGCGGCAGCGATAGAGGTGGAGATTCCAGAAGGCGGGATCGCGAAAGGTCACGCCGCTGACCAGCACGTCGTCGCAATCCTCGATCGAGCAGAGCTGGGGCAAGTGATATTGCACCTTGGCCTGGCCGACATATTCGTCGGGCATGGTAAAGAAGCTCCGCCAGAACGGGTCGCCCTGTCCGTCGAGCGTGCCGGGGCCGAGGATGCGCAGGCCGTGGTTGCCCGTCGCATTGACCAGCGCCATGCGCAGCGGTTCGGGCCAGGCTTCGGCGAAGCGACGCAGTACCAGCGGATAATCGGCCAGCGACGCCGACCCTTTCAGCACCGCGCCGCGCCGCAGTTCCATGCCCACGCCGGGGCGCAGGACGATCGATCCGCTGACGAACACGCCCGCCGGTATCGCGATCATGCCGCCGCCGCCCTGCGCGCAGGCATCGATCGCGCGCTGGATCGCGGCGGTGTTCAGCGTCCGGCCATCGCCGACCGCGCCGTGATCGCGAATGTCGACCGTCCGCCGCCGCTGCCCCAGTGCGCCGCGCGGCAAGGCGACGAGCGGTACGGCACCCGCCAAGGTTCGCAACAGGCTACGGCGTGCGGGCATGGCGGCGTCTCCAGGCGGACTGTCAGGGAAGGCGGGGGGCAGGGGCCTGCCACGCGACGAAATCCTGTCGCTGCTCGCCCAGCCGTTCGATGCCGAGCGTAACGACGTCGCCGGGCTTCAGATACCAGGGGTCGGGCTTCTGGCCGAGGCCGACGCCGGGAGGCGTGCCGGTGGTGATGATGTCGCCGGGTTCCAGCGTCATGAACTGCGACAGATAGGCGATGATCTGCGCCACGGTGAAGATCATCGTCGCGCTTGATCCGTTCTGCATCGGCCGGTCGTTGACCGACAGCCACATCGACAGGCCTTGCGGATCGCCCGCCTCGTCCGGCGTCACCAGCCATGGCCCGACCGGGCCGAACGTCGGAAAGCCCTTGCCCTTGTCCCACGTCGGGCCGCGTTCGACCTGCCAGTGCCGTTCGGACACGTCGTTGACGACGCAATATCCCGCGACATGGGCCAGCGCGTCGGCCTCGGACACATGGCTGGCATGGCTGCCGATCACGACGCCCAGTTCGACTTCCCAGTCGGTCTTGCGCGACTCCTTCGGGATCACGACCGGGTCGTTCGGCCCCTGAATGCAATTCACCCATTTGCTGAACACGACGGGTTCGTCGGGGATCGACAGGTTCGATTCGGCGGCATGATCGGCATAGTTCAGTCCGATCGCCACGAACTTGCGCGTGCCTGCGACGGGTGGCCCGTAGCGCAGATCGCCCGTCGCCAGCGGCAGCGTGGCAGGATCGATCGCGGCAAGCCGTGCCAGCGAGGCGGGGGACAGCACCTCGCCGGCGAGGTCGGCGACCACGCCCGACAGGTCGCGGATACGGCCGTCGGCATCGACGATACCGGGTTTTTCGGCATTCGGGCTGCCATAGCGACACAGCTTCACGTGGACGTTCCCCTTTTTCGCGATCCGGCAACCATCGGCCGTTTACTTGCCAACTCGATAGCTTTAGACGAATAAGTCATAATACGTCATACGTCAAATGACGTGCGAGGCGGGAGAAGACGATGCCGGGGCGGTGGTTGATGGTCGCGATGCTGCTGCTGATGGCGGGGCTGCCCGCCGCGGCGTTCGCGCGGACCGAGACGTCGCTCAGCGACGGCTGGCGCTTTCACCTCGGCGACGTGCCGAGCGATGCGACCGCGCGCGATCACGACGATGCGGGCTGGGAGCGGGTGGCGGTGCCGCATACGTGGAACCGCGCCGGCAACTATGCCGTAACCCGCCGCGCCGATGCGAACACCACGCGCGGCATTGGCTGGTATCGCCTGCGCTTCACGCCCCCGGCCGGAAGCGCGGGCAAGCGTATCTATCTCCAGTTCGATGCCGCCAGCATCATCGCCGATGTCTGGCTCAACGGCCGCAAGCTGGGGCGGCATGAAGGCGCGTTCAGCCGCTTCCGCGTCGATGCGACCGACGCGCTGCGCCCGGGCGAGAACGTGCTTGCCGTCAAGGTCGACAATTCCAAGCCGGAGCGTGGCAGCACGACCGAGTTCATCGTGCCCATCTCGGGCGATTTCTTCATGTATGGCGGGCTGTATCGCCCGGTGTCGCTGATCGTGACCGATCCGGTGCATGTCGATCTGCTCGATCATGGCGGGCCGGGCGTCTATGGCAGCGTCGTGACGCTGGACGATGGCGCGGCGCGGGTGGCGGTGCGCACGCGGTTGCGCAACGACGGCCGGTCGGGCGCGGTGACGTTGCGGACCAGCATCGTCGATGCCGCCGGACGAACGGTGGCGCGCGACGAACGACGGCTGCGGCTGGCGGGCGGCGCGGATAGCGAGCAGCGCGTGACGCTGACCGTCGCAAACCCGCGCC
>NZ_LMKU01000033.1:405309-408751 GCF_001421635.1 Sphingomonas sp. Leaf25
GGCCGACCGGGTCGAACAGCCGCTGGGGCTGCGCACCGTCGCGGTCGATCCGAACCGGGGGTTTCTGCTGAACGGCACGCCGCTGCGGCTGCGCGGCGTCAACCGGCATCAGGACCGGCAGGAGAAGGGCTGGGCATTGAACGCCGCCGACCATGCGCAGGACATGGCGCTGATCGAGGAACTGGGGGCCAATTCGGTGCGGCTGGCGCATTACAACCATGCCACGCCGTTCTACGAACTGGCGGACCGCAACGGCATGGTGCTGTGGGCCGAACTGGGGCTGATGAACCTCGCCTCGGTCCCCGGCGTGGCCGATACGCCCCCGGCGATGAAGGCCAGCGCCGAGGCGCAGATGGTCGAGCTGATCCGGCAGAACTATAACCATCCCTCGGTCGGGGTCTGGTCGATCGGCAACGAGATCACGAACTGGGCGTCGAAGGGCCTGACCCCGTCGAATGCGCGACCGCTGATGCGCGCGCTGGACGCGGTGGCCAAGCGCGAGGACCCGTCGCGGCCGACCACCATCGCCGCCTGTTGCGAGGTGTTGCCCGGCGAAGCCGACGACGGGCGTGATCGCACCGCCGGAACCGCTGACACGGTCGCCTATAATCTCTATTACGGCTGGTATGGGTCGGGCCGGGTGGCGGATGCCGCGCGGCTGGGCGAGGTGATGCGCGGCTATCACCGCGAGAACCCGACGCTGCCGGTCGGCGTCGGCGAATATGGCGCGGGCGGCGCGATCACCCAGCACACCGACAATGTCCACGGCGGCAGGATCGAGAGCATCTACCGCCCGCAGGCCGAGGAGGTGCAGGCGGTCGTCCACGAACTGTCGTGGAAAGGACTGAAACCGCTCGACTTCCTGTGGGGCACCTGGGTCTGGCAGATGTTCGACGCCACCAGCGATCTGCGCGAGGAAGGCGACAGCACCGACATCAACACCAAGGGGCTGGTGACGTTCGACCGGGCGGTGAGGAAGGACGCCTATTGGTTCTACAAGGCGGCATGGAGCAAGACGCCGGTGCTGTACCTGGCGGGGCGGCGCTATGTCGACCGCGCCTATCCGGTGGTCGAGATTCGCGCCTATTCCAACGCCGCGCGCGCCGACCTCACCGTCAACGGCCGCTCGATCGGCAGCGCGACGTGCGGTGACAACGTGTGCCGGTGGCCGGACGTGCGGCTGTCGCCGGGCGAGAATGCGGTGGTCGCGACGGCGGGGGTACAGCGCGACGCCGTGACCTTGCGCTACGGCGGCCCCGCGCGCGCGATCCATGTCCGTACCGGTACGCTGGAGGGGGTGACGCTGGCCGATGGCACCCGCTACGGATCGGACGATTTCTTCGCTGGCGGGCTGGGCCACACGCTCAACCCCTATCAGCGCGAACTCTATGCCGCCGATCAGACCCGCAAGGCACCCAAGGTCGTCGCCGGCGCGGCCGAGCCTCGGCTGTACGCCAGTTGGCGCGCGGGCAAGGCGTTCCGCTACGCGTTGCCGCTGCCCGACGGACGCTACCGCGTGACGCTGCACCTGTTCGATCCGGTCGAGACGGTGTCGGGCAGGCGCGTGTTCACGGTCAAGGCCGGCGGTGGTGCGATCGAGCGGATCGACGTGGCGGCCCGCGCCGGGGGCGGGCTGCGGGCGACGACGGTGGTGCTGCCGGCCATATCGGTCGGCGGACGATTGTCGCTGGAGTTCACCGGGGTGGTGGGTGAGGCGATCGTCTCGGCGATCGACGTCGTCGCGCAGTAGGACCGGGGGGGCGCCGCCCCCCTTGTCCGTCAGTTCGCCGGGTGATCGCCCAGCGCGAAGATACGGTCCATCGGAAACCACGTACCATTAGGGCCGGCCGCCGGGATCGGCTGCTGGAATCGCAGCATCTTTGCGACCCAGGCGACGACCGCCGGATCGGCGGCATCGGCGGCGGCCTTCGCTGCCGCGTCATAGCGTTCGTCCGCCTCGATCACCATGAACAGCCGGTTGCCCGCGCGCCAGATCTGCATGTCGGCGATGCCGGCGGCGCGGATCGACCGCGTCACCGCCGGGTCGGTATTGCCGACCCGGTGCCAGTGTTCATATTCGGCGATCAGCGCGGCATCGTCGACAAGGTCGAGCGCAAGGCAGATGCGCGTGGTCATGCGTTGGTCCAGCCGCCGTCGATCACCTGCGCGGTGCCGGTGGTGTAGGACGATGCGTCGCTGGCGAGATACAGCGCCAGTTCGGCGATCTCGCGCGCGGCGCCGATGCGGCCCATCGGTTGCCGCGCGACGAACTCGGCACGCGCCTTGTCGGCATCGCCGGTGGCGGCCAGCCGCTCGTCGAGCGAGGGCGACTGCACCGTGCCGGGGCAGATCGCGTTGCAGCGGATGCCCTGTCCGACGAAATCCTGCGCGACCGATTTGGTGAGGCCGATCACCGCCGCCTTCGACGCGCCATAAACGAAGCGGTTGGGCACGGCGATGATCGATCCCGCCACCGACGCCATGTTGACGATCGATCCGCTCCCTTGCGCGATCATCGCCGGCAGGAAGGCGCGGATCATGCGATAGGCGGAGCGGACGTTCAGATCGAACGAGACGTCGAAATCCGCCTCGTCGGTCGTCAGGATCGTGCCGGCATGGACGAACCCCGCGCAGTTGAACAGGATGTCGACCGCGCCCACCCGTTCGCCGAACGCGGCGATCGCCGCCGCGTCGCGCAGGTCGAGCGTCACCGTCTCGCACCCCGTCAGCGTGGCGAGCGTGTCGGCGTTGATGTCGGCGGCGATCACCCGCGCGCCTTCGGCGGCGAACAGTTCGGCGGCGGCGCGGCCGATGCCCTGGGCGGCGGCGGTGATGACGGCGGTCTTGCCTGCAAGGCGCATCGGATGGGGTCTTTCGTTACAGAGGAACGGGGGTGTCGGCCCGGATCAGGCCATGGTCCTTCAGGTCGCGCCACAGTGCGGGCGGGATTGCGATGTCGATCAGCGCGGCGGCCTGCGTCACCTGCTGCGGGCTGGCCATGCCGGGAATGACCGACACGACTTGAACGTGCGCCAGCGGCAGTTGCAGCGCGGCGGCGGCCAGCGGCACGCCATGCGCCATGCACAGATCCTCGATCGCGCCGACGCGCGCGACGATCGCGGGTGGGGCGGGCTGGTAATCGTAATGGACCTCGCCGCCGTGGCGCACACCCTTGGCGAGAATGCCGGAATTATACGGACCGCCCAGCACCACCTTTACGTCGCGCGCCTCGCACAGCGGCAGGAAGGTTTCGAGCGCGTCCTGTTCGAGCAGGGTGTAGCGCCCGGCGAGCAGCACCACGTCGATCTCGCCGACCGCCAGCACCTCCTCGCACACCCGCGTTTCGTTGACGCCCAACCCGATAGCGCCGACCGCGCCACCGTCGCGCAGTTCGCGCAGTGCGCGGTATCCGCCCTCCATGAACTCGGCGAAGCGGCGGGGG
>NZ_LMKU01000033.1:408768-411771 GCF_001421635.1 Sphingomonas sp. Leaf25
GCAGCCGTATCCGGCTGTCGTCATAGGATCGCATCACCGCGTCATAGCTGTAGTCGAACACGCTTTCGAACGGTTCGGGCGTCACGAACGCCTGACGCGCCACCGACAGGTCGGTGCCCGGCGCCACCGGATCGAGCCGCCGTCCGACCTTGGTCGAGACGATCGCCCGTGCTTGCGGATCGAGGTCGGCCAACGCATCGCCGACGCGCTTCTCGCTCAGGCCGAAGCCGTAATGCGGTGCGGTGTCGATGTAGCGCAGCCCGGCATCCCATGCGGTGCGCAGCGTCGCGGCGGCGTCGCCATCGGCGACCGCGCGATACAGATTGCCGATCGACGCCGCGCCGAACCCCAAAGGCCCCATCGTACCGAAATCGACCATGATGCGCTCCAACCGACGTTCCGTCCGCTAAAGAACATCATACGTCATACGTCAATGGCGTAAAACGCGCGTGCGGCTCCCTCAAACAGTCTTGCGAGCCGGTCGGGCGTGGTCGGGCCGATCAGGTCGATGGTCGCGGCGATCCAGTCGGCATAGCGGTCGCCGGCATGGCGCAGCACCGGCCAGTCGCTGCCCCACATCAACCGGTCGCCGAAACACGCCACCAGATGTGACACATAGGGACGCAGCGCGGCGTGAGGCTGTCCCGCCGCCTGTTCGGTGCGCAGACCCGACAGCTTGCACCACAGGTTCGGCAACGTCGAAAGCGCGGCGATGTCGGCGCGCCACGGATCGAGTTCGCCCCGCGCCGCATATGGCTTCGCACCATGGTCGATGACGATCGACAGCGCGGGCCAACGCGTCGCGAACCGGTGAAGCACAGGCAGATGGCGTGGCTCGACCAGCGCGTCGAAGCGCAGGCCGTGGGCGATCATCGCCTCGATCGCGGGGGCAAGGTCCGCGCGCAGCATCCATTCGGAATCGGCGATCCCCTGCAACATCGGCCGCAACCCACGCAGCCGGGGATCGCGGGCGAGGGTCGCGATCCGCTCCGGCGCATCCTTCGCCGACAGGTCGACCCAGCCGACGATGCCCCGGATCGAGCGATCGTCGAGGGTGAGCATCCAGTCGGTATCGCGATCGTCCGGCTGCGACTGCACCAGCACGCAGCCGGTCAGTTCCAGCCCCGTCGCCTCCGCATGCAGATCGGGGGGCAGGAAATCGCGGTGCAGCGCCGGCCAGTCGGCATCGGGCCAACTCTGCCCCGGACCGCCGATCCGCCAGAAATGGACATGCGAGTCGAAGATGCGCATCGGGCCGCTCAGCGGCGCGGCTTGCGCGCGGCACGGCGGCGGGCCCACGACGTTTCGATATGGTCGCGCATCGCCCGCGACGCCCCCTCGGCATCGCCGCGCACGATCGCGTCATAGATCGCCTCGTGCGCGGCATGGGTTTCGCGGACATGCTCGACGTTCAGCTTGCCGCTATAGCCATGGTTGCGCAGCGCCTCGGCCTGCACGCCGTCGATCACCGCCTTGCTCAGCTTGTCGCCCGAAATCCGCATCACGATGTCATGGAACGCCACATCCTCATGCACATAGGCGGCCGGGTGCGGGATCAGCCGTTCCAGCTTCGCCATCTGTCCGGTCAGTTCCTCGATCGCCTCGGGCGTGCGGCGGGCGGCGGCCTTGGCGGCCATCGCTCCTTCGAGCAGCGAGCGGATTTCCGACAGATTGTCGAGATAGGCCAGTCCGTCCTCCCGCTGGAACAACGCGCCGAGGATCATCGGGTCGAGCATGCCCCATGCGCCGGAATCGCGGACGATCGTGCCGCGACCCTGTTGCGATACCACCAGCCCCTTTTCGGTCAGCGCCATCGTCGCTTCGCGGATCACCGTGCGGCTGACACCGTACATTTCGCCCAGCATGCCCTCGGGCGGCAGCGCGGTGCCGGCCGGATAGGTTTCGGTCACGATCGCCTTCACCAGATCCTCGACCACCGCTTCGGCAAGGCGGGGGCGACGGCGGATACGCAGCGATTCCGCAGGCAGGATGTCGGTCATGGGTCTCGCGTCTCGTTGCACAATGGAGTGGACAGGATGGCACAGGTGGCCCGGCCGGCACGGCTTCGTCAACGCCTTGCCAAGCTCAAAGATAATACGTAATATGTTTGTCTGCCACAGGTCGGTCTGTCGGCTTGGGGGAGGGCGTGGATGAAAGTAACCGGCTATCGCAGCCTTGTCACTTCGCATGATTGGGGACGCCCGGTCGGCGATGTGAACGGCGTGGTCGCATCCGGCGTCACCGACGTGCCGATCCTGATCCTCGAAACCGATGGCGGGCTGGAGGGCGTGGGGCTGGGCCAGCATGCCGACATCGCCCGCGTGTTCGGCGCGGTGGAGGGGCAGGACCCGCGCGCCGCGCCCGCGCTGTACGACAGCATGCTCTCGCACGTGTTCAAGAGCGGCCATGCCGGGCTGACCTATGGCGCGGTCGCCGCGATCGACATGGCGTTGTGGGACCTGAAGGCGAAGATGGCCGACGAGCCGCTGTGGCGCACCTTAGGTGCCGCCGACCGGTTCGTGCGCGGCTACGCCTCGGGCCTGTGCTACGGGCTGGACGACGACGGGTTCGCCGCGCTGTACGCGCGCTTCGCCGAACGCGGGTTCAGCGCCGCCAAGATCAAGGGCGGCCGCGACCTCGCGCGCGATATTCGCCGGTTGAAGCACGTCCGCACGATCATGGCCGGCAACAGCGTCGCGCCCGCGCTGATGCTCGACGTCAACGAAAGCTGGAACTGCAAGCAGGCGGTCCGCCATCTCGCCGAGATCGAGGCGGCCGGCATCGACCTGACGTGGATCGAGGAACCGGTGCGCCGCTGGGACACGCACGGGCTGGCCGCGGTGTCGCGCGCGGCGCGCTGCGCGGTGGCGACCGGCGAGAATCTGACCGGGCTGGAACAGTTCGCCCCGCTGCTCGACGCGCGCGCGGTCGATGTGGTGCAGGCGGGCAGCGTGTGGGGGATCACCCATTTCCAGCGCGTCGCTATTGCCGCGCACGTCCGCG
>NZ_LMKU01000033.1:411789-415388 GCF_001421635.1 Sphingomonas sp. Leaf25
GAACATGATCGGGATCGAGGTTCAGGACCTGCAATGGCCCGCCGGCCTCGACATCGATCAGGACATCGCCGACGGCGGCATCGTCTTGGGCGACCGGCCCGGCCTCGGCATCGTTGTCGACGAGGCACGGATCGCGCGCGACCGGGCCGACGGGAGCTGGAGCGCCAACGGTGGCCCGCACCGCCGCCCGCGCGAGGCCGGACTGCGGCTGGTTCCCGATACGGAGATGGTTCGTTGACCCTGCCGGTCGCGCCATCGGCCCCGTCGCCATCTGCCTATGTCACCGGCGGTGCGCGGCGCCGGTTGCAGCTTTCGCTGATGGTCAATTTCTTCCTGTTGATGGCGCTGTACAGCGGCGTCCTCGGCGTTCTGCTGCCCAACCAGATCGCGGAATTGGACGCGGGGAACAAGGCGAACAACCTCGCGCTGCTGTTCGCCGTCACCTCGATCTTCTCGACGCTGGCGACGCCGATCGCGGGTGCGTTGTCCGACCGGACGCGCAGCCGCTGGGGCCGGCGCGCGCCGTGGATCGCGATCGGATCGCTGTTCGGATCGCTCGCGCTGTTCGGCGTGTCGCTGATGACCAGCTTCTGGTCGCTGATCGTGCTGTGGGTAATGGCCGCCGTCGCCTATAATGCGATGCAGCCGGCGATGACGACGCTGATCGCCGACCGCTTCGCTCCCGAAGGGCGCGGCAATGTGTCGGGCATCGTCGGCGCAGGGATGACCGCGGGACTGACCGCCGGCACGGTCGTCGCGGGCTATCTCGCGGGGCAGGCGGTGCTGGCCTACGGCCTGTTCGCCGCCGCCGTGGCGGTATCCGGGCTGGCGTTCGTCCTGCTCAATCGCGAACCGTCGAGCGCGCGCGCGCCGCATCGCCCGATCCGCTGGGGCGAATTCGTGCGCGGTTTCTGGATCAGCCCGGCCAAACACCCCGACTTCGCCTGGGCGTTCCTCAGCCGGTTCACGATCTACATGGGGTATCAGGGGGTCGCGGCCTATCTGCTCTATATCCTGCGCGACTATATCCGGCTGGGCGATGGTGAATCGAACATCGCCATCGCCAACATGGCGATCGTCACCCTGGTCTGTCTGGTCGCGTCGTCGCTGCTGTCGGGGTGGCTGTCGGATCGGATGCAGCGGCGCAAGCCGTTCGTGATCCTCGGCAGCCTCATCATGGGCTGCGCGATGGTCGCTCCGCTGGCGCTGCCGTCGATGACCGGCATGTGGATCTACGCCGCCGTCATCGGGGTCGGCTACGGCATGTTCATGTCGATCGACATCGCGCTGATGACGCAGGTGCTGCCGCAAAGCGCGCTGGGCGACGAGGGGCGCGACCTTGGCGTGCTGACCACCGCCGTCAACATTCCGCAGATCATCAGCCCGGTGATGGCCGCCACGCTGCTCGGGCTGACCGGCGGCGATTACCGCACCATCTTCATCGCCGCGATCCTGTTCGTGTTCGGATCGGCATTGTGCGTCCTCCCCATCAAGTCGGTCCGCTAAAGGTAATACGTATTATCATCATTTGACACTGATGCTATTTCGTGGTCAAAGCGGGCAAAGAAAAAAGGGAGAGGGTTATCATGGCGTTATCGGCCCGTCGTTTGCGTACCTGCCTGTTGGCGGCTCCTGCGCTCAGCGCGCTCGTTCTGGGCGGCACCGCCGCTGCGCAGACCGTCGACCCGGTGCCCGTCGCCAGCCCCGCCAGTGATGGCGAAACCAGCCAGCCCGAGGACATCGTCGTCACCGGCATCCGCGCCGCCGAGCGTGCCGCCATCGACATCAAGCGCAATTCGGTGGGCGTGGTCGATTCGATCGTCGCCGAGGATCTGGGTAAACTGCCCGACAACAATGTCGCCGAATCGCTCCAGCGTGTCAGCGGCGTCACGATCGAGCGCAATCGCGGCGAGGGGCGGTTCGTCACCGTCCGCGGCTTTGGGCCGAAGTTCAACGCCGTCACCGTCAACGGCCGCACGCTTGCCACCGACAACAACGGCCGCGAATTCTCGTTCGATGTGCTGCCGTCCGAGATCATCTCGGGCGCCGACGTCTACAAATCGCCGCAGGCCAACATCAACGGCGCGTCGATCGGCGCGACGGTCGACGTGCGCACGCTACGCCCGCTGGACGGCAAGCGCGGTTTCAAGTTCGCCGGATCGGCCGGCGGCATGTATTCGGAGCTGGCCGACACCTATAATCCCGAAGTGTCGGCGGTCGGCAGTTGGAAGAATGATGCCGGCACCTTCGGCGTGGCGCTGGCCGGCGTCTATTCCAAGCAGGAAAACCGGATCGACGAATTCACGATCGGCGCGGGCCATGTCCGCCGCTCCAGCACCGATTCCTATTATAATCTGGCGGGGGTGCGCGGTGGCCGGATCGGCGCGGGAGTCGCACCCTTCTCGCGGGTGTCGATGCCCTCGAACCTCTCGCCGTTCTTCTTCGAACGCGAGTTGACCCGCTGGGGCGTCAACGCATCGGTGCAGATGCGGCCGAGCGACAAGTTCACGGTCACGATCGACGGCCTGTATTCCAAGGCACGGTTCGTCGAGCAGCAGACCGGCCTCGCCTATGACTTCGCCGGCGGCATTCTTGCCGAACAGGTGGTCGAAGGCGGCGAGGCGGTGTTCCAGCGCTATACCGGCGGCTTCGTCGACCAGATCATCCAGTATGACGACCGCGACGTGACCACCGACCAGTTCGGCATCAACGTCGACTGGAAGCCGACCGACGCCCTGCGTGTCCGGCTCGACGGATCGCTGTCCGACGCGCGCCGCCGGGGCAAGGAGAACAACCTGTTCACCACCATCCGGCGCAAGAACGTCAACCTGTCGTTCGACCGGCGCGGCGGCAGCCCGATCTATCAATATGCGTTCAGCAGCCCGACCTACGCCAATGCCGCGACCAATCCGCAGGGGATCACCGCGCATTATTACATCTGGGGCGGCGGGTCCGACATCGACGACGAGATCGAGGAATATCGCGCCGACGTCGACTGGAAGCCGGGTAACGGGCCGTTCACGCTGTCGGTTGGCGCACTGGCGCAGAGCCGGATCAAGACGATCACCGCCGACGAAACCTCGTTCGCCGAACAATGCGCCTATTGCGACTCCAACCGTGTGCTGCCGCAATCGCTGTTCCAGCCGACGAACCGCAATTTCTTCAAGGGCGAGGGCGGCGACATCATCCGCGACTGGCTGATCTACAACCCGCGCGAGCTGGTGCAGACGATCGATCGGTTCGCCGCCGAGGATGGCCGCACGTTCAACCCGGCGGTCTTCTCGCCCGCCGCATCGTCGGTGGTCGATGAGAAGGTGAAGATCGGCTATGTCATGGGGGCGCTCGACACGCGGATCGGCGACATGCCGCTCGCGATCAATGTCGGGCTGCGCTACGAGAATACCGATTATACCTCGACCGGCGCGTCGCGCACCGTGCTGAGCGCGCGGCCCAACGGCGCGGGGCAGAACATCATCACCGTGTCGCCGGTCGTCCCGGTCGGCTTTCGCGGCAAGTATGACGACTGGCTGCCGTCGATCAACGCCCGCCTGTCGCTGACCGAACGGCTGCTGCTGCGCTTCGCGGCGTCTAAGGTCATC
>NZ_LMKU01000033.1:415396-497386 GCF_001421635.1 Sphingomonas sp. Leaf25
CGATCCGGCGCGGCAATCCCGACCTGCAACCGTTCCGCGCCAAGCAGGCCGAACTGGGCGCGGAATGGTATTTCGCCCCCAATTCGCTGCTGAACGCCGCCGTGTTCTACAAGGACATCGAATCGTTCGTGACGCTGGTGACGACGGCGCAGGTGGTCGACCAGGTATCGTTTCAGGTGACGGTGCCGGGCAATGGCAACGGCGCCAAGGTCAAGGGGTTCGAGGTCGGCTATCGCCAGTCGTTCGACAACTGGCTGCCTGCACCGTTCGACGGACTGGGCGTGCAGACGAGCTTCAACTATACCGAGTCCGACGCGAACTATACCAACACCGTTGCCAACGTGTCGTTCGGGCTGGAGGGGCTGTCCAAATATTCGTACAGCCTCGTCGGCTTCTATGAGAAATACGGCATTTCCGCGCGGGCGGCGTACACCTATCGCGACAATTTCCTTCAGGTCGCCTCGGGCCGCAACGGCGAGCCGGAGTATTTCGATGCCTATGGCCAGCTCGACCTCAGCCTGTCCTATGACGTCGGATCGCACTTCACGGTGTTCGCCGATGCGATCAACCTGAACAGCGCCAAGGAGTTCATCTATTCGGTGAGCGAGAACCGCACGAAGGAATATCGCCAGACCGGCCGCCGCGTTTCGGCGGGTGTGCGGGTGCGCTTCTGATCCGTATCCCCGTCCCGGCCGGTGCCGGGACGGGGATGGGTTGCTCAGGATCGATTGTCGAACGTCATCGTGTCGCCCAGCGCGACGTTCCGGCTGTCGAGCGCACTCACCACGGCATCGCGTCGCATCGGCGAAGCGATGCCGTCGATATTCGCCCCTGCCACCTGATGCAGCGCGATCACCGGGCGCTGGTCGGGCAGGTCGGTGTGCAGCGTGACGTCGCGGATCGTCAGCCGCCGGGCGTGGCGGGCATAGAGGCCGGCGGCGGGCAGGGTGCCGAGATAGCTGACTTCAAGGCTGGTTTCGCGACGATAGGGCGGGGTTCGCCGGGCGTCCTCGGCGGTGCCGCCGCCGCGGGTGGCGATGTCCAGCCCGCGAAACGTCACGTCCTCGACCGGGGCGTCGGCGATCCCTTCGACGCCGCAGGCGAAGCGCGGGTCCGCCCCCGCGATGGCAATATCCTCGAACCGGATGCGGCGGACGCGGCCGACCGGGGTGCCGCGCGGGCCCCGCATCCGCGCCGCGTGATGGACGAACAGCGGGTGGTTGACCGGATCGCGCAGGACGATGCCCGATACCGTCACATCCTCCAGCGTCCCGCCATCGACGATGCCCATCAATATTCCCCGGCTGTTGGTGCAGATACAGTCGCTGATCCGCACGCCGCGAAAGCCGCCGTTGCTCTCGGTGCCCAGCTTGATTCGCCCCAGCACGCCGAGGCCATCGGGCGATCGATAGTCGGAGCGGCGATAGCTGCCGTCGAGCAGCGACCCCATCGCATGGCCGCTGGTCTTGCAGCCCGAGATCAGAATATCCTCGCACGGCACCGCGCGGCCCAGCGCGTAACTGCTCTTGAGGACGATCGCGTCATCCTTGGGTGCATTCACCGTGCAGTTCAGGATGCGCACGTCGCGGCAGGCATCGATGTCGATGCCGTCACGGTCGGTATCGATCACCAGCCCGGTGATCTGCATATTGGTGCAGCCGTGCGCGATGACCGCGAAATGCCCGCCCTGAAGGATGGTGAACCCGTCGAGGCGGACGCCGTGGCAGCGCATCAGGCCGATCGCCTTGTTCGCGCGGCCGACCGCGTGGCGTTCCGCCGGATCGCGTAGCGCCACGTCGCGCGGCGATACGCCGAGGGCGGCGGCCGAGCGGAACCCGGCGCGGCCGTGCCAGCGGTCGCCGGGGCCTTCCCGGTCCAGTCCCGGTCCGTAAATCATGCCGGGGCCGAGGATCGCGACGTTGTTCAGCCCGTCGCCCCGGATCAGGCTGTTGTGGACATGGGTGATGCCGAAATCCTGAAACTGTTCCTCCAGATAATTTTCGGGCGGGTCGTAGTGCGCGCCGTGAACGGCGGGATCGGCGGCGACGATCGTCGCGCCCGCCGACAGGACCAGCGCGATATTGTCGCACAGCCGCAGCGTGAAGCACAGATAGCGCCCGGCGGGCACCACGACGGTCCCGCCGCCGCGCCGCGCGGCGGCGGCGATCGCGCGGTTGATCGCCGGGCTGTCGATCGTGGTGCCGTTGCCGCGCGCGCCGTGGCGGCGGACATCCTCCACCACGCCGGCGGCAACCGCCTGCGCCTGATCGGCAAGGCCGGCGGCCAGCAGCGTCGCACAGGCGGCGGACAGGACGAACCGGCGGTCGACGGTGACGGGCGATGGGATCACTGAGACTTCTCCGGGTAAAACACAGTCTTGCAACCTGTCTAAACATAAGACATCATATGTATAGAGGTAGGAAGCAACGCCGCCTTTCAGGAGCAGGAACAATGAACGCTGGTGCCCCCCGACCGCGCCGCCGTACGGCGGCATGCGTCACGCTGGCGCTCACGGGCCTGCTGGCGAGCGCCAGCGCGCTGGCGCAGGCGGTGATCCATGTCGCGCCCGACGGCAACGACCGCGCGAGCGGCAGCGCGACCCGCCCGGTGCGGTCGCTCGACCGCGCGCAGGCGCTGGTCCGCGCCGCCAGCGCCGGTGGCGACGTGACGGTCGTGCTCGCCGACGGGACCTATCTGCTTGACCAGCCGTTGCGCTTCACCGCCGCCGATGGCGGGCGGGCGGGGCACCGGGTCGAATGGCGTGCGGCGGATGGCGCGCGGCCGGTGTTGTCGGGCGGCATGGCGGTGCGCGGGTTTCGCCTGCACGATGCCGAGCGCCGCATCTGGGTCGCCGACGTGCCCAAGGGGCTGGATGCGCGCCAGCTATGGGTCGACGATCAGCTCGCCGAGCGGCCGTGGATCGAGATCAAGGCAAGCGACGTGGCGTTCTCGGCGACCGGCTTCGACATCGTCAGCCCCGATCTGGCCTATGTCGCCGCCGTGAAGCGGCCCGACCGGATGGAGGTGGAGGCGACCGGCTTCTTCACCGACCGCTATTCGCCGGTGCAGTCGATCGCCGGGCGCCGCGTGACGATGCGCCAACCGGCGTGGGACAATAATAGCTGGGGCTATGACACGATCACCCAGCCGATCTTTCCGGCGGATTCGCGCCTGTTCCTCGTCAACGCGCTGGAATTCATCGGCAAGGCCAACGACTGGCATGCCAAGCCCTATCAATGGTTTCTCGATCCGCAGGCGGGCAAGCTGTACCTGCGGATCGCGCAGGACGACGATATTGCCAAGCTAAAGGTGGTGCTGCCCCGGCTCGAAGCGCTGGTGTCGATCGCCGGCACGCCCGCCGCGCCGGTCGAGCGGCTGGGGTTCAGGGGCCTGCGCTTTTCGTACACGAGCTGGATGGGGCCGTCGCGCGCCACCGGCTATGCCAACCAGCAGAGCGGGGCGTTCCTGTCCGACGTGTCGCCGATCCGGCCGAAGGATGCGTGGCAAAGCTGCGGCTGGGGCTGTGTCGAATTCGAATCGATGCGGCAGAAATGGCACCAGATGCCCGCCGCCGTCCAGGTCGCCGCCGCGCGCGACGTGACGTTCGAGGGCAATCGCTTCACCCAGATCGGCCAGGTCGCGCTGGGCATCGGCAACGATGCCACCGCGAACCTGAGCGGCACCGGCCTCGCCACCGCACGTATCCGGGTGGCGCGCAATCATTTCGCGGCCGTATCGGGCAGCGCGATCATGGCCGGCGGGGTGCGCGTCGACGCGCATCATCCCGGCGACCCCGCGCTCATCAACCGCGATCTGGTGATCGAGGACAATGTCGTCGCCTCGGTCAGCCAGGATTACAAGGACAATGCCGCGATCCTGACGACCTATGTCAGCGGTGCGCGCATCGCCCACAACGACGTCAGCGACGCGCCGTACGACGGCATCGCGGTCGGGTGGGGCTGGGGCTACAACGACGTCGGCGGCAACCCGAACTACGACGAGAACCAGAAGGGCTATGTCCACAACGTCCGCTATGCGACGCCGACGACGCTGCGCGACACGCTGGTCGAGAACAACCGCATCCATGGCGTGAAGACATGGTTCATGGACGGCGGCGCGATCTACAATCTGTCGGCCAATCCGAACGCGATCGTGCGCGGCAACCACATCTTCGACATCGCCGGCAAGATCGCCATCTATCTCGACGAAGGCAGCAAGCATTTCGCCGTGACCGGCAACGTCGTCGAAACGCGCGGCAAATGGTTGAACATCAACACCGCCGGCAAGATGTTCCGGCGGCGCATCTCGACCGACAATCTCGCGACCGGCAACTGGCATACTTCCAGCACGACCGGCGGCCGCTGGCTGAGCGAGATCGGCAACGTCGCGCGCGACAACATCCTCGTGCCCGACAGCGACTGGCCGGCCGAAGCGCAGGCGGTGATCGCCCGCGCCGGGGTACGGCGATGATAATTCCGACGTAACCGGTTCCCCCCGGTTTCCCCTCGGCCGCCGCGTGCCCGACCGGCCCGGCGGCCGTTTTTTTACCCCGACAATCCACGTTGCCGGTCGAGGCGCAGGACGAGGTCGGCCCGCGCTGGCATCTCGTGCAGGATCCAGCGCGTGAGCCGTTCGTAATGCGCAACGAACCGCGCGACGCCCGCGCGGTCCATCAGCCCGTCGGTCGGGCGGCCTTGCGCGATCAGCCGGCGGCGCAGCGCTTCCTCCTGTTCGGCACGCCAGTCCGCCACGACCTCGAACCCCGGCGCGGCGAGCAGCACCAGCCGGTCGATCCGCGCGAACAACGCGGCATAGTCGTGCGCCAGCGCCGCATCGACCGCGTGGCGCCAGCAACCCTGCGGGTCCTCGTCGCGCTCCAGCGTGTTGACCGGTTCGGCCAGCGCAGCCGACCCTTGCGGTCGCGCGCCGACGCACCATCCCTCGAAGATCAGCAGGTCGAGATTCGCCGGCGCGACCGGCCAGCATTCCGCTGGTTCGGGTTGGTCGCGCGCCTTGTCGAACCGGGGCAGGGGCACGCTGTGTCCGGCGCGGATCGCGTCGATCACCGCGATGCCGTGCGCCACGTCATGCGTCAGCGGCACGCCGCGCGTGCGCAGCAGCGGATGGATGGTGCGGGCGAGCGCGGCGCGTGCTTCTCCGCCCAGATACAGGTCGTCGAGCGACAGGATGGCGACGCGCCAGCCGTCCGCCGCCAGCCGCCCGGCCAGCGCGGCGGCCAGCGTCGACTTGCCCGATCCCTGCGCGCCGCACAGGCCGAGGACCAGCGGCTTGCGCGCGCGCCAGTCGCGAACCCTGGCTTCCAGCCGTTCGAGTGATCCGGTCATCGCGCGGAGCCTATTTGAAAATTCGCGGTAGAGCGAATTTCGAGGCGGTGCCGCAAAATGCGTCGGAACGCATTTTCAAACCAGCGCTTTCAGCGCCGCTTGAAATCGGGGGCGCGCCGTTCGGCGAAGGCGGCGCGGCCCTCGCGTGCGTCGTCGGTCGCGAAACAGATCGCCTGGAGGTCGCGCTCATAGTCGATCGCCTTGTCCCACGGCATGGTGAAGCTGGCGTGCAGGTTCAGCTTGGCGGTTTCGGCGGCGATCGGCGCGCGTGATGCGATGACCCCCGCGATCTCATGCGCGCGTGCCATCAGACGGTCGGGGTCGACGACCTCGCTCACCAGCCCCCACGCCAGCGCGCGATCGGCGTCGATCATGTCGCCGGTCAGCAGCAGCATCGCCGCGTTCGACGGCCCGGCGGCATAGGCCAGCCCCGCCGCCATGCCGCCGCCGCCGATCCAGCCGAGCTTGATCTCGGGCGCGGCGAAGCGTGCGTTGGTCGAGGCGATGCGGATGTCGCACGCCATCGCGGTTTCCAGCCCCCCGCCCAGCGCATAGCCGTTCACCGCCGCGATCACCGGCTTGCGACAGGCGCGCAGCGCATCGCAATAATCGGCGCGGTTGCGGAAATCCCATGGTGTCGCATAGCCATCCAGCGTGGTGATGTCCGATCCCGCGCTGAACGCCTTTTCGCCCGCTCCCGTCACCACCACCGCGCGTACCGCGTCGGACCGGTTGCACTCGCCGACCGCCGCCACCAGCGCGTCGGCCATCGCCGGGGTCATTGCGTTCAGCTTGTGCGGCCGGTCGATCACGATCGTCGCGACGCGATCGGCGATGGTGAAGCGCAGCTCGTCGGTCATGTTTCCGCTCCGGGCAGGTGGTATCGGGAATAGGCCGCATCGACCGTGTCGAGCACCGCGTCGGCCGTCTGATCGCGCAGTAACCCGTCGCGGATCGTCGCCGATGCCACCGTCTGGAACGCGATGGCATGGTCGTGGCGCGGACGGATCAGCGCCGCCTCGATCGTCGCGCGGGTCGCGCCATAGAATCCGCGCGCGGCGGCATCGACCGCCGGATCGGTCCATGCCGAACGGAACGACGGCTGTCCGTCATGCGCCGGAATGAAGCCGCGTTGCGCCGCGTCGGAAAGCAGCCAGCGCAGATGGTCGAGCAGCTCGGGCGTGACCTTCGCACGGCGCGACACGGCGATGCCGGTGCCGCCCAGCGTCGATCCGATGCGCTTGGCCGTCGGCGCGTCGGCATAGCGGACCTGCCCGGCGGCGGCATAGTTCACATAGCCGTAGATCAGCGGACACAGCGCCGGACCGTCGCCCGCCGCCATCGCTTCGAGCAGCGCGATCGGGTTCATCGCCGCCGCCGCGCGAGTCGCATCGCCGGTCAGCCGCGCCATCAGCGCCCATGCCTCGCGGGCGAGCGCGCGGTCGACGAACCGGTCGCCCGGTCGCGCCGGCACGTCGGCGAGCGCGCCGCAGATCGACTGGAAGGTCAGCGCGGCGTGCGGTCCGGCCAGCGACAGCGCGACCGGGACCCGCTCGGCCAGCGCGACCACCGCCGCCCATGTCGCCGGCACCGCTTCGGCCAGATCGCGGCGGATCGCCATCACCTGCGTCGCGGCATCGAGCGGCAGCGCCCAGTGCCGCCCGGCATAGCGATAGCTGGTCAGCGACGGCCCGACCGCCGCCCGCCCCCATGCCGCCAGCTCGTCGGCGGCGAATAGCGATTCCAGCGGGATCAGACACTCCGCCGCGACCGCCTCGCCGACATGCGGATGGTCGAGCACCACCAGATCATACTGCGCGCATTGCTCGGCGATGGAGCGCGACTCGAACCCCTCCAGCGGGTGCCGGTCCCATGCGATCAAGGCACCGCCCGCCGCCGCCAGCGCGTTGTAGCCGCGCGGATGGTCCCACGTCAGGCCGCGAAAGCTCATGCGTGCTGCCGCACGACGCCGGATTCGATCAGCCGGTCGATCGCCGCGCCATCCAGCCCCAGCTCGCCCAGCACCTCGCGGCTGTGTTCGCCCACCAGCGGCGCGCCGCGTGCGATCGTAGAGGGGGTCTTCGAAAAGCGGATCGGGAAGCCGGGCGTCTTGACCCGGCCTTCGGTCGGGTGGTCATATTCGACGAAGGTGCCGTTGTGGCGGATCTGCGGATCGTCGACCAGATCGGCATAGCCATAGACCGGCCCCGCCCAAATATCGACCGCGCGGAACCGTTCGAGCCACTCAGCACTGGTGGCCGACGGCAGCGCCGCCTTCACCCGCGCGAAGATCGCGTCGCGGTGCGTCCAGCTATCGCGTTCGTCGTCGAGGTCGGCGAAGAACGGATCGCCGAGCAATTCGCCCAGTTTTTTGAGCGGGGCCATCGCCAGCGTGACATAGCCGTCGCTGGTCGCGAACACGCCATAGGGTGCGCGGATATAGCTGTGGGCGTGCGCTTCGGCCGAGCGGGTCTGCGGCTTGTTGCCGATGGTGAAGACCGACAGTTCCTGCATCTGGATGGTGGTGATCGCGTCGAGCATGTTGATCTGCACCAACTGCCCCTCGCCGGTGCGCTCGCGGTGGAACAGCGCGGCCAGCGCGCCTTCGAACGCCGAATAGGCGGTGACCGCGTCGACCAGATATTGCCCGGCGGGGGTCGGCGGCTCGCCTTGCGCCCCGGCCGACAGCATCGCGCCCGACATGCCCTGCAACAACAGGTCCTGTCCGGGATAGCTGCGATACGGTCCGTCCTCGCCATAGCCCGACATCGAGACATAGATCAGGCGCGGGTTGATCGCCGACAGCGTGGCGTAATCCACCCCCAGCCGTTCGGCGACGCCGGGGCGATAGTTCTGGAGGAATACGTCGGCGGTCTTGACCATTTCGAGCAGCAGCGCCTTGCCCTCCGCCGCCTTCAGGTCGACCGCGAACGAGCGCTTGTTGCGGTTGAGCGACAGGAACGACACGTTGATGAGGTTGCCGGTCGCCCCGCCGGCCGAGGCATGACGCTGCCATTCGCCCGAGGTCGGTTCGACCTTCACCACATCGGCGCCCAGATCGCCCAGCCGCTGCGCCGCGAACGGCCCGGCCATCGCGATCGAACAGTCGAGCACGCGGATGCCCTTCAGGATAGTCATAGGATCGGTCCTTCAGGCCATGACCCAGCCGCCGTTAACGTGCAGCGTCTGGCCGGTGATGAAACTCGCCTCGTCGGCGGCGAAAAAGGCGATGGCCGCGGCGATGTCGGCGGCGGTCCCGCGCCGCTTGATCGCCTGCGCGTCGAGCACCATGCGGTTGTACCCTTCCGGGTTGGGGTGGATCGCCTCGGCATCGGTCGGAAAGGCGCCGGGCGCGATTGCGTTGACGGTGACGCCGTACGGGCCGAACTCGCGCGCCCATGCCCGCGTCAGCCCGATCAGCGCACCCTTCGACGCGACATAGGGCGACAGGTTCGCCCAGCCGCCCGAAATGGTGATGCTGGCGATGTTGACGATCCGCCCGAAACCGCGTGCGCGCATGCCCGGCAGCGCGGCCTGTACCGCGACGATCCCGGCATCGACGTTCACCCGCTGGACGAACTGATGCTCCTCGATCGAATAGTCCTCGAACGGTTTCGACGGATAGACGGCGGCGTTGTTGACCACCACGTCGATCCCGCCCAATTCGGCGACCAGCCGGTCCAGCTCGGCGCGCAAGCCGGCGAGATCGGACAGGTCGACGGTCGATACCACCAGCCGCCCGGTATCGACGGCGCTTGCCGCATCGCGCAGTCTGGCGACCTTCGCCGGGTCGTTATCGATCGCGATCACGGTCGCCCCGCGTCGCATCAGCAGCAGCGTGGTGTCTAGCCCCAGTCCGCCGGCCGCGCCGGTATAGAGGATGGTGCGCCCGATCATGCCGACCGGCCCCCGATCGGCGGGAAGATGCCGCTGGGCTGTGGGTATTCTTCGTCCGGCTGGCGGGCGACCGCTTCGATGCGGGCGACGGCACCCGCCACCGCCGCAGCATCGGGCAGCAGCCGCAGCACGGTGTCGTACCGGCGCTCTTGCCCATGTTCCAGTTCGATCAGCTCGCCGCGATCGCGGGCGAAATCCTTGCCCATGACGTGGTTGGTCGATGGCTCGATGCCCAGCGCATAATGGCCGGCGTGGAAATTCTGCCACTGGTACATCGCCGGAAACTGGGCCTTCAGCGTCTCCACCTCGAAGCCGAAGCTGATCGCTTCGTTGACCAGCGCGACGTTGACCCGGCCGTGCGGATCGGCGGCCATGTCGTGCTGCCACACCTGTTCGTGGAAATCGGCGATCGGGGCGGGGGCGGTGCGATAGCCCACCCCTTGCGCGTCATACTGGTCGGCGTGCGCTGCCCAGATGACGTCGCGGATCGGCGCGACATAGCGCGCGCCCTGCGCCAGCACCGGATGGCCGACGTTGATGTGATAGCAATACATGTGCGGCGTGCGATAGAAACCATGGTTGACCACGCGGTCGTGCAGCCGGATCTCGTCACCGCCGACGTCGGCCTCGATCCGGCGGATCAGGTGCAGGTCCTCGCCGAACACCGTCGATTGCTGCACCACGCCTTCGGCCCACAACACGCAGTCGTCGCCGTCCCAGCGCTCGCCATAGCCGGTCAGTCGCGCGGGGATCGTGCCGATGCGGCCGTGGAGCGACGACGATACGCTGGTGCGGGGGCCGTAATGATAATGGCCGGCCGGATCGTCGTGCATGAACAACGTGTGGTCGAGGCCGCAGGTGATGTTCAGCCCCGACATCGACCGGAACCAGCCAAGCCCGCCCTCGCCTTCATAATCGTGCAGGCCGGGGTGGCGGAAGCCGGAGGGCGAATGCCACCCCACCGCGCGTCCGGCGTGTTCGCACTCAGCAATGTCCATCGCCCGGTCGACCAGCACGGTGAAGCGCAGCCCGGTGCCGGTACGGAATTCGAGCTGGCGGATACCGCGCTCCACCCCGTCGCCCAGCGTCGACAGCCGCACGCCGGCAAACTGCGACAATGCCCCGGTCCGGGTCGCCAGCGTCCGCCGCGACATCGTCTCGCCGAACAGCGTGACCAACCTGTCTCTCCTATATCATAAGACGTATGATGTTTAACTAGTGTATCCGCGATCGTCAATCGTCGATCGCGAAGGTCCAGTCGCCCGATCCGATGCCGAACCGCACCACGTCATCGGTTTCGCGCAGGTCATGGATGGCGGGATGGTCGCGCAGCGCGCGGCCGCCCTCGCGCCACATGCGGCGCATCGGCAGTTCGACCTCGGCGGTGGCATTGGCCGGAACGGAGAGCGCCAGCGCGGTCAGCCCGTCGGCGTCGCCCTGCGTTCGCGTCGCGATTGGCCCGACGCAGGAATCATAGCGCGCCTCGACCCGGCCGACCCGTGGCAGCCACAGCGGCCGCACCGCGATCCGGCGGAACCCCGGCGCGGCGGGCGCGATTCCGGCGAGTCGGCGGTAGAAGAAGCCGACCACCGCGCCGAAGGCATAATGATTGTAGCTGTTCATCGCGATGTCGCCGGTATCGCCGTTCCACCGCTCCCACACGCTGGTCGCACCCTGCGCCGCCATATAGCCCCAGCCCGGATAGCCGGTCTGGAGCAACAGCGCCTCGACCTCAGCCAGAAGCCCGGCATCGGCCAGCACGTCGAGCAGATAGGGCGTGCCGAGAAACCCGGTCGACAGGGTCATGCCCCGTGCGCGAATATCGTCGGCCAGCACGCGCGCGGCGGCGGCGCGCCGCTCCTGCGGCACCAGCCCCATGTGCAGCGCCAGCACCTGCCCGGTCTGGCTACCGTTGCCGACCCTGCCGCCCTGGCCGCCATATTCGGCGGCGAACGCAGCGCCCACCCGCCGGCGCAGCGCGCGATACTCCGCCGCCTCGGCGTGCCGCCCGGTCGCGTCGGCCATCGCCGCCATCAGATCGGCGGTCCATGCCCAATAGGCGGTGGCGCACAGCCCGCGTGGCGTCGTCTCGTCGTCGGGCTTCACCGCGTCGACCGACAGCCAGTCGCCGAGATCGAGCCCGCGATCGTGACGCCACACGCCATCGGGGTTGGCGGCGGCGACATGCGCCATCCACCGCGTCATCGCCGTCCAGTTCTCGTCGATCACTGCCGTGTCGCCGTAGCGCTGCCACAGTTGATACGGCAGGATCACCCCCGCCTCGCTCCACCCGGCGGTGACGACATGCGGGTAGGACTGCGGCTGCGGCACGACGATGGGATAGCCGCCATCGGCGCGCTGGGCGGCGCGGACGTCGATCAGGAAGCGGCGCAGGAACGGGGCGACCTCCATGTTGAAAGCGGCGGCGTCGAGGAACACCTGAATGTCGCCCATCCACCCCATGCGTTCGTCGCGCTGCGGGCAATCGGTCGGCACGGCGAAGAAGTTCGACCGCTGGCTCCACAGCGCGTTGTGCCAGATCGTCTGCAACAGCGGTGCATCGGCGAAGCGCATCGCGCCGGTGATGCGGCAATCGCTGTGGACGACGATGCCGACGACATCCTCCACAGCCGGCACGCCCGGATAGCCCTCGATCTCGACATAGCGGAAGCCGTGATAGGTGAACGAGGGTTCGAAGCGTTCCTGCGCGCCGGTGCCCGCCAGGATGAACCCGTCGGTCGCGCGGGCGAGGCGCAGATTGGCCATGTCGACCGTGCCGTCGCCGCCGAGCAGTTCGGCGAACCGCGCGGTGATCGTCGTACCTGCCGCGCCTTGAACGGCGATCCGTACCCAGCCCGAGAAATTCTGCCCGAAATCGAACACGAACCGGCCCGGCACCGGCTCGGCGACGCGCACCGCGCGTCGTTCCTCCACCGCGCGCAGCGGCGGCGAGACGAGCGGCAGCAGCGCGGCGTCCGGCGCGGTGCCGATGGCGGCGGTGGCCCAGCCCGAATCGTCGAACCCGGCGCGCTCCCATCCCGCGATCGTCCGGCGCGCGTCGACCGTCTCGCCGTCGTAGATTTCCGACCGCACGATCGGGGAGGGGGCGATGCGCCAGCCGGGACCGGTCAAGATCCGCTGCGTGGTGCCATCGGCGTAATCGATGTGCAGTTCGGCTCGTACCCGGCGCGGGGCGGGGCCGAACGCATAGCGTTCGATCCGCCAGCCGAACGGGCTGGCATACCATCCGTCGCCGACCGTCAGTCCGATGGCGTTGTCGCCCGGCACGATCAGCGCGGTAACGTCGACGCTCTCGTAGAAGACATGGGCATCGGCGACGCTGATTTCGGGCGAGAGGACCGCGTCCGACACCCGTTGCCCGTTGATCGTCGCGATGTGGCTGCCGAGCGCCGTGGCATAAAGGCGCGCGGCGACGATCCCGCCGCGCGCGGTGAAGGCGTGGCGCAGCAGCATCGCCGGTTCGGCCGGGCGCGGATCGTTGCGGGCGTTCGATCCGCTCGGCACCGCGCGGGGCCAGTCACCCGCGTCGAACACCGCGTCCCGCCACTCCGCCGGCGGATCGGGCAGCACCCGCCAGTCGGGGCCGCTGACGATCCGCTCGACGCGGCCGTCGGCGCGGTGCAGGCGGATCAGGCTGGCGAACGCACCGCCATCGACCGGGAAGAAGCCGGTGACATCGGCATCGACCGCGACGCAGACGCTGGCCCGGCCGGGACGCAGCGTCGCCACGACGGGAGCGAGCGATCCCCAGAACGGCAGCGGACTGTCATAGCCCCATGGCTGGTCGAGCGCTGCGGCCACGCCGTCGACCCACACGCCGCGCAGATGATCCTTGCCCGCCACCAGTATCTCGGCGTGTACCACGTCGGACGGGACGATGAGGTCGAGGCGGAAGCCGTGCGGGCGCGGGTCGAGCGCGGTGTCGCTCCACACCCATGCCAGCCCCGCCGCGCGGTCGGCGGCGGCAAGGTCGTCCTCCATCTCGATCCAGTCGGCGCGCCATGTGTCGAACAGCCCCGCCTCGAACCATGCCGGCAGGGAGCATGCCGTGCGCCCGTCGACGGTGGCGATCTCGACCGACCATGACACCCGTTGCCGGGGGCGAAGCGGCGGGCCGCCATAGGCGATGGCGAAACTGGCATCGGACGCGACGTCGCCGCTGTCCCACACGACGGCCCCGTCCGCTTCGGCGCGGATGCGGTAGCGCGCCTGGACGATGCCGTGGCCGTCGCCCTCGATCCGCCACGACAGGCGTGGGGCGACGACGTGCAGGCCGATCGGATCGACGATGCCTTCGGCACGAAGGTCGACGACGCTCAAGCTCATGCGGCGGCTCCGGTCGGGAGGATTGTCATCAGTAGGAGCTGAACAATGCCTGCCGCGCCAGATTGAGCGCAGCCACCGCATCCTGCCGGTCCTGCGCCGCCTGCATCGCCGCGAAGTCCAGCTTGTCGAGCGCGCGCTCCACCGTCTTCAGGAAGCCGATCGCCGAATTGGCGGCGGCGACGCTGTCCTCGCGGAACGGGAACTGGTCGAGCTGCCACACGCCCTCCCACCCGTTCTTGCGCAGTGTGTAGAAGAATTCGAACAGCTCGATCGGGTGGATCGACCCGGCGATCAGATCGTCGTCCCACCCGCGCAGATTGTCGTTCACGTCCATCCCGAACAGCCGGCCGTGGTCGATCGCCAGTTGCGCCGCATCGGCCGGGCTCTCGCCGCCGTACAGCGAATGACCGAAATCGAGCAGGATGCCGACATTGGGCAGGCCCATCCGCTCGATGCCCAGCAGGGTGCGCGCGACGCTGTCGTAGCTCATGTGGACGCGCGGTTCGCGCGGCTTGTATTCGATGACGAATTTCAGGTCGGGGTTCTGTCCCGCCAGTTCGGCCACGCCCTCGACGCTCATCCGCCACAGGTCGCGGTGGTCGACCTGGAACGGATAGTCCCACCCGTCCTGCCCCGGCCACAGCTTCACATAGTCCGCGCCGAAATGGCGGACGACGCGGGCGGCCTCGTTGCACATCTCGTTGGCGAGGCGGCGGATGCCCGGATCGGGATTGGTGAACGCGCCGCGCGCGAACTGCCGCGTGTAGATTTCGGGGGTGATGCCGATCACCGACAGCCCGTTGCGCGCCAGCGCCGCGTCGACTTGCGACAGCGACAGGCCGGGATCGGCGAAGGGATAGTTGATGTCGACCACCGACAGATCGTCGACCTGCCCGGCCAGATCGATCATGTCGATCAGCGAGCGCGTCTCGCCATAGCCGTCGGTGGCGTAGCGATCGACGTAGGTGGCGAAATGCCAGATGCCGGCGCCATAGCGTTGCTTGCCCATCGATCGATCCTCCCGCGAATTTTCGCCGCGCGACGCGATTGCGTCCCGCCGATAATCACATATAAGACGTCATATGAATAATATGTCCGCCGCAGGCAATGAGGATTTCGCCGCGCGCGCCGATCGGGTGCGCGCCAGGGCCAACTGGATGCGTCGGCGGCTGCTGGCGATGATCGTCGGGGCGGGGCAGGGGCATCCCGGCGGCGACCTGTCGGCGACCGACATTCTCGCCGCGCTGTATTTCGACATATTGCGGATCGACCCGGCCCGGCCCGACGCCCCGGATCGCGACCGGTTCGTGATGAGCAAGGGGCATTGCACCGGCGCGCTCTATTCGGCGCTGGCGGCGCGGGGCTTCTTTCCCGAAGCCGAACTCGACACCTATCTCCAGCCGGAATCGCGGCTGAACGGGCATCCCAACCGGGTGTATCTGCCCGGTGTCGAAACCAACACCGGGCCGCTCGGCCACGGGTTTCCGGTCGCGGTGGGCATCGCCATCGCCGGCCAGATCGATCGCGCCGACTACCGCGTCTTCGCGCTAACCGGCGATGGCGAGCTACAGGAAGGCAGCATGTGGGAGGCGGCGATGCTGGCCGGCCACCGGGGGCTGGGCAAGCTGACCGTGGTGGTCGATCGCAACCGCCTGCAACAAGGCGCGCGGACCGAGGATACCAACGCGCTCGAACCGTTGGCGGACAAATGGCGCGCGTTCGGCTGGGAGGTCGTCGGCGTCGACGGCCATGACGCGGGTGCGCTGCTGGCGGCGTTCGACGCGGCGGCGCGCCCACGCGACCGGCCGCGGTGCATCATCGCCGATACCGCCAAGGGGCATGGCGTGAGCTTCATGCGCGATCAGGCCGGCTGGCATCACGGCGTGCCGAATGCGGCGCAATATGCCCAGGCGATCCGCGAGCTGGAAGCGGAGATGGCGTCGTGAGCGCCGCCGCGTCCGCGCCCCAGGGCATGTTCGACTGCCGCGACGCCTATGTCGCCGCGCTGGAGGACATGGCGACCACCGACGATCGCATCGTCGCGGTGGTCAACGACTCGGTCGGATCGTCGAAGCTCGGCAAATTCCGCGACCGTTTCCCCGACCGGCTCGTCAACGTCGGCATCGCCGAACAGAATATGGTCAGCGTCGGCGCGGGGCTGGCCAATGGCGGCAAGGTGCCGTTCGTCAGCGGGGCGGGATGTTTCCTCACCGCGCGAGCGATGGAGCAGATCAAGGTCGACTGCGGCTACAGCCAGGCCAACGTCAAGCTGTGCGGCATCTCCAGCGGCGTCGCCTATGGCGAACTGGGGGCGACGCATCACAGTATCGAGGATGTCGCGTGGCTGCGCGCGATCGACAAGCTGACGGTGATCGTGCCCGCCGACCCGTGGCAGACCGATGCCGCGATCCGCGCCGCCGCCGCGCACGACGGCCCGGTCTATGTCCGCATCAGTCGCATGCCGGTGCCGGCGCTCGACCGGGACGACACCCCCTTCGCGATCGGCCGGGCCGAGACGCTGCGCGACGGGGGCGACGTGGCGATTATCGCCAGCGGGACGCTGGTCCACCGCGCGATCGCCGCCGCCGACCTCCTTGCGGGCGAGGGGGTGGCGGCGCGCGTCGTCAACATGGCCACCGTCTCGCCGATCGATGCCGCCGCGCTGGCCGCAGCGGCGGCGACCGGCGCGATCGTGACCGCCGAGGAAGGGCTGGCGCACGGCGGGCTGGGCGGGGCGGTCGCCGAATGGTGCGCGCGCCATGCCCCGGTGCCGATGCGGATGCTGGGCTTCCCTGGCTTCCTGCCGACCGGATCGGCCGACTGGCTGATGGAACGCTTCGGCCTGACCGCCAGCGGGATCGCGGCGGCGGTGCGCGACGTGCTCGGGCAGCGGGCGGCGCGATGAGCCGCCCGGTCATCCTCGCGATCGATCAGGGGACGACCAATACCAAGGCGTTGCTGGTCGCCACCGACGGCACGGTGGTACGGTCGCGGTCGCGGGTGATGCGCGTTACCTATCCCCGCCCCGGCTGGGCCGAACAATCGGCGTCCGACATCTGGGAAGCGGTCGCCGCGCTGATCGGCGAGCTGGTCGCCTCCGCCCCCGACGTGCGGGTCGCGGCGGTCGCCATCGCCAACCAGCGCGAAACGGTGGTGATCTGGGACGCGGCCACCGGACAGGCGCTGACCCCGGCGGTGTTGTGGCAATGCCAGCGATCGGCCGGGCGGCTGGCCGCGCTGCGCGCGCAGGGCCACGAACCGCTGGTGCTGGCGCGCACCGGGCTCAGCCTCGACCCGTTGTTCCCCGCCGCCAAGATCGCCGGATTGCTCGACGCCATGCCCGGCGCGCGCGACCGCGCGGCGCGCGGCGAACTGCGCTGCGGCACGATCGACAGTTGGCTGTTGTGGAACCTGACCGACGGCGCGGTCCATGCGACCGACCACAGCAATGCGTCGCGCACCCAGTTGTTCAATCTCGACCGGCTGTGCTGGGACGACGATCTCGCCGCGATCTTCGACGTGCCGCTCGCCATGCTGCCACAGGTGCTGTCGTCGGATGCCGCGTTCGGCACCGTCGCGCCGGGCATCACCGCGCTGCCGCCGGGAACCCCGATCCATGCGATGATCGGCGACAGCCATGCCGCGCTGTTCGCGCACGGCATCGAAACGCCGGGCGGCGGGGTGAAGGCCACGATCGGCACCGGCAGCTCGCTGATGACGCCGACCGACGGCCGGGTGCGCTCGGCGCACGGCCTGTCCGGCACGATCGCGTGGAGCCGGGGCGGCGTCGTCCGCCATGCGCTCGAAGGCAATATCTCGGTGTCGGGACAGGCGGCGGCGTTCGCTACGACATTGCTCGGGCTGGCCGACGAAGCGGCGCTGACGGCGCTGGCGGCGAGCGTGCCCGATGCCGGCGGGGTGACATTCGTGCCCGCGCTCGCCGGGCTGGGCGCGCCGCACTGGCGGCCGCAGGCGCGCGGGCTGATCGCGGGCATGACGCTGGCCACCCGCCCGGCGCATGTCGCCCGCGCGACGCTCGACGCGATCGCCTTGCAGATCGCCGACGTGCTGGCGGCGATGGAGGCCGATCTCGGCCGGCCGTGCGCCACCGTGTCGGTCGATGGCGGCGCGGCGAAGAACCCGTTGCTGGCGCAGATCCTCGCCGACCTGACCGGCCGCTCGATTGTCCGCCCGCATGCCGCCGAGGCCAGCGCGCTGGGTGCGGCGCGGATGGCGGCCGGGGCGATGGGACTGGACGGCACCGACCTGCGGCTGGTGCCCGAACAGGTGTTCGCACCCGCGATCGACGCGCCGGCCCGGGCGGCGATGCGGGCCGGCTGGGCGAGCGCGATCGAACGCGCCGGGTGATCTTGGTGCCGGACCGGGCATCCGCCCTGTCCGGCAGGCCGGCCTACGCCGTCCGCCCCTCGATCGGGGCGACATCCATGTCCGCCTCGAGTTCGTCCAGTGACTTGCCCTCGTTGCGCGGTGCGCCGAGGTAGCCGATCAGTCCGCTCAGGACCAGGAACCCGGTCAGGATCCATGCCAGCGTCTGGAACCCGGTCGCGGTCAGCAGCGGCACGAAGAAGCTGAAGATGCCCAGCACGATCCGCACGATCCCGAACATCAGCCCCTGCGCCGTCGATCGCAGCAGCGTGGGGAACATCTCCGCGCTCCACAACTGGAAGAAGGATTGCGCGCCGAACCCCTGGCCGATGCTCATCAGCATCACATGCACCAGCGCCATCGACAGCGTCAGCGGAAAGATCGCCAGCAACGACATGCCGACCACCTGGACGATGGCCGACACCAGGAACAGCGTGCGCTGGTTCACCCGGTCGGCCAGCCGCATGAAGATCAGCCAGATCGACAACATGCCGAGCAGGAAGCTGAACGACTGCACCGCCACCGCCATCGCCTGGCTCTGGTTGCCGACGGTGCGCAGGATATAGGGAAAGAAGAAGCCGTTGGTGCCCGCCCACAGGTTCCACATGCCGTACATGCCGGTCAGGAACGCCATCGGCGCGATCCACTGCATTGTCATCAGATCGCGCAGCCGCGCAGGCTGTGCCGCCGCGCCGGCGCTCGGTATCTTGTCCGCCTGCGCATCCAGCCAGCGTTGCGATTCCTTCATCCGCGATCGCAGGAAGGTCAGCGCCACCGCGAGGATGGCGAGATGCGCGAACACGATCCGCGCGCCTAGTAGCCCGAGCGGTTCGAGCGCGAGGAACATCAGCAGCACGACGACCGGCCCCAGATACCATAGCACCTGCGCCACGCCGCTATGCTTGCCGCGCGCGCCCTTGGGCGCGGTTTCGGCGATCAGCGACCACGACGCCGGAATGTCCGCGCCCACTGCCAGCCCGACCAGAAAAAAGCCGATCAGCACCATCCACGCATTCATCGCGAAGATCAGCCACAACATGCCGAACGCATAGAACAGCATGTCATATTGGTAGATCGTCTTGCGCCCGAACAGGTCGCACAGCCGCCCGCCGACGAACGCGCCGATTCCGGCGGAAATGGCATTCGGCCCGAACGCGCCGATCAGCCCGACGAAACCGGGACTGAGGTCATAGGCCTGCATCCACAGCGCGAGCGCGGCCGACCCGGCGACGATCGATCCGGCATCGATATAATTGGCCAGCCCGGCGAGAATCGTGTTCTTCCAGTCGTTTCGGTCGGAACCGATCCCCTCCGCGATTGCGCCTTCCATTCCCGCTCCCTCCGGTTTTATAATCATATGACGACATATGATGTTATGGGTTGCGGTGCAATTGGAGAGCGATGGTGACGGTTTCGCGAAGGACCATATTGGGCGGCGGCGCGGCAGCGGCCGCCGCCGCGCTGACCCCCGCCGCGGCGGCGAGCGCCACCGCGCGGGTCGAGCGCTGGGGCCTGCATGAGATCGTGCTGGACGGCCCGGCGGGCGGCAATCCGTTCGACGACGTGACGCTGGCGGCGACCTTTACGCTGGGTACGACGCGCATTGTCGTGCCCGGTTTCTACGACGGCGACGGCACCTACCGCATCCGTTTCAGCCCGCCGGCGCTCGGCCGATGGACATGGACGACGGCGAGCAACGTCGCCGCGCTCGACGGGCGAAGCGGCGCGGTGGACAGCGTGCCACCGTCGCCCGGCAACCACGGCCCGGTGCGGATGACGCGCGACGGCTATCATTTCGTCCATGCCGACGGCACGCCCTATCGCCCGGTGGGAACGACCGCCTATTCATGGGCGCTGCAATCCGATGCGCAATGCGCGCGCACGCTGGCGACGCTGAAGGCGGGACCGTTCAACAAGATCCGTATGTGCGTGTTCCCGAACGTCGCATCGGTCGCGACCGACCCGTTCGTGCGCACCGGCGGTGCCCCGCGCGACTGGGACCCCGCCCGGTTCGATCCCGCCTATTTCCGCCGATTCGAGGATCGCCTGCGCCGACTGGGCGAGCTGGGGATCGAGGCCGACGTCATCCTGTTCCACCCCTATGACAAGCGGCGCGGCTATTCGGCGATGCGGCGGTCGGACGACGAACGCTATGTCCGCTATGTCGCGGCGCGGTTCGGGGCGTTTCGCCACGTCTGGTGGGCGATGGCCAATGAATATGACATCGTCGAGGACAAGACGGTTGCCGACTGGGATCATCTGTTCGCGGTGCTGGTCGCCGCCGATCCGCACGACCGGCTGCGCTCGATCCATCAACTCAACGTCTATTACGATTACCGCAAGCCGTGGATCACCCATGCCAGCATCCAGCACGGCGCGGCGGTGCTCGACGACGGGCGGGTCCATCCGCACCGCAATTTCGCGCAGAAGGCGGTGATCTTCGACGAGGTGATCTACGAGGGCAATTCCGACAAGCGCTGGGCGCGGCTGACCGGCGAGCAACTGGTCGAGCGGTTCTGGTGGGGCACGCTCGGCGGCGCCTATGTCGGGCACGGCGAGGTGTTCACCGACACCGGCAATCCCGACCAGTCGTGGCTGGGGCAGGGGGGCAGCCTGCGCGGGACGAGTCCGCCCCGGCTGGCGTTCCTGAACCGCATTCTGGCGAGCGTTCCATCGCCGGGGATCGATCCGATCCAGCAATTCTGGGACTATCATCTGGGCGGGCGGGACTTCACCTGGTATCTCAAATATTTCGGCAACAGCCGCCCGACCCGCTGGGACGTCGCGCTGCCCACCCGCGCCGCCGATCCGCACCCCGACTACCGCATCGACATCCTCGACACCTGGAACATGACGATCACCCCGGTGGACGGCGTGTTCCGCATGGTCCAGCGCGACGAATACGACGTCCACGACCCCGCCCGGCCAAGCATCGCCCTGCCCGGCAAACCTTACATCGCGCTGCGGATAACGAAGGTGTGACGGTCGCGGGGTAGTCCGCCAAAGCTCGATCGACAACATCGTCCGCCGGTGCGATACCCCCGGCCATGCCAGTTCCTGAGGACCATCGGTCACCGCTTCGCCGTATCGCCATCGATCGCGGGGGGACGTTCACCGATGTCGTCGCCGAATATGCCGATGGGCGGATCGCCGTCGCCAAGCTGCTGTCGGCCGATCCCGGCCGCTACGACGATGCGGCGGTCGAGGCGGTGCGGCGGCTGTCGGGCACGCCCGAGGGTCCGTTGCCGGCGATCGACGTGCGGATCGGCACCACCGTCGCCACCAACGCGCTGCTCGAACGGCGCGGCGAACCGACGGTGCTGGTCATCACCCGCGGTTTCGGCGACGCGCTGGCGATCGGCTATCAGGACCGGCCCGATATTTTCGCGCGCGCGATCGTCCGGCCGGCGCCACTGGCCGAGCGGGTGATCGAGGTCGACGAACGGGTCGATGTCGATGGCAGGATCGTCCGCGCGCTCGATCCGGCGGCGGCCGAGGTCGCGTTGGCCCAAGCGTATGACGATGGACTGCGCAGCGTCGCGATCGTCCTGATGCACGGCTGGCGACATCCGGCGCATGAGGCGGCGCTGGTCGATCTGGCGCGGCGCATCGGCTTCACCTGGATTTCGGCCAGCCACCGCGCCGCGCCGCTGATCCGGCTGGTCGCGCGTGGCGATACCACGCTTGCCGATGCCTATCTCTCGCCGGTGCTGCGCCGCTATGTCGATGGGCTGGCGGCGGCGTTCGGCGGCGCGCCGCTGTTCATGCAGTCGTCGGGCGGGCTGGCCGATGCGGCGGCGGTCAGCGGCAAGGACGCGCTGCTCTCCGGTCCCGCCGGCGGGATCGTCGGCATGGCGGCGGCGGCGACCAACGCCGGGGCGGCGCGCGTGATCGGGTTCGACATGGGCGGCACCTCGACCGACGTGTCGCTGTGGGCGGGCAGCTTCGAGCGGCGGCAGGAGGCGGTGATCGGCGGCGTCCGCGTGTCGGCACCGATGCTGCGGATCGATACGGTGGCGGCGGGCGGCGGTTCGATCTGCCGGTTCGATGGCGGCCGCTTCGTCGTCGGCCCTGAATCGGCCGGGGCCGATCCGGGTCCCGCCTGCTACCGGCGCGGCGGGCCGCTGACCGTCACCGACTGCAATCTCGTCCTCGGCCGGATCGTACCGGCGCATTTCCCGGCGGTGTTCGGCCCGGCACGCGACCAACCGCTCGACCGCGACGCCGCGCTCGCCCGGCTCGACGCGCTGCTGGACGAGGTCGAGTTGGCGACCGGTACGCGGCCGACCCGTGATGCCGCCGCCGAAGGGCTGGTCGCGATCGCGGTCGCCAATATGGCCGGTGCGATCAAGGCGGTGTCGGTCGCGCGCGGCCACGATCCGGCGACCTATGCGCTGATGAGCTTCGGCGGGGCGGGCGGGCAGCACGCCTGCCTCGTCGCCGATGCGCTGGGCATGACCGAAGTGCTGGTCCATCCGCTGGCCGGCGTCCTGTCGGCATGGGGCATCGCGCTCGCCGACCGGCGGAGCGTGCGCCAGCGCAGCGTAGGGCTGCCGCTTGCTGGAGACTGGCGCGCGTTGCTCGACGATCTCGTCGTCGCCGCCCGCGCCGACCTTGGCGACGGGGCGCGGGTCGAGGCGAGCGCGACCTTGCGCTATGCTCGCACCGATCAGGGGATCGACGTGGGTATCGCCGATGACACGGCGATGGCGGCGGCGTTCGTGGGCGCGCACCGCGACCGCTTCGGCTTCGACGGCGACGACATGCTGATGGTCGAGCGGCTTCAGGTCGAGGCGGTGCTGCCCACCACGCCGCTCGCCGCCGCCACGGTGACGGCGACCGGACAGGCACCCGAGACGGTCGAGGTGGCGATGGCCGGCGCGCGCCATGCCACCCCGCTGCACCGGCGCGAGGCGCTCGGAGCCGGACAATGCGTCGACGGCCCGGCGCTGATCGTCGATCCCACCTCGACGCTCGCGGTTCAGCCGGACTGGCGCGCGGTGGTGCTGGACGACGGCACGCTGCGGCTGAACCGCGCCGCGCCCCGCGCGCAGGCCAGCGGCGATGCCGGCGTCGATCCGGTCCGCCTCGCCATCTTCGCCGGGCTGTTCATGGGGCTGGCCGAGGAGATGGGCTCGGCGCTCCAGCGCAGCGCCGCATCGGTCAACATCCGCGAACGGCTCGATTTCTCCTGCGCGATCTTCGACGCGCACGGCCATCTCGTCGCCAACGCGCCGCATATTCCGGTGCATCTGGGCAGCATGGGCGATTGCGTCCGCCACCTGATCGCCGCGCGCAATGCCGACGGGCGCGGCATGCGGCCGGGCGATGCCTATGCGGTGAACGATCCCTATCGCGGCGGCACGCACCTGCCGGACATCACGCTCGTCCAGCCGGTGTTCGCCGATGGCGCCGACGTGCCCGCCTTCTTCGTCGCGGCGCGCGGCCATCATGCCGATGTCGGCGGGACCAGCCCCGGATCGATGCCCGCCGACAGCCGTACCATCGCCGAGGAAGGCGTGGTGTTCGACGACGTGCTGGTCGTCGCCGACGGGCGGCTGCGTGAGCCTGAATTGCGCGCGCTGTTCGCAAGCGGTCCGCATCCGGCGCGCAACATCGACCAGAACATGGCCGATCTGGCGGCACAGCTCGCCGCATGCGCGCGCGGCGCGGCGGGCCTCGCCCGGCTCGTCGCCGAACAGGGGTTGGCGGTCGTCGCCGCCTATATGGAGCATGTCCAGACCCATGCCGAAACGCTGGCGCGCCGGTTGATCCGCACACTGGCCGACGGTCAATTCGCCTATGCGACTGACGACGGCGCGGTCGTGCGGGTGGCGGTACGGGTCGATGCGGCGGCAGGCGCGCTCACCGTCGACTTCACCGGCAGCAGCGCGCAGCGGCCGGGCAACACCAATGCCCCGCTGGCGGTGACTCGCGCGGCGGTGCTGTATGTCCTGCGCACGCTGGTCGGCGAGGATGCGCCGCTCAACGACGGGTTCCTGCGGCCGGTGACGCTGATCGTTCCGCAAGGATCGATGCTCAACCCGTGCTTCCCGGCGGCGGTCGTCGCCGGGAACGTCGAGACCAGCCAGGTCGTCACCGACGCGCTGCTGGGTGCGCTGGGCGCGATGGCCGCCAGTCAGGGCACGATGAACAACTTCACCTTCGGCGATGCCGACCGCCAATATTACGAGACGATCGCCGGCGGCGCCGGTGCCGGCCCCGGATTCGCCGGCGCGAGCGCGGTGCAGACGCACATGACCAACAGCCGCCTGACCGATCCCGAAGTGCTGGAGACGCGCTTCCCGGTCCTGATCGAAGAATTCGCGATCCGCCACGGATCGGGCGGCGATGGCGCTTGGGCCGGCGGCAACGGCACGACGCGGCGGGTGCGGTTCCGCGCGGCGATGCGCGCCAACATCCTGTCGAACCACCGCCGCGTCGCCCCGTTCGGCATGGCCGGCGGCGGTGACGGCGCGGTCGGCGCCAATAGCATCGAACGCGCCGATGGCCGTGTCGAGCGCCTCGGCGCGGTCGCCTCGGCCGACATGCGCGTGGGCGACGTGTTCGTGATCGAGACGCCGGGCGGCGGCGGCTATGGCGATCCCCGGTCGGAGCGCGGCTGATGCTGGTCCTGTCGGGCGTCGCGGTCATCGCGCTCGGTTTCCTGCTGCGCTTCAATCCGCTGCTGGTCATCATCGTCGCCGCCGGCGTCACCGGCCTCGCCGCCGGGCTCGATCCGCTGGCGGTCCTCGCCCGCTTCGGCCATGCGTTCAACGAGACGCGCTACGTCACCGCGATCTACATGGTGCTGCCGGTGATCGGCCTGCTCGAACGCGCCGGGCTTCAGGCGCGCGCCCGCTCGCTGGTGCTTGGCCTCAAGGGGCTGACCGTCGGGCGGCTGCTCGCCGGCTATCTGCTGTTCCGGCAATTGTCGGCCGCGCTCGGCCTTACCGCCATCGCCGGCCATGCGCAGACCGTCCGCCCGCTGGTCGCACCGATGGCCGAAGCGGCGGCCGAGGGGCAGGGCACCGCCGACCCCGAACATGTCCGCGCGCTGGCGGCGGCGACCGACAATATCGGGCTGTTCTTCGGCGAGGACATCTTCATCGCGATCGGATCGATCCTGCTGATGAAGGGCGTGCTGGAAGGCTATGGCATCGCCATCGAGCCGTTCCACCTGTCGGTCTGGGCGATCCCGACCGCCATCGCCGCCTTTCTGATCCATGGTCTTCGACTGTGGCTGCTCGACCGGCGGCTGGCGGGGGCGAAGCGATGATCGGCCTCGGCTTCGTCTATCTCGTCGCCGGCAGTTTCTTCGCCGGCTGCGCGATCCTCGGGATTATCGACCGGCGCTTCGCCAATGCGCTGTTCCACGCGCTGCTTGGCCTCTCGTTCTTCGCGGGCGACCGGATCGGCGACATCGGCAACGGCGTCCTCGTCCTCGCCCTCGTCGCGACCGCCGCGTCGGGGCGGATGCGGCGCGGCGAAAGCGTCGAACCGGCGACCCCCAAAGGCCCGCTGCTTGCGCTGGCGCTGGTCATTCCGGCGGCGGCACTGGGCGGCACGGTGTTGTTCAAACAGGTGCCGGCGCTGGTCGATCCGAAACAGGCGACGCTGGTCGCGCTGGCGGCGGGGGTTCTCGTCGCGCTCGCTTTATGCTGGCTGGCGCTGCGCGCGACGCCGCTGGCCGGGCTGCGCTCGGGCCGCCGCCTGCTCGACGAGATCGGCTGGGCGGCGGTGATGCCGCAACTGCTCGCCAGCCTCGGCGCGGTGTTCGCGCTCGCCGGGGTCGGGGACGTGGTCGGTGGGTTGATTGGCGGGGCGATCCCGGCGGGCAGCATCTTCGGCGCGGTCGTCGCCTATGGTTTCGGCATGGCGTTGTTCACCATCGTGATGGGCAATGCCTTTGCGGCCTTTCCGGTGATGGCGGCGGCGGTCGGCATTCCGCTGCTGGTCCGCCACTACGGCGGCGATCCTGCGCCGGTCGCCGCGATCGGCATGCTCGCCGGCTTCTGCGGCACGTTGCTGACGCCGATGGCGGCGAATTTCAACATCGTGCCCGCAGCGCTGCTCGACCTGCGCGACCGCTACGGCGTGATCCGCGCGCAGGCGGCGACCGCGCTGCCGCTGCTCCTGTTCAACATCATGCTGTTGTGGTGGGTGCTGACATGACGACGCTGACTCCCGACCTCGCCGGCCGTTTCGCCCGGATCACGCTCGGCCACATCGGCCAGCAATATCCCTACAAGCTCGATCAGGTGCTGGCCGGGCCGCAGGACGTGCGCCCGCCGGTCGACCTTCACCCGATCTTCCACGGCAGTTTCGACTGGCATAGCTGCGTCCATGGCTGGTGGCAGTTGCTGACGATCCGCCGCCTGTTCCCGACCCTGCCCGAAGCCGCCGCGATTGCCGCGCGCGCCGACATGATGCTGATCCCGGAGCGGGTGGCGGGCGAGCGCGCCCGTCTCGACCAGCCGTTCGCCGCCGGGTTCGAACGCCCCTATGGCTGGGCGTGGCTGCTGGCGCTTCATGCCGAGGCATGCCGCCACGACGCGCCGTGGGGTGAGGCGCTGGCCCCGCTGGCGCAAGCGTTCGCCGCGCGGTTCCGGGATTTTCTGCCAAAGCTCACCTATCCGATCCGCACCGGCACCCATTTCAACACCGCCTTCGCGCTGGTGCTGGCGCGCGACTGGGCGATGACCCGCGACGCCGCCTTGGTCGCGCTGATCGACGAGCGGGCGCAGGCATGGTTCCTCGGCGACCGGGGGTGTCAGGCATGGGAGCCGTCGGGTGACGATTTCCTGTCGTCGGCGCTGACCGAGGCATTGCTAATGCGCCACGTCCTGCCCGCGCCCGCGTTCGCGACATGGTTCGCCGCCTTCCTGCCCGATCTCGATCGCGGCGAGCCGGCGACGCTGTTCCACCCCGTCACCGTGTCCGACCGCAGCGACGGCAAGATCGCGCATCTCGACGGGCTGAACCTCAGCCGCGCATGGTGCTGGCGCGCCATCGCTGTGGGACATCCATTGGAGGACCGGCTAGGCGAGGTCGCCGACCGGCACCTCGTCGCCAGCCTGCCGCATCTGGACGATGATTACATGGGCAGCCACTGGCTCGCCACCTTCGCGCTGCTCGCCACCGCCGGTCTGGGTCCCGCCGTGCCGGCACATGCGATCGGGGCGTCGGTCCCGGCCGGATGAGTCCCGGCGGCGGCGGGCGTTACCGCTCGACGATGTCGTGCCGCATCGGCGCGAGCTTGGCGAGGAACCGGTTCTGCGCGGCGAAGGCCACGCCCTCGGCGCCCATCGCCGCCTGAAGGTTCTCAACCAACCGGTTCATGTCGCCCTGCTGCACGCCCATGGTCTTGTGCGCGCTCAGCATGTCGCGCCCGGTGTAGCTGCATCCGGCGTTCAGGATGTAGCAGAAATGCTCGAACAGCGTCCGTTTCAGCCGGACCTGATCGTGGTTGGCGAAGACCTCGCCGATGTGCCGGTCGGCGAAGTTCGTCGCGACGAAGCGATCGACGATCCGGCGGATGCCCGGCTGTCCGTGGAACGCGCGCGCCATGCCCTCGCCGGCGAAGGGCGTCGCGCCGGCGTTGGCGGCGTCCACCCGGTACGGCTCGACAGGCTCCTCGCCGGGCATCGCATGGGCGGGCGGATGGTCCTGCGCCACCGGCGACAGGGTGAGGAGGAGGGCGGCAAGGATCATGATGACGAGGTCCGGTAGGAGTGGGAGGGACTGGATCGACAATCGAGCGAATGTTCGGTTTCTTCCCTCCCTGGAAGGGAGGGGGCGGGGGTGGGTTGGCCGGTTGTGGAAAACATACCTTCCCTCACGGACCTACCCACCCCCAGCCCCTCCCTTCTCAGGGAGGGGAGCGATAATGTTGGCGCTCCGACCGAATGTCGATCCGGTCTAGAAACTGCCCTGAAGCTGGAACAGGACGCCGCGCTGCTTCTCGAACGTCGCGACCGATCCCAGATCGGCATAGGCGATCGTCGCGGTCAGGTGGCGGTTGATGCCATAGGCGGCGAAGGCATCGGCCCAGTCGTCCTCGCGCGCGATCGCCAGGTTGCTGGGCTTGCTGCGATATTCGGCGCCGACGACCAGCCGGCGCGACAATTGATAGGCGAGCGACCCCTCGACCTGCACCCGGTAGCTGTCGCCAAGCGCGCCGCCATGGCCGAGCAGCCCGTTCTGGTTCGCCTTGGTCGCGCGCACCGTCGCATTGGCGAGCACCGACCAGTTCAGGAACAGCTTGGTCGCGCTGGCATAATAATCCACGCCATCGGCCTCGCGCGCGCCGACCGCGCGGACGACGGCCGCATCGAGGCTTTTCTTATACTGCGCGCCGACCGCGACGGCGGGCATCCATGGCAATCCATAGACGGCATCGCCCGCCACGCGGACCTTCAGGCCATAGATGTCCTGATCGAACTTGAAATCATTGCCGAGGCCGAGTGCGGCGCCGACCTTGTTCGTGTCGAGAATCTGGCGCGCGAACGACAGCTCGATCCGGTCCCACGCGCCGATCGCCCCCGACAGGACGGTGACGTCGTAATCGGGCAGCGCGGCGATGGTGACGCCCGCCTGCCCGCCGATCGTGTCCTTCGTTGCATTGCCGGCGATGACCGCCCATGGCGTCAACCCGCCGCCCGCCGATCCCTCGATCGTGCTGATTCCGTTGGTCAGCAACAGCTTGCCGGGTTCGCCGACGGTCTGCGCCTGTGCCGGCAGGGCGACCGTCATTACGCAAATTGCGCAAAGTTCATTCCGGGAGATGCTCTTCATTCCTCGAGGGTAGAAGCGCGCCGGTAAATATCCGGCTAACCGGCGTGCAGGCGAATCAGCGTGGTCTTAACCGGAGGTTGATGGATTCCACGCATATTGGGTCCATGAAACTCGCTGCTACCGCCGCCATGGCTGCCTTCCTGGTGCCGCTTCCCGCCGTTGCCGGAACCGTCGCGGTCCGTGTCGTCGATGCCGCCGGGCAGCCGGTGCCCGATGCGGTCGTCACCATCCATCCGGCAGCCGGCGTTCCGGCCGGGCCGATCCGGTTTCCCTGGCCCAGCACGATGGTCCAGCGCGGCATCGCCTTCAATCCCGGCACGCTCATCGTGCCGGTCGGCGCGACCGTCACCTTTCCCAACCAGGACAAGGTGCGCCATCACGTCTACAGCTTCTCGCGCGCGGCGAAGTTCGAACTGAAGCTGTTCGGACGGGATCAGAGCCGCAGCTACCTGTTCACCACGCCGGGCACGGTCGCGCTCGGCTGCAACATTCACGATGCGATGTCGGGCTTCATCCGCGTGGTCGACACCCCGTTCGCGGGCAAGACGGCGGCGGCGGGCGATACGTCGATCGCGGGCGTCACCGGCGGGCGGGCGACGCTGACGATATGGCACCCCCGGCTCAAGGCGAAGCTGGGCGAGGTCAGCTTCCCGCTCGACGTTCCGGCCAGCGGCGATACCGCCAAACGCATCACCATCGCGCTCCGGTAACGGCCGTGCCGCGCCCGTCCTTGCCGCGCGTCATTGCGCTCGTCCGCGGGTCGCTCTCGGCCAAGCTGGCGGTCTTCTATGGCGCGCTGTTCGCGCTGGCGGTCGTGTTGATCCTGATCGGGGTGAAGGCGGGGATCGGCAATACCGCCGAGGGCATGATCCGCAACGAAATGGTCGCCAGCGCCAAGGTGTTCGACCGGGTGACGGCGATGCGTTACGCCCAGCTTGGCGATGCGGGCACCGTGCTGGCGGGCGACTTCGGCTTTCGCAGCGCGGCGGCGACGGGCGACGCGCCGACGATCGTCTCGGCGCTTGATTCGCTGCGCAGCCGCCTGCGGCTCGACCAGGCATTCTTCGTCGGCGCGGACGGAGCGGTCGTCGGCTATCGCGGACGCATGTCGCCGCGCGACGCCGACGACCTGTTCGCCGCGCTCGACGGCGGGCGGACGCGCGGCGTGCTGCGCATCGGCGACGCCCGGTTCAACGCTGCCGCCGCGGCGGTCAAGGCACCGGTCACGATCGGCTGGGTCGTGTTCGGCAACGCGCTCGACGGGCGGGAGATGGCCCGGCTGGCCCGGCTGTCCTCGATCGACCTTGCGCCGCATATCGTCCCCGCCGCGACGCTCGACCCCGCGCAGCGCGGCGGCGCGGTGGTCGAACGCGACATCGACGGCAAGCGGATGCTGGTGCAGGCATCGCCGATCGCCTCGTTCGTCGACGGCGAGCCGCAGGTGCTGCTGCTGCGATACAGCATCACCGACGCGCTGGCGGCATATCGGCCGCTGCTGTGGCTGCTGATCGGTTGCGGCGCGGTCGGCGTCGTCATCGCCGGCATCGGCAGCGTCGTGCTGGCGCGGCGGATCACCCGACCGATCATCGCGCTCGATGATGCCGCGCGGCGGGTGGCGCGTGGCGATTATACGCAGGTCGCCGTCACCACGCGGGACGAACTCGGCACGCTCGCCGCCAGCTTCAACCGCATGGTCGACGACATCGGCGAGCGCGAGCGCCAGATCACCCATATGGCGCTGCACGACCATCTGACCGGCCTGGCGAACCGCGTCCTGCTGCGCGACCATCTGACCATGGTGATCGCCCGTCCGCCGTCGCAGCGGCGACAGGCGCTGTTCTGCCTCGATCTCGACCAGTTCAAGGTCGTCAACGACACGCTCGGCCATCCGACCGGCGACGCCTTGCTGTGCGAGATCGCCGGCCGGCTCAGCCGGTTCGCGCCCGACGGCTTCGTCGCGCGGCTGGGCGGCGACGAATTCGCGATCGTGCTCGACGATGCGCAGCGCTCGCTCGACCGGGTGGCGCATGAACTGACGCGGGTGGTGGCCGAACCGTGCATCGTCAACGGCCACCGCATCGTGCCGGGCACCAGCATCGGCATCGCGATCCTCGGCGTCGACGGCGAGGATGCGGTGACGCTGGCGAAGAACGCCGATCTCGCGCTCTACCGCGCCAAGCACGACGGGCGCGGCGGCTATCGCTTCTTCGAGGCGACGATGGATGCCGAGGCGCGCAAGCGCCGGCAGATGGAGCTCGACCTCCACGACGCGATCGCCGAGGGGCAGTTGTCGCTGATGTTCCAGCCACTGTTCAACCTGTCCGAAACCCGCGTCTGCGCGTTCGAGGCGCTGTTGCGCTGGAACCATCCGGTGCGTGGGCAAGTGTCGCCGGTCGACTTCATCCCGCTGGCCGAGGATACCGGGCTGATCGTGCCGATCGGCGAATGGGTGATCCGCGAGGCGTGTCGCGCGGCGCGGCGCTGGCCCGACGACGTGCGGGTCGCGGTGAACGTATCGCCGGTCCAGTTCCGCAATCCGGGCCTCGCCGCCGTCATCCTCCAGGCGCTGTCCGAAAGTGGCCTCGCCCCGCAGCGGCTGGAGCTGGAGATCACCGAGAGCCTGTTCATCGACAATCCTAAATCGACGCTGGCCTCGCTGCACAGCCTGCGCGCGCTGGGCGTGCGCGTCGCGCTCGACGATTTCGGCACCGGCTATTCCTCGCTCAGCTATCTGCGCGCCTTTCCATTCGACAAGATCAAGATCGACCGCAGCTTCATCCTCGACCTGCTCGACGGTGACGGCGACAGCGCCACCGCGATCATCAAGTCGATCACGACGCTGGCCGAGGCGCTGGGCATGGAGACGACCGCCGAGGGCGTCGAGAACGCCGGCCAGCTCGACATCCTGCGCGAACAGGGCTGTACCCATATCCAGGGCTATTATTTCAGCCGGCCGGTGCCCGAAAGCGAGATCCGGCGGATGCTGGGCATGGAGGGTGAGGGCGCACGGCGGCTCGCGGGATGATCGCCTGTCCGAAACCATGGCCGGTAGCCAAAGGCGACGATCGGCGAGGTGCCGCGCCCGGTCGCGCCGGCGTGGCGAATCGGGTCGCTTGTTGACATGGAATATGCAGCGATCGAAATAGCGGTCATGACCGGACGCCTGACCTCCAACGTTTCGCTGACGCCCGAACTGAAACAGTTCATCGTCGAGCGCATGGCGACCGGCGACTATGCCAACACCAGCGAGGTGGTCCGCGCCGGCCTGTGCGCGCTGCGCGACGCGGCGGGGGCGGCGGCACGTCCGCTGACGCCGGGCTGGCCGGCGGCGGGCGGCGAGTGCGGCGCGCTGATCCGCCGTCGCGACTGGAGCCAGTCGCCGCTCGGCACGCCCGATGGCTGGTCGCACGAAATGCGCGCGACGATCGCCAACATCGTCAATTCGCCGGTCGCCAAGGTATTGATGTGGGGCAGCGACCATATCCTGTTCTACAACGACGCCTATCGCGCGATCCTCGGCGATCGCCATCCGCTGGCGCTGGGCACCCCGGTCGCCGAGGCGCTGCCCGAAGTCTGGGACTGGAACCGTCCGATCCTCGCCGCCGGGCTGCGCGGCGAAGTCCAGTCGTTCCACGACCAGCCGATCGTGCTGGAGCGCGGCGACGGGCCGGAGACGCTATTCCTCGACCTCTATTACACCCCGGTGCATGACGCGAACGGCGTGGCGGGCGGGGTGCTGTGTACGATCGTCGACCATAGCGAGCGCGTGGAGATCGAGGCGCGGCTGGCGGCGAGCGAGGCCGAACTGCGCGGCATCGCCGATGCGATGCCGATGCTGGTCGCCTATGTCGGTGCCGACCATCGCTATCGCTTCGCCAATGCCCGCTATCAGGAATGGTTCGGCACGTCGCCCGAGGCGATCGTCGGCCGCCACATCCGCGACGTGATCGGCGAGGCGGCCTATGTCGACCGGCGCGCGGACATCGACGCGGCGCTGGGCGGCCAGGCGATCGTCGCCGAAACCACGCTGCACCACCGGGAAGCGGGGCCGCGCCGGGCGGAAATCCGCTACGTCCCCGCGACCGGCGCCGATGGGGCGACGAGCGGCGCCTATATCCTCGGCATCGACATCACCGACCGTGCCGGGCGCGAAGCCGAAGTTCGCGCGAGCGACCGCCGGTTCCGCACCGCGATGGAGGCGGTTCACGGCGTGTTGTGGACCAACAGCGCCGACGGGCGGATGCTCGGCGAACAGCCCGGCTGGGGCGCGCTGACCGGTCAGTCGTTCGACGAGTATCAGGGGTTCGGCTGGTCGGCGGCGGTGCATCCCGACGATGCGGCGGCGACCGTGGTCGCGTGGAACGCGGCGGTGGCGAGCCGCGGCATGTTCGTCCACGAACATCGCGTGCGGCGGCACGACGGCGAATGGCGCACCTGCGCGATCCGGGGGCTGCCGATTCTCGACGACGATGGCCGCATCGTCGAATGGGTCGGCGTTCACACCGACATTTCGCACCAGCGCGCGGCCGAAGCGGCGCTGCGCGATCAGGCCGAAAGCCTGGCGCGACAGGTGCGGCACCGCGAACGTGCCGAGGAGCAACTGCGCAGCCTCAACGAAACGCTCGAAACCCGCGTGATCGCCGAGATCGCCGAGCGGCGGCAGGCCGAGGCGAAGCTGGCGCAGTCGCAGAAGATGGAAACGGTCGGCAAGCTGACCGGCGGCGTCGCGCATGATTTCAACAATCTGTTGCAGGTGATCGGCGGCAACCTGCAACTGCTCGGGCGCGACGTGGCGGGCAACGAACGCGCCGAGCGCCGCGTCGCCAATGCGATGGCCGGCGTCTCGCGCGGGGCGAAGCTCGCCAGCCAGTTGCTCGCGTTCGGGCGCAGGCAGGCGCTGGAACCCAAGGTCGTCAACGTCACCCGCTTCGTACAGGGGATGGACGACATGCTGCGCCGCGCGATCGGTGAGGGCGTAGAGATCGAGACGGTGTTCGCCGGCGGCCTGTGGAACACCTTCATCGATCCGGGCCAGATCGAGAATGCGCTGCTCAATCTGGCGATCAACGCGCGCGATGCGATGGAGGGGCAGGGCCGGCTGACGATCGAACTGTCGAACGCGCACCTCGACGATGCCTATGCGCGGACGCACGAGGAAGTGGTGCCGGGGCAATATGTCATGCTGGCCGTCACCGACACCGGCAGCGGGATGTCCCCGGACATCGTCGCCAAAGTGTTCGAACCGTTCTTCTCGACCAAGGCGGAAGGCAAGGGGTCGGGCCTCGGGCTGTCGATGGTGTACGGCTTCGTCAAGCAATCGGGCGGGCATGTGAAGATCTATTCGGAGATCGGCCACGGCACGACGATCAAGCTATACCTGCCGCGCGCGATGGAGTCCGAGGATGTCGAGGTCGCGGTCGATACCGGGCCGGTGCGCGGCGGGACCGAGACGGTGCTGGTGGTCGAGGACGACGAGGAGGTCCGCGCGACCGTCGTCGCGCTGTTGGGCGACCTTGGCTACCGCGTGCTGAAGGCCGCCGATGCGACCAGCGGCCTTGCCGTCATCGAAAGCGGGGTGCCGATCGACCTGCTGTTCACCGACGTGGTGATGCCTGGACCGCTGAAAAGCCCAGAAATGGCGCGCAAGGCGCGTGAGCGGCTGCCCAATATCGCGGTGCTGTTCACCAGCGGCTATACCGAGAATTCGATCGTCCATGGCGGGCGGCTCGACAAGGGCGTCGAGCTGTTGTCGAAGCCGTACACGCGCGAGGCGCTGGCGCGCAAATTCCGCCATGTGCTGGCCAACCAGCAGCAGCGTGGCGTCGCGACCCGCACCGCGCCCGAACCCAACCCGCCGGTCGCGGTGACGACTCCGCCGAGCCTGCGCCAGACCGCGCTGCTGGTCGAGGACGACGATCTGATCCGCACGAACACCGCCGACATGCTGAAGGACGCAGGGTTCGTGGTGCTGGAAGCGGCGAGCGCCGAGGAAGCGCTGATGGCGCTCCAGACCGCGCCGGTCGACGTGCTCATCACCGACGTCAACCTGCCCGGCGCATCGGGCCGTGAGCTGGCGACACGCGCGCGCAGCGTCCGCCCCGACGCGCTGGTGGTGTTCGCCACCGGCGATCCGGGCGCGGTGCAGCGCGAACCGAACGCGGTGGTGCTCGCCAAACCCTATGACGCCAAGGCGCTGATCGCGGCAGTGCGCGGCGGGGTGCGGCGGACGAAGGATCAGCCGGTCGGATAATCGCCGGACCGGCTACCCGGCATGAAGCCAATCGCCCCGCCGGTCGTTGCACCCCCCGAACGACTGCGGGAGGTGGCATGTGACGGGCGGGACGATCATCGTGACGGGTGCCGAATCGGGCATCGGTGCCGCCTGCGCCGCAGCCTTCGGGGCGACCGGCGCACGGGTGGCGGTACTCTATTTCGCCGATGCCACCGCCGCCGGGCACAGCGCCGACGCGGTACGCGCCGCCGGCGGCGAGGCGATCACCGTGCAGGCGCATGTAGACGATGAAGCGTCGGTCGATGCCGCCTTCGCCACGGTCGAGCGGCAATGGGGGCCGGCCGACGTGCTGGTCAATTCCGCCGGGCTGAACATGACCGGGGTCAACGTCCGCGACATGACGCTGGCCCAGTGGCGGCGGTTGCTCGACACCGACCTGACCGGCGCGTTCCTCACCTCGCGCCGGTTCCTGACCGGGCGGGGCGAGGCGGGCGATGCGGTGATCCTGCACATCTCGTCGATCCATGCCTATGCGGTGCGCGCCGGCGGGGCCGATTATTGCGCGGCGAAGGGCGGGCTGACCAACCTGGTCGAAACGCTGGCGATCGAGGAAGCACCGCGCCGCATCCGCGTGAACGCGATCGAGCCGGGGATGATCCTGACGCCGATGAACGCGCGGGCGCAGGCAGATGAGACCTACCGCCGGACGCTGGAGAACAACATTCCGCTGGGCCGCGCCGGTGCGCCCGAAGAGGTGGCCGATCTCGCCGTCTTCCTCGCCTCGGACAAGGCGCGCTATATCACCGGCGCGCGGATCGTGATCGACGGCGGACTGTCGCTGATGCAGGCGATCGGCGCATGACCGGCGTCGTCGACACCAACCTGCTGCTCGACTTTAACGTCCGGGCGATCGAGTCTGTCACGCTCGACGGCCCGCCCGAACTGGCGGCGCGTGACCTGATGAGCCCCTATGTCTGGCGCGAGCCCGACGGTCGCTACGGCATCATGGTCCGCGCGGTCGTGCCACCCGGCGCGCCGCTCACCGATACCGGCGTGATCTGGGCGGGGTGGAGCGACGACGGGGTGCGCTTCACCATGGCGGACACGCCGTCGATCGTGCCCGGCCCCGACGAGCATGACGCGGGCGGCGTAGAGGACCCGACGGTCGTCCGCCGCGACGACGGCTATGTCGTCTATTATTCGGGCGTGCTCGCCGATCACGCGCATGGCGAACTGTCCTATGCGACCGGTCCGTCGCTCGACCGGCTGGTCAAGAGCGGCGTCGCGCTCGCCTCGTCCAAGTCGGAGGGCAATACCAAGGAAGCGACGATCGACCGCACGCCCGACGGGCGCTGGCGGCTGTTCTACGAATATGCCGCCGACGAGGCATCGCGGGTGGGCATGGCAGTCGGTGCCGATGTCGCCGGCCCATGGGAGGAACAGCCGACCCCGTTCCTGCCGCGCGCGGACAGTTGGGACGACTGGCATCTGTCGACCGGGCCGTTGCTGACCGACGATCCGGCATGTCCGGTGATGTTCTACAATGGTGCCACGCGCGACGCGCGCTGGCGGATCGGCTGGGTCGCGTTCGACGCCGATTATAGCCGTGTCGTCGCCCGCGGGCTCCAGCCACTCGTCACCCCGCCGCCGGTCGACGATCGCAGCGCGACCGACATCGCGTTCGCGGCATCGGTCGTGGTCGCGGACGGGGCGATCTGGCTCTATTATTCGCTGGAGGACCGCCGGCTGGCGCGGGCGTTGATCCGGCGGAGTTGAGGGGGCGTGCCGCTCAATGCGGCACCACCCCCAGCTCCACCCCGGTCTTGTCGTGCAGCGCGAACCGGTCGACCAGCGCGGCGCTGGCGCGGTTGTAGCCGATGACGTCCACCACCGCCCCGTCGCGGCGCAACCGGGCGACGATCTTGTCGAGCGCGCCGACACCCGAAATGTCCCAGAAATGCGCACCCGACACGTCGATCGTCACCGGCGTAGTACCCTCCGGCCGGAATGCCCGGGTGAAGCGATCGACCGAGGCGAAGAAAATCTCGCCGGTGACGCGGTAGGTAACGCCGTCGTCCATGCTGCGCTCCACCGCGAACATCCGCTGCACCTTGCCGGCAAAGAAGATGCCCGAGAGCAGCACGCCCGCCAGCACGCCCAGCGACAGGTCGCGCGTCGCGACGACGACGACGACCGTCGTCAGCATGACGATCGACGAGGTCGCCGGATGCCGCCGCAGGTTGGCGATCGAGTTCCAGCTAAACGTGCCGATCGACACCATCACCATCACCGCGACCAGCGCGGGCATCGGCATCCGCCCGACGAACGGCCCGAGCAGCGTCAGCAGAACGAGCAGGAATCCGCCCGCGACAAAGGTCGACAGCCGGCTGCGCCCGCCCGACGTCACGTTGATGACCGACTGGCCGATCATCGCGCAGCCGCCCATCCCGCCGAACAGCGCGGCGACGATGTTCGCTCCGCCCTGTCCGGCGCATTCGCGCCGCTTGTCACTGTCGCTGTCGGTCATGTCGTCGACGATCTGCGCGGTCAGCAACGATTCGAGCAGCCCGACGGCGGCCATGGTCAGCGAATAGGGCAGGATGATCCGCAGCGTCTCGAACGTCAGCGGCACTTGCGGGAGCGCAAGGCCTGGCAACCCGTCGGGCAGGCGGCCCATGTCGCCGACGGTGTTGACCGGCAGCGCAAGGCCGATGCTGATCGCGCTCAGCACGAGGATCGCGACCAGCGGCGATGGCACCGCCTTCGTCACGCGCGGGAACAGGTAGATGATGGCGAGGCCCCCGGCGACCAGCGCATAGCTGTGCCACGTCACCCCGGTCAGTTGCGGGAGCTGCGCGAGGAAGATCAGGATCGCGAGCGCGTTGACGAAGCCGGTGATGACCGAGCGCGACACGAACTGCATGACAAGGTCGAGCCGCAGCAGCCCGGCGGCGATCTGGATCACCCCCATCAGGATCGTCGCGGCAAACAGATAAGCGACGCCGTGATCGCGCACCAGCGGGCCGATGAGCACCGCGACGGCGGCGGTCGCCGCCGAGATCATGCCGGGCCGTCCGCCGATCAGCGAAATGACGATGGCGATCGCGACCGAGGCATAGAGGCCGACCGCCGGATCGACCCCGGCGATGATCGAGAAGCCGATCGCTTCGGGGATGAGCGCCAGCGCGACGACGATGCCGGCCAGCACGTCACGGCGGGCGGCGGCGCCGTCGGTGAACCACTGACGGCGATAGGTTCTGGAAATAAGCGGCATGTGAAATCCACAACAAGGCACATGGCGCCCATGGGTGGAGCGCGCGGGATCGGTTGGATGTGCATGTTGTCCGGCGGATCGGCGGCCGGAATAGCCACCCGGAATTTCACCGGGTCCTTGCGAATGACCGCGCTGTAGCCGACCCGCCGATCCCGACGCAAGCCTCGGGGGTCGATCCATCCGAACAGAATCGTCGCCCCAGCGAAGGCTGGGGCCTCAAGCGGCTCCTGTCGTGCGCCACCAGCCAAGAGATCCCAGCCTTCGCTGGGATGACGCCTGTTTCAGGATGGATGGATCAAACCTTACCGTGCCGCCACCGGCCCGTGGAAATCGGCCTCGACGATCGCGAGGCGGAAGCCGGGGGGCACCGCGTCGGCCCCGGTGTCGCCCGCCTGCCGCGCGGTGGCCAGCTCGACGATCTTGCCAAAGGCGTCGCGGTCCTGCACCGGTCCGGTCTGGGTGATGCGCAGCACCCGCCCGCGCGCCGGCGCGAAGGCGACGGCGGCATAGCCGAGCTGGCGTTCGGTCTCGCCGCGCCATACCTCGCGCCCGTCGAGCGTGATGGCGAGCGGATAGGCGCGCGACCGCCAGCCGACCAGCTTCAGCTCGATCTCGCTCAAGCTCACTTCGCGACCGAAATCATACTCGATCCATGCGCTGTCGGCCCGCCCGTCGCTGATCCAGCGCGACAGTTCGTTGTCGTCGAACGTCCGGGCGGCATCGGCGGGGTTCGATCCGGCGACGACCCGCACCGGCACCACGGTCGACCGGGTGACGCGGTAGGATTCGCCCGCCGGGGTCGGCCCGCGCGTCAGCAGGCCGGGTTGCGCCGCCGCCGCGAAGCTGCGCGACAGGCCGCCCGGCGTCGCGGCGGCGGCGACGGTCGGGATGGCGATCGTCGCGGGTTTCAGCCCCGGCGCGCTGGCGGTCAGCCGCACCGTGCCCCGGCGGTCCCCGGCACGCAGCAGCACGCGGTTGACCCCGGCCTCGACCGGCAAGGTGCGCGACAGGATGTAATTGTCCTCGCCCCGCGCGGTGCCGGCGGTGGGCGTGGTGCCGGGAATGACGTCGCCCTGTACCGCCTGTGTCGCACGCGGCTTGCCCGAGCTGTCACCCTGCGCGATGCCGCCGCGCCATTCGGCCGGGCCATCGAGCGCGAAGGCGACCTTGTCGTTGGCGGTCGGCACGCGGCGGCCCTTGGCATCGACCACCTCGACATCGACCAGCGCGAGATCGGCACCGTCCATCACGAAGCCGCGCGGGCCGGTTCTGGGCGTCAGCCGCAGCGCGACCGGGGCGCCGACCGTCTCGACGACATGTTCCGAGCGGCGGCCGTCGGCCCCGGTCGCGACCGCGCGCAACGTCCCCGGAGCCCACGCGACGGCGGGCCACTGGAACAGGAAGCCGCTGGAGCGCGTGCCTTGCCCCAGCGAACGGCCATTAAGGAACAGCTCGACCGCCGCGCCGTTCGACACCACGCTGACCGGCTTGGTCGTGCCCGCCGCGTAATTCCAGTGGCCGATGACATGCGTCGCCGGCGCCTCGGGATCGACCCAGCCGTTCCACATCACCCGGTGCGCGTAATAGCCCTGCTTGGGCAGGCGCATCGCATCGACCTCGCCCGATCGGCGATAGTTGTTGTCGCCGCGATAATGGGTGTTGCTGTCGGACCAGATGATGTTGACCCCGCCCGAACTCACCCGCCGCCCGGTGCCGGGGCGGATGCGGTAGTAATCATACCAGCGGCGGACATCCTCGATCGCGTGGCTGTCCTGGTTGCGGTTATAGTCGGGCGCATCCTTGTGGAACGGCGCGGTGAAATCGTCCTGATACAGCCGCGCGCCCTCGTCGCGGCTGTATTCCATCGCCCACATCGGGTGTTTCGCGCTCTTGTTCAGGTACAGCATCTCGCCGCCATATTCGGCGGTCGTGCTGTCGAGCATCTCGCGCGATCCGATCGCGCGGCCGCCGCGCGGGTCGTACCGATCGCGGATGGCCTTCATCTCGGCCATATGCGCCTCGCTGATGCTCTCGTTGCCGCTTTCGTAGAACAGGATCGACGGGTTGTTGCGGTTGTAGATGATCGCGTCCCGCATCAATTCCTTGCGCTGGTCCCAGCGGCGGCCCTCGACGTCATGCTCGGCGTCGCCCGCCGGCATCGCCTGTGGCAGTCCGACGCGGTCGGCGCTTTCTATATCCTGTTTCGACGGGGTGATGTGCATCCAGCGGACGAGGTTGCCGCCGCTCTCGACCATCAGCGCGTTGGAGAAGTCGCTGATCCACGGCGGGATCGACACGCCGACCGCCGGCCATTCGTTCGACGTGCGCTGGGCATAGCCATGCACCTGCATCACCCGCCCGTTCAACCGGACCATGCCGTCACCGAACTGCGTCGAGCGGAACCCGGTGAGCGTGTCGACCGCGTCGATCACCTTGCCGCCTTCGGTCAGGCTGGTGGTGACGCGGTAGCGATAGCCATAGCCCCAGCTCCAGAAATGGAGCCCGCCCAGCCGCTTGTCGGCGGTGAGCGTCCGCGTCTCGCCCGGGGCCAGCGTCGCGCCGCCGCCATCGAACCGCGCGACCACCCGCCCGGTGGCGTCGCGCACCTCGACCCGGTAGCCGATCGTGCGGGCGCGCGTCGCTTCGTTGCGGACCTGCGTCTCGGCATGGATCGTCGCGGTACGCGCGGCGATGTCGAAGGCGTCGGCCCAGACATATTGCCCGGTGGTGCCCAGCGCCGAAAACAGCGGCAGCGTCTGATAGGTCGCAGGGGTCAGGTGCAGCCGGACGTTCTTCGTGATCCCGCCGTAATTCACGTTGAAGTTGCGATCGTTCCACTGGAAGCCGCTGCGCGTCGCGCGCTCCTTGTAGCGCCAGTCGCTGTCGACACGCACCGCGATGACGTTCTCGCCGGGCTTGAGCGCGGCGGTGATGTCCGCGCCGAACGCCATCGCGCCATGTTCGGACAGCACGACCGCCCGTCCGTTCACCCACACCTCGGCCGCCTGCCGCACGCCTTCGAACTCGAGGAACGCCTTGCCCGCCTGCGCGCCGCGGGGCAGCGTGATCCGCTTGCGATACCAGTTGATGCCGGTCGACAGGTCCTTGATGTCGCGGGCAAAGGCTTCGCGTTCGTTGAACGCATGCGGCAGCGTGGCACGGCCCCAGGCGCGATCGTCGAAACCGGCGGCCTGCGCCCCGGCCGGATCGCCGGTGATCGTCCGCCAACCGGGATTGAGATTATAGGTCGCACGGCCCGACGCGACCACGCTGGAGGCGTCATGCGCCGATGCCGGGGACGCCAGTGCAAGGACGGCGACCGATGCTGCAAACCATGAGCGCATCCTTAACTCCCACATTATGGTATTTGTAACCATTATGTGCAGATTGTCAGGCCGAAGCAAGCCGTATTGAGAAATTGGTCAGGCCGGACTCCGTCTGCACCGAAACTGCACCGGATTTTCGCCGGCGCTGCGAGCGGCGGTCATCGGCACTCGATCGCACCGGTCCACACCGGCACCACTTCAGGGAGCCGATCGCCATGTCCTATCGCCAACCGAATCCGCCCGGCACGTTCGCGCTGATCGCCGCCACGGTCTTTCCGACGGTCGTCATCGTCATCGAATGGATCACGGGCCTGTGCGCGGGGGCGTTCTTCGATCCGCTGCCGACGCCCGGCCATGTCGCGATGGTCGCGACGGTGCCGATCGTCAATGTGGTGCTGTGGCGGGCAATGCGTTCCGATGCGCCAGCGCCGTCATGGCTGATCGTCGCCGGCACCGCCGCCAGCGTGATCGCGGCGAGCTATGCGCTGATCTTCCTGCCGCTGCTGCCGTTCGCGCTGGTCGGGATCGTGTTCATGGGCGTCGGGCTGTTGCCCTTCGCGCCGGTCGTCGCGCTGATCCATGCCGCGCGCTGGACGCTACGGCTGGCCGGCGGGCGGCGGGTATGGCGACCGATGACGGGCGGCGCGCTGCTGGGTTTCGCCGCGCTGGTGCTGGCCGACCTGCCGGCGACGATGACGCAGGTGGCGCTCGATCGTTATGAACGCGGCGGGGAGGAGCGGGCGGACGCGATCGCGCTGATGCGGCGGATGGGCGACAGCGACCTGTTGCTGCGACAGGCCTATGGCGACTCCACCCGTCCGGCGAGTATCGTCGGCGGACTGATCTTCCGCTCGCGAACCGGGCTGTTCGGGAACGCGTTCACCAGCACCGGCGATGCGCGCGAACTCTATTACCGCGTGACCGGACAGGCGTTCAACGCTGTCCCCCGGCCATCGCGGCGCGACAACCGGTTCGCATGGGACGAGGATCGCGGCGGGGAGGATGTCGGCGGGCGGGTGCCCGGCCTGTCGCTTGGCCAGTCGCGGATCGACGGATCGGTCAACGAGCGCGACAGCCTCGCCTATCTCGAATGGACGATCGATCTCGTCAACAAGGGCGCGCGGCAGCAGGAGGCACGCTTCACGCTGGCGCTGCCCGAGGGTGCGGTGGTCTCGCGCGCGACGCTGTGGGTGAACGGCGAACCGCGCGAGGCGAGCATCGCCGGGCGCGGCGCGGTAAGGGCGGCCTATCAAAGAGTCGTCAGTGTCTCGCGCGATCCGTTGCTGGTGACGACCGACGGCGCGCAGCGGCTGTTGGTACAGGCGTTTCCGGTGCCGTCGAACGCGACGATGAAGCTGCGGATCGGCGTCACCGCGCCGTTCGCCATCGCCACCGACGGCGCACGCACGCTGGCGCTGCCGCGCATCGTCGAGCGGAATTTCGACACCGACGCCGCGCTGGTCCATGCGCTGTGGGTCGAGGGCGGCCGGCCGGTCCGCGCGAACCTCGGCGATGGCGCGTTGACGAGCGGGGGTCATCGCCTGACGCTGCCGCCGATCGCCGCGCCGCGCCGCACGACCGCGACCGTCGCGGCAGTCGGCAAGGCGGGGCCGATCGCGGTCGAACAGCGGATCGAGCGCGGTGCGATGGGGCAGGGGCCGCTGATGCTGGTCGTCGACGGATCGGCGGACATGGCCGCCACGCTGCCCGCGCTGACCAAGGCGCTGGACGCGATCACCCCCGGCCGGATCGTCGGCATGGTGACGGCGGCCGACACGCCCGCGACCGTCGCCCCCGCGCCATGGTCGCCGGCGCAGGCGGCCCGCGTCCGCGATGCGCTCGCCGCGATCCGTCCGATCGGCGGACAGGATGATCGCGCGGCACTGGCGCTGGCGCTGCGGGCGATGCCGCGTGGCGATGCGACGATCCTGTGGCTGCACGGCGCGCAGCCGGTCCGCTTCACCGCGACCGAACCCGCGCTGGAGCAGGCGCTCGACCGGCTGCCCGCGCTGCCGCGCCTCGTGCGCTATCAGGCGGTGGCTGGCCGCGCGCTGGTGGTGCCCGGCGAACGCTGGTTCGACAGCGCCCGGCTGCCGACGCCGGGCGGCGATCCGGTCGCCGATCTGCGCGCGCTGCTCGCCAGCGGTCCCGGCTGGCAGGTCGAACGCGCGGCAACGTCGCCCGGTGCCGCGACCGGATCGGCGCACCTCGTCCGCCTGTGGGCCGCCGATCGGCTCGCGGGCGAGGGCGAAGCGCCGGCGAAGTCGCGCGAAACCGCGATCCGGCTCGCCCACCGGCTGAACATCGTCACCCCGGTCAGCGGCGCCGTCGTCCTCGAAACCGACAAGGAGTATAAGGACGGTGACCTGCCGGTGCCGGATTCCGACGCGGTGCCGACCGTGCCCGAACCCGAAACCTGGGCGCTGCTGATCCTGACCGCGCTCGCCGCGCTATGGTTGTGGCGGCGGCAGCGGCGGGCGGTGGCGGCATGATCCCGGCGCGGATCGCGGCGGGGGTCGTCGCCGGGGCGGGATGGCACGCGCTGGTCCAGCTTGCCGGGCGCGCCGACGGGGCCGGGCTGGCGACGACGCTGGCGCTGCTCGCGGTGCTGGGTTGGGCCTTGCTGCGCGCCGGTCACGGCGTTTCGTCCACCGGACTGACGGTCACGCTGCTGGCACTCGGCGTCGCGGCGGTCAGCGGGATCACGCTGCTGGAGATCATCGTGCTGGTGGCCGCACTCGGCTGGTGCGCGCTCGGGGCATGGCGCTGGCCGCCGATGCTGCTCGCGCTGCTCGGCGTGCCGATGCTGCCGACGCTCGACGTGCTGGTCGCCGGGCCGCTGCGCCGCATATCGGCGGTGCTGACCACGTGGCTGTTGCGCGGCAACGGCATCGACGTGTCGCTGGAGGGTGTCGCGCTCCAGTGGCAGGGGAAGCAACTCCTGTTCGACGGGCCGTGCAGTGGGGTGCGGATGCTGTGGGCGCTGCTGGTGCTGGCGTGTGCGGCGGGGGTGATCCAGCGGATGCCCCCGGCGCGCTTCGCCCTGCTGCTCGCCGCGACCGTCATCGTCGCGGTCGTCGGCAATGCCCTGCGCGCGGCGAGCCTGTTCTACCTCGAAGCCGGCTTCGTGACCGCCATCGGCGGGCCGGTGGCGCATGAGGCGATCGGCCTCGCCGCCTTTGCGATCGTCGCCGGCGGCGCGGTGGCGTTACTCGCGCGGGGGAGGGTGGTCGCATGGCGCTGATCCCCCGGCTGGCGGTGATCGCCGCCGCAGCCTTCGCCGCCACCGCACCGCTGCTCCCCGCCCGGCCAGTCGACCGGCCGCCGCTGGCCCCATGGCCGGCGGTGTATGAGGGCAGGCAGCTCCACCCCCTGCCCGCCGGGCCGGGCGACGCGCTGCTCGCCCGCAACTTTCCCGGCCATGTCGCGCGGTTCAGCGACGGCCGCCGCCAGATCGTGCTGCGACAGGTCGCCCGCGCGACGCGGCTGCTCCACCCGCCGCGCGATTGTTTCGCGGCGCTGGGCTATGCGATCGATCCGCTGCCGATGCGAACCGTGCCCGGCGGCCATGCCTCCTGCTTCCGCGCCACCCGCGATGGCAAGGGCCTGACCGTCTGCGACCATATCCGCGCGAGCGACGGTCAGGTCCATGCCGACGTGCCCGGCTGGTACTGGCCCGCGCTCACCGGACGAAGCCCCGGCCCATGGCTGGCGGTGATGACCGTCGAGCAGGATGGTTGACGTGACCCCGACGAAAGCGCCAGCAATGTACACGATGACCCACCACGTCCTTGTCGTCGACGACGATCCGCATATCCGCGACCTGCTGTCCTTCGCGCTCGGCAAGGCGGGGATGCGCGTCAGCGAGGCGGAGGATGGCGAGGCGGCGTTCGCGGCGGTCGGGCGCGCCGTCCCCGACCTGATGATCCTCGACATCAACATGCCTCGGCTCGACGGGCTGGACCTGTGCCGCCGGTTGCGCGGATCGGGGGGCACGCTCGCGCATCTCCCGATCCTGTTCCTGTCGTCGCGCGACGATGCCGTCGACCGGATCGTCGGCATCGAGATCGGCGGCGACGATTATGTCGTGAAGCCCTTCTCCCCGCGCGAAGTGGTGGCGCGCGTCGGCGCGATCCTGAAGCGCGGCGTGCCCGCCCCGCCGCCGCTGCCCGCCAGCGTGCTGCGCCAGGGCCGGTTGCGGCTCGACGGCGATGCGTGGGAAGCGCGGGTCGACGACACGCCCGTGGCCACCACCGCGACCGAGTTCCAGTTGCTCGCCCTGCTGGTCAGCCTGCCGTCCAAGGTGTTCAGCCGCGACGCGATCATCGACCGGCTGCACGGCCCCGGCTTCGCCATGACCGACCGTACGATCGACAGCCATATCCGCAACCTGCGCGCCAAATTCGCCCGCGCCGGGCTGGACGATCTGGTCGAGACGCGCGCGGGCGTCGGCTATCGCATCGGAAAATGCGGCTGATCGCGGGCGTCAAGCGGGTCGCCAAGCGCTATTGGCCGGCGCTGTCGATCCGCGCGATCCTGCTCGCGACCTTCGTGTTCGTCGCCGCCTTGCCCGGCGTCGCCGCGCTCGGCCTGCGCGTGTACGAAAACACGCTGGTCCAGCAGACCGAGGCCGAATTGATCGCGCAGGGTGCGGTGCTGGCGTCGGTCTATCGCGCGGCATGGGACAATCGTGTGCCGCCGCCCCGCGCGCCCGCGCCCGAACCGCCGCGCATCGACCTCAGGACCGATCCGGTGCTGCCCGCGCTGCCCCGCGCGGCGCCCGGCGGCCCGGCCGAGCCCCGCGCGGCGGCGATCGGAGCGAGTCTTGCCCCGGTGCTGCGCGATGCGGCGGCGGTGACGCTGTCGGGGATGCGGCTGCTCGACGCCAACGGTGTCGTGGTGGCGGGCGGGCGCGACGTCGGGCAAAGCTATGCCGCGCTGGACGAGGTGCGCCGTGCGCGGCGCGGCCGGGTGACGACGACGCTGCGGCTGCGCTGGAACGAGGGCTCGTCCTCGCCGCTCGAATGGGTCAGCCGCGCGGTGGCGATCCGGGTGCATCACGTCCGCCCGGTGATGGTGGACGGCCGCGTGGTCGGCATGGTGATGCTGTCGCGCTCGCCGCGCGGGTTGTTCGTCGGTCTGTATCAGGATCGCGGCAAGATCCTCGTTGGGATCGTCGCGATCTTCTGCACGCTGCTGCTGCTCGCCGGCCTGTTGTCGCGCGGCATCGCTCGCCCGATCCGCGACCTGACCCGCGCGACCGAACGGGTAGCGAACGGCGAGACGCAGATCCCTGAAGCCCCCGCCACCGCCGCGATCGAGATTCGCGAACTTTATACCCATTTCGCGACGATGGCGGCGCGGATCGACACCCGCGCGCGCTATCTGCGCGATTTCGCCGCCGCGATGAGCCATGAATTCAAGACGCCGCTGACCGGCATCCGCGGCGCGCTCGAACTGCTCGGCGAGCACGAGATGACCCCGGCCGAACGCGACCGGTTCCTCGCCAATGCCGGTGCCGATACGCAGCGGCTCGACCGGCTGGTCGGGCGGCTGCTCGAACTGGCGCGCGCCGACATGGCGAGCGGGCGGGGCGGGACGTGCGATATACGCGCGATCGTGGCGGGGCTGGAGGATGGGCATCTGCCGATCGCCGTCACCGCCGGTGCCACCGTGCCGATCGATGGCGAGACGCTGGCGGCGGTGCTGCGCATCCTGCTCGACAACAGCCGGCAGGCGGGCGCTACCTACGCGACGCTCACCGCGAACGAGGCGGTGCTACGCTACGGCGACGACGGTCCCGGCATTCCGCCGGGCGACCGCGACCGCATCTTCGAACCGTTCTTCACTAGCCGCCGGGCCAGCGGCGGCACCGGCCTCGGCCTGCCGATCGCCCGGTCGTTGCTGTCGGCGGCGGGCGCGTCGATCGTGCTGGTTCCATCGGCCACCGGCGCGGCGTTCGAGATCGCACTGTCCGTCGATGGTGGCGCTCAGCCGGCGGGGCGGACCAGCCGGTCATAGGTGTGTTCGGCCGGGCCATAGGTGTCCGACGCCATCGCCAGCAACCGGTCGCGGTCGCGCACGATCACCCGCCCGCGCACCGCGCGGATCGCAAGCTGTTCCTCCAGCCGGTGGAGCGCGTCGGTGATGCTGCTGCGCCGTACCCCCAGCATCAGGCGGAATTCGTCGTGGGTCATGCGGATGTCGTCGTCGCGCACCCGGTCGTGGTACAGCAATATCCACCGCGCCAGCCGCCGTTCGACCGGATGGGCGAGCGACGACACCACCGTCCGGCTCATCTGCACGAAGAACACCTGCACGAAGCGCAGCAACGCATCGCGCAACGTATCGCTCTGCCCCACCGCGTCGCGCAGATGCCCCGCGCCGATCGACAGTGCGGTGGCGGGTTCGGCGCGCAGCACGATCTGATGGCACGACCGTTTCTCGCCCAGCAGCAACGGCCAGCCGACGAAGCCCTCGGCCCCGACCAGCCCGATGGCATATTGCCCGTCGCCACCCAGCGTATCGAGCACGGCGGCGATCCCCGCTTCGGGGAAATACACCCGCTCGATCGGCTTGCCCGCTGCGATCAGCGTGTCGCCCATGGCGAACGATCCGCGTTCGAGATGCGGCGCGAGCAGCGCCTGATCGCCGGACGACAGCGACCGCAGCAGCATGTTGGCACTATCGATCCGGCGCGTGGTCACGGCCTGCGGGCGAACGATCGTAAGGTCCGTTCCCATGAATCCACCCGTCTCCCGTTGGTCGTTTCCCACCGGAATATGTCCGGTCCCGTACGAAACGGCCGTCACGCCGATGGGTTGCCTGGGCGTGGTCACACCTTGACGAACCACCCCTGCCGCCGCAGCCACGCCATCGTCGCCCAGAGCAGCGCCATGTAGAGCAGCACCGGCACCAGCGCGGCGACCATCGGCGGCACAAGCCCGAGCGCCACGCCGTACGGCGCGAGCAACAGGTCCCAATTGAGCAGCCCCCCCGTCACCATATGCAGCACATAGGCGGCGATCGCGTTCGATCCGAAGGCAAGCGCGATGCGCCACGGCCAGCGCTCCGCCGCCCCGGCGCGGTGGTCGAGCAGCACATGGAGCAGCGCCAGCGCGATCGTCGTCAGCCCGCAGGTGACGAGCACGAAGCTGCTCGACCAGATGTCCTTGATGATCGGGAAGGCGGCGCTCCATGCCAGCCCCGCCGCCGCCATCCCCGCACCCGCCAGCAGCAATGGCAGGGTAGCGCGCGCGCCCCGGCGCGCCAGCAGCCACTCGCCGATCGCGACCCCGATCAGGCCATGGGCGATCGCCGGCAGCGTGCCGAGCAGCCCTTCAGGATCATAGCCCTCCGCCCCGGCGACATAATTATGCCCGCCCGCGCCCAGCAGCACCCGGTCGACCGAGGCCACGAAATTATGGCCGCGCAGCAGTATGTCGTTCGGCAGCCCGTCGAGCGCGGGCAACAGCGCGACCGGCCAGTAGAGCAGCAGGCTGGCGACGAGGATCGCCAGCCGCACGCGCGGCTTGCACGTCCAGAACAGCAGCGCGCATGCGCCATACACCAGCGCGATCCGTTGCAGCACGCCCCACAGCCGCCACGCGCCCGAGTCGAAATCCATCAGCCAGTAGAAGTTCGACAGCAACATGCCCGTTGCGAACAATCGCACCGTCCGCCCGCCGATTCGCCGCGCGGTGTCGCGATCGAGCCCGCTTCCGCCGGGCACGCGCGCCGCCATCGGGATCGCGACGCCGACCATCATCAGGAACGCGGGAAACACCGCGTCGGCGATCGTCAGTCCGTCCCATGACGCATGGAGCAGCAGCGGAAAGACGCTGGCCTTCGCGCCATAGAACATGCCCGCCGTGGCGTTGACGAGGATCATCCCCATCACGGTCAGCCCGCGCAGCACGTCGAGCGAGACGAGCCGGGGCGCGCGGGCGGCGGGAGCGGGATCGATGGCCATGGCGGCCATGGTACAGCCGACACGGACAAACGTCATCGGCCATGCGATTGACCATGGCGTCCTCCCCTGACAGACCCTGCGCTCGACTTTTCTGGCAAAGGAACGACATGCGGCGACTGCTCCTCGCACTGGCACTCGGCACGGCGCTGCCCGCTTCGGCGCAGACCCCCGCGCAAGCCGCGCTCGACCGGCTGGCGGGCACGATGGGCTATCGCTTCGCGATCCTCGACAATCGCCTCACCCCCTGTCCGGCCGGGGTCGCCGCCTGTTTCCGTTCCGAGATCACGCTGACGATCCCGGCCGACCTGCCCCCGGCGGTCGCCGCCCCCGAACTGCGCTTCGGTTTCGTCAGCCGGATCGTCGGCATCGACAGCGAGGATTTCGACTGGCGGCTGGTCAATGGCGACCTGAACGTACTGACGCTCAAGCCCGGTCGCCGGCTGGAGCCGGGCAAGACCTATCGCATCGGCATCATCGGCCTCGGCCGTTATCTGTCGCGCGCGCATGGCATGCCCAACGCGCATCTGGTCGTGGCCGGCGCAGCCCCGCGCGTCATCGCCGCGACACGGACGCGGATCGATCCCGACACCGGCCTCGAAACGCTGCCGTTCGTCGCGCCGATGACCGACGAGGCGAAGCTGGCGCCGGTATCGGCCGAAGATCGCACCCGCTGGCTCACCCCGCCGCGCGCCTATGCCCGCTATGCCGAACGTGGTGCCGCGACCGCGCCCGACGTGGTCGTGCTGCCCAAGCCGGTCAGCGCGGTGCGGGGCACGGGGGCGATCACCGACCTGACCGGCGGCATCCGCGTGATCGCCAGCGGTATTGCGCCGGGCGACCTGCGCGCCGCGCTCGCCGCGCTGCCCTATGCCAAGGGGCGGGGCGTCCCGCTCGCCATCACCCGCAAGGCCAGCCTGAAGCCCGAGGGCTATCGCCTGACCATCGGCGACGGCCGGATCGCGATCGACGCGGCGGATGCCGCCGGCGCGCGCCACGCGCTGCGCTCGCTGGCGCAACAGGCGGCGCAGGAACGCGGTCGACTGCGCCCGCTCACCATTGAGGATGCCCCGCGCTACGCCTTTCGCGGGCTGCACATCGACCTCGCCCGCAACTTCCACAGCCGTGCCGAGGTGGAAAAGCTGATCGAGCAGATGGCGGCCTACAAGCTCAACAAGCTGCACCTGCATCTGGGTGATGACGAAGGCTGGCGGATGCAGATCCGCGCGCTGCCCGAACTGACCGACGTCGGTGCCTATCGCTGTTTCGACGCGACCGAGACGACCTGCCTGCAACCGCAACTGGGCGCCGATCCCGACCGGCGGGCTGCGACCAACGGCTATCTGAGCCAAGCCGACTATCTGACGATCCTCGCCGCCGCGAAGGCGCGCGGGATAGAGGTGATCCCGTCGTTCGACATGCCCGGCCACTCGCGCGCGGCGATCCGGGCGATGGAGGTCCGCCATCGCCGGTTGCAGGCGGCGGGCGACCGCGCCGGGGCCGAACGCTACCGGCTGGTCGAACCGGGCGACACCACCGCCTATCGCAGCATCCAGAACTATGACGACAACACGCTGAACGTGTGCATCGAGGGCACCTACCGCTTCCTCGACACCGTGCTCGACAAGATGGCCGCGCTTCATGCGAAGGCGGGGATGCCGCTCAAAACCTATCACATCGGCGCGGACGAGACGGCGGGCGCATGGTCGCGGTCGCCCGCGTGCCGGACGATGATGGCCGCGCGCAAGCTCGAACCCAAGCAACTCAGTGCCTATTTCATCGAGCGCGTATCGGCTGGCCTCGCCAAACGCGGGATCAGCGCGGCGGGCTGGAGCGACGGCATGGGCCATACCGATCCGGCGGCAATGCCGGCACGGGTCCAGTCGAACATCTGGAGCGGCGTCCACACCGGTGCCATCGCCGAGGCGCACGGACAGGCCAATCGCGGCTGGGACATCGTCCTGTCGGTCCCCGACCTTGCCTATTTCGACATGCCCTATGCCCCCGACCCCGATGAGGGCGGCTATGACTGGGCGTCGCGCGGGGTCGATCCGTTGCAGGTGTTCGGCTTCATGCCGGGCAACCTCCCCGCCAATGGCGCGCTGATCCCCGACAATCTCGCCCGGCCGACCCCGGTCGCCGACCCGATCCCGTTGGCGCAGGGCCGCGCCATCGCCGGGCTGCAGGCGCAACTGTGGAGCGAGACGCTGCGCACCGACGCGCAGGTCGATTACATGCTGTTCCCGCGCCTGCTGTCGCTCGCCGAACGCGCATGGAGCGCGGCGCCGTGGGAACCGGCCTATGTCCCGGGCGCGACCTATGCGCTGGGCGATGCGCGGGTCGACCGGGGCGTGCTGCTGAGCGAATGGCGCGGTTTTGCCGGCCGGGTCGGCGTGGCGCTGGGCCAGCTCGACCGGGCAGGGGTCGCCTATCGCCTCGCCCCGCCCGGCGCGCGGATCACCGCCGGCCGGCTGGAGGCGCTGAGCGAGTTCCCCGGCACGACGATCGAATATCGTGCCGGTGCCGGTGCCGGCGCATGGCAGCGCTACACCGGCCCGGTCGCGGTGTCCGGCCCCGTCGAACTGCGCACCCGCAGCAGCGACGGCCGCCGTCCCGGTCGCAGCGTCACCGTGCGGCCGGGCGACGAGTAGCGCCTATCGCCCGACCGTCGCTTCGCCCACATTCCACCCGCGCAGCGTCACGCTCGGCCGGGTCACGATGCTGGCGGGATAGCGGATGGTGATCGTCTTGCGTTCGCCGGGCAGCAGCGCGACGTAATTGTCGCTGTAGAAGGCGGGCAGGATGCGCTTGCCCGAAGCGCCGATCAGCGTCAGCTTGGCGTTGAGCGCGGGCACCGTCCCGGTATTGGCGAGCGTCACCGTCACCGCGCGGTCGCTGCCGTCGACCACCGGCGCGGTCATCGTCGATGCGATCGTCGCCGGGGCAAGGCCGTTGAGCGCCTGATAGGAGGCGGTATCGCGCGCGCGCCAGTAGAAATTCTCCGACACCAGCCGCCCCGACGCATCGGTCAGCTTCAGGCTGACGAGCACCATCGGCCGCGTGGCGAACAGCGCATCGAGCGGAACCGCCGCCAGCGGTGTCGCCCGGTTGGCCAGCGCATCGACCTTGTCCGACCGGGTGAACAACTCGGCATTGTCGAGCCCCACCACCCGCACGCTCGCGGTCAGACCGCGCTGGTCGGCCTGCGTCGTGTTCAGCACGACCAGTTCGTTGCCCGGCAGGTTCAACTGGACGTGGATCGGCTCGGCCGCCTTCTTCGCCCCGTAATAGGCGGCATGGGTGTCGTAATCCCATGAATAGATCTGCCACGCATTCGACGGCCATGCCGGATGCGTCATCCACAGCAACCGCCCGCTGTTCTTCGTCCACAGATGCCCCAGGAACCCCTCGTACATCGCCTTGTGCGTCTCGAGGTTCATCATCTGCGCCTTGCGCTCGAAATCGGCGAAGTCCTTGCCGGCCCCGAACATCGTCGACAGCGTCTGCATGAACGTTTTCGTGTCGCCGTTCCCGGCGAAATGCCAGTCGTGATAGGCCAGCACGTCGCCCAGCGGCCAGCGATCGACGGCGGGCACATAGGAAGCGATCGATTCGGCGGTCGACAGCGACGGCGTCCCCGTCTCGACCGAGAAGCCGGTGGCGAGGTCGGTGAAATAGCCGACCGGCGGGCGATAGTTGTACGGCCCCGACCCCTGCAAATTCACGACGTTCGACGATCCGGTGAACCAGCGCGTGCCGTCGAGCTGGAACACGGCATCGTCCAGCCCCTGATTGAGCGCAGGGGTCGGCACCCCCTCGTTCCGGCCGAACCACAAGATGATGCTCGGATGGTTGCGATAGCGCGCGATCGTGTCGCGCGCGTTCGCCAGAAACAGCGAGGAATCATCGGGTTCGATCTGGAAATTCTGGGTCGATTGCCAGAAATCGTTGAGGATCATCATGCCGTTCTCGTCGGCGAGATCGTAGAACTCCTCCTCGGTATTGGTGCCCATCCAGTTGCGGATGACGTTCATGTTCGCCTCGCGCTGGAGGCGGAAGAAGGGGGCGAGCCAGTCATAGCTCACCCGCTTTATCGCATCGTCCATCCCCCAGTTGCCGCCGCGCGCGGCGATCTTCACGCCGTTCACCCGGATGGTCAGATGCGGTTCGGGCAGCGTCTCGGTAATTGCCGTAACCGCGCGCGAGGTTTCGCCCGCGGCGGTGAGCGATTCCGCCCAGCCGGTCGGCGACTGTTTGATCGCCTCGTGCCGCACGTCGATCAGCTTCTGGCCGGCAAGCCCACCGTCAGTGGTCTGCACGTTGACGCGGCGCAACTTGCCGGCGGCATCGAACAGCGACAGGTCGTAGCTGACCTCGCGAATGCCGAAGCGGCCCGTCTTGCTGTCCGACACGCCGTTCGCATCGTTCACCTGATAGGTCGCGCGGTACAGGTTCGGCGCGCCATAGCCGTTCGGCCACCACAGTTTCGGGTTGGCGACACGCAGCGCGGGGAAGTCGGCGGGGGTGAAGCGCACCTCGCTCCTGCCCACAGGCGCGGTCACGGTCCGCTCGACCGCGACGCCGTCGAACGCGACCTTCACCGTCACCTGGCCCGCGGGGCCGGCATTGTCGATCGGCACCGTCACATATACGTCGGCACTGTCGGTACGCGGCAGCGGCAGATCGGTCACGACCTGCGGGTCGAGGATGCGGACGCTTCCGTGCGCCACCAGCTCGACCGGTCGCCAGAGGCCAGTGTTGCGGTCGCGGATGCCGGGAATCCAGTCCCACCCCTCGGTCGCGACGAAGGTCGGGCCGTCGATCGCCAGTTGCCCGCCATTCTCGCCGACGCCGCCCTTGACCGACTGTTCGTGCGGGATGCCCGGATGCGGCGGCGGCGATACCTTCACCGCGATCACATTCTCGCCCGCCACCGGCACCAGATCATATTGGCCACGGATGAACGCGCCGCGCGTTTGGCCGAGCTTCACGCCGTTCGCCCAGATGTCAGCGGCATAGTTGATGCCGCCGAACACGATCGTCAGCTTCTTGCCCGCCGCTTCCGCCGGCACGGTGAAGCGGGTGCGATACCAATACTCCTGCCGCGCCAGCTTCTCGGGAATCTTGAGGTTGTTGAGGCCGTAATAGGGATCGGGATAAACGCCGCGATCGACCAGCGTCTGAAGCACCGTCCCCGGCACCGTCGCCGCGCGCCATGTGCCATTGGGGCTGCCCGGGCGCGACAGCGCCGCGCCGTCGCCGGCGACCTCGGGCGCGGCGGCCAGTTGCCAGCCGTTCAACTGCCAGCGGCCCGGCGCGGTCGGCTGGACCGTGAGCGCGGTCGGCACCGGTTTGGCGACCGGCGCGGTATAGGCGTCACCCTTGGTCTGCGGCAGCGTCCACGGGTCCTGCTGCTGGGTCAGGCCGATGTTCGCCTGTTTCTGGAACGGCCATTGCACGCCCACCTGCCACAACTGCACGTTGGCGAAGTCGGGGCGGGGCAGGGCGGCGATCTCGGCGGCGGGCAGCGCGCGGCCGTGCAGCGTCGCACCGACCAGCGTACCCCCGAAATGCGGCTTGCCCGGCACCGCGCGCGCGATGTGGATCACCGGAGTCGTCGCGGCGGACGCCAGCGCCCCGGCGGCGACCCGGCGACCATCGACATACAGCGTGGCGCGGCGTCCGTCCGACACGGCGGCGACCTGCGTCCAGCGTCCGGCACTCACATGCGGCCCGGCCAGCGCGGCGCTTCCGTCGCGCAGCACCAGCCGCCCGTCGACCAGCGCCAGCACGCGCGTATCGCCCAGCGCGATCAGCGGCATCTCGCCCGACTGGCGTTCGCCGGCGCGGACCCATGCGGTCATGCTGTACGGCGCGCCGGCGGCGGCAACGCTCTCGCCACCCTCGACCGGGCGTTCGATGCCGATCCCGCCGTCGAGGAAACTGGCGTTGTACGGCCCGCCGTTCACCGGCACCTGCGCTATCGCAGCGCCGCCCCATGCGACGCCCGCCAGCAATAGCGCGGCCCGTTTGCGCACGATCGTCATGCCGAAATCCTCTTGTTGGTCAATTCGGCGCTGATCGCTTCGAGATCGCGCCCGCGTGTTTCGGGGAACAGCCGCCACACCATCACCGCCTGCACCAGCATCGCGGCCGCAAAGGTCCAGAACGGCAGCGGCCGGCTCCATTCGGCGATCAGCGGGAAGGCGAACGACAACACGGCATTGGCGACCCAATGGGTGGCGCTGCCGATCGCCTGTCCGCGCGCCCGCACGTCGGTCGGGAAGATTTCGCTGAGATACACCCAGATCACCGCGCCCTGCGACATGGCGAAGGCGGCGATGAACAGGATCAGCAGCGGCAGCAACAGGCTGGCCGGGGCCGCCCCGGCATAGACCAGCGCGACGCCGGCGAGGGCGATGGCCGTCACCAGCCCGCCACCGATCAGCAGCGGCTTGCGCCCGACCCGGTCGATGATGGTCATGCCGATGATCGTCGCGACCAGATTGGCGACGCCGATCGCGATCGCCTGCACATCGCCCGACACGCCGGTAAAGCCGGCGGCGGCGAAGATGTCGTTCAGATAATAGAGGATCGCATTGATCCCCGAGAGCTGGTTGAACAGCCCGATGGCGATGGCGAGCAATATCGGCATCCGGTGGACCCGCCAGTCGAGCCGCCCGGTCCCGCCGCTCTCGACCACCGGGATCGTCGCGAGGCCGAGGCGATCGGCGGCACGCTTCGCCTCGGCCGCCCGTCCGCGCGCGGTCAGCCAGCGCGGGCTTTGCGGCAGGCCGGTGAGCAGCACGAGGAACAGCGCGGCGGGCACCGCCGCCACGCCCAGCTTCCACCGCCATGCGACATCGGCCGGGGCGATCTGCGCGACCAGATAGTTGCTCAGATACGCGATCAGGATGCCCAGCACGATATTGAACTGGAACAGCCCGACGAGCAGCCCGCGCCGCTCCGGCGGGCTGATCTCGGCGATATAGACCGGGACCAGCACCGACGACGCGCCGATCGCGAGACCACCGAGCACGCGAAACGCGATGAACGCCGGAAGCGAGGTGGCAACCGCGCAGCCCACCGCCGAGACGACATAGAGCAGCCCGATGACGCGCAGCACCGCAAGACTGCCGAACCGGTCGCCCGGCGCGCCGCTGAACAACGCGCCGACCAGCGTGCCCCACAACGCCGCCGATACGGCAAGGCCGAGGCCGCCCGGCGACAGCAGATATTCCGCGCGCAACGCATCGGTGACGCCCGAGATGACGGCGGTGTCGAACCCGAAGAGGAGGCCGCCAAGGCTCATCGCGACGACGGCGCGGGTGTGGGTCGCGCCGCTCATGCGCCGACGCTCCGCCGCAGGAAATCGCCATGCGGTTCGCTTAAGGCCAGCGTCCGGCCGATCGCCTCGCGCATTCGCGCGAAGGTGCCGGCCAGATCGGCCGTCTCGCACTGGTCGGCCAGCGGCGAATGCCGCGCGGGCAGGTCGCCGAAGCCGGCATACATGCTCAGCCAGCTATGATCCTGAAACGTGTCCCACTCGTAGCGCACAAACTCTCCCCCGCTTCGCCATGCGTCGATCTTCACTTGCAGCCCCTCGGGCGGCTCGATGCCGCGCATCCGGTCCCAAAAGGGTTCGCCCGTGCGCCGGTTCGACCAGTAATGCAGGAACAGGAAGTCGCGCAGCCGTTCGAACTCCAGCACCGATTGCCGGTTGTAGGTCGCCGCCAGGCGCGGATCGAACCCGCGATCGGGAAACAGCGCGACGAAACGCTCCAGCCCCGACTGGATCAGCGAGATGCTGGTCGATTCGAGCGGTTCGAGAAACCCCGAAGCCAGCCCCAAGCCGACGACATTGCCGTCCCAGAACCGCGCGCGATGCCCGGTCGTGAACCGCAGCCGGTTGGGGGCGGCCAGCGGCTCGCCCTCCAGCGTGCCGAGCAGCGTCGCCTCGGCCTCGTCGTCGGACAGATGATCCGAACAATAGACATAGCCGTTGCCGGTGCGGTGGCGCAGCGGGATGCGCCATTGCCACCCGGCACTGCGCGCGGTGGCGATGGTATAGGGTAGCGGATCGCCCGGCGCGGCGACGCACGGGATCGCCACCGCCCGGTCGCACGGCAGCCAGTGGCGCCAGTCGATATAGGGCACGCCCATCGCGTCGCCCAGCAACAGGCTGCGAAACCCCGAACAGTCGATCCACAGGTCGCCCGCGATCTCTCGTCCGTCGGCCAGCGTCACCGCTTGCAGCAACCCCGTTTCGCCGTCGCGCGCGACATGGTCGATCCGCGCATCGATATGCGTCACGCCATTGGCGAGCGCGAGGCGGCGCAGCAGGTGCGCGAACTTCGCCGCATCGAAATGCAGCGCGAAGTCGAACACGCCCAGATCGTTCGCCGGCTGGTCGGCCGGCGGCAGGAACCGGCCATGCCGCGCCAATTGCGTGGCAAGGCAATAGTCGGCCAGCGGCCCGGCCTGTCCCGCCGCGTTCAGCTTCAACCAGTAGTGATGGAACGCGACCCCGCCCGATCCCACACCGTACAGGCCGAACGGGTGGAAGAACCGGTGCCCGTCCGCGCGCCACCCGTCGAAGCGGATGCCGTATTTGATCGTGCCCTCGGTTTCGCGCAGCACGTCGCTTTCGCCAAGGTCGATCGCGCGCAGGAAGTCGCGGATCGCGGGCACCGTCGCCTCGCCGACGCCGACCGTGCCGATCGCCGAACTGTCGACGACGGTGATCGCGAGCCTGAGGTGCGCCAGCCGCCGCGCGAGATAGGTAGCGGCCATCCATCCGGCGGTTCCCCCGCCGACGATCACGATCGAACGCACCGGTTCGTGTGGCATCGTCGGTTCCTCCCTGTGTCGCTCGTGGCTTGGCGGACGATGACGCCCGGTTTCTGATCCTTGCCCGACCTCTCCTCCTCCGTCACCCCAGCGCAGGCTGGGGTCTCTGTGGGGAGAACCGCGGCACCCGCCCCATAGAGACCCCAGCCTGCGCTGGGGTGACGGAATGAGGGAGGTTGGGCGGGATCGAAGGCTGCCGACCCGCCACTCCTACCCTCAGAACTTCGCGCGGACGCCGGCGATGAAGCGACGCTCGAAGATGTTCTCGTTGAACACCTGATCCTGCCACGTCAGGTAAAACCGTTCCGTCTCGCCGGTCAGGTTCGACGCCTGGCCATAGAGGCTGAAGTTCGGCGTCACGTCATAGCTGATCGAGGCGTCGAGATAGTTGGTCGGCTGCTGATACTGCGCCAGCCCCTGGATGCCGCCATAGTTGGACGAGGCGAGCCGCTTCGAGCGATAGTTATAGGCGACGCGCGCCTGCAACCCGTATTGCTCGAACCACAGCGCGGCGTTCACCTGATGCTTGCTGTTGTCCTGGAACGGCTGGTTGTTGCCCGCCAGATCGACCCGGCCGGCATCGCCCAGCGACAGCGTGTAGTTGGCGTCGACGCCGAACCCGCCGAGCAGACCGTTCACGCCATAATCCGCCAGCGACTGCCGCGCCGAGGCTTCGATGCCCTTGAGCGTACCGCCTTCGCCCTGCGCCAGCGTGTTGGTCACGACCTGCCGCCGGATCACGCCGTCGTTGTCGGGAATGTCGCTGCGCAATTCGGTGGTGGTGGTGATGAAGCTGTCGACCGCGATGTAGAACGCGCCGACCGCGACGAGGCTGGAGCGGCCGGTGTAATATTCGAGGCTCGCCTCGGCATTGGTCGCGCGCCACGGGTTCAGGTTCGGGTTGCCGCGCGAATCTGCGGTCCGCGCCTCGAACCGTGCCGGGTTCACCTGCGTGTTGATCGCATAGTTGACGTTCAGACCGCCGCCCCATTGCAGGAAGTCGAGCACCGTCATCGTCTTGGAGAAGGCGGCGCGCGCGCGCAGCTTGTCCGTCAGGTCGAACGCGACGTTGAACGCCGGCAGGAAGTCGGTGAACTCGCGCTTGGTAACGACGTCACCGGCATCGACGCCCGATACGCCGTAGGGCTGCGGCGCGCCGACGATGTTCTGGCGCACGTTCAGCCGGGTGTTGACCACCTGCAGGCCACCGTTCGCGCGGAACGGCAGGCCCAGCAGCACGCCTTCGCCCGACACCTGGCCATAGCCCGAGATCTGGCTGACGTTGACGGTGAACGAATCCGCCGGGTTCACCAGATTCTGGCTGCCGGGGTAGAATTTATTCTGCCACGCCTCGCTGTCGTCCATCGCCTTGGGATCGAGCGCATAGAGCGCGGGCGTGCCGCCGGCGGGCAGGGCATATTGCTTGATGAGGCCGTCGAAGATCGCGTTGGTCGCCTGCCGGGTATAGCCGGCGGTATAGGCATTGCCCTGCGCGTCGCGCACGCGGCACTTCTCGTCGGTCAGGTTGACGTCGAACGCCTTCCACTTGACGAGGCAGCCGCCCGCCGGATTGGCGGCATTGTCGCGGTTGCCGGCATAGAAGGGCGAGACGCGGTCGAAGGTGAACTGGTCGACGCTGCGTTCGCCATAGCGCGCGCCGAACGCGACGCGGACACCGCCGTCCGAGGTATATTCGCCATCGGCGCGCACCGCCCACAGGTCGCCGTTCTGATACTGGTTGCCCTCCGACGAGATCGTCTTGAGGCCATAGCGCGACGGATCGGCGGCTTGCGCGAGGAACGCGGGCGAGAAGCCGAACACCGGCGCACCGCTCGAATAGTCGACGGTCGCGGTCTGGCTGTAGATCTGATAGCCGGTCGGGTTGAAGCGCACGTCGCCGCCGATCGAGGCGGGATAGTTGCCGACGCCGTTATACGCCCATTGCGATCCGTTGGTCAGGCTGAACTGGGTATAGGCCTGATCGCGCTTGCGCGACGCCTTGCCATAGATGCCGCGAACGGTGCCCTTGAACTGGTCGCTCGGCTGCCAGTCGAGTTGCAGATTATAGTTCTGCGACTCGCTCTTCGTGCGGAAGGTTTCCGAATAGCTGTCGAAGCTCGGCAGGCTGTAGGTATATTGCTGCACCGTATTGACGTTGTATCCGCCCACGACCGCGCCGGTATCGCGCGACTTCGTCGGCAGGAACGGCGACGACAGCCAGTCGACGTTCTGGAACTGGAAGCCGGCGGTGCGGTCATACTGCGTCTGGCGGGTATAGAAGCCGTCGGCGGTCAGCTTCAGCGCGTCGCTGATCTCGAACTGGAGCGAGGCATTGGCGCCGAAACGCTCGCGGTTGGTGATGCGGTTCCATGCGGTGTGCGACTGCGGGGTGATGAAGGCGTCGTTGACGTCGCCGTCGCCGTTCACGTCATAGCCGAGCAGATTGCCGGCCGAATTGCGGATCGGCCGGCCCCGGCTGACGCCGTTGTTGCCGACCGCGAAGTTGCCAGGGTTGGCGGGCGTGACCGAACCGTCGCGGTTCAGCACCGGATCGCTGCCCCGTTCGTTGTTGAGCGCGACGCCGTAATCCTGAATGCCGCGGAAGCTGTTGCCGAGCGTCAGGTCGCTGTACGCCGCCGACACCAGCACGCCGAAGCGCTCGCCGTGATAGGCGATGAGGCCGTTGGCCGACGGGCTCCACTTCTCGGTCTTGTCGCCATATTGCCCCTCGACCGCCGCCGACATCGTCAGTCCCCGCTTCAGGTCCATCGGCCGGCGGGTCAGCAGGTCGACCGTGCCCGACAGGCCCGCCTGTTGCAGCGAGGCGGTGGGCGACTTGAACACCGTCGCGCCCGAAAAGAGCTGCGAGGGGATGTCGGTGAAGTTCGGCTGGACCGTCGTGACCGAATTGGCGCCGAGGAACTGCTCGCCGTTCAGCAGCGTCGTGACCTGCGGCAGCCCGCGGATGTTCACGGCGGCGCCTTCGCCCGCGTCGCGGCGGATCTGGACGCCGGGGATGCGCTGGAGCGAATCGGAGATGGTGACGTCGGGCAGCTTGCCGATGTCCTGCGCGCTGATCGCGTCGACCACGCTGTCGGCGTTGCGCTTCACCTCGATCGATCGTGCCTGCGACGCGCGGATGCCAGTGACGACGATTTCGTCGCCCGCGCCATCGGTCTGGGTCGCCGGGGCATCGGGGGTGGTGCCGGTCGGGGTCTGCGCGGCGGCCGGAACGGCGAGGCCAAATACGGTGATCGATGCCGCACCCGACAGCAACGAACGAACCAGCGGCGACGAAGCGTAACGCATCCAACCCTCCCGTAAGTGCGCCATTCATTCCGTGGCGCTTTATTTATTAAACTTGGTTTGTTTAATTCTTTTGTCGTACGCTGTCAACGCCGATCTCCCCGCCGGACCGGTCGGTCGGCCCCGCACTTCGATCAGATTATCCGCCTGGTTCAGAGGCTTGTGGGCGAGGCGGCCGCTCGTCGTCGGCGCACGCGAAAAGGGCCGGCTCCCGTGAAGGAACCGGCCCGATCTTGCTCCGCCCCGTTACGCTACCGGGGGAGAAGCGAAGCTTTTTCAGCGGCGGCAGCCGCGCGGTGCGTCCGACTTGTCGATCGCCCGGCCGGCCAGCGCACCCGCGCCACCACCAAGGATCGTGCCGAGCAGGCGGTTGCCGTTGCCACCGATCTGGTTGCCGAGCAGGCCGCCGGCGATCGCACCGATCACCGTACCGCCGTCGCCGTTCTCGCAGCCGCGCTGACGCGAGCGATAGTTGCGGTCGTTGTAATACCCGCGGTCGCCGCGATATTCGCGATAGCCGCGATCCCCACGATATTCCCGCTCGTAGCGGTCCCCGCGCCAGTTCTGCGCCGAAGCGGCGGTGGGGGCGGCGGCGGTGGCGACCGTGGCAAGCGCGGCAGCGGCGAGCGTCAGCTTCTTGAACATGGGTCTTCTCCCTCAAAATCTGGCGACGGCGATACATCCCGGTGGGGAAGTCCGTCTGTGATTTAGGGTTATGCACCGATTCGCTTGAGCCGATACTGAATGCACCTGTTAGCTGGCGTTCATGGTCGGGCAGGGTGGGCAGGCCCTTTTCCGTCACTCCCGCGCAGGCGGGAATTCAGTCGTCACTCCCGCGAAGGCGGGAGTCCATATGCGCTGGTGTCGCGATCCTGCCGGGCCGTCGGCGTCAATGGATTCCCGCCTCCGTGGGAATGACGATCGCCTGGGGCATCGAACCGGCCCGCGCGCCGATGCGGGTTTTGCTTTAGTTTGGCCCACCGCAACCCTATAGGATTGCTATGGCAACGAACCCCAATCAGAACGATTACGGCGCGGACTCGATCAAGGTGTTGAAGGGGCTGGACGCGGTCCGCAAGCGTCCCGGCATGTATATCGGCGATACCGACGACGGCTCGGGCCTCCATCATATGGTGTTCGAGGTGAGCGACAACGCGATCGACGAGGCGCTGGCCGGACATTGCGACCGCATCCTCATCACGCTGAACGCCGATGGCTCCGTCTCGGTCGAGGATAACGGTCGCGGCATCCCCACCGGCATCCACACCGAGGAAGGCGTGTCGGCGGCCGAGGTCATCATGACCCAGCTCCACGCCGGCGGCAAATTCGAGAACACCAACGACGACAACGCCTACAAGGTATCGGGCGGCCTCCACGGCGTCGGCGTGTCGGTGGTGAACGCACTCAGCGATTTCCTCGACCTCACGATCTGGCGCGACGGGCAGGAGCATTACATGCGCTTCCGCCGCGGCGATGCCGAAGCGCCGCTGAAAGTCGTCGGCCCGTCGGACAAGCGCGGCACCCGCGTCACCTTCCTGCCGTCGCCCGACACGTTCAAGATCCTCGAATTCGATTTCGACAAGCTCGAACACCGGTTCCGCGAACTGGCGTTCCTCAATTCGGGCGTCCGGCTGGTGCTGGTCGATGCGCGGCACGAGGAGCCGCGCGAGGTGGAGCTGTTCTACGAGGGCGGAATCGCCGCGTTCGTGAAGTATCTCGATCGCACCAAGAACCCGCTGATGCCCGATCCGATCGCGATCCACGGCTTCCGCGACGATGTCGGCATCGACGTCGCGCTGGAATGGAACGACAGCTATTACGAAAACGTCCTCGCGTTCACCAACAACATCCCCCAGCGCGATGGCGGCACCCACATGGCGGCATTCCGCGCCGCGCTGACGCGCACGCTCAACAACTATGCCGACAAGTCGGGCATGTTGAAGAAGGAAAAGGTGTCGCTGACCGGCGACGACATGCGCGAGGGGCTGACCGCGATCGTTTCGGTCAAGCTGCCCGATCCGAAATTCTCGTCGCAGACCAAGGACAAGCTGGTGTCGTCCGAAGTGCGCCAGCCCTTGGAAGCGCTGATGGCCGACAAGCTGGCTGAATATCTCCAGGAAAATCCGGCGAACGCCAAGGCGATCATCATGAAGGTGATCGACGCGGCGGCGGCGCGCGAAGCCGCCAAGAAGGCGCGCGAGTTGACCCGGCGCAAGGGCGCGATGGACATCGCCTCGCTGCCCGGCAAGCTGGCCGATTGCCAAGAGCGCGATCCCGCCAAGTCCGAACTCTTCTTCGTCGAGGGTGATTCGGCCGGCGGTTCGGCCAAGCAGGGCCGCGACCGTCATTTCCAGGCGATCCTGCCCTTGCGCGGCAAGATCCTGAACGTCGAACGCGCCCGGTTCGACCGGATGCTCGCCAGCCGCGAGATCGGGACGATCATCACCGCGCTCGGCACCGGCATCCGCGACGACTTCAACCTCGACAAGCTGCGTTACCACAAGATCGTCATCATGACCGACGCCGACGTCGACGGCGCGCATATCCGCACGCTGCTGCTGACGTTCTTCTACCGCCAGATGCCTGAGATCATCGAGGCGGGGCACCTCTATATCGCCCAGCCGCCGCTGTATAAGGCCACCAAGGGCCGCTCGGAGGTGTACCTCAAGGACGACAACGCGCTCGACGAATATCTGGTCGAGGCGGGCGTCGCGGCGCATGTGCTGGAAAGCCCGGCGGGCGCGCGCAGCGGCGATGATCTCAAGGGCCTGCTCGGCCACGCCCGGCGGATGCGCACGCTGATGCGCTACGTCCCCCGGCGCTACGACATGGGCATCGTCGAGGTGCTGGCACTGGCCGGGGTGCTCGACCCGCAAATCTCGAACGCCGACCGCCAGACGCGGCTCGACGACGCCGTATCGCGCATCGGCCGCACCGATACCGAGGCGACGTGGACCGCGCGCGTGACCGAGGACGGCGGATTGCAGTTCCAGCGGCGCTGGCGCGGCGTCACCGATACCCATGCGATCGAACCGGCGTTCCTGCTGTCGGCGGAAGGGCGCAAGCTCCACACGCTGGCCGGCGAGGAAGCGGCGAGCTACGCCGGCGTCTCGCGGCTGGTGAGCGCGCGCAGCGCCGCCGCCGCCGATCCCGTTGCCGAAACCGAGGAAGGCGAGATTCCGGCGGTCGCGCAAAAGGGCGAGACGATGGTCGCCCGGCCGAGCCAGTTGCTCGACGCGATCCTCGCCGCCGGGCGCAAGGGCCTGTCGATCCAGCGCTACAAGGGGCTGGGCGAGATGAACGCCGAGCAATTGTGGGAAACCACGCTCGACCCGTCGAACCGGTCGATGCTGCGCGTCGCGATCGAACAAGCCGATGTCGCCGACGAAATCTTTACCCGGCTGATGGGCGACGTGGTCGAACCGCGCCGCGACTTCATTCAGGAAAACGCGCTGAACGTCGCCAACCTCGACGTTTGATCGCTACCGTCGTCCCCGCTCGCGCGGGGACGACGATTGGGTGTCAGCGCTTGCCCAGCCGCTTCGCGTTGGCGGTCGCCTTCGCGTGGATCGGGGCCAACGCGCGGCCACCCGCGCCGATCATGCTGTCGGTCAGGCGCATTGCCCGGTCGCCGCGCGCCGCCATCTGGCGGGCGGAGGGCAGGCGTTGGCTGGTCCCGGCCTGCCACATATCCTGCATCGTCTGCATCCACAGCCCCTGCATCGCCGCCATGTCCTTGGCCAGCGATTCGCCCGCCTTGGCGAACGCCTGCGCCTTTTCCGTCACCATGCCGCTCAATTCGACATGGTCGGCGGTGAACGGGTTGCGCATGCCCGCGTCGATCATCGGCATCCGCTTGTCGATCACCACGGCGGAGGCCGCCATCGTCTCCCAGAAGCGCATGCCCGTCTGCGCGGCGTCGGCCCACATCTGCCACCAGGCGAGCATCGGTGTCTTCGTCATCGGCTCGTTCCTTAGTTTCGCTGACCCGGTGCAGCCCCGCCGCCCTACCAGCCAAGCGCAACTTTGGACAGCGGCGTCGCGTCCTCCCTTGACCCGCACCCTGCCGCATTGCAGCAAGTGTGCCCATGACGACTCTGCCCCCCATCACGAACAATCCCGACATCCGCTTTCTCGGCCGGCTGCTCGGCGATGTCATCCGCACCTATGGCGGGGAGGCACTGTTCAAGCGGATCGAGCATATCCGCTCGACCTCGGTCGACCGGCATCGCGGCGTGGCGGGCGCGGATGCGATCGATCTCGGCCTCGACAATCTCGGACTGGACGACACCATCGCCTTCGTGCGCGGGTTCATGCTGTTCTCGATGCTCGCCAATTTGGCCGAGGACCGGCAGGGGATCGCCGCCGAGCCGGGGGCCGATGTCGCCACCGCGATCGAGAAATTGAAAGCCGAGGGGATCGACCGGGCGGCGGTGCTGGCGCTGCTCGACCATGCGCTGATCGCCCCCGTGCTGACCGCGCACCCGACCGAGGTGCGGCGCAAGTCGATGATCGATCACAAGAACCGCATCGCCGACCTGATGCTGCTGAAGGATCAGGGCCATGACGAAACGCCCGAGGGCGACCGGGTGGACGAGGCGATCCTGCGCCAGATCGCGCTGCTGTGGCAGACCCGCGTGCTGCGCCGCGAGCGGCTGTACGTCGCCGACGAGGTCGAAACCGCGCTCAGCTATCTGCGCGACGTGTTCCTCCCCACATTGCCCGCGCTCTATGCCCGCTGGGAACGGGTGCTGGGCGAACGGCCGCCGTCGTTCCTGAAACCGGGGAGCTGGATCGGCGGCGACCGCGACGGCAATCCGTTCGTCGATGCCGCCGCGCTGCGGCTGGCACTGGCGAAGGCGGCCGAAGCGGTGCTCGGCTATTATCTCGACCAGTTGCACAGCCTCGGCGCCGAACTGTCGATCTCGACCGAACATGTCGCGGTCGATACGGCGATCGCCGGTCTGGCCGACAAGAGCGGCGACGACGCCCTGTCGCGCGCCGACGAACCGTTCCGCCGCGCGATCAGCGGCATCTATGCCCGGCTCGCCGCGACGCATGCCTCGCTGACCGGCAAGCCCGCGCCGCGTCCCGGCAATCTGACCGGCGAACCCTATCCCGACCCCTCGGCATTCCGCGCCGATCTGGCGACGCTGGCACGCGGGCTGGTGCAGGAGGGCAACGGCCCGTTGTCGACCGGCGGTGCGCTCGGCCGGCTGATCCGCGCGGTCGAGACGTTCGGCTTCCATCTCGCCACGCTCGACATGCGTCAGAACAGCGTGATCCACGAAGGCGTCGTCGCCGAACTGCTCAAGGTCGCCGGCGTCGAGGCGGACTATGTCGCGCTCGACGAGGACGCGCGTGTCGCGCTGCTGCGCCGCGAACTGGAAAGCCCGCGCCCGCTCGTCAGCCCCTATGCCGACTATTCGGAGCAGACCGCGTCCGAACTGGCGATCCTGAAAGCGGCGGCGGAAGCGCACCAGCGCTACGGCCGGGCGTGCATCCGCCATTACATCGTGTCGATGGCGCAGTCGGTGTCCGATCTGCTCGAAGTGCATCTGCTGATGAAGGAAAGCGGGCTGTACGTGCCGGGCGACGATCCGCACGCGCATATCATGGCGATCCCGCTGTTCGAGACGGTCGCCGATCTGGAGGCCGCCCCGGCGATCATGACCCGGTGGCTGGCGCTGCCCGAGGTTGCGGCGATCGCGCGCGCGCGTGGCCATCAGGAAGTGATGATCGGCTATTCCGATTCGAACAAGGACGGCGGCTATCTGACCTCGACGTGGCAATTGTCGAAGGGGTCGACCGCGCTGGCGCCGGTGTTCGAGGAAGCGGGCATCGGCATGCAGTTGTTCCACGGGCGCGGCGGTGCGGTGGGGCGCGGCGGCGGATCGTCGTTCGCCGCGATCCGCGCGCAGCCGCACGACACGGTGCAGGGCCGCATCCGCATCACCGAACAGGGTGAGGTGATCGCCGCCAAATACGGCACGCGCGAAAGCGCCGTCACCAACCTCGAAGCGATGACCTCGGCGACCTTGCTCGCCAGCCTCGAACCCGAATTGCTGGCGCAAGCCGATGCGACGCGCTTCGCGCGCGCGATGGACACGCTGTCGGACACCGCGTTCCGCGCGTACCGCGACCTCGTCTACGGCACCGACGGCTTTACCCGCTTCTTCCGCCAGGCGACACCGATCGCCGAGATCGCCGGCCTCAAGATCGGATCGCGTCCCGCCAGCCGCAAGAAATCGGACGCGATCGAGGATCTGCGCGCCATTCCCTGGGTATTTTCGTGGGCGCAGGCGCGGATCATGTTGCCGGGTTGGTACGGCGTCGGCGCGGCGCTGCAATCGTTCGAGGACAAGGGGCTGCTGCGCGAAATGGCCAGTGCATGGCCGCTGTTCGCCGCGACGCTGGCGAACATGGAGATGGTGCTGGCCAAGTCCGACATGGACGTGGCGGCACGCTATGCCGGGCTGGTCGAGGACAAGGCGCTGAGCGAGACGATCTTCGGGCGGATCCAGGGCGGCTGGCAGGCGACGCATGACGGCCTGCTGTCGACAACCCGTCAGACGCGGTTGCTGGAAAAAAGCCCGGCGCTCGAAGCCTCGATCCGGCTGCGCACGCCCTATATCGAACCGCTCAACCTGCTCCAGATCGAACTGCTCAAGCGCCACCGCGCGGGCGAGGACGATGCGCGGATCGGGGAGGGCATTCTGCTTTCGATCAATGCGATCGCTACGGCATTGAGGAATAGTGGCTAGCGCCGGGCAAGGTGCAGCAAAGCTGCACCAAGCCGCACTAGGCGCGCCCGGCCGGCGGCGCGAGAAGCGCCGACCGACGACGCGGGCTTAGCCCGCGTCGCTGGCCGTACCCTCCGGCTCCTCGTCCCGCTCCGCCGCGACCCCGCGCTGCTCGGCCAATATCCGCCACCCGGTGATGAACAGCGCGCCCGCCACCGGCCCGACGACGATCCCCGACAGCCCCAGCAGGTCGATCCCGCCCAGCGTCGTCACCAGCACCATCCAGTCGGGAATGCCGGTATCGCGCCCGACCAGCATCGGCCGCAGGATATTGTCGGCCAGCCCGATCACCAGCACGCCCGACGCGATCACCACCGCGCCCTGCCACACCGCACCGGTCGCCAGCAGATAGATCGCGACCGGTCCCCAGACGATTGCCGGGCCGATCGCCGGCAGCAGCGCGGCAAAGACCATGATGACACCCCACAGCAGCGCGGCGGGCAGGCCGACGATCCAGAAGGTGATCGCGCCCAATGCGCCCTGCACCAGCGCGACGACGCCCGATCCCTTGATCGTCGCACGCACCACCGCGACGAACTTGTGCGCCAGCCGCTGCGCGACATCCGTTTCCAGCGGCAGGGTGCGGACGATCGCCGGGCCGATCCGGTCGGCGTCGCGTAACAGGAAGAAGGTGGCGTACAGCCCGACGCCGAACGACAGCAGGAACGAGGCGGCATTGGCCCCGATCGAAAAGGCCCGCTGCGTCAGCGAACTGGCGCTGCTGCTCACCGCCTGCGACAGTCGGGTCTGGATGCGTTCGAGGCTGCCGAAGCCCGCGCTGTCGAGCCAGCCGCGAATCCGCTCGGGCAGGGCATTGTGGACCTGTTCGAAATAGGTCGCGAAGTTGATCTGCCCGCCGCGAATCTGGGTATAGACGCCGGCCGACTGCTCGACGACCATGCTGGCGATGACGAGCGCGGGCAGCACCACCGCGACGGTGATGATGAGCAGCGTCAGCGCGGCGGCCAGATTGCGCCGCCCCGGAAAGCGGACGAGCAGCCACCGGAACAACCCCTGGAACAGCAGCGCCGCCAACCCCGCCCACAGCAACGCGCCGAGAAAGCTGTAGACGACCGCCAGCAGCGCGATCGTGATGAGGGCCAGGAACACGATAAAACCACCGCGTTCGATGCGGTGCCGGACGATCGCCATGCAGTTTCCGTTTCAGCTTGAAGGACCGCCCGCGAACGGCCGGGATTGTTGCGATAGCGCAACGCCTTCAACGGCGATCAGGTTGCGTGAAGACATTCGCTCTCTCGCCTCCGAAAGGGGAGAGGGATGCGCAGACTTGGTCTTTGCGCGAGCAAAGGCTTAGGACCGGTCGACATTCGGCTATTCGCGGTGCCGCTCTTGTTTAAAAAGGCCTTCCGTATCGTCACCCCGGACTGGTTCCGGGGTCCACCGGGCCGCAAACGCCGTCGATAGAGCCTCAAAGCACACCGATCGCCCGGCGGTGGACCCCGGAACAAGTCCGGGGTGACGATCGGAGCGTGAATGTCGATCGGCTCTAGTCGGAGCCGGGAGAGGGGTTGGCACTCGCGATAGCGAGCGCGCGAGCCTCTGGCTCGCTTCGCCCCGCTCCCAACCTGCGCTAGCCAGCAAGCTGGCAAGCTCCGGTATCCCTCTCCCCGGTCCGGGGAGAGGGCAAACAGGTCCTACCGCGCCCAGTCGGCCACCGCCGCCGCCACCGTGTTCGCCGCCTGGTTGATCGCCGGGCCGACCGTGGTCGCATCGATCGCCGCCACCGGCACGCGCGCGGTGAAGCGGCGCTTCTCGAACGTCGTCGCACCCACCCGCTGGAGCGTGGCATCGAACGTCACCACCGCCTCGCTGCGCGTCGCATCGATGCCAAATTCGCGGAGTTCACCCGACAGTTGCGCGCCGGGATCGGTGAAGCCCTGCCGCGGGCTCAGCACCACCATCCCGCTGCGCGCGGTCAGCGTGTCCGACAGCAGCCGCGCGAACAGCCGCGCCGGCGGTTCGACCCATTGCGCTTCCTTGACATAGGCGATGCTGGTGTCGCTCGACTGCACCGGCACCCGCGTCACCGCCAGCTCTTGCGGCACTACCGGCACCTGCACCGTGATCGACTTCGTTCCTGCCGACGACTGGGTCTGTCCGGCGGGAATCGCGGTGGCCGGGGCCAGCGTCAGCAATGCGGCGGGCGGTTCGGCGCCGAAGCGGATGCAGGCAGCGAGCGGCAGGAGGAGCAGGACCGACAGCTTCTTCATGGCGTCTCTCACTTCTTGGGCTCGTAATCGGGCAGCTTCGACCGGCCGACCAGCGCGGTCGCCCCGCCCTGATCGACCTTCTCGGCGACCGAGGCGAGCGCGCTGGTCATCGCGCGCAGATCGCCGACCAACTGGTTCACCTGCGGCACGGTCTGCTTGCTGAACGCCTTCAACCCCGGCTGCGCGTCGCCGATCGCCGAATTGAGCGTCTCTGCGCTCCGTTGCGCGCTGGCGATGGTGCGGTTCAACTGCTGGATCGTCGGCTGGATGTCGTTGGCCAGCACGCCGTTGGTGGTCGCCGCCAGCTCGCCGATCTGCTGCGAGGCGACGCCGGCGCGCTGGATCGCGATCCGTGTCTCGGCCAGCGTCGCGGCGATTTCCGGCCCGCGATCGGCCAGCGCGTCGGTCAGCCGGTTGGTGCTGTCGAGGATCGCGGCGATCGAATTCTGGTTGCGGTCGGACAGCACGTCGGCCAGCCGCTCGGTCAGCGTCGTGACGCGCTCCAGCAACTGCGGCGCCGAACTCAGCAGCGCGGCGACGCCGCCCGCCTTGGGCGGAATCACCGGCACGCCCATCGGGCACGACTGTTCGGGGTTCACCTCGGGGCACTGGATCGGCGGCGCACCCTTGACCGCGCCGTCGAGCGTGATCGTCGACACGCCGGTGAAGCTGCCGATGATCGTCGCGGTCGTGCCGAGCAGGACCGGCGTCTCGTCCTTCACCTTGATCCGCACGCGCACGAACTGCGGGTCCTTGGGCCACAGCGCGATGTCCTCGACCTGGCCCGACGGCACGCCCGAGAACGACACCGGCGATCCCTTGGCCAGTCCGTCGACGGCTTGCTTGAAGAAGACGTCATATTCCTTCTCGCTGCCGCCGCCGACCCGCGCGAGCCACACGGTGAACAGCGCCAGCATGGCGAGCAGGATCAGCACCACGGCGCCGACGAGGACATGGTTCGACCGGGTTTCCATCAGCGCCTCTGGGCTTGGGGCTTGGCCAGCGTCACGCCGGCCTCGTCATGTTGGGGGGCCGAGCGCGCGATGCGCTCCTGCGCATCGGTCGCGGCACGGCCACGGGGTCCGTTGAAATATTCCTGGATCCATGGATGATCCAGCGCCAGCAGCTCGTCGATCGTGCCGACCGCGATCACCCGCTTGTCCGCCAGCACCGCCACCCGGTCACAGATGGCGTGCAGCGTGTCGAGGTCATGGGTGATGAGGAACACGGTCAGCCCCAGCGTCTTCTGCAACGACGCGGTCAGCTCGTCGAACGCCGCCGCGCCGATCGGGTCGAGCCCCGCCGTCGGCTCGTCCAGAAACAGCAACTGCGGGTCGAGCGCCAGCGCACGCGCGAGCCCTGCGCGCTTCTTCATGCCCCCCGACAGTTCGGAGGGGTATTTCGGCCCGGCATTGGCGGGCAGCCCGGTCATCACGACCTTGTAGCCGGCGATCTCGTCGAGCAGCGCGGGCTTGAGCTTGGGGTAGAATTCCTTGAGCGGCACCTGCACATTCTCGGCGACGGTCAGCGTCGAGAACAGCGCCCCGCCCTGGAACAGCACGCCCCACTTCTTGCGGATCTCGACCGCCTCGGTTTCCTCGCGGCCGATCGTGGTCTCACCGAACACGTCGATGCTGCCGGCACTCGGCGTCTGCAACCCGATGATTGATCGCATCAGCACCGACTTGCCGGTGCCCGACCCGCCGACCACGCCGAGGATCTCGCCGCGCCGTACGTCGAGGTCGAGGTTCTCGTGGATCACCTGATCGCCGAACTGGTTTTTCAGGCCGCGCACGCGGATGATCGAGTCGGTGTCGCTCATATCCATCCGATCCAGGCGAAGAAGATCGCGAAAAACGCATCGAGCACGATGACGAGGAAGATCGCCTGCACCACCGCCGCCGTCGTCCGGCTGCCGACCTGTTCGGCGTCGCTCTCCACCTGCATCCCGTGGAAACACCCCGCCATGCCGATGATCGCGCCGAACACCGGGGCCTTGATGAGCCCGATATACAGGTCGGTGATCGGCACCACCTCACGGATGCGCGTTACGAAGGTGATCGGCGGAATGCCGAGCTGTGCCCAGCTCAACAGCCCGCCGCCGATGATCGCGATGATCGACGCATAGAAACCGAGCAGCAGCATCATCACGATCGCCGCGATCACCCGCGGCAGCACCAGCGCCTCCATCGGCGACACGCCGATCGTGCGCATCGCGTCGATCTCCTCGGTCAGCTTCATCGTGCCGAGCTGTGCGGCGAAGGCCGATCCCGACCGGCCGGCGACCATGATCGCGGTCATCAGCACGCCCAGCTCGCGGAAGGTCAGCCGCCCGATCAGGTTGATCGTGAACACCTCCGCGCCGAACTGGCGGAGCTGCACCGCGCCCTGCTGCGCGATGACCATGCCGATTAGAAAGCTCATCAGCCCGATGATGCCGAGCGCCGAGACGCCGACCACCTCGAACCGCTGCACCGTCGCGTTGAAGCGGAACCGCTTGGGATTGCGCACGACGTTGATGAAGGCGAGGACCGTCGCCCCCATGAACCCCAGCAGCCCGAGCATCTGCCGCCCGCTGCCCGATACCGCCTCGCCGATTTCCTCCAGCACGCGCACCGGCGGGCTGGACGGCTTTTCCTTGCGCACCACCGGATCGTCGGCGGCCGCCACCTGATCGAACAGATGCTGGCTGTCGGCGCTCAACCCCTCGATTCGGACATCGCGGTCGCGGGCGAAGCGGTGGATCACCCACGCGCCCACCGTATCGATCCGGTCGATCCCCGACAGGTCGATCCGGTCGACCTTCTCCTCCACGGCACCAAGCCGGTCGGGCAGGTCGCCGATATGCGCGAGAGACAGGTCGCCCGAGAAGCGAAGCGCCTGCCCGCCATCGGTTCGGACGTGCGAAAAATCGGCGGAAGCGCTCATCACCGCCATCCATCGGCGATTTGCGGCGTCGCGGCAAGATGGTACGCGCTTCGCCCATGCGACACCGCGATCTCGCCATCTATGATATGGACAAGACCATCACCCGCGTCGCGACGTGGACGCCGTTCCTGCGCCATGCCGCGCGCGAGCGGGGGCGCGGCGCGCTGCTGCTGCTGCCGATCGCCGGCGCGGCGGTGGCGGGCTATGCGCTCAAACTCTATGGCCGCGACCGGTTGAAGGAAATGACCCAGCGGCTGATCCTCGGCCGCGCGGTGCCGGGCGAGCGGTTGGCCGACACCGCGCGCCGATTCGCGCAGGCGACGGTCGCCACCGGGCTGCTCGACGGCGCGCGCGACCGGATCGAGGCCGACCGCGCCGAGGGACGGATGCTGGTCCTCGCCACCGCCTCCTACCGCTTCTATGCGCAGGAGATCGCCGATCTGCTCGGCTTCGACGCGGTGATCGCCACCGAAAGCGTCGGGCGCGAGGACGGGCATGTCCTGCCGCGTATCCACGGCGAGAATTGCTACGGCGCGGCCAAGCTGCGCGCGATTCGTGCATGGGTCGAGGGCAACGGCATCGCGCGCGACGACGTGCGCGTGCGCTTCTACAGCGATCATGTCTCCGACGCTCCCGTATTCGACTGGGCCGACGAGCCGTTCCCGGTCAACGCCCACGCGCCGCTGAAAGCACTGGCGAAAAAGCGCGGCTGGCCGATCCTCGACTGGCGAAGCTGACCTTCCGTCCCGGAAGGGGAGGGGGAGAGGCTAGAAACCCGAATTTCACCCACAGCGTCACCCCGGACCGGTTCCGGGGTCCACATCGTCACGAGCGATGGCCGCCCTGCGTCCTGCCGTACAGCAGCCCCGAAACCCTCCCCTCCCTGACAAGGGAGGGGCCGGGGGTGGGTAGGCTGGAGGCGAGCGCGACGGTGCCCCCCATGCCGACCCACCCCCAGCCCCTCCCTGTCAGGGAGGGGAGCAGGTCGCACAAGGATCACCACCCCACCCACAGCGTCACCCCGGACCCGTTCCGGGGTCCACGCTTCCGCAGGCGATGGCCGTCGAATGCTCCGCCAAACGGCAGACCCGGCATTCTCCCCTTCCTGACAAGGGAGGGGCCGGGGGTGGGTAGGCCGGTTGTAGCGCGCGAACCTTCCCGCGCGGGCCAACCCGCCCATCCAGCGGGAGAAGCCGGTCGCGCAGGAACCCGCTACCCCCCTCACAACCATACATCCACGACATGGATGACCAGCCCGACCAGCCCACCGACCAGCGTCCCGTTGATGCGGATATATTGCAAATCCCGCCCGACCGCATTTTCCAGCCGCAGCGTGATCGTCGCCGCGTCCCAGCCGCGCACCGTGTCCGACACCAGCCGGACGATGCCGTCGCCATAATCGGCGACACCGCCCACCACCGCGCGCCGGGCGAAGCGGTTCACCTTCGCGCGCAGCACCGCATCCGACTGCAACGTCGCGCCCAGTTGCCGCAACGCCACGCCGATCGGCCCGTTCAATGCCCGGTCGGGATCACGGGCATGCGCCAGCATCGCCGCGCGGATCCGCTCCCACACGCCCATCCACCATGCCGCCACCGCCGGATTGTCGAGCAGCTCGTTCTTGAACCGCTCGACCTTCGCCTGAAGCTCGGGACTATGCTGCAAATCATGCGCCAGCAGCGCCAGCCCCTCGTTCGCCTTGGCGCGCAAGGGGTGCGCCGGGTCGGCCGCCACCTCGTCGAGCATCTTGCGCAGGCCGTTCAGCACCGAATTGGCCAGCGTCTCGTCGAGTCCCGTCCAGCGCAGCACCGATCCCGCGCGCTTGCGGATCATGTCGCGCACCATGTCCTCGTTGGCGTCGAGCGTCTTGGCGGTCCACCGAACGACCGCGTCGATCAGCGGCAGGTGGCGATCACCCTCGACCAGCGTGGTGAGCGTGCGCCCCAGCATCGGCGCGACCGGCCACGCCCGCATCCGGTTGGCCAGCGCGCCGCGCACCGTCGTGCCGAACTGCTCGGGGTCGAGCGCCTCCAGCATGCTGACCGCGAGGCGCGACGCGCCGTGGCGCAACCGCCCCGATCGCGCCATGGGATCGGCCAGCCAGCGCCCGGCGGCCAGCGCTAGATCGAACCGCCGCATCCGCCGCGCGACGATATGCGCGGTCAGGAAATTGTCGCGCAGGAATGCGGCGAGCGTATCGCCGATCCGGTCCTTGTTGCGCGGCACGATCGCGGTGTGCGGGATCGGCACGCCCAGCGGATGGCGGAACAGCGCGGTGACCGCGAACCAGTCGGCAAGGCCACCGACCATCGCAGCTTCCGCGAACGCCTGAACATAGCCCCAGCCGGAATGGACGTCGTGCAACCGCCGAGACAGCAGGAACAGCACGGCCATCGCCACCAGGAGCCCGGTCGCGACGCGCCGCATCCGGCGCAGTTGAGGAGGAACCGCATCGCCCCCGCGGACGACGCCCGCAGATCGTGGCATCCCCGTAACAAAGGTCGAGCGGCGGTTTGGTTCAATCGGCAACGGTCGCTTTCGCAACAGGCCATCCTGCTCCCCTCCCTGAGAAGGGAGGGGCCGGGGGTGGGTAGGCCGGTTGTGGCGCGCGTACCTTCCCTCGCGGACCCNACCCACCCCCAACCCCTCCCTTGTCAGGGAGGGGAGCGGGTCGCGTGCGCGGCTACCCCGTCACTCCGCCGCCGGCAGCCCCTTCGGCCCGTCATCCTTGGCCAACCGCCCGCCCGGCTGGTGATCGATCAGCGGCCCGTACGGATCGCCATCACCGGGCCGATAGGTCAGCAGCCGCCGCGCCATCTTCGGCCCGATCCACCGCTCCAGCCCGACCGCGAGGCTGAACGCCCCCGGCACGATCAGCAGCGTCAGCAGCGTCGACAGCGTCAGCCCGCCGATCACGGTGATGCCCATCGGCGCGCGCGACGACGCATCGCCCGACAGCGCCAGCGCGGTCGGCACCATGCCGGCGATCATCGCCACCGTGGTCATCACGATCGGCTGCGCGCGCTTGTGCCCGGCGTCGAGGATCGCGACTTCCTTGTCGACACCCTTCTCCATCTCCTCCAGCGCGAAATCGATCAGCAGGATCGAATTCTTGGCGACGATGCCCAGCAGCATCAGCAGCCCGATGTAGACCGGCATCGAGATCGGATTGCCCGTCACCCACAGCGCCAGCAATCCGCCCAAGGGGGCGAGGAACAGCGACCCCATGTTCACGAACGGCGGCATCACCCGCTTGTAGAGCAGCACCAGCACGCCGAAGACGAGGAAGATGCCCGAGATCACCGCGACGATGAAGTTCTGGATCATCTCCGCCTGCCACTTCGCCTGACCGACGCTCAGTTCGGACACGCCCAGCGGCAGGTTCTTCATCGTCGGCGTGTTCTTGATCGCGGCCATCGCCACGCCGGACACGACGCCCGGTGCCAGGTCGGCGCCGACGACCAGCCGGCGCTGCTGGTTGATCCGGTCGATCTTGGTCGGCCCCGCGCCGAACCCGATGTCGGCGACGACCGACAGCGGCACCGATGCGCCGCTCGCGGTCGGCACCGGCAGGTTCTGGATGGTCGACAACCGCGAGCGCGCGTCGCGCGACAGCGCGACCCGGATCGGAATCTGCCGGTCGGACAGCGAGAAGCGCGCGCTGTTCTGGTCGATGTCGCCCAGCGTCGCGATGCGGATCGCCCCCGACAGCGCGGCGGTGGTCACGCCCAGGCTGGCGGCAAGGTCGCTGCGCGGGCGGATGATGATCTCCGGCCGTTGCAGATCGCCCGACACGCGCGGGGCGACCACCATCGGCAGCTTTTCCATGTCCTTGACCAACTGGTTCGCGGTCTGGTTCAGCTTGACCGGATCGTCCCCGCCCAGCGTGATCGACAGGTCGCGGCTCGACCCGCCCCAGCCAAATTGCGACCGGAACGACACCCGCGCATCGGGAATCGCCGCCAGTTGCGGCGCCAGGCCACGCTCGAACTCGACGCTCTTGACCGATCGCATCGCATCGAACGCGGCATCGTCCATCATGCCCAGCGCATGGCGTACCCGCATGCCGAAGGTCGGCTTGTCGAGCAGCTCGGCGGTGACGCGGCCGTTGCCGGCATAGGACGACGAATAGACCGATTTGACCAGTGGCTGTCCGTTCAGCAGGTTCTCGACCCGCTTCACCACCACGGCGGTCTGTTCCAGCGTGGTGCCCGGCACCATCTCGATGCTCGCCGTCACCCGGTCGCGGTCCTGCGGCGGCTGGAACGTCTGCGGCAGCACCATGAACATGACCACGGTCAGCGCCAGCGCGGCGACGCCGCCGACGATCGGCGCCCAGCGGTGCCTGAGCGTCCAGCGCAGCACGTCCATGTACCGGTCCATCAGCCAGCCCTCGCCGTGGACGGCCGACCCATGGGCCTTCAGGAAATAGGCGGCGATCATCGGCGTGATGAGCCGCGCGACGGCAAGGCTCATCAGCACCGAGACGACGACGGTGAAGCCGAAATTCTTGAAGAACTGGCCCGCGATCCCCGGCATCATCCCCACCGGCAGGAACACCGCGACGATCGCCATGGTGGTCGCCAGCACGGCGATGCCGATCTCGTCCGCCGCGTCGATCGATGCTTGATACGCGGTCTTGCCCATCCGCATGTGCCGGACGATGTTCTCGATCTCGACGATCGCATCGTCCACCAGCACGCCCGCCACCAGACTGAGCGCCAGCAGCGTCATCTGGTTGAGCGTGAACTCCATCATGTCCATGAACCAGAAGGCGGGGATCGCCGACAGCGGAATGGCCAGCGCCGAGATCAGCGTCGCGCGCCAGTCGCGCAGGAACAGGAACACGACGACGATCGCGAGAATCGCGCCCTCGACCATCGCCGACATCGCCGAATGATACTGGATTTCGGTGAACTTGACCGAATTGGACAGCAGCGCGAAGCGGACCTGCGGGTTGCGCTTCTGAAGGTCGGCGATCTTCTTTTCCGCCTCGTGGAACACGGTCACGTCCGACGCGCCCTTGGCGCGCTTGATGTCGAACGCCAGCACCGGCCGGCCGTTATATTCGGCAAGGCTGGTCGGCTCGGCATAGGCGTCGCGCACGTCGGCGATGTCCGCCAGCCGCACCGATCGCCCGCCGCCCACCGGCACCTGCGTCTGGCTGAGCGCATAGGCGGTGGCGGCGTTGCCCAGCACGCGGACCGACTGTTGCGATCCGGCGATCTCCGCCTTGCCGCCCGCCGCGTTCAGATTGACCTGCCGCAGCGCCTGATTGACCTGGCTCGCGGTCAGCCCCTGCGCCTGCAACCGTGCCGGGTCGAGCGTCACGCGAATCTCGCGGTCGACGCCGCCGACCCGCTCGACGGTCGCCATGCCCTCGATCGACAGCAATTCCTTGCTGACGGTATTGTCGACATACCAGCTAAGCTGTTCGGGCGTCATGTCGTCGGCGATCGCCGTCCACGACGCGAGGTCCTTGTCGGTGGTGTTGGCGCGGAACACCTGCGGCTCGAGGATACCGTCGGGCAGCGCGCTGCGAATCTGGTTCACCGCCTCGCGCACGTCGTTGACCGCGCGGTCGATCGGCGTGCCGATGTCGAGCTGGATGACGGTTTGCGACTGGCCTTCGCTCACCGTCGATTCGATCTGGTCGATGCCCTGCAACGACCGCACCGCCGCCTCGACGCGCTGCGTGACCTGCGTTTCCAGTTCGGTGGGCGCGGCCCCCGGCTGGCTGATGACGACGATCGCGACCGGGAATTCGATGTCCGGGTCCTGGTTCACGTCCATCCGCATGAAGCTGACGATCCCCGCCAGCGTGAGCGCCAGGAACAGCACCAGCGGCGCCACCGGATTGCGGATCGACCATGCCGAGATGTTGCGAAAGCCCATCAGCGCTATTCCTTGCGTGCGGCGGCGCGCACCGGCACCACCTGCTGCCCCGGGTTCAGGAACGCACCCGCGCTCGCCACCACCCGCTCGTCGCCGATCAGCCCCGATCCGATCAGCGCGCCCTCGTCGGACACCTCGGCCACGCGCACGTCGCGGCGCACGGCCTTGTTCTGCGCGTCGATGACATAGACATAGCTGCCCTTGTCGTCGCTCAGCACCGCCGATTCAGGGAGCAGCGGCGCGGTCGACGCCCCGGCACCCACCCGCGCGCTGGCGAAACCGCCGGGCCTGAGCGCCGGATCATATTTCAGCGCGATGCGGGCGATGCCCTGCCGCGTCTGCGGATCGATGATCGGCGACACCTGCCACACCTCGCCCTTGAACACGCGGGTCCCGCCTACGGGAACCACTTCGGCCGGTACGCCAGCGCGCACGCTCGCCAGATCGGCCTCGCTCAACTGCGCGCGCATCTCCATCTGCCCGCCCATCGCGATGCGGAACAGCACGCCGCTGCCACTGCCGACCACCTGACCCGGCTCGACCGCGCGGGTGAGGACGAGGCCGGCGGCGGGCGCGCGAATGTCGAGCCGGCGGTTGCGCGCCTGCGTCTCGGCCAGTTGCGCCTCGGCCACCCGCACCCGGGCATTGGCCGAATCGCGCGTCGCGGTCTTGCGATCGAGATCGGCCTTGGACACGAACCCGCGCCCGACCAACTGGTTCGACCGGTCGAGTTCGGTCTGCGCGATCCGCGCGTCGGCGCGCGCCACGCGCACCTGCGCGGCCAGCGATTCGGCGGTCTGCGCCTGTACCGACCGGTCGACGCTGGCCAGCACCTGACCCGCCGCCACCCAGCTACCCGGCTCCACCAGCACCCGCGTGACGAGGCCGCCTTCGCCAACCACGCCGACCGGCATCTCGCGCCGCGCGGCCAGCGATCCGGTGCCGGTCACGGTGCGCGTCACCGTCTCGCGGCCGGGCACCACCACCGTCACCTTGGGCAGCGCGCTCGCCGGGGCGGTGGCGGCGGCCTTGGTCGCCGCGCCGTCGCTCTTGCCCTTGCCGAATGCCCACCATGCGCCGATCATCACCAGCACCACGACGATGATCCCCACGATCACCGCCCGGCGGCGCGAACGCGGAGCCTCCGGCCCGGTCAATGCGTGCCGTTCCCCCGCGATCGTCGTCGTTTCGTAGTTCATCCAGGCCATCCCGCTCGCAGGCCCCCCCTGCGTATCGGCGCTGTATTATCGTAATAAAGCACCGGTTTCAATCGCACCATCGCGTTTTTCGATAAGGATCACAAGGATCGCATCGATTGCGTTCAGCCGGCGTTACTCGACGCGACCGTAACGAACGGCCTTGCCGAATTTCACGCGAAGGAAACTGCCGATGCTCCGTTCCGCCCTGATCCTCGCCGCGATCGCCGCCACCCCTGCCACCGCGCAGCAAGCGACGCCGCCGGCACCGATGGCGGCATGGCCCGCCGATGCGACGCTGCTCGACGTGACCGCCGAAGGCAAGGCGACGCGCAAGCCCGACATCGCGACGATCCGCGCCGGCGTCGTCTCGCAGGCGCCGACCGCCGCCGCCGCGTTGGCGGACAATGCCCAGCGGATGACCCGCGTCGTCGCCGCGCTGCGCCGTGCCGGCGTCGCCGACCGCGATCTCCAGACCGCGCAGATCCAGCTCCAGCCGCAATATCGCTATGCCGAGAACCAGCCGCCGGCGATCACCGGCTATCAGGCGAGCAACAGCGTCTCGATCCGCTTCCGCGACGTGGCGAAGAGCGGTACGATCCTCGACGCCTTGGTCGCGCAGGGCGCGAACCAGATCGACGGGCCGACCCTGTCGGTCGAGGCGGCCGACGCCGCCCTCGACGAAGCCCGCACCGACGCGATCCGCCGCGCCCGCGCCCGCGCCGAGCTGTACGCCCGCGCCGCCGGCCTGCGCGTCGATCGCATCCTGACCATCGCCGAGGGCGGTGCCTCGTTCCCGCAACCGCCGATGCCGATGATGGCGCGCATGTCGGTGCAGCGCGACGAGGCGACCCCGATCGTCGCGGGCGAACAGGAACTCACCGCCAGCGTCTCGGTCCGCTTCGTGCTGCGGTAAGGCACGCACCTTCTCCCCTCCCTGGAAGGGAGGGGTCGGGGGTGGGTAGGCTTCCGCAAGCGGCACATGGACACACCTGAACACCACGCTGTCCTACACCCCATCATCCGGTGCAGGCTCCGGCCATGTCGCCCGTTCCCGTCCACCCCGATCGCGCCAGACACATCGTCACCCCGGACCCGTTCCGGGGTCCACCGCCCCGCACGCACTGTCGGCAGCGGCTCCCGCCCCGTCATCACAGCCTGCGATTCATTCGCAACAAATGCGCCGTTAGTGTAAACTTTGTAAACTT
>NZ_LMKU01000033.1:497411-566851 GCF_001421635.1 Sphingomonas sp. Leaf25
GGCCGGGCGCGCCTCTTGGCGCGGCGTAGCTTCGCTACGCCTTGCCCGGCGCGCACCATTCACCCTCGTCATTCCGGCGAAGGCCGGAATCCATACACGCCGACGTTGCGGCTCCTGCCCGACAGCGGTTCCACCGGTCCCGAACACCCGCCACGGGCAAAGCCCGTGTCGTCGGACGGCGCTTTTCGCGCCGCCGGCCGGGCGCGCCTCTTGGCGCGGCGTAGCTTCGCTACGCTTTGCCCGGCGCGCCGAGCACCTGCCTCGCCCTCTGACAATCCTTCGCCATCTGCACCGTCAACGCCTCCAGCGAATCGAACTTCACCTCGGGCCGCAGATACTCGATCAGCGCCACCTCGATCCGCTGCCCGTACAGGTCGCCCGAGAAATCGAGGAAATACGTTTCCAGCAACTCGATCGGTGCCCCCTCGATCGTCGGGCGGATGCCAAGGCTCGCCGCCCCGTTCAACACCCGGCCATCGGCCAGCCGCCCGGTCGCGGCATAAATGCCATAGGCGGGGCGCAGATAACTGCCCAGCGTCAGATTGGCGGTCGGATAGCCGAGCGTCCGCCCCAGCTTCGCGCCATGTTCCACCACCCCTTCGACCGCGAACGGCCGGGTCAGCAGCGCCGCCGCCGCGCGCGGCTCGCCGCCGCGCAGCAGGTCGCGGATGCGCGACGACGATACGACCGCCTGCCCGTCGCCGACCGGCGCGACCGTCTCGGCGACGAAGCCATGCGCCTCGCCCAGCGCCTTCAGCGTCGCGACATCGCCGTCGCGTCCCCGGCCGAAGGTGAAGTCGGTGCCGGTCACGACTCCGCCCGCCCCGATCAGCGCGACCAGCCGGTCGAGCGCGAACCGTTCGGCCGACAGCCCGGCAAGCGCGGCGTCGAAGCCGAACACCAGCATCGCGTCCGCCCCGGCGGCGGCGAACAACCGCTCGCGCTGGTCGAGGCTGGTCAACCGGAACGGCGGCGTGTCGGGCCGGAAGAAGCGGCGCGGATGCGGATCGAACGTCGCGACGATCGCCGGGCGGCCGGCGGCGCGCGCCCGCGCCACCGCGCGGGCGACCACCGCCTGATGCCCGGCATGAAATCCATCGAAATTGCCGAGCGCGACGATCCCGCCACGCAGAGGCGCCGGCACCGGGGCGCTGCCGTCCAGCCGCTCCATCGCCGCCCCTTACCCGGCGGCCGCCCGCCGCGAAAGGGGCTGTATACCGGCGCGCAGCACCCTGAGCGCATTGCCGCCCATCACCTTGTCCAGCTCACGCTGGTTCAGCCCTGCCGCCCGCAGCGCCTCGGGCACCACCGCCAGATGCGCGGCGTCGAACGCGGTTGTTACCGCCCCGTCGAAATCCGATCCCAGCGCGACATGATCGATCCCCGCGACCTTACGGACGTGCAGGATCGCGCGGACGATCGCCTGCGGGTCGGTCGAACACACCGCGCCCGCCCAATAGCCGATGCCGACCACGCCGCCGGTACGGGCGATGCCGCGCACCTCGTCGTCGGTCAGGTTGCGGTTGACCGGGCAGGTCGCCTGCACCCCGCCATGGCTGGAGACGACCGGCCGGCGCGCGCGGGCCAATACCTCGGCCAGTCCCGCGTGGCTCAGATGCGCGACATCGACGATCATGCCGACGTCTTCCATCCGCGCCATCACCGTCCGCCCGAACGGCGTGAGGCCGCCCTTGGCGCGGCCGTGCATCGATCCGGCGACCTCGTTGTCATAGAAATGGGTCAGGCCGCCCATGCGGAACCCGCTGCGATACAGCCGGTCGAGATTGCCGAGGCTCCCCTCCAGCCCGTTCAGCCCCTCGATCGACAGCATCGCCCCGACCGGCCGCACCCCCCGCGCCGCCGCCCGGTCGGCGAGCAGCGCATCCAGTTCGGCCGGGTTCGTCACCAGCCGCAGCGCCCCGTTCGAGGTGCGCGCGGTCCGGCGCAGCTTGGTCGCATGCCACACCGATCGTTCGAGCAGCGACCCCCATGTCCGCACCGGCTGCAACTGCGCGACCACCAGCGGGGTGATATTGTCGCTGTCGCCATCGTTGGCGTCATAATTCTGCCCGCGCGGCGTCTTCGTCACCGACGAAAAGACCTGGAGCGCGACATTGCCCGCCGCCAGCCGGGGCACGTCGACCTGTCCGCGCTGCGCCCGCGTCATCAGGTCGCGCGACCACAGCAGCGTGTCGGCATGCAGGTCGACGATCGGCCCGGTCGCCTGGGTCGCGGGCTGGCCGGCGGCGAAGCGCGCGGCCAGCGCCGGGGTCGGCTCCACCTTGTTCATCGATCGCTCTACGATGCCGGGCACCAGCGCGAAGAACGCGGCCGCCGCGATCGCCAGCAACGCCACGCCCCACCAGATCGCCTTGCGCATCGCCGCCCTGTTCCCTTGGCGCCCAGCTTGGCGCTGGCGCGGCCCTTAGACCCGCGTGTCGGGCAGAGTCGAGCGGATCAGCGTCACGAAGCTGTACGCCGGCCGATCGCCTGTCGCACTGTGGTCCTCGCGCCACGTTTCGCGCCAACCGGCGAACGGGGGCACTACCGCATCCCCCGGCGGCGCGGCATGGACCTCGGTCAGCTCGATCCGCTCGATCCGGTCGAGCAACAGCGCGAAGATCTCCGCCCCGCCGATCACCGCCGCGTCCGGCCCGGCCAGCGCCAGCGCCGCATCCGGAGCATGCGCGACCTCGGCCCCCTCGGCCGTCCAGTCGCGATCGCGGGTCAGCACGATATGCCGCCGCCCTGGCAGGGGGGCGGGAAAGCTCTCGAACGTCTTGCGCCCCATCACCATCGCCCGCCCCATGGTCAGCGCCTTGAAGCGTTTAAGGTCCGCCGGCAGATGCCACGGCAACTGCCCGTCACGCCCGATCACGCCATTGGTCGCGCGGGCAAGGATGGCATCGATCATCGGTGGCCTTTCAAACTGCAACCTCGCCCCGGATCGCGGCATGGGGAGCATACCCCTCGACAACGAAATCCCCGATCGAATAGCCATCGATCCCCGCCGCCTTCCGCACCAGCCGCATCGTCGGCAATGCCCTCGGCTCGCGCCCGCATTGCTCGCGCGCCTGCTCCAGATGGTTGCGGTACAGGTGCGCGTCGCCTGCCACCCACACCAGCTCCCCCGGTCGCAGGTCGGCCTGATCGGCCAGCATCAGTTGCAGCGCGGTCGCGCCGACGAAGTTGAACGGGGCGCCGAGCAGCAGGTCGACCGAGCGCTGGAACAGCAGGCAGTTGAGCCGGCCGTCCGAAGTGACGTGATACTGGTACACCATGTGGCACGGCGGTAGCGCCATCTGGCCGAGTTCGCCGACGTTCCAGCCGTGGAACAGCATCCGCCGGCTGGTCGGATTGGTGCGCAGCGTGTGGACCAGATCGGCGATCTGGTCGTGCTCGCGGCCGTCGCTGCCTAGCCAGCGGCGCCATTGCTTGCCGTATACCGGCCCCAGGTCGCCCCAGCGCGCGGCGAAGGTGTCGTCCTCGACGATGCGTTGTTCGAACGCTTCTTGTTCAATCGCCTCGCCGGTGTCGCGGCGATAGGCGGCGAGCGGCCAGTCGGTCCAGATGCGGACGTTGTCGCGCAGCAGCGGCTGGATATTGGTGTTCCCGGTCAGGAACCACAGCATCTCGCGGACCGCAGTTTTCCAGTAGACGCGCTTGGTCGTCAGGATCGGCACCTGCCCTTGGCTCAGATCGAAGCGGAGCATCGCGCCGAAGATCGAGCGGGTGCCGACCCCGGTGCGGTCGATCCGTTCGTCGCCATGGTCCAGCACCTGCTCCAGCAGATCGAGATACTGGTGTTCGGGGTGGCGCATCGTCGGGGTCTTTCGCTTCACGGCGTAGGGTTGCGTCGGCCTAGGCCAGCGGCCGCCAATAAAAAAGAGGGCCGGTGCGTCGCCGCACCGGCCCAGTGTTTTTCCGCAGGAGGAAACTGTTGGTCGGGTGAGGGAGGTCGTCCCGCCACCCGAAAGAAAGATCAGATGTTGTAGGCGCGTTCGCCGTGTTCGCCGAGGTCGAGACCTTCCAGTTCGACTTCCTTCGAGACGCGGCCACCGGTGAGCGCCTTGGCAACGAACCACGCGATGGTGGTGCCGACGGCGGCCCAGACGATGGTGACGAGGACCGCGAAGACCTGCACGCCGAGCTTGGCGCCCATGTCATAGTCCGCCGCACCCGGTCCGCCGAGCGACGGGGCATAGACCACCGCCGTGCCGATCGCACCGATGATGCCGCCGACGCCGTGGATGCCGAAGGCGTCGAGCGAGTCGTCGTAGCCGAGCTTGGGCTTCACGACGGTGACGGCGAAGAAGCAGACGATCGAGGCGATGGCGCCGAGCACGATCGCGCCGAACGGACCCGAGTTACCTGCTGCCGGGGTGACGGCGACGAGGCCGGCGATGATCCCCGAGCAGAAGCCCAGTGCCGAACCCTTATGCCCCGAGAACTTCTCGGCGAGCATCCAGAACAGGCCGGCCGATGCGGTGGCGACGAAGGTGTTGATCATGGCGAGGCCGGCGGTGCCGTTGGCTTCGAGCGCCGAGCCGGCGTTGAAGCCGAACCAGCCCACCCACAGCAGCCCGGTGCCGACCATGGTGAGGGTCAGCGAGTGCGGTGCCATGCGCTCGGTCGGGAAGCCGAGGCGCTTGCCGAGGAGCACCGCCAGCACCAGCGACGAGACGCCCGCGTTGATGTGGACCACGGTGCCGCCGGCGAAGTCGAGCGCGCCCGCCTTGAAGAAATAGCCGCTTGCCGCCCAGACCATGTGCGCGATCGGCAGATAGGTGATCGTCAGCCACACGATCGCGAAGACCATGACCGCCGCGAACTTGATCCGCTCGACGACCGAGCCGAGCACCAGCGAGATGGTGATCGCGGCGAAGGTCATCTGGAAGCAGATGAAGACATATTCGGGGATTTCGACCCCGGCGGTGAAGGTCGCCGCCTGCGATGCGGGCGTGACCCCGGCAAGGAACGCCTTGGCCGGGCTGGCGATGAAGTTGGCCAGCGTCGCGCTCGATACGTCGGGACCGAAGGCGAGCGAATAGCCGTACATCACCCACAACAGCATCGCGAGCGCGCTGACCGCGCCGATCTGCGTCATGACCGACAGCATGTTCTTGGTGCGGGTAAGCCCGCCGTAGAACAGCGCGAGGCCGGGCAGGATCATCATCAGCACGAGGATGGTCGACACCATCATCCAGGCGGTATCGCCCTTGTCAACGGTCGCCGCCGGCGCGGCGGCGGGTGCCTGAAGCGCGGCGTCCTGCGCCCATGCGGGCAATGCGGCAAACAGGCCGAGGCCTGCACCGGCCAGCAATTTCATCGGATGTTTCATGATGCCCCCCATCACAAAGCGGTCAAATCGGTTTCGCCGGTGCGGATGCGCACCGCCTGGCCGACGTCGAGCACGAAGATCTTGCCGTCGCCGATCGCGCCGGTGTTGGCGGCGACCTGCACCGCCTCCACGACGCGGCCTGCGATGTCGCTGTCGCAGACGACCTCGATCTTGATCTTGGGCACCATGTTGGTGCTGTATTCCGCGCCGCGATAGATTTCGGTCTGGCCCTTCTGCCGGCCGAATCCCTTGACCTCGGTCACGGTCATGCCCGCGACCCCGATCTCGGTCAGCGCTTCGCGTACCTCATCCAGCTTGAACGGCTTGATGATGGCGATGACTAGTTTCATGTCGCCCCCTCGTCGCTTGTTTCCCTTGGCAGCTACATCGCAAGGGGCGTGCCAATCGCAGGAACGGCGCGTTTCGGGCGGTTCTGCCGCTGCCTCAATCGTTACCAAGCGGTAAAATTGTGCAACGCGGCAATGTTGCCTGTTTTTCAGGCAGGAGCGGCGGATTCGTTTGGAAACTCGCGAAAGGGCGAGTTTTAAGTGCGGTGCCGGCCCGCTCCCCCTCCCAACCACCCATTCAGGATACGCTGTGGGTGGTCGGGAGGGGGAGCGGGCCGGCACCGCAAAACGCGCAACCGCGCGTTTTCAGACAGTGTCGTCGAGCAACGCGCGGGCAGCGGCGAGGTCATCCTCGTCGACCATGACGCGCACCGGGATCAACAACCAACTCCCCTCGGCGAAACTGGTTTCGCTGTCGAAGGCGATCGCGGGCAATCCTTCGCTTGTTAGCCGGCCGACGATGATCTGCGCCTCGACGCGGGGAAAGCGGCCGAGTTCGACCAGCGCCATCAGGCGGTGCCGCCGACGGTCAACCCGCCGACCAGCAATGTCGGCTGTCCGACGCCGGCGGGGACCGATTGCCCGGCCTTGCCGCACATGCCGATGCCTTCGTCGAGCGCGAAGTCGTTGCCAACGCCCAGCACCTTGGTCAGCACGCTGGGGCCGTCGCCGATCAGCGTCGCGCCCTTGATCGGGGCGCCGATCCGGCCGTTCTCGACCCGGTACGCCTCGGTGCAGGAGAACACGAACTTGCCCGAGACGATGTCGACCTGCCCGCCGCCGAAGGATTTGGCGAAGATGCCGTTTTTCACGCGCGAGAGCAGTTCGGCCGGATCGTCGTTGCCGGCGGTCATGAAGGTGTTGGTCATGCGCGGCATCGGCGCATGGGCGAAGTCCTGACGCCGGCCGTTGCCGGTGGGGGCGACGCCCATCAGCCGGGCGTTCAGCCGGTCGTGGATATAGCCCTTGAGGATACCATCCTCGATCAGCACATTCTCCTGCGTCGGCGTGCCTTCGTCGTCGATCGAGAGCGAGCCGCGCCGGTCGGCGATCGATCCGTCGTCGATCACGGTGACGCCGGGCGCTGCGACCCGCTCGCCGATGCGGCCCGAAAAGGCGCTGGTGCCCTTGCGGTTGAAGTCGCCTTCGAGGCCGTGGCCGATCGCTTCGTGGAGCAGGATGCCGGGCCAGCCGGGGCTGAGCAGCACGGTCATCTCGCCCGCAGGGGCGGCGACCGCGTCGAGGTTCACCAGCGCCTGGGCGAGCGCCACGTCGATCGCGCGAGCCCAAGTCGCCGGGTCCATCAGCGAATCGTAGAGATAGCGGCCGCCGATGCCGAAGCTGCCGGTTTCGCGGCGGCCGTTCTGCTCGACCACGATCGAGACGTTGAGGCGGACGAGCGGACGGACGTCGGTGGCGACGAAGCCGTCGGGGCGCACGATCTCGACGACGCTCCACGATCCGAGCAGGCTGGCCGAGACCTGGCAGACGCGCGGGTCGCGGGCGCGGGCGGTGGCGTCGATCGCCTGGCACAGCGCCACCTTGTCGGCGAACGGCACGAGGTCGAGCGGATCGGCGGCGGTGTAGAGATGGCGGTTGTTGCCGCGCGGCGGCGGGGCCTTGGCACCCTTCGCCCGATCGATCAGCGCCATCGTTTCGCCGGCGCGGCGGATGGCGGCTTCGGACAGTTCGTTGGCATGGGCGAAGGCGGTCGTCTCGCCCGACACGGCGCGCAGACCGAAGCCGGCGTTGGTGTCGTAGGACGCGGTCTTCAGGCGGCCGTCGTCGAAGCCGAATGCTTCCGAGCGGCGGTACTGGAGGTAGAGTTCGCCGTCCTCGGCATTGGCGAGCGTCGCCTGCGTGGCGCGGAGCGCGGCGGCGGGATCAAGGTCGCCGGAATAGAGGAACGAGCGGGGATCGGTTGGGGTCATTTGCCTAATATAGGGCGGTGGGGGCGTGGGGGAATGGGGGTGGAAGTTGGCGAAGGTTACGCGGAACGATGACCCCCGGAAGGTCGAAAGGCCCATTATCGCATTAATCCGCCGTTATTCGCTTCTGGTTCCGCGTAGTGACGAGACACTTTTAAGCGTCGAAGTTTGCGCATGAATGGTCGATGCGTGTTGATGCAGGATGCTATCCGCGAATATTTTCGCTTTCGGTCCACCAGCGGACCTCGCTGGCTTTCCCGGATTGCCGGACGATGCTTTCCAGCGCCATGGCAAGACGTTCGACGGTTTCAGCAACGGACAGCTTTCTGAACCAGCGCCGAACATAGGGCCGGTTTGGTTGGATGAAGAGGAGCATGCCGTCGTCCCATTCCCCGTAGAATCCGCAGCCGACCCACAGCGGGAAGGATGGGTTTTCGATCCAGATTATCCATCCCCAATCCTCGGGGAGGATTCGGGAAACTGCGAACCCGTGCTTTGGGAGTTCGTCTTTCAAAAGGTTGGCGACGGCTTCGCCAACCGGTACACCGTCCGCCGATGGAACGTCGGACAATTTCGACGATCTGAATTCTAGGTTCGTGCGCATGGGAAGACGGTAGCGGTTGACGCCGTGCCTCGCCAACAATGATCCCGACCACGCAGGACGGACGTTCAGAATTGTTTCCACAGTTCGAAGAACGTGTGGAAGTCTGTCAGGCTGGCGATTTGTAGGAAAGCCTGTTCCGGTCGGACTTGAACGTCGCCCCAGCGAAGGCTGGGGCCTCTACCGACGAAGGTGCCGCGCTATTACCAAGAGATCCCAGCCTTCGCTGGGATGACGTTTTGGGAAATGGGAAGGCGAACGTCAGCGCCGCGGCGGAGCCGCGTCGTCGGTCGCAGGGCAAGGGTGAGCTTGCCCTGCGCCGGCCGCTGGTATTCGCTCGACCTTCGGTCGATCTCAGCGCCCGGCGCCGTCCCCATGATCCTTCAACGTCGACTGGTCCGCGCCGTCGGCCGGGCTGCCCGCCAGAATGAAGCGGCGGTCGCAATAGCCGCAGTCGACATAGCCGGTCTCGTCGATCTGGAGCCAGACGCGCGGATGGCCGAGTGCGGGCGCGATCTCGCCGCCACCGTCGCAGGCGACGCGAGGGGAGGTGACGCGGAAGGTTTCGGGCGGTGGCAACATGGATAGCGCGAATAGCAACGTGGCCGCCGCGCGACAAGTTGGATCGGCACTTGGCGGCGCACGCCCATGCGCGTAATCGCCACAGCCATGACCAGCCCCCACACCGACGCCGCCATTTCGATCCGCGACCTGTGCAAGACCTATGCGGGGGGCAAGGGCGGGGCCGCGCCCAAGGTGGCGCTCGACGGGGTGTCGTTCGATGTGCCGCGCGGGCAGATTTTCGGGCTGCTGGGGCCGAACGGGGCGGGCAAGTCGACGCTCATCAACACGCTGGCGGGCCTCGTGAACAAGACCAGCGGCAGCGCGTCGATCTGGGGCTTCGACATCGACAGGCACCCGCGCAACGCCAAGGCGTCGATCGGGATCGTGAACCAGGAAATCCTGTTCGATCCGTTCTTCACACCGTCCGAGACGCTGGAGATCCAGGCCGGGCTGTACGGCGTGCCCAAGGGGCAGCGGCGGACGATGGACCTGTTGCGCGCGGTACATCTGGAGGACAAGGCCAACGCCTATGCCCGGACGCTGTCGGGCGGCATGAAGCGGCGGTTGATGGTGGCCAAGGCGATGGTCCATTCGCCGCCGGTGCTCGTGCTCGACGAGCCGACCGCCGGGGTCGACATCCAGCTTCGCCAGCAATTGTGGGACTATGTGCGCGACCTCAACGCGCAGGGGGTGACGGTGGTGCTGACCACCCATTACCTCGAGGAAGCCGAGCAACTGTGCGACCGGATCGCGATCATCAACCACGGCCGGGTGGTGGCGAACGAGCCGACGCGCGCGCTGATCGAGCTGGCGCAGGAGAAGGTGGTCGAACTGACGCTGGACCGCGACGTGGGGGCGCTGCCCGATGCGGGCTGTTTCGAGAAGGTCGAGCGCAAGGGCGAGCGGGTGCTGGCCGTGACGTATCGCAAGGACGTGGCGAACGCGGGCGAGGTGCTGGCGGCGGTCGCGGGGCAGGGATACGGCATCGTCGACGTGGTGACGCGCGAGGCCGATCTGGAGGATGTGTTCCTCAATCTGACCAACGTTTGAGGGGTCTGTAAGAGGGTTGGTTCACGCGAAGGCGCGGAGACGCGAAGGGGTTGCGTGGCCGGATGCGCCCTCGTTTCTTCCCCGGCGGTGATGGTGGCGGACGCGATCGGCAGTCGGGGCCGCTCTGCGCCTCCGCGCCTCCGCGCGAACAACCTTCTTTCAGCCTTGCCGGGTTTTCGGGACCATCGCCCAACCCGATCACCTCCGTCATCCCGGCGAAGGCCGGGATCCATGGTTCCGCGAGCGCCGACGCCGGCGGGTGCGCGGCGCGGTGGATCCCGGCCTTCGCCGGGATGACGACGTGGGTGTGGCGGGTGTCCAGGGGGCATCGCTGGCTTAGATAAGAGGTTCGCGCGGAGGCGCAGAGGGGCGCTCGCTCGTGGTGGCTGGCGTGGTTGTCGTGAACGGGTTGTGGTAACGGCGGCGCTTGTGGGACGCCGGACCCCCTTCGTGTCTCCGCGCCTTCGCGTGAACGCCTGGCTCCCCCTACCGCCTTGTAACCCGCCGGCAAACCCGCGTAGGCGGGGGTGAAACGAACCGCGGAGAGCCCCTTGCCCAACGATGCGTGCCAGTCCGACGTCCTCATCATCGGATCGGGTGCGGCGGGGCTGACCGCCGCGCTGAACCTTGCCGAGCGGTTCCGGGTGACGGTGCTGGCCAAGGGGGCGCTGAACGAGGGGTCGACCGCGTGGGCGCAGGGCGGGATCGCCGCCGTGCTCGAACCCGGCGACACGTTCGAGAACCATGTCGAGGACACGATGGTCGCGGGCGCCGGCCTCAACGACCGCTCGGCGGTGGAGTTCGTGGTCGAGGGCGCGCCGGCGGCGATCGAGCGGCTGGCGAAGCTGGGCGTGCCGTTCAACATGAACGGCGACGCGCTGCACCTGACGCGCGAGGGCGGCCATTCGCATCGCCGCATCGTCCATGTCGACGACGCCACCGGATGGGCGGTGCAGGAAGCGCTGATCCGCGCGGCGAAGGCGCATCCCAACATCACCCTGCTGCCCGACATGGTCGCGGTCGACCTTGCGACCAGCCGGCACGAGCAGCGCTATTCGGGGGCGGGCAATGTGTGGGGGGCCTATGCCTTCAACCGCGCGACCGACCGGGTCGAGCTGTACACCGCGCGGGCGACGATCCTCGCCACCGGCGGCGCGGGGCGGACCTATCTGTTCAGCACTGCCCCCAGGGGGGCGACCGGCGACGGCATCGCGATGGCGTGGCGCGCGGGGTGCCGCGTGTCGAACATGGAATTCATGCAGTTCCACCCGACCTGTCTCTATAATCTGGAGGTCAAGAACTTCCTGATTACCGAGGCGGTGCGCGGCGAGGGTGGCAAGCTCCTCAACCCGACGACCGGCAAGAATTTCATGCCCTATTATGATCCCCGTGCCGAACTGGCGCCGCGCGACATCGTGGCGCGGGCGATCGATGCCGAGATCAAGCGCTTTGGCCTCGATTACGTCCATCTCGACATCAGTCACATGGACCCGGACTTCGTGCGCGGGCACTTCCCCAACATCCACGACAAGCTTTTGGGGCTAGGCATCGACATGACGCGGCAGGGCATCCCGGTGGTGCCGGCGCAGCATTATACCTGCGGCGGGGTGGTGATCGACCGCGCGGGGCGCGCCGACCTGCCGGGGCTGTATGCGGTGGGCGAGGTGTCGCAATCGGGACTGCACGGCGCCAATCGCCTCGCGTCCAACTCGCTGCTCGAATGTTTCGTGTTCGGCGAGGCGGCGGCGGCGGACATCGCCGCGCGCTGGGGCGACCTGCCGCCGCCGCCCGCGATCCGGCCGTGGGACGAAAGCCGCGTGGCCGATTCGGACGAGGAAGTCGTCATCAAGCAGAACTGGACCGAGATTCGCCGGTTCATGTGGAATTACGTCGGCATCGTGCGCACCACCAAGCGGCTGGAGCGCGCCCGCCACCGCATCGCGATGCTGAACGAGGAAGTGGCCGATTATTACGGGCATTTCCGGGTGACGCCCGACCTGATCGAGCTGCGCAACCTGTTGCAGTCGGCCGACCTGATCGTGCGATCGGCGTTGCACCGCAAGGAAAGCCGGGGGCTGCACTATACGCTGGATTACCCCGAGACGGCAGCGGCGGCGGTGGACACGATTCTGGTGCCCTGAAAGCGGTTTCGCGGTTCGTCGTTCGTACCGGGTATTTCGTCGCAACCGCTCGGTCGCGCACTTTGCCGTTCACCCGATACCAACCATGGTGCGGGTAGCGGGGTGTGATGGGCGTAGGCATGAAGAAGTTGGTCCGGTCGCGTGGAGCGATGCTGGCGGTGGGACTGGTGAGCGTAGGCGCGATCGGCGTGGCGACACGCACGATGCCGCCACAGGCGCATGCCAGCGCCGAACGCTATTCGGTGGCAGTGCCGCTGCCCGCGCAGACCCGGCCCGCGCCGGCAGCACTGGTGCAGGCGATCAACGCGCTGGGCGGCGGGTTCCAGGGCCATGTCGGCATCGCGGTGCGCAGCATCGACGACGGCTGGGTCGTCGGCCATGCGATGGACCGGCGGATGCCGCAGCAATCGGTCAGCAAGCTGTGGGTGGCGATGACCACCATGAGCGCGATCGACGAGGGCCGGCTGGCGCTGACCACCCCGGTCGCGATCACGCGCAGCGACCTGACGCTGTTCCACCAGCCGATCGCCTATCTGATGAAGGATGGCGTGTTCAACACGACGGTCGGCGACCTGCTGCGCCGGGCGCTGACGATGAGCGACAATACCGCCAACGACAAGCTGCTCAACCTCGTCGGCGGGCCGGTGGCGGTGCGCGACTTCATCGCCAGCCGGGGGCTGGGCAACATCCGCTTCGGTCCGGGTGAGCGCTTGTTGCAGGCCAGGACCGCCGGCCTGTCGTGGAAGCAGGAATATTCGCAGGGCAATGCGTTCGCGCAGGCGCGCTCGCGGCTCGATCCCAATGTGCGGCGCGCGGCGTATCAGGCCTATGTCGCCGATCCGCCCGATGGCGCAGGCGCGGGGGCGATTGCCGATGCGCTGGCACGGCTGCACCACGGCATGCTGTTGTCGCAGCAGTCGACCGCCTGGCTGCTCGACACGATGGCGCATACCCGCACCGGACGCGCGCGGATCCGCGCCGCGCTGCCGCCGGGCTGGAGCGTCGCGCACAAGACCGGGACCGGACAGGATCTGGCCGGGCGCACCGCCGGGTTCAATGACATCGGCATCATTACCGCCCCGGACGGCAAGGCCTATGCGATTGCGGTGATGATCGGCGATACCGCGCGGCCGGTGCCCGAACGCCAGCAGTTGATCCAGACGGTGGTATCGTCGATCGTGGCGGTCCACGGCTGAGCTTGCCGGCAGGCGGGGGAGGCGGCATCCTGCGCTGACAAGGGGGGCGGGATGCTACTGCGATCGATCGCGACGGTGCTGGGGGCGATGGTCTGGCTGTCGGCGACGGTCGAGCCGTCGTGTGCCGATAGCTGGGAACTGCCGGAGGTTATGACCTATCCGTCGGCCAACGGGCGGGCGCGGATGATCGTGACGCCGCGCGATCTCGACAGCCAGTTGGCGTATTTCGAGGACATGGTCGACGGCAAGGCGACGCCAGGGCAGCGCGAGGATGGGTCGAAGGCGGCGCGGGCGCGGGTCGAACGGGTGCAAGACGGCCGGTGGCGGGTCGTGTGGGACCGGCCGATCCCGAACGGGGTGGCGTCGGTCGACGCGATCGTGCGCGACGACGGACGCTATGCCGCAACGTTCGACGACTGGCATGGCACCGGTTACGGCCCGAACGCGATCGTGCTGTATGGGCCGGACGGCAAGGTCGTGCGGCGGCTGTCGCTCGGTGATGTTTTGCCGGCATTCTATGTCGATGCGTTGCCGCACTCGGTCAGTTCGATCGACTGGCGGGGCGTGCCGCGCTTTTCCGACAATGGGTCGCGGATCATGCTGCCGATCGTCATTCCCGAGCACGGCTATGTGCGCGACGCGCGTACCGTCGACCTGACGATTCGCGTGTCGGACGGGGCGGCGTCATTCGCCGATGCGTGGGACTGGGGGCGGGCGCGCACGGCGGGCTGCCGCGTCTACCGCGCGAAGCTGGCGGCCGAGGCCGAGCACAAGGCAGCGTTCCTCGCCCCGTTGCGCCGACCAACGATCAACGATGAGCGAAGCTGGCACGACTATCTGAACGAGGCGAGGGCGCGCCGGTTCGGCGACGGCCGCAGTTCGTGGACGACAGTGCTGCGCAAGCCAGACGCGCCCGACTATGCCGTATCCGAAGGCTGGGTGCGCGAGCGGCTGACCGATCCGACGATGGGCGATGCAGCGTTCGCTACCTTGTCGGAGGAGCATCTGGTCGCGGTGGTGCGCCGGATCGCGGCGAGCGTGCCGGCGTGGCGGATGCGCGGCACGACGCTGTATTTCGCGGTTTCCGCCGATCGCTGGTCCGCGATCGAAGCGGCGCTGCGCCACACCAGCGCGACGCTGGTGCAGTTCGATCCCGATGTGTCGATCGCGCAGCGCCGCGATCGGATCGCGTCGCGCTATGGTGCCTGAAGGTCAGCGATAGTCGGTGATCGCGTAGGTTCCCTCTTCTGCGGCGACACGCGGTCCGACGATGGCGACGGCGGCACCCGCCGCCCTGCCCGCCGCGACGCCGGCCGGCGAATCCTCGAACACCAGGCAATCCTCTGGCGCGACGCCGAGGCGCTGCGCGGCGAGGCGGAAGCCCTGCGGGTCGGGCTTGCCTTCGCTCACGTCCTCGGCGGTGACGAACACCTCCGGCAGCGGCAGGCCGATCGCGTGCAGGCGGACTTGCGCCAGATTGCGCGGCGCGGAGGTGACGATCGCCCAGTCGGTCGGGGCAAGCGTGGCGATCAGCGCGTGGATGCCATCGATCGCGACGACGCCGTCGACGTCCTCCAGTTCGGCGGCGTTGAGCCATGCCGCCTCGGCAGCGACATCCATGCCCGGCGTGGCGAAGCGGCGGACGGTGTCCTCGCCGCGCACGCCGTGGCACACCGCGATCAGCGCGTCGGCGTCGATGCCGTGGCGCGCGCACCAGCGCCGCCAGACGCGCTCGACCGCCGCGCCGGAATCGAGGAGCGTGCCGTCCATGTCGAACAGGAAGGCGGCGTAGGGCGTGTCGCGGAAGATCGGCATGGGGTGCCGGTAGCCGGGGCGGGCGGGGGAGGCAATCGTGGCGGGCGTTGCGGTTCCTTGCTGGCCGCCCTGCTCCCCTCCCTGACAAGGGAGGGGCCGGGGGTGGGTGGGTTGATAAGGAAACGTAAGCGCGCCACAACCGGCCTACCCACCCCCAACCCCTCCCTTGTCAGGGAGGGGAGCAGGTCGTGAAAATATCTCGTTGAATGTCGATCCGGCTTAGTGGCGGAAGTGGCGCATGCCGGTGAAGACCATCGCCAGACCCGCCGCGTCGGCCGCCGCGATCACCTCGTCGTCGCGGATCGAGCCGCCGGGCTGGATCACCGCCGTGGCCCCGGCCTCGACCGCCGCGAGCAGGCCGTCGGCGAAGGGGAAGAAGGCATCCGAGGCGACCGCCGAGCCGAGCGTGCGCGGGGCATCCCAGCCGGCCTTGTCGGCGGCGTCCTTCGCCTTCCACGCGGCGATGCGCGCCGATTCGAGGCGGTTCATCTGCCCCGCACCGATGCCCGCCGTGCTGCCGTCCTTGGCATAGACGATCGCGTTCGACTTGACGTGCTTGGCGACGGTCCAGGCGAAGCGGCAGTCGGCGAGTTCCTGGTCCGTCGGCTGGCGCTTGGTCACCACCTTCAGGTCGACCTGCGCCAGATTGCCGGCGTCGCGCGACTGGACGAGGAGACCGCCGGCGATGGTCTTGACGGTCAGCCCGCCGCGCGCCGGATCGGGCAGGTCGCCGGTCAGCAGCAGGCGCAGGTTCTTTTTCGCGGCGAACACCGCTTTCGCCTCGTCATCGGCATCGGGCGCGGCGACGACTTCGGTGAAGATGCCGCTGATCGCGCGCGCGGTTTCGCCGTCCAACGGCCGGTTGACCGCGATGATCCCGCCGAACGCCGACACGCTGTCGCACGCCAGCGCGGCCTTGTACGCCTCGATCAGCGTGATCCCGCTGGCGACGCCGCAGGGGTTGGCGTGCTTGACGATGACGACGGTCGGCGGACCGTCGCGGAATTCGCTGACCAGTTCCAGCGCGGCATCGGCGTCGTTGTAGTTGTTGTAGCTCAGCGCCTTGCCCTGCACCTGCTGGGCTTGCGCGATGCCCCGTGCGCCGGGTCCGCGCGGGATATAGAGCGAGGCGGACTGGTGCGGGTTCTCGCCGTAGCGCAGCTCGGCACCGCGGGTGAAGGCGAGCGGGAGCGTGTCGGGGAACGCCTGTCCCTGATCGGCGAAAGCGAACCACTGGGCGATCGCCGAATCATAGGCGGCGGTGGCGGCATAGGCTTTCGCGGCGAAGCGGCGGCGGGTGGTGAGCGTGGTCGCACCGCCCGTCTCGGCCAGTTCGGCGATCAGCGCGGCGTAATCGGCCGGGTCGGTGACGATCGCCACCGCATCATGGTTCTTGGCCGCCGAACGCACCATCGACGGGCCGCCGATGTCGATATTCTCGATGATCGTGTCGCGGTCGGCGCCCTTGGCCACCGTCGCCTCGAACGGATAGAGGTTCACGACGACAATATCGATCGCGCCGATGGCGTGTTCGGTCATCGACGCGACATGCTCGGGATTGTCGCGCACCGCGAGCAGCCCGCCATGGACGATCGGGTGTAGCGTCTTGACGCGGCCGTCCATCATCTCGGGGAAACCGGTCAGGTCGGCAATGTCGCGGACGGCGAGCCCGGCGTCGCGCAGCGCGGCGGCGGTGCCGCCGGTCGAGACGAGCTCGACGCCGTAGCCCACAAGGGCGGTGGCGAGATCGACGATACCGGTCTTATCGGAGACCGAGAGCAGGGCGCGTTTCGCGGGGACGTTTTCCATGGGCGCGCCCTTTCGCGCGAATGGCGGGGGAGGGCAAGGGGGCGGGAGGCGGACGATCGCGATCCGGTCGCTACCGCGTCTTGTGGAACCGCCACGACAGGTCGTGGCCGCCGGGCGGGGTGGTGCCGGCCAGTACCAACTGGAACGTCTCGACCGGCAGGCCATCGGGGCCGATCCACAGGCTTTCCTCGACCGAGAGCAGCGCGCCCTTCGCGCGGAATTGCCAGACGGGGCCGTTTGGCAGGCGCAGGAAGGCGGTCTGGTCGTCGGGGCCGGCTTCGATCGCGATGCCGGGGGCGAGGTGGAAGCGGACGACGAACGGCGTGTCGCCACGCCGCGCGCGGCGGCCGGTCGGGATCAGCATGTCCTCGCCCTGCACGTCGCGGCCGTCGGCGCTCAAGGTCAGGACGCGGCGGTGCTGGAAGCCGAGGCGCTTGGCATAGCCGTCGTGGCTCCCCTCGATCCGGCTGATCGCGTCGCTTTCCTGCCGGGCCATGTCGACCACGCCGACCCCCTTGCCGAGCGAGCCGTCGGGCTGGATCGCGGTCGAATTGGTGTCGGACAGCACCAAGGTCGAATGTGCGGCGGTAGAGCGCAGCGCGCGGCGCAGATCGGCCGACAGGGTCAGCGCGGCGATGTTCGCCCCGCCGCAGTTGACGACGATCCGCTGCCCACCATCGGACAGTTCGAACGCGAGCGTCGAGGCGCATCCCTCGTGCGCGGCGCGGGCGACCGGGGGCGGGGCGGCGTCGACGATCGCGATGGTGCGTCCGGCCGCCAGCCGCTGATAGCCCCAGTCGCCGGCGTGGCGAAGCGGGCGGGTGCGCACGCCGGTGGCGGCGACGACGTCGGCGATACGCTCGCCCGGCACCGGCCCCGCGCCCTGCCAGCATGACAGGCCACCGTCGCCGTGACACACGCCGAGCAGCGCCGACACCATGATCGTCAGATGCGCGGCGACCGGTTCGGGCATGGTCATCCGCCGCGCGGCATAGATTTCGCGCAACGCCGCGAGCGTCATCACCGCGTCGAGCTGATCGGCGGGCGAGCGGCCGACGAGGCCGCCGGTCTCGAACACGCTGGTCGTCAGCGCGCGGATCAGGCCGGTTTCGCCGAACGCGCGGCGGGCATCGCCGCCGGGAATGACGAGGCCGGCGGCGACCACCCCGGTCCATGCGACGATCGCGGCGATCCCCGCCGGGGCCTTGCCCGCTTCGCCGTCGAGATGGCGCGCGGTGCGGGCAAAGGCGTGCAGCACCTGCGAGCGATAGAGGAGGTCGGTCGACGACAGGATCAACGGCGCGTGCGCGATCCATGACAGCATCCGCCGGCCGCAGGTGGCGGCGTTCCATGCCGCTTCCGTGATCCGCTCGCCATGGTCGGCCAGCCATTGCAGCATGATCGTCTCGGCGATCGGCACCGCCGTCACGCGCGGCGCGACGCTGGAGAGGTCGCGCAGCCATGCGAAGCCGTGGAGATGTTCGGCGAAGGCGGCGGAGAATTTGGGGCGGGCCAGTTCCAGCCGGTCGAGCGGCAGCGCTTCGCCGCGCACCATCAGCTTGCCCGCGAGCAGCGCCGCGCCGCGATCCAGATCGCCGAGGAACGGATCGTCGGCGACCGCGATCAGCTTGAGCGGATGGCGGCCCTTCAGCCGCAGCCCGTGCAGCGGGGTGCGCCACGCGAGGCGTTGCAGCTTGTCGCGCACCCGTTCGGACAGCGACAGACCGGTGCCGCCGCCCTGCCGCACCAGTCGCTTGCCGACATCGATCCCGTCGCGCGGCTCGTCGATCGGCGGCGGTTCGGTCATGCGCCGCGCAGGGCGGCGATGTTCGCGGCATAGGCGGTGGGGCCGCCGGTAAAGGTCGCGGTGCCGGCGACGAGGCAGTCGGCCCCGGCGGCGATCGCGCGCGGCGCGGTCACGCGGTCGACGCCGCCATCGACCTGCAGGTCGATCGCCCGGCCGGTCGCGTCGATGCGGCGGCGCAGGACTTCGATCTTGGTCAACTGGCTGTCGATGAACTTTTGTCCGCCGAAGCCCGGATTGACGCTCATGACCAGCAGCAGGTCGACCAGATCAATGACCTGATCGACCACCTCGACCGGAGTTGCGGGGTTCAGCACCACGCCGGCGCGCTTGCCCAGCGCCTTGATCCGCTGGAGCGTGCGGTGGAGGTGCGGGCCGGATTCGGGATGGACCGAGAGGATGTCGGCCCCGGCCTCGGCAAAGGCGTCGATCAGCGGGTCAACCGGCGTCACCATCAGATGGACGTCGAACGGCTTGGCGGAGTGGGGGCGCAGCGCCTTCATCACCATCGGGCCGATGGTGAGGTTGGGGACGAAATGGCCGTCCATGACGTCGACATGGATCCAGTCGGCCCCCGCCTCGTCGATGGCGCGGACCTCCTCGCCCAGCCGGGCGAAATCGGCGGAGAGGATCGAGGGGGCAATGCGGACGGATGACATAGGGTGTTGTCCTAGCATGGTCTTTGGGGGCGGCAAGGTTTGTGGGCAGATTGTGTTTCACGCGAAGGCGCTAAGGCCGCGAAAGGAGAAGAAGTTTTGGTTCGCGCAGAGGCGCGGAGGCGCAGAGGGGTATCGCCCGGAACGACCCGCCCGCAACCGGGAGACGTTCGCGAGGGACAGTCACTGACGCGGCGAACCCGGCCCCGAACGCAACCCCTCCGCGCCTCTGCGCCTCTGCGCCTCTGCGCGAAAATACCTTCTTCGCGCCTTCGCGTGAAACCCCTTATCCGGCGCGACGCAGACGGACGATGAAGAAACCGTCCATGCCACCGGCCTCGGCCAGCATGCCAGGCAGCGTGCGGACATAGCCGCTCTCGTGCGCCACCACGCCTTCGGGCAGTTCGTCCACGCGCGCCGGTTCGACCGTGAAATCGCTGCGCTCGCTTAAGAAACGGTCGAGCTGCACTTCGCCTTCGGCCGGTTCGAGCGAGCAGGTGGCATAGACCAGCCGCCCGCCGGGCTTCACCCAGTCGGCGGCGCGGCCCAGCAGGCGCTTTTGCAGCGCCGCCGTTTCGGCGATCACCGAGGGGCGGACGCGGTGAAGCACGTCGGGGTGGCGGCGGAAGATGCCGGTCGCGCTGCACGGCGCGTCGAGCAGCACCGCGTCGGCCGGCTCGGCCGGTTTCCACACCAGCGCGTCGCCGGTGACGATTCTGGCCGATAGGCCGGTGCGCGCCATATTCTCTTCCAGCCGCGCAAGCCGCGCCGCCGACGAATCGAGCGCGGTCACGTCCCATCCGGCGGCGGCCAGTTGCAGCGTCTTGCCGCCCGGCGCGGCGCACAGATCGAGCGCGGTGCCCGGCCCCTGTCCCAGCAGTCGCGCGGGGATCGAGGCGGCGAGGTCCTGCACCCACCAGTCGCCCGCCGCATAGCCCGGCAGATCGGCGATCGGCCCTGCTTCGGCAAGGCGGCGATGGCGCGGGGCGAGGGTGACGCCGTCGGGACCGCTATCGCCTTTGAGCGACAGGTCGAGTGGGGGTTGCTGCGCGATCGCCTGCGCGGCGGCGATGACCATGTCCTCGCCCCATGCCGTCACCCAGCGCGCATCGGTATCGGCGGGCAGGCTGGCGGCGTCGGGCAGGCGGGCGTTGCCGCGCATCAGCGTGCCGAACACGCCATGGACCAGCTTGCGCGGGCCACCGTCGACCAGCGGCAGCACGGTGGCGATCGCGGCATGCGGCGGGGTGCCGAGCACCAGCGCCTGCCCCAAGGCGATGCGCAGCGCGAAACGCGCCTTGGCATCGTCGGGCAAGGGGCGCTGCGTTGCGCTGTCGATCAGCGCGTCGAGATCGGGCAGGCGACGCAGCACGGCGGCGGCGATCGCATGGGCAAGCCCACGATCCTCGCGCCGGTCGAGATCGCCGGTCGCCGAGGCGAGTGCGGCTTCAAGCGGCAGGCCGCGCCGCAGCACGGCATCGAGCAGGCGCAGCGCGGCGCGGCGCGCGGGGACGCCGGGCGCTTCGGGAGCGAGGCGGGGGGGGGCCATGTCAGCGCGCCTCCGAACGGGGTATGAAAAGATCGATCACTTGAATCCTGTCGCTGGTCCGCCGAGATCATGCCCGACGGAACCGGATAAGGACTCCCCTATGGGCAACCGCCCCGCTCATGTGAAGCCGCCTGCGCATCTCTCCAAGTCGCCGCCGGTGCCCACCCCCGAACCGCTGCCGCCCAAAAACGACACCGACGACCCGCTTGGCCTCAGCCCGACGCGCTATGGCGACTGGACGCACAAGGGCATCGCGGTCGATTTTTAGGGGGGCGGGTGGCAAGACATCCTACACTCGTCATTCCCGCGAAGGCGGGAATCCATACACGCCGGGGTCTCGGCTGGTTGCGCGACGGCAGCGTTTATGGACCCCCGCCTGCGCGGGGGTGACGATGAAAGAAGGCGGTCGGTTGTCAGGTGCTTCCTTCGCTTTGGGGAAAGAGGTGTCGGGCGTACGCAACCTTCACCCCTGTCAGTAATTCCATTGCGCCCATGGAACGAACCGCCGGGTTCGGGCTTGTCGCTCCATGGCTTCGCTTCCCCGATTCTGGCGGTATCTTTTGGGCGGTATCGCTGCCCTTCTGTTGCTCGTGCTGCTGGTCCTCGCCGCCTTTCCCTGGGGCGTGCTGCGCGACCGGGTGAGTGCGAAACTGGCCGAGCGGTTCGGGGCCGATGTGTCGATCGGGACGATCGAGCGCGTCCAGCCGCTGTCGTTCTCGCCGACACTGATCGTGCGTGACTTGCGCATCGCCCAGCCGAGCTGGGCCGGTCCCGGCGATCTGGTGCGGCTCCACCGGATCGACCTGCGCTTCCGCGTCCTGCCGCTGCTGCGCGGCAAGTTCGACCTGACCGCGCTGGCGGTCGACGGCGGGCGGGTGGCGATGGTGCGCGCGAAGGACGGCACCAAGAACTGGGCACCCGACAAGCGGGGCAAGGGCGGATCGGCGTCGGACATCACCAGCCTGACCGTGCGCGACCTCGTGATCGACTATCGCGACGCGGTGCAGAACCGGCAGTTCGCGGTGACGGTCACGTCGAACGACCAGGGCTTCCGCGCGAGCGGGACCGGGGCGATCGACAATCGCCCGGTGCGGGTGGCGCTGACCGGCCCGGTTATCCGCAGCGACGGCGACTGGCCGTTCGTCGCGCGGGTCGACGGGCCGACGATCACCGTCGATGCCAAGGGGGTGATGGCAGCACCGCTCAACACCAAGCGGATGACGGTCGAGCTGACCGCGCGCGCCGACAATCTCAAGACGCTCGACGCGCTGATCGAGGCCGGGCTGTTCGGGACGCAGCCGGTGCGGTTGAGCGCGAAGGTCCGCCACGACGATCCGACATGGACGGTCGAGCGGCTCTCGGGGACGATCGGTGCCTCGCGACTTTCCGAGGCGCGGGCGAGCGTGACCAAGGATGGCGAGACGACGAAGATCGACGGCCGGCTGCGCTTCGCGTCTTTGGCCTTCGCCGATCTGGAAACCGACGAGGGGCGGGCGCGGGCGGCGGCGATCGAGCGGCGGATCGGGTCGCGCGTGGTGCCCGGCACGCGGATCAACCTTGCCAAGCTCGCCAATCTCGACGGGCGGCTGGCGGTGCATGTCGACCGGCTGCGCGAGGCGGACGCCGTGCGCGGCCTTGATGCGACGCTGGCGATCGCCGATCGGCGGCTGACCGTCGCGCCGCTGACGATCGCGCTGTCGCAGGGGAAGATCGCGGGACAAGTGATCGTCGACCAGCGCGGGCGGCGCGTGCCGCGCGCGACCTTCGACCTGACGCTGTCCGATTCGCGTATCTCGACCTTTGCCGGGGGTGCGCCGGTCGACGCGCCGCTGCGCGCGCGGCTGAAGCTGGTCGGCAGCGGCGATACGGTGCGCGCGGCGATCGGCCGGGCGGACGGCACGATCGGTTTCGCCGCCAGCAATGGCACGCTGCCCGCCAAGCTGGCCTCGCTGCTCGGTGCCGATGTAGCGCGCGGGGTGACGACCGATGACGATGCGCAGGCGCGGCTGCGCTGCCTCGCGCTGCGGCTCGACGTGACCAACGGGATCGGCCGGGTCGATCCGCTGGTGATCGACACGTCGCGTGCGCAGACGCGAGGGCAGGGCCGAGTGAACCTTGCCGACGAGACGCTGTCGCTGTCGCTGACCGGCGCACCGAAACAGGCGACGCTGTTGCGGCTCGACCGGCCGGTCATGGTGACGGGGCGGCTGCAATCGCCGCAAGTTGCGATCCCGCCGGGCACCAAGAGCGTCGGCGGCGTCCTCAGGATGCTGGGCAAGGCGATCGGCGGGCGGCAGGACCCGCTGGCCAGTGACGCGAACTGCGGCGCATTGATCGCGCGGGCGATGCGGTAGGCCGGATCGACATTCAACTTTGGCAGGGGAAATTTGCCGTCGAACCCCGCGTCATCCCCGCGCAGGCGGGGATCCATATACGCCGACGCCGGTGATAGCATCGCGCCCGTTGCGTCTATGGGTTCCCGCCTGCACGGGAACGACGAAACGCGGTGGCATTGGCTGAAGGTCGATCTGTCTTCTGGTTTGATCGGCGCGCGCGGATGCGGCAGCATGGTGCCGATCCTGTCGGGAGCGATGACGATGACCGATTTCCCTGCCGAGCGCGAACTGGTGCTCGACCGGCTGCTACAGGCCCCGCGCGAGGCCATCTTCCGCTGCTGGACCGAGGCGCATCTGCTGCGGCGCTGGTTTGTGCCCGCGCCATGGACGATCGCCGACGCGGTGGTCGATCCGCGACCGGGCGGGGCGTTCGACGTGACGATGCGCAGCCCCGAGGGGGCGGACATGCCGCATCGCGGCGTCTTTCTGGACATCGTGGCGAACGAACGGATCGTGACGACCGATGCATTCACCGCCGGCTTCGTGCCCGGCGACGGCGCGCCGTTCATGGTCGCGACGATCACCTTCGCCGACGAGGACGGCGGCACCCGCTATATCGCCCGCGCCCGCCACTGGACCGCCGAGACGCGCGATCAGCATGCGGCGATGGGGTTCGAGCCCGGCTGGAACCAGTGCGCCGACCAGTTGGAGGCGCTGGCGGCGAGTTTGTGATTACCGTCCCTCGGGTTTCAGCGGGCGGCTGAGCAGCGCTTCGATCACTTGGCCCACCGGGGTGCCGGCCAGCAGCGTGCCGACCGCCTGCGTGACCGGCATGTCGATCCGCGCGTCGGCCGCCGCCTGCGCCAGCACCGGGGCGGTGAACGCGCCTTCGGCCACGGTGCGGCGATCGGACAACAGCTCGGCGGCGGCGCGGCCCTGCCCAAGCCCCACACCAAGCGAATAGTTGCGCGAGGCGGTCGACGAACAGGTCAGCACCAGATCGCCCAAGCCCGACAGGCCGGCAAGCGTCTCCGCCCGCGCGCCGCGTGCCATGCCGAAGCGGGTCATCTCGGCGAAGCCGCGCGCGATCACCGACGCGCGGGCGTTCTGCCCCAGCCCCGCACCCTCCACCACGCCGCAAGCGATGGCGAGGACGTTCTTGACCGCGCCGCCGATCTCCGCGCCGATCACGTCGTCGCTGGCATAGGGGCGGAACCCCGGCGCGGCGAGGCGCGCGGCAAGGCGATCACGCAAGACCGGATCGGCGCAGGCGAGGGTGACGGCGGTCGGCTTGGCACGGGCGACCTCGTGCGCGAAGGTCGGGCCGGAGAGGACCGCAACCGGGGCGTCCGGATGGACCGAGCGGGCGACCTCGCCGACCAGCAGCCTGCTGCCCGCCTCGATCCCCTTGGCGCACAACACCAGCGCGCGGGTGCCGACGTCGATTCCAGAGAGGACCGCGCGGACGTGCTGCGCCGGACAGACGACCAGCAACGCATCGGCATCGCCCAGCGCCGCGCTGTCGGTCGTCGCGTGAATCGCCGGGGAGAGCGGGATGCCGGGCAGGTAGAGCGGGTTCTCGCGCGCGGTGTTGATCGTGTCGGCCAGCGCGCCGTCGCGGACCCACAGGGTTACGTCGCCGCCGCGCGCCGCGACCTGTGCCAGCGCGGTGCCCCATGCCCCGCCGCCGATGACGCCGATCCTCATGCCTTCACTCCCGCGCCGCGCACCTTTTCCGCATTCGGGTCGAGCGGCCAGCGCGGGCGGGCGGCGACGTCGAGCGGATCGCTATGCCCGGCCATGAAGCGTTCGGCCCCGGCCCACGCGATCATCGCGCCATTGTCGGTACACAGCCATAACGGCGGGGCGACGAAGCGCAGGCCGTGCGCGGTGGCGAGCGCCTCCAGCGCGGCGCGCACGCCGCGATTGGCGGCGACCCCGCCGGCGACCACCAGCGCCTCGACCGGCCCGGCGAGCGTCAGCGCCAGTCTGGTGCGGTCGACGAGGCAGTCGATCACCGCCTGGCTGAACGAGGCGGCGATGTCCGGCACGCTGTAGCGACCCGATTCGTGCGCGCGCAGCACCGCGCTTTTGAGGCCGGCGAACGAGAAATGCGGATCGGGCGTGCCGGTCAGCGGGCGGGGCAGCGGCACCGCGCGCCGATCGCCCTGCGCCGCCGCCGCCTCGACGCGCGGGCCACCGGGGTAGCCGAGGCCGAGGACCTTGGCGGTCTTGTCGAACGCCTCGCCCGCCGCATCGTCGATGGTGGTGCCGAGCCGGCGATAGGCGCCGACCCCGTCGACGCGCAGCAACTGGCAATGCCCGCCCGACACCAGCAGCAGCAGGTAGGGGAAGGCTAGGTCGGGATCGGTCAGGCGTGGCGACAGCGCATGCCCCTCCAGATGGTTGACCGCGACCAGCGGCTTGCCCGCCGCCAGCGCCAGCGCCTTGGCGGTGACGAGGCCGACCATCACCCCGCCGATCAGGCCGGGACCGGCGGTGGCGGCGATCGCATCGACCTGATGGAGCGTGACGCCCGCATCGGCGAGCGCGCCTTCGACAAGGGCCGGCAGGATCTCGACATGGGCGCGCGCCGCGATCTCGGGCACGACGCCGCCATAGGGGGCGTGGGCGGCTTCCTGTCCGGCGAGGCGATGCGACAGGATGGTGCGATCGCCACGCACGATCGCGACGGCGGTTTCGTCGCAACTGGATTCGATGCCGAGGATGAGGGGGTGGGGCATTTGCGGTGCTCTAGCGCGGTTTGGTCGGCGGGGCGATATTTGGTTCATGCGAAGGCGCGAAGGGCGCGAAGAAGGGTGGTTCACGCGGAGGCGCGGAGACGCGGAGGAGTTGCGTTCGGGACCGACCTTGCCGCGTAGCGGCTATCGTCGTTCGTCTACCGGAGGCGACCGGTTCACCCGGAACACAACATTCTCCGCGCCTCCGCGCCTCTGCGCGAAAACTCCTTCCCTATTTCTCCGTCCGCCAGAAAGCAGGAAGAAGTGATTTTCGCGCAGAGGCGCAGAGGCGCGGAGGGGGTCGCGTTCGAGGCGGGGCTTGCCCCGTCGTCCGCTGGCGTTGTCGTCTCCCGGTCGCGGGCGGCTGGCCCGGATCGCAACCCCCTCCGCGTCTCCGCGCTTCCGCGTGAACCAACCCCTTCGCGCCCTTCGCGCCTTCGCGTGAACCCTATCCGCCTTGCCCAACACGCCAACGATGCGTAGCGAGCAACGCCATGATGTTCAGACTGGGCACGCGCGGATCGCCGCTGGCGCTGGTACAGGCCCACGCCACGCGCGCGGCGCTGGCGGCGGCGCATGGGGTGGACCCCGCCACGATCGAGATCGTGCCGATCCGCACCACCGGCGACCGGGTGCAGGACCGCGCGCTTGCCGAGATCGGCGGCAAGGCGCTGTGGACCAAGGAACTCGACCGGGCGCTGTGTGGCGGAGAGATCGACGCGGCGGTCCATTCGATGAAGGATGTCGAGACGATTCGCCCGACCGAGATCCGCATCGCCGCGATGTTGCCGCGCGCCGACGTGCGCGACCGGCTGGTCGGGATCGCGAGCCTTGCCGATCTGCCGGCGAACGGCGTGGTCGGCACCAGCAGTCCGCGCCGCGCCGCGCAGGTGCTGCGCCACCGCCCCGATGCGCGGATCGTACTGTTTCGCGGCAATGTCGACACGCGCCTCGCCAAGCTGGCGGCGGGCGAGGTCGATGCGACCTTGCTCGCCGCCGCCGGTCTCGAACGGCTGGGGCGGCACGCCATCGGCCATGCCGTGCCGGTCGACACGCTGCTGCCCGCCCCGTCGCAGGGCGCGGTCGGGATCGAGGTGCGCGCCGAGGACGCCGCCGCGCTCGCCTTCGTGGCGGCGATCGATGACCTGCCGACGCATCAGGCGGTGCGCGCCGAGCGCGGCTTCCTGGCAGCGCTGGGCGCCGATTGCCATTCGCCGGTCGGCGCGCTGGCGCGGATCGAGGGCGACGTGCTGACGCTGACCGCGCAATTGCTGGCGCAGGACGGCAGCGCGCACGTCACCGGCAGCACGAGCGGCGCGATCGACGACATCGGCCTGCCGCGCGCCCTTGCCGAACGGCTGCTCGACGAAGCGCCCGAAAGCGTCGCGCGGCTGTTCGCGCGGTGAGCGTGCCGTTGGCGGTGCTGCGCCCCGAACCGGGCAATGCGGCGACCGTCGCGGGGATCCGGGCGCTGGGGGGCGAGGCGATCCCGCTGCCGCTGTTCGCTATAGTGCCGCTGGCGTGGGAACTGCCGGCGGAGGCGCATGACGCGCTGATCCTGACCAGCGCCAATGCGGTGCGCCACGCCGGGGCGGGGCTGGCCGCGCTCGCCTATCTGCCGGTCCATGCGGTGGGTGCGGCGACCGCGCGGGCGGCGCGCGACGCGGGATTGCGCGTGGTCGCGACCGGGGCGGGCGATGGCCGGGCGCTGCTCGATGCGGCGCGCGCGGCGGGGGTGCGCCGCGCGCTGCTGCTGACCGCGCGCGACCGGGCGGTGGCGGCGCATGGCGTGGTGGCGACGATCCGCGCGGTCTATGCCGCCGTGCCCACCGAACCGGTCGGGATGGACCGGCTGGCGGGCAGCGTGGCGCTGGTCCATTCGCCGCGCGCGGCGGCGCGACTGGCGGCGCTGGTGGCGGATCGTGGCACCACCTCGGTCGCGGCGATCTCGCCGGCGGCGGCGATGATGCTCGGCAACGGCTGGCGCGCGGTCGCGGTGGCCGCCATGCCGAGCGATCCGGCGGTGATCGCCGCCGGCCTTGCGCTTGCCGGTGATTGACCCGGTCGGCGCGCACGGGGATAAGGCGCGCATGACCAGCGACGACGCGCCTTTCATGGCGGCAAACGGCCCGACCCGGCGGGCGAAGGGCGGGCGATGGATGGCGGCGGCATGCGTCGCCTTCCTGATCGGAATCGGCGCGACGCTGGCGGTGCTCTATTATGTCGCCCCGCGCCTCGGCTGGACGCTGCGTGCCGCCACCACGACGCCGGTCGCCCAGCCGACCCCGGCGGCGAGCGCCGCGCCGGTTGCCGCCGCCTTGCCGAACCTCGCCGCGCTGTCGGCGCGCGAGGCGACGCTGTCGGCACAGGTGGCCGAGCTGGAGACGCGGATCGCCGCGATCGACACCGGCGCGCGATCGGCGGCGGGCTTCGCCGCGCGTGCCGAAAATATGATGATCGTGATCGCCGCGCGCCGCGCGCTCGATCGCGGGTTGCCGCTCGGCTATCTCGAAAACCAGTTGCGGGTGCGCTTCGGCGCGGCGCGGGGCGATGCGGTGCGCACCATCCTTGCCGCCGCGCGCCAGCCGGTAACGCTCGACGATCTGCGCAGCGGGCTCGATTCCTCGGCCAACCAGTTGCTGGCTGGTCCCGCCGACCAGAACTGGTGGCAGTCGCTGCGGCGCGAGGCAGGGCAGTTGATCGTGATCCGCCAGGGGCCGACGCCGAGCAGCCGCCCGTCCGACCGGCTGGAGCGGGCGCGCCGCCGGCTCGACACCGGTCGCGTCGAACTGGCGATCGGTGAGGTCGAGCGGATGCCGGGCGGGGCCAGCGCCACCGACTGGAACGCCGCGGCCAAACGCTATGTCGATGCGCGCAAGGCGCTGATCGAGCTGGAGGCGCTGGCGCTCGACACGCCGTTGCCGCAGGTGGCCCCGGCCCCGGTGGCGCAGATCGCGCCACCACCCGTCCCGCTCCCGACCCCGTCGGCGACGCCCGACCCGCTCGCCCCCACGCTGTAAGGACAATCACCATGGCCGATATGGGCCGCTTCGACTGGCAGGACCCGTTCCTTATCGATCAGCAACTGACCGACGAGGAACGGATGGTGCGCGACGCGGCGCACGGCTATGCCCGCGAGAAATTGTTGCCGCGCGTGACCCGCGCGTTTCTCGACGAGGATTTCGCGCGCGAGATCATGAGCGAGATGGGCGAACTGGGGCTGCTGGGTCCCACGATCGATCCCGAATATGGCGGCGCGGGGCTGGGCTATGTCGCTTACGGCCTTGTCGCGCGCGAGGTCGAGGCAGTCGATTCAGGGTATCGCAGCGCGATGAGCGTGCAGTCGAGCCTCGTGATGCACCCGATCAGCGCCTATGGCTCGGAAGCGCAGAAGCGCAAATATCTGCCCCGCCTCGCGAGCGGCGAATGGGTCGGCTGTTTCGGGCTGACCGAACCCGATGCCGGCTCCGATCCGGCGGGCATGCGGACGCGGGCGGAAAAGATCGACGGTGGCTACCGGTTGAGCGGGTCCAAGATGTGGATCACCAATTCGCCGATCGCCGATGTCTTCATCGTGTGGGCGAAGTCCGACGCGCATGACGGCAAGATTCGCGGCTTCGTGCTGGAGAAGGGCACCAAGGGGCTGTCCGCGCCGAAGATCGAGGGTAAGCTGTCGCTGCGTGCGTCCGTCACCGGCGAGATCGTGATGGATGGCGTCGAGGTGGGTGAGGATGCGCTGCTCCCCAATGTCGAGGGGCTGAAGGGGCCGTTCGGCTGCCTCAACCGCGCGCGCTACGGCATCGCATGGGGCACGATGGGGGCGGCCGAGTTCTGCCTCCACGCCGCGCGGCAATATATGCTCGACCGCAAGCAGTTCGGCGTGCCGCTGGCATCGAAGCAACTGGTGCAGTTGAAGCTGGCCGACATGCAGACCGAGATCGCGCTGGGGTTGCAGGCGGCATTGCGCGCCGGGCGGATGTTCGACGAAGGCACGCTGGCCCCCGAGGCGATCAGCATCATCAAGCGCAACAATTGCGGTAAGGCGCTGGCCATCGCGCGGGTCGCGCGCGACATGCACGGCGGCAACGGCATTGCCGCCGAATTCCATGTGATGCGCCATGCGATCAACCTCGAAACGGTCAACACCTATGAGGGCACGCACGACGTCCACGGGCTGATCCAGGGGCGGGCGATCACCGGCATTGCCGCGTTCTGATGAACCGTCAGCCGGTATTGCGCGGCCAATTGGTCACGATCGCGCCGAGCGTCGCGGACGATTATGATGCGCTGTTCGCGGTCGCGTCCGACCCGGCGATCTGGGACCAGCATCCCGCGCACGACCGCTGGCGGGCGGACGTCTTCCGTGCCTTCTTCGACGAGGGGATGGCGGGCGGCGGCATGCTGACCATCCGCGATGCCCAGGACGGCAGCGTGATCGGATCGAGCCGCTACGGTCCCTACGACCCTGACGCCGACGAGATCGAGATTGGCTGGACGTTTTTCGCGCGCGACCGCTGGCGGCGTGGGTATAACCGCGAAACCAAGCGGTTGATGATCGATCACATCACCCGGTACGCGGCGACCGTCACCTTCCATATCGGGGAGGCCAATGCCCGGTCGCGCACCGCGGTGGCGGCGCTGGGCGCGGTGCTGCGCCCCGGCACCATCGATGTGCTGCGGGGCGGGCGCATGGTCCCGCATGTCGTGTACGCGCTGCGCCGGCCGTGAAGCCGCTCGCCGGGGTCCGCGTGGTCGAATTGGCGCGGATTCTGGCCGGGCCATGGTGCGGGCAGTTGCTCGCCGATCTGGGCGCGGAGGTGGTGAAGGTCGAGCGGCCCGGCGCGGGCGACGACACCCGCCACTGGGGACCGCCGTTCGTGACCGATGACGCGGGGCGCAACCGCGACGCAGCCTATTTCCACGCGACCAATCGCGGCAAACGGTCGGTCGCGATCGATATTGGCACGCCCGAGGGTCAGGCCGAGGTCCGCGCGCTGGTGGCGCAGGCCGATGTCGTGATCGAGAATTACAAGGTCGGCGGCCTCGCCCGATACGGCCTCGATCATGCCGCGCTGTCGGCGGTGCGGCCGGGGCTCGTCACCTGCTCGATCACCGGCTTCGGCCAGACCGGGCCCTATGCGCACCGTGCCGGCTACGACTTCGTCATCCAGGCGATGGGCGGGGCGATGTCGCTGACCGGCGAGCCCGACGGGCCGCCGCAAAAGGCCGGTGTGGCCTATGCCGATCTGTTCACCGGCGTCTATTCGGCCGTGGCGATCCTCGCCGCGCTACGCCGCCGCGACCTGACCGGGGAGGGCGCGCATATCGACATGGCGCTGCTCGATACGCAGGTGGCAGTGCTGGGCAATCAGGCGCTCAACTATCTGGCGGGCGGGACCGTGCCGGGGCGGATGGGCAACGGCCACGCCAATCTCGCGCCGTATCAGGCGTTCGAGACGGCGGACGGCGCGCTGGTGATCGCGGTCGGCAACGACACGCAGTTCGCGCGGCTGTGCGCCATCCTCGGGCTCGACCTCCACCTTGATCCAAGGTTCGCGACCAATCCGGGGCGGGTGGTGAATCGCGGCGCACTGATCCCGATGGTGCAGGCGGCGGTCGGCGGCTGGCGCAAGGCGGCGCTGACCGACGCGCTGGAGGCGGCGGGCATTCCGGCGGGGCCGATCAACCTGCTGAACGAGGTGTTCGCCGACCCACAGGTGGTGGCGCGGGGGATGCGGATCGCGCCCGACGGACTGCCGGGACTGGCCGGACCGATCGTGATCGACGGCGAACGGATGGTCGCGCGCGGCAGCGCGCCGCTGCGGGCGGGGTAGGGGGGTAGTTCCTCTTCGTCACGCTGACGAAGGATCATTCCACGTCGCTGTATTCCGCCACGAGTTTCATGGTGTCGTTATCGTAGCAATATACCGGCGAACCGCCGATTGCCCCGCGTTCGATCCGAAGCTTCACGCACGACAGGCCGATGCCCTGATTGCGTGTTGGAAGGAACATCAACTGCGGAAACCACATTCCTTTTACCTGATCGACCGGCTCGCCCGCCTTGACGGCCCAACGTCGATAGGCATCGTCGATCTGCGCTTCCGAACCGGGCCAGTATTCGGGGTCGTATGGCGACGCCGATGGTGCCGAGCGGCGCAAGCCATAGCCGGCCACGAAGGCCAGACCGATCGCAGCCAGAAACAGCACGACCGTCACGATCCGCATGGGCCACCCCCGTCCCCGATTGGTGGGCACGCTACCGCCCGATGAACCCCAGCATCTGTTCGACCATCAGCCGCAACTGCGCATCGGCGCGGTCGAGCGCGCCGTCCTCGGCGGTGTTGATCGCCACGCCGACCGGGGTCGGCCAGCCGCGCAGCGCGTGGGCGACGGTACGCAGCGTCGCCATCGTCGCCACCGCCGCCTGCCAGCCCGCTGCCGTCGCCACGATGCCGACCGGCATTCCGTCGAAATACACCCGGTCGTCGCGGCGCAGCAGCTCGACATGGTCGAGCGCGTTCTTGACGAGGCCCGACAGCGTCCCGTGATAGCCCGGCGACCCGACGATCACCCCGTCCGCCCCGCGCAGCGCTGCGACGAACGCCTGGATGCCGGCATGGCCCGCAGCACTTTCCGGTTCGTAATTGGGAAAGTCGATCGCCGGCCCGGTCAGCAGCGTCGTGCGCGCGCCGAGCGACCGGGCATGGGCTAGCGCCTGTTCCAGCGCGGTGGCGGTGGCGGAGGTCGGACGAAGCGTGCCGCCCAGCGCGACGATATGCGGTTGCGTCATGGCGCGTGCGCTACCCGATGGCGGGGCGCGGCGCTAGGCTCGCGATGTCATTCCCGCGCAGGCGGGAATGACGGACCGGCTACTTCGGCCGCACCATCTCCCACGCCTCGGCGATGTCGGTGATCGAGGCGGCGGCGTCGGTAAACGGCACCGGATCGTCGCCGATGCTGGCGTCGGCGATCTGCTGGCGCAGCCCCGCGTACAGCCGCGACAGCGTGCGCGACAGGTCGCCGCCCTTGTCGAAATCGAGTCCCGCCTCCAGCGCGAACAGGATCGCCATCGCCCGCGTCACCCGTTCGCTCTTCATCTGGAACCGGTAGTTGGTCGCCGCCCATGCGGCCGATCGCAGCGCGCGGATCGCTTCCTCGTACAACAGCGAAACGAGGCCGTGGGCATCGGCCCCGCCGGTGCGTCCGGCCAGATCGACCTGGCGATAGGTCTGCGCCGGATCACCGGCAAGGACGGTGGCATAGCGGGCCATCAGCGATCCGCCGTCCACATCTTGACCATGGTTTCCATCTGCGCCTGCTGCGCCTTGTACGCCGCGACGCGCGCTTCGGACGCGGCGAACTGCTGCGTCATCCGCGTGCTGACGGTTTCGGACTGGGTCGTCACCTTGGTCTTTTCGTCGTCGATCGCGCTCTGCGCCTTGGTATAGCGGGCCGAGGTCGCGCCCAGACCCGTCTGGGTATCCACCGCCGCCAGCGAGATCGCGTTGAGCGCCGCCGACAGCCCCTTGCCGGTCGCACCGGTGCCCGCCACGAACATCGCCTCCAGCGCGGCGGGGTTGTCCGCCAGCGCCTTGGCCAGTTGCGCCGTCTCGACGCGCAGCGTGCCGTCGCGGTTGGTCGCGACGCCGATCTGCGCCAGCCGGCTGGGGGTGTCGTCGCCCGCGGTGGTCAGTTCGGTCAGCGTCAGCCGCTGGAGCGACCGCTTGAGCGACGCCGTCGCCGGATCGGCGCGCAGCGCGCCGGTGATCGGATCGGTCGCCTTCTGCACGGTCGCCATCACTTCGTTATAGGTCGCGACGAAATCGGTCACGGCCTGGCTGATCGCATCGGTCGGCGGCGTGGTGCCGATCGTCGCGGGCACACCGGCGGTCAGCCCGGTCAGCTCCAGCCGCACGCCCGGAATCGCGCCGGTCACGCTGTTGGTATCGCGCGACAGTTCGACGCCGTCGACGGTCAGTTGCGCATTGCCCGCCTGCGTCACCATCCGCGCACCGCTGGTCGAACCGTCGAAACCGACGTTCAGCTTTTCGAGGCCATTGTTGGCGGTATCGGGGGTCGCGGTCAGGGTGAACGCCTGTTCCTCGCCGCTGGCCCCTTTCAGCACCAGCCGCTGGCCGTTGGCGTCCGACACGACGCTGGCAGTCACGCCGGCCTTGGCGGACGTGATCTTGTCGGCGATCCCTTGCAGCGAGGCGGTATCGCCACTGGTGAGGACGATCGGGTCGATGTCCTTGCCGTTCCAGTTGAAACTGCCGTTGCCGTCGACCTTGCCGAATTTCAGCGTGAGGCTGCCGGTGCCGAGCGCCGTCCCCTCGGGAACCGCCTCGCGCGTCACCGCGACCTGCGCGCTCGCCAGTCTGGTGACGCTGACGCTCGCCATCGTCCCCGCCACGCGCGCGCCGGGCAGCACCGATGCCCGCACCACGCCGCTGCTGCTGGTCAACTGCGTCGCCAGCGTGCCGTTCTTGACCAGCGTGGTCAGCGCATTGGCGAAGCCGGTGATGCCGCTCTTGACCTCGGACAGCGTCGACACCTGCGAGGTCAGCGTATCCTGCCGCTTGGTCAGTTGCGCCGTCTTGCCGGCGAATTGCGCGTCGACCAGGCTTTTCACCAGCGCGACCGTGTCGGTGCCCGATCCGAGGCCCAGCGATTTGGCGATGTTGCCGGTCGTGCTGTTGGTGCCGGTGGTCGTCGTCTTGGCCGCCGTGGTGGTGGCCGGCGTCGCGGTGCTGGTGCTGGTGGTGATGGCCATCGTACTTGTCCCCGCGCGTCTCTATCCATCAAGCGGCAGCGACGCGGTTTTCTTTAGAGATTCCGTTCGGAAACCCGGGTTTCCTGTGCGGTGCCGGCCCGCTCACGCGGATGCGCCGGCGAGATTGCCGTTTTCGTCGAACCGCGCGGCGGCGGGCACGTCGATCGGCGGCTGGATGCCGCCGGCCTGCACGTTCACCCCGAACACGAACGCCAGCACGGTGGCGATGGCGAGGTACAGATCGTCGCGCACCTCCTGCCCGTCCTGACTGGTATAATAGACCGCGCGGGCAAGCTGCGGATATTCCAGCACCGGGACCTTCGCCTCGCCGGCCAGTTCGCGGATGGCCAGCGCGGTCGCGCCACGTCCCCGCGCGACCACCACTGGCACCGAATCGCGTCCCCGGTCATACCGCAGCGCGACCGCGAAATGGGTCGGGTTGGTCAGCACGACATGCGCCTCGCCCACCGCCTTGCGGAAACCGCCCTTCAATATCTGGTGGCGGCGCTGGCGGATCTGGCCCTTCACATGCGGATCGCCCTCGCTCTCCTTATGCTCGTCGCGCACCTCCTGCTTGGTCATGCGCAGCCGGTTCATCCGCTGGAACAGCGCCAGCGGCACGTCCAGCCCGGCGATCAGCACCAGCCCGCCGGCCATCACGAACAGCAAGGTCAGGAACGTGCCGCCCAGATCGCCGACCGCCTGTTCGACGTTCGACGACACCAGCCCCAGCGAACTGTGCGACGCCGATTTGAGCATGACATAGCCGATCGACCCGAGCAGCATGACCTTCAGCAGCGACTTGCCGAGCTCGATCCACCCCTGCGGCCCGAAGATACGTTTCAGGCCCGAGGCGGGGTTGATCCGCGATCCCTTGGGCGCCATCGCCTTGCCATCGAAGCGGATGCCGGTCAGCCCCGCCTGCGCGGCGATCCCCGCCACCACCGCGAACGCCAGGATCGCGCCGAGCGAAGGGGCGAGCTTCCAGCCCGCTTCGATGAGGGGCCGCCACGGCTGGAAATCCTCGATGTCACCGCGGCCGAAGGTGAAGCTGGCGGTCATCACCGCCTTGCACGCCGCCACCAGCGACGGCCCGAACGTCGCCAGCCAGCCGCACCCGGCAAGGATGACCAGCGCGGTGCCCAGTTCCTTGGACTTGAGGATGTCACCGTCGTCACGCGCCTTGTCGAGGCGCTTCTGGGTTGGGCTTTCGGTTTTGTCCTCGCTCATCCCAACACCAGCGTTTTGGTAGCGTCGAGCGACTCGCGCACGATCACCAGCATGTAATCGCCCATCGCCGGCATCGCGACGAACAGCGCGACGACCCCGACGAACAGGCTGGCGGGCAGGCCCACCGCGAACAGGTTGAGTGCCGGGGCCGAGCGCGACAACATGCCGACGACGAGGTTGAGGCACAGCAGCAGGAAGCCGACCGGCAACGCCAGCAGCAACCCGGCGAGAAACGCATAGCCGCCGAACATCGCGATGTTCTGAAGCTTGCCCGCCGACAGCCACGCCGCGCCCGGCGGCAATATCTCATAGGACCGCACGATCAGGTCGACGAGGATCAGATGCCCGTCGAGCGACAGGAACAGCAAGGTCAGCAGCACCGACAGGAAGGTGCCGAGCGCGGGCGTCGGCGCGCCGCTCTGCGGGTTCACCATCGCGGCGAAACCGATGCCCATCGAAATGCCGATCACTTCCGACGCGATCAGCGGTGCGGCGAACGCGATCTGGAGCACGAAGCCCAGCGCCAACCCGACCAGCGCCTCGGCGGCGATGCCGAGGAAGGTCGTGAACGAAAATATCTCGGTCGGAATGGCGAAGCTCTGCGCATGCAGCACCAGCACCGCGATCGCCCCCGACAGCAGCACGCGCACCTGCACCGGCATCGCCACCGCGCCGAACACCGGCGCCACGACGAACGCCGCGCCGACCCGCACCATGGTGAACAGCAACGCCCAAAGCTGCGGCTCGACCGCGAGGCCGAGGCCTAGCATGGCCGGCCCTGTCCCGCTGCCGTATCCCCGCGAAGGCGGGGACCCAGTGCCACGATCGCGACCGCGAGGGCCGATCGACGTTCAGTCGAACAGCTAGCAAAATTGCTCCCCTCCCTGGAAGGGAGGGGTTGGGGGTGGGTTGGCATGCGAGGGAAGGTCACGCCCGCCAACGGGCCGACCCNNTCCCTTCCAGGGAGGGGAGGAGTCGAACCCTTAGCTGAATGTCGACTCCGTCATTCCGGCGAAGGCCGGAATCCATTGTGTCGGGTGTCATCGAGGAAGCGCAGCCGTCCCCCCATCCATGGACTCCGGCTTCCGCCGGCGTGACGGGGAGAGAGGACGAAAGAAAATTCACCGGACCAGTTCCGGGATCCGCTCGAAGATGCTGGTGGTGAAATCGCCCAGCAGCCCGAGGATCATGCCCCCGAACACCGCAAGGCTGATGCCGACCACCGCCAGCTTGGGCACGAACGACAGCGTCTGTTCGTTGATCGACGTCGCCGCCTGGATCATGCCGAGGATGAGGCCGCTCAGCAGCGCCGGGATCAGGATGGGCGCGGCGACCAGCGCCAGCACCCACATCGCCTCGCGCGCGACGGTCATGAAATAGCCTGCGTCCATGTTACCTCACGAAGCTTGCGGCAAGGCTGCCCATCGTCAGCGCCCAGCCATCGACCAGCACGAACAGCAGCAGCTTGAACGGCAGCGAGATGATCGTCGGCGACAACATCATCATGCCGAGCGACATGAGCACGGTCGCGACCACCAGATCGATGACGATGAACGGCAGGAAGATCAGGAACGCGATCTGGAACGCGGTCTTGAGTTCGGAGGTGACGAAGGCGGGCAGCAGGATCGAAAACGGCGTGTCGGCGGGCGTCGCGATCGGCCCGGACTTCGCCATGTCGGCAAACATCGTCACGTCCTTGGTCCGCGTCTGCTTGAGCATGAAGGCGTGCAAGGGACGCCCGGCGGTCTCGATCATCTGGGTCGAGGTCATCTGCCCGGCGGCATAGGGTTTCAGCGCGCTGTCGTTGATCTGGGTGAAGACCGGGGCCATCACGAAGAACGACAGGAACAGCGACAGGCCGATCAGCACTTGGTTGGGCGGCGTCTGCTGCAACCCCAAAGCCTGACGCAGCACCGACAGCACGATGATGATCCGGGTAAAGCTGGTCATCATGAGGAGGATGCCGGGCAGGACCGACAACAGCCCCATCAGGATCAGGACCTGCAACGACAGCGCCATCGGCGCGTCGTTGGCCCCGCCCAACTGCCCGAGCGCCCGGTCGAGCGCGTCGGCGGCACCCGGCGCGGCGACCGGGGCAGGGGCCGCCGGCACCGCTTGCGCGAACGCCGGCACCGCGAGGAACAGCATCAGCAACAGGCCGATGGCCGCCAGCACCAGCTCCAGCCGCCATTGCGGCAGCGCCCGCGTGGGGCGGCGGACCTTCACCACGTTTTTGTGAGGCAGGCCGCTCCGGCCCGCTCCCCCACCCGGCCACCCATCAAGGGTACGCTGTGGATGGCCGGGTGGGGGAGCGGGCCGGAGCCGGGCAAACGGCAAACGCAGCGTGTTCACTTGTTGCCCCCATCCAGCAACGTCACGCCGCTACGGCTGACCGACACCAGCAACTGGCGGCCCTGAAATTCCAGCACGGCGATCTTGGTGCCGGTCGACACCATCATCGTCTCGCGCACCTTCACCAGCCGCTCGCCCTGGTTGCCCGGCATCCGCGCTTCCAGCCGACGCCAGAGATACAGGCAGCCGATCATCAGGCCGCACACCAGCGGCAGCAGCACGACCAGCTTGAGGATGTACGACCACATCATCAGCGCTGGACCCGCTTGTCGGGGCTGACCAGTTCGGTCATGCGCACGCCGAAGCGGTCGCCCACCGTCACCACCTCGCCCCGGCCGATCAGCGTGCCGTTGACGAACACGTCGAGCAGTTCGTTGGCGGCGCGGTCCAGCTCGATCACGCTCGATTCGCCCAGCGCCAACAGTTCGCGCAGCGTCAGGTGGGTCGAACCGATCTCGACGGTCAGCCGCACGTCGACGTCCTGCAGCAGCTTGAAATTGGCGGCGAGCGACGCCTCGGCGGGGAAGCCGCCGGTCATGTCGTTCATTGGAAATCCTCTTCGAAACCGGGGTCGATGGAGATGAGCTTGATCGCGGCCTGCCCGTTGGCGGTGCCGACCGTGCCGGTGCCCAGCCGCTGGTTGGCGACCCACACCGGCACTTCGGGGCCGAAGCTGATCGGGATGACGTCGCCTTCCTTCAGCTCCAGCAGCACGCCCAGCGACACGACCGGTTCGGCCAGCACCGATCGCACCGGCAGCTTCACGGTCATGACCGCGCGGGTCAGGCCCGATCGCCAGCGCGGATCGGGGGTCGCGGTCTTGCCGTGAACCTTGGTGGTGAGTTGCGGCGCGTGCGGCTTGAGCGCGGCGACGGGATAGAGAATGTCGATGAAGGTCGGGCGGCCCTCGTGCGCGGCGATGCCGAAGCGGGTCGCGACCACCGCGTCCTCGCCGTCGATCGCGCTGAGCATCGCCGGATTGGCTTCCGGGTTGCCCGCCTCGAACGCGATGCCGGCCAGCGGCCCCCATGCTTCCGACAGCGGCTGCGCGATCGCCCGGGCGAGGCGGCGCAGCATCGCCTCGGCGGCGGGCGAGAATTCGCTCGGCAACGGATTGGGCACGTCGCCGAACCCGCCGAAGAACAGGTCGAGCGTTTCGAGCAGGAACGCGCCGTCGATCACCAGGATCGCCGGGCTGCCCCCGCTCGACAGCGTCAGCGGCACCCACGCCGTCAGCCCCGTCCCCTTGCGCCCCGCGCAGAACCCCGCGAACCGGTCGACCTCGACCGGTTCGGCCCAGCTTCGCACGGCGCGGCGCAGCAGCGGTTCGAACACCTGCCGCATCGATCGCGCCATGCGCGTCGACAGATGCTCGAAGGCATGCAGGTCGCCGAACGGGTTGAGGTTCGTCGCCCCCAGCGTCGCGACATGCGTCGCCGTGGCAGTGCGTCGGGCCTTCTCGCGCCGGTCGGCGGGGGCGGGGGTTGCGGGCGTGTTAACCATGCCCGTTCACTGAACAACGAAATTGGTAAAGTAGACGTTACCGATCCCGCCAAATCCCTCCTTTTGCACCAGCGTGTCGTTGATCGCCTTCTTCAGCCGCAGCGCCAGTTGCTTCTTGCCATCGGCGGTGAACACCTGATCCTCGGTCGTCTCGCCCAGCGCCATCAGCACCGCCGATCGCACCGCAATCTCGTGAGTCTTGAGGTTATCCAGCACCTTATGGTCATAGGGTGTCGAGATGGCGACGCCGATCTGCGCGAAATGGACGCTGTCGGCCAGGTTCGCGGTGAACTCCTTTTCCATCGCGTAATAGCTCGACGCATAGCGATCGCCGCCTTCGCCCTCGGGCGTCGGCTTGCCGCCCTCGGCGACGGTTTCGTTGCCGCCGCCCGACTCGCCGCCTTCGCCGCCGCCCGATTCGCCGCCCGATTCGGCACCGGCCTTAACCTCTTCGGACTTGGGCACCAGCTTGGGGGTATCGGGATCGGCCGCTTCCTTGTGGCCGCCGCCGCCGATCAGCCCGGCCGAACTGGCATAGAGGCCCGCCCCCACGCCGCCGCCCAGCAGCACCAGCACGCCAACCCCCAAGACGAGCATCTTGCCCATCTTGCCCTTCTTCTTGACCGGCGCGTCGGCCGGCTTGTCCTTGTCACTCATGGTTCAGTTTCCTCAGGCGATACGAAGGTCGTCGGTAACGGGGTCGGGCGTCTGCGCGCCCGAGAACGGTTGCGGCCGGCGCGGGGCAGGGGGCGGATCGTGGCGGGGGTCGCCCTGCCGCGATCCGACGTCCACCTGCATGCCGCCCAGCTTCAACCCGCGCTGCGCCGCCATTTCGGCAAGGCGCGGCTGGGCATCGGCCAGCAGCCGCCCGGCATCGGCGGTGTCGCTGGCGAAGCGGACGGCCACGCCGTCCTCGCCGTGGCTCAGCACGATCTCGACGGTGCCCAGCGCATCGGGCGACAGGCGGATGCGCGTCTCGCCAGTCCCGGCCTGTTCGCCCTGCAACGTCTCGATATGGTCGATCATCCCCTGCATCCAGCGATCGTCGCGCAGGTCCAGCCGCGCGTCATCGGCGGCGGCGGGCGCGGCGATCGGGCGCGGCACCGCCTCGGCCATGCCGGCGATGCTCCACGGCATCGCCACGTCGCCATCGCGCGGCGTGGCGGAATCGCGTTCCTCCGGCAGCGTGTCGGCCAGCAGCGCGGGCGCGGCATGGGCGACCTGTACGGGAACCGGCGGGGCAGGGGGGGCGATCGTCACCACCGGCGCACTGGCTTCCCCGGCCATCCGGTGGCGTGGGGCCACCGGCAGGTCGGACGCAGCGGCCGGCAACGCCTTGCCCTCCGCCATTGCCGGCGGCGGCGCGCCCTCGGCCGGCGGCGGTGCCAGCGGCAGGCCGTCGATCGTCTCCGCCACCGGCGATACGCCGGGCACAGCAGGCGGCGGCGCGATCCCGGGCGGCGATGGCGGCACCGGCGCGGTGCCGGCCACGGCGGCGGGCGGCGTCTGCACCATCGGCGGCGCCACCGGCACCATCGGCGGCGGGATCAGCCCGGCCAGCAGCAACGCCGGATCGGGCGCTCCTTCCGGCAAGCGTTTGCCGCCCGGCGGGGCAGCGGGCTGCCGCACGTCGTCGCCGGCCGCTTCGCTGACCCCGGCGAGCAGCGCGGCAAAGGCGTCCTCGCCGGCATCGCGCCGTGCAGGCCGGCCCGGCGGGGCGATCGATCGTTCGAGAGGGGAAAGTGGCTGCATGCGCTGGTCCGTCGAGAGTTCGACGGACCCATCAGCAAGGATCGTGCCGGTTTGGCTTGCGCACCGGCGGCGCATTTTCCAGCGCGCGCATTTCCTTCAGCGCGCTTGCCGCATCGGCGCGCGCGATCAGCTTTTCGACCGCGCTCTGGTCGCGCCTTGCCTCCAGCGTGGCGGAGCGCGCTTGTTCCAGCCCGACGTCGGCCTGCGCGACCCGCCGTTCGGCCAGTTGCGCCGACACATGCAGCCGTTCGCGATAATGCGCCGCCGCGCCGAGGCTCGACGCGCTGGCCACCGGGGTCGTCACCGGCGCGATCGCCTGCGCCAGACTGAGAATGCGGTCGCGCATCGCCGCCTCGTCCGCCACGCGCGCGGCGGCGCGCGCCTCGTCGGCCTGGGTCAGCCCCAGTTGCAGCGTGCGGACGCGCAGCACGCGCGCGAGGCGCTTGGATTTATCCGTCACCGAACACGCCGGTCAGCTCGGCAACCGCATCGGGCAGCGACACGATCTCATCGGCGTCCTGGCGGATATATTCCATCACCGCCGGCTGCGCCGCGATGGCATGGTCGATCGCCGCGTCGGTGCCGGTGCGATACGCCCCCATCAGCACCAGATCGCGGTTCTCCTCGAACGTCGCCAGATGCCGCCGCAGCACCCGCGCGGCGGCCAGATGCGGCTTGTCGGCGATGTCGGTCATCACCCGGCTGACCGAGGGGCCGAGGTCGATCGCCGGATAGACGCCGCGCTCGGCCATCTGCCGGCTGAGCACGATATGCCCGTCGAGGATCGATCGCGCCGAATCGACCACCGGATCGCTGTTGTCGTCGCCATCGGCCAGCACGGTATAGATGGCGGTAATCGATCCACCGCTGCGCACGCACGTTCCCGCGCGCTCGATCAGCCCCGGCAGCATCGCGATAGCCGAAGGCGGATACCCTCGTGCGGAAGCCGGTTCGCCGAGCGCGAGGCCGATCTCGCGGCCGGCATGCGCCACGCGGGTCAGCGAATCGATGATGAGCAGCACCTTCTTGCCCTGCTCGCGAAATCCTTCGGCGATCGCGGTCGCGCGCAGTGCGCCGCGGATGCGCAGCACCGGCGAATGGTTGGCAGGCACCGCCACCACCACCGATCGCTGGCGGGCATCGCCCTTCAACTTGGTTTCGAGGAAGTCGGACACTTCGCGGCTGCGCTCGCCGATCAGCCCGACGACGACGACATCGGCCTTCGCCGCGCGCACCATCATGCCGAGCAGCACCGATTTGCCGACGCCCGATCCGGCCATGATGCCGACACGCTGCCCCTGACCGATCGTCAGCAGCCCGTTGATCGCGCGGACGCCGACATCCATCGGTTCGAGCACACGCCCCCGGTCGAGCGGCGATTGCAGCTTGCCGCCCAGCGGCCAGCGGCCCGCCCCCCGGATCGGTCCCTTGCCGTCGATCGGCTTGCCCGCGCCATCGACCACCCGGCCGAGCAGCGCGTCGCCGATCTCCGCCTCGCCCGGAGCACCGCCCGGCCGCACCAGTGCGCCGGGAAGGAGCGGGGCGGGGCCGCCCAAGTTCATCATCAGCGTGCGCCCGTTGCGAAAACCGATCGCCTCCGCCTCGATATGGCCGCCGTCACCGGTCGCGACCTGACATACGGTGCCGACCGGCAGCGACAGCCCGACCGCCTCCATCAGCAATCCGTCGTACGACGCCAGCCGCCCGGCGACCCGCGCCTGCGGGCGATAGCCGGTGGGGGCCAGCGCCCCCAGATAATCCTCGGCGAAATGATTCAGCATGCGGTGGGGACCGGCACACGGTCGATCGCCACGCCCAACTGGTCGAGCCACAGCGACGGTCCGTCCTCGACCACGGTCGACGCGGATTCGAGGATGAAGCCGCCGCGCTCGACACTCGGATCGGCGACCGGGAACACCGCCTTGGGCAGCTTGCCCTCGACCAGCGGTATATCGGCGGCGTGCATCCGCAGGATCGCCGACTCCGCCCCGTCCGCCAGCAGGTCGGCGGCGGCGTCGATCCGGTCGCCCAGGTGATTGGCCGACACGCCGATCTCACCGACGATCTGGCGTACCAGCGTCATGACCGTCAGCCGCAGCCGTTCGGCCATCGCGTCGCGGTCGATGTGCGTCGCCTTGCCCAGCGCGTCGGCCAGATGGACCAGCAGCGCCTGATCGCGCGCCATGTCGATCCGCGCGGCGGCATCGCCCGCCGCCTGTCCCTCGGCGAACCCCGCCGCATGCGCCTCGGCGACCACATCGACCACCGGCGCCTCGACCACCGTGTCGAACGGGTCCCAGCCCTCGGTCGCCTTGCTGTCGGGATCGGCCGGGTGGAAATGCTTCGGGGTGGCATCGGGGGCCGCGCCGGCGAAGCCGCGCGGCGGGGCCGGCACCACCCCGGTCGCCGCGAACGGGCCGGGCGCGCCGAACGCGCGCGCCAGGATGTCGGCGGCGGCGACATGGCGGCTGGCGAACCCTGCGACGAAATCGGCGCTGGGGGCGGGGGACATCGGCACGGCACCTTCAAACATAATCGTCCTCGCCTCCGCCCATCATGATCGTGCCGTCCTTCGCCAGTTGCCGGGCGACGGTGATGACGCCCTTCTGCGCGTCGAGCACCTCGGACAGCTTCATCGGCCCGCGCGCTTCCATCTCGTCGCGGATGCCGTCGGCGGCGCGCGCCGACATGCAGCCGAGGAAGCGTTCGCGGATGCTCTCGTCGACGCCCTTCAGCGCCCGCACCAGCATGTCGCTGTCGACGTTGCGGATCAGCACGCCGAGGTTCTTGTTGTCCATCTCCAGCAGGTTGTCGAAGACGAACAGCGCTTCCTCGATCGCCTTGGCCACGTCGCGGTCGATCTTGGCGATCTTGGGCATGACCCGCGTCTCGGTCGCTTTGCGGCCCGACGACAGGATGCGCGCCGCGTCCTTGGTCCCGCCCAGTTGCAGCCCGGCCGACGACTGGCGCGCGCCCATCCGCCGCGACAGCATCGATTTCAGCGTCTCGATCGCCTCGGGCGTGATCGGCCCCAGCCGCGCGATCCGGTGCAGGATCTGCGGCTGGATCGCCTCGGGCATGCTTTCCAGCACCTGCGCGGCGATGCCGGAGTCGAGGTTGGCGAGCAGCACGGCGACGATCTGCGGATGCTCGTCCTTGATAAGCCCCGCGATCTCGCCCGCATCCAGCCAGTCGAGCAGGTCGATCGCGCACGCCGCTTCGGCCGGGATGATCCGCGCCAGCACGCTCTCGGCCTTGTCCGGCCCCAGCGCACGGGTCATCACCGTCTCGATATGCGGGCGCGGGTCGAAGCCCACCGCGGTGCGCTCGCGCGCGCGGTCGACGAAATCGTCGAGCACCAGCGTCACTTCATGTTCGCTGACGTCGGCCACCGCGAACATCGCCTTGCCGAGCTGGCGGACCTCCTCGGGCTCCAGCTTCTGGAGGATCGCGGCGGCTTCCTCCTCGCCGACCAGCATCATCAGGACGGCGGCACGTTCGACGCCGGAATAGATTCGGGTGGGCGCGTTCATTGCTTGGCATCCGACTGGATCATGTCCCGCACCGCCAGCGCGGCACGGGCGGGATTGTCGCGGGTGAAGCCCCGCACCAGCCCGACGCGGTCGTCGTAGCTGCGCGCGCTCTCCAGCATCTCGATGCTCACCGCCTCGCGCGGCGGCGCGCCGGGGGCGGCTCCGGCCAGCGGCTCGCCATTCTCGTCGAGCGTCACGGCATCGGGCGCGGGCAGCGCGCCGCCCATCGGCATCCCCGAGTCGGCGGGCGCCTCGCGCTTCTTGAGCAGCGCCTTGGCCATCGGCCGCACGCCGAGGAACAGCACCAGCAGCGCGATCAGCAGCGCGGTGCCGTTGCGCGCCGCCATCGGCACCCATCCCGCGTCGTACCACGGCCGCGCCGCCATCTCGACGACGTCGGGGGAGAATTTGCGGCTGATGACGGTGACGGTGTCCTGACGCTGCGCGTTATAGCCGACCGCCGCCTTCACCAGATCGTTGATCTGCTGTACCTCGGCCGCCGAACGCGGCTTGCCGCCCTCCGCCTCGCGCAGCAGCACCGCGACCGACAGGCGGCGGATGCCGCCCGGCGCCGCCCGCGTCACCGACACTTCCTTGCCGGTGTCATAGGCGCGGCTGAAATTCTCGGCGGTCTTGACCGGGGCGGTCGCGCCCGGCGCAGTGCCCGGCTGGACCGTGGCCCCCGCCGGACCCGGCGTCGCCGCGCTCAGCGTCGATGCGGCGGGCGGCGTGTTGCTCAGCGCACCGGGGATGCCGCCGGGCGTCGCCGCCTCCGGGCTGTTGCCCTGCCAGTTGCCCTGTTCGGCGCGCACCACGCCCTGCTTGTCATAGCTTTCGCGCGTCGCCTGACTCTCGTCCAGATCGACATCGGCCTGAATCTCGGCCGAGAAATTGTTCGCACCCAGCAGCGGGGTGAGCAGCGTCGTCAACTGCGCGCGATACTTGTCCTCGACGCGGCGCTGGTAATCGATCCGCGCGTCGGTCAGCGAATCATTGCCGCTGCCGTCGCCGGGCTTGGAGAGGAGCGCGCCCATCTGGTCGATGATCGTCACCTGATCCGCCTTCATCCCCGGCACCGAGGAGGCGACGAGGTTGACGATCGAGCGGACCTGCGACTGGGTGAGGCTGCGTCCTGGCTCCAGCCGGACGATGACCGAGGCGGACGGCTGCGCATTGTCGCGTACGAATACGCTCGATTCGGGCATGGCCAGATGGACGCGCGCGTCGGACACCGAATCGATCTCGCCGATCGACTTGGCCAGTTCGGTTTCGCGCGCCTGCCGCAACCGCTCGCCCTCGACCGCGCGGCTGACGCCCATCGGCAACTGGTCGAGGATCGCATAGCCGCCCGGTGCGGCCTTCGGCAGATCCTGTCCGGCGAGCAGAATGCGCGCGCGGTGGTAATCGTCCTCGGCTACGGTCACGCCGCCCGAATCGTCGACATGGTTCTCGATGTTCGCCGCGCTCAGCGCATCGACCACCGCCTGCTTGTCGCTGTCGGGCAGTTGCGGGAACAGCACCCGCTGCGGCGGGGTGGCCAGCGCCATCCACGCGATCGCCGCCGACAGGATCAGGCCGATCATGAAGATCATCGGCAGGCTGCGTTTGACCGCCGGCTGCTTCAGCAGGCCACCCAACTGCCCCACCGGATTGGCGAAGCGGCCGGGCGCGGCCGGGGTGCCGCCAGGCGCGGCGGGAGTGATCGCGTTTTCCATATCAGACCGGCATGCTCATGATGTCCTTGTAGGCGGACAAGAGTTTGTTCCTGACCTGCAGCGTCGCCTCGAAGCCGACCGATGCCTGCTGGCGCGCCATCATCACCTTGGCGATGTCGACCGTCTCGCCGCGCTCGTACATCGCCGACAGCTCGCTCGCGCGGTTCTGCTGGGTGTTCACCCCTTTCAGCGCCTGCGTGAAGGTGTCGGTGAAGCTCGCCGGGCGGACCGGTTCGGCCACCGCCGGCATCGGCTGCGGCGCGATGCTGGCATTGGCGCGCGACAGCGCCTGGTTGCGTTCGAGGATCTGCGCGCGAAGCTGCATCACCCGGTCGATGCTCATCGCACCGCCGACACCGCCGATCCCGCTCATGCCGACACCGCCATCGCACGGGCGATCGGCTCACCGGCCTCGCGCGCCTTCGCCAGCCGGTAGCGCAGCGTGCGCTCGGAAATGCCCAGCCGCTTTGCCGTTTCGATCCGGCTGCCGCCGCATTCCTCCAGCGTCCGGCGGATCGCGGCGAATTCGTGGATCTGCACGATGTTGCCCAGCGTCCCCGCCTTCGTCTCGATCGCGCCGCGCGCCGATCCGGCGGGCCGGTCGAAGATGATGTCGCGCGCCTCGATCGCCTCGCCCACGCCCAGCAGCAGCGCGCGCTGGATCACATTCTCCAGCTCGCGGGCATTGCCCGGCCAGTCGTGGCGGACGAGTGCGGCGAGCGCATCGTCGCTGACCCATGGCAGCTCGCCCCGGTGCCCGGCATGGCGCGCGATCATCGCGGCGGCCAGTGCCGCCACATCGTCGGGCCGCTCGCTCAGCGGGCGGGTGGTGAGCGGAAAGACGCTCAGCCGGTAATAAAGATCGGCGCGGAACCGCCCGGCCGCGACCTCTTCCTGCAAATCGCGGTTGGCGCAGGCGACGACGCGCACGTCGATCGCCTCGGCCTGCGTCGCGCCGATCGGCACCACTTCGCGCTCCTGCAACACCCGCAGCAGCTTGGCCTGGAGGGAGAGGGGCAGCTCGGCGATCTCGTCGAGCAGCAGCGTGCCGCCGTTCGCCGCGCGGAAGAAGCCTTCGCCCGCCGCCGCCGCCCCGGTGAACGCGCCCTTCACATGGCCGAACAGCATCGCCTCCAGCATCGATTCGGGCAGGGCGGCGCAATTGATCGCGATGAACGGACCGTCCGACCGGTTGCTCTCGGCATGGATCGTGCGCGCCAGCACTTCCTTGCCGGTGCCGGTCGGGCCGTTCACCAGCACGGTGATGTCGGCGGTCGCGACCCGGCGGGCGAGCGCATAGAGCGCGAGGCTTTCCGGGTCCGCCGCCACCGCCTCGTGCCGGCCGCGCAGCAGGGCGGCGGCAAAGGCATGCGCCAACTCGGCATCGCCGTTGGTGTAGGTGAGCCGCGCCGGACGCCCGTCGGCGAACGGCACCGCGCGGCAGGGGCCGTCGGCGAGGATCAGCGTGCGCGCCGCGATCGGCGGCACTTCGCCGTCCATCACCACGAACACATCGCCCGGTCCCGGTTTCTGCCCGGCATTCGCCAGCGCGAAGCCCTGCGCACGCAGCGACGAGACGAGCGTGAACTTGGAAGCGAGCACGGCGGCGGATGGATAGATCGAGCGCATCGGCGAATGGTTCCCCACTGGATGACAATCCTTTGCCGCGAGTCTGGTTAACACCCGGTAAAATGACTCCCGATTCGGCTCTGTACTCCGCGTACGTACTCGCGCGCGCGCGAGCCGCCGGAAAAGCCCGCATTTTTTCGCTTAAATCCGCCGCCGGGCCGCCGTTACTCCCTGTGGCAGCTTCGTTCCCGAACGCTTTTCAGGGGGGATGCGGGGTCGCCGAAGACAGACTGGAGAACATTACCATGAGTGTTATCGGTACCAACATCGGCTCGCTGCGCGCCGCCAACGCCAACACCCAGGCGAACGAAGCGCTGAAGAGTTCCATGGAGCGCCTGTCGACCGGCAAGCGCATCAACTCGGCCAAGGACGACGCCGCCGGCATGGCGATCTCGTCGTCGATGACCTCGCAGATCCGCGGCATGAACCAGGCCGTCCGCAACGCCAACGACGGCATCTCGCTCGCGCAGACCGCCGACGGCGCGCTGAACGAAGTGTCGAACATGCTGCAGCGCGTTCGCGAACTGGGCGTGCAGGCCAAGTCGGGCACCTACAGCACCGACGACCGCGCCACGATCCAGACCGAAGTCTCGGCGCTGACCGCACAGATCAACGACGTGCTCGACCGCACCGAATTCAACGGCGTGAAGCTGTTCGACAAGACCGGCCAGGATGCCAACAGCAAGTCGCTGACGATCCAGGTCGGCGCGACCTCGGACAACACGGTCGACATCAAGATCAAGTCGCTCGACGCCACGAAGCTGACCGCCGACGGCCTGAACGTCGCCGGTTCGACCGTGACCGCCACGGCGCTCAAGACCGCCAAGACCGAGCAGGTTTCGGCGCAGACCAACTACGACGCCAGCCTGCAGTCGCTGAACGACGCCAAGGCATCGCTCGCCATCTCGACCGCCAAGGGCACCAACACCGCCGCGCAGCAGACCGCTGTCGACGACGCGCAGAAGGTCGTCGACGGCGATCCCTCGGCGACCGACGCCGCGCTGAAGGCAGGCACCAAGGCGATGCTGGCATCGGCCAACATCGTGGTGTCGACCGCGCAGAAGTCGGCCGACGCATCGGCGGCGACCGCGTCGGCGACCACGCTGACCAACGTCGACAATGCGCTGAAGGACGTGAACGGCCTGCGCGCGTCGCTCGGCGCCACGCAGAACCGCCTCAGCTCGGCGGTCAACAACCTGACGCAGAACATGACGAACCTCACCGACGCGCGCAGCCGCATCGAGGACGCCGACTTCTCGACCGAAACGACGCAGCTCGCCAAGTCGCAGATTCTCGCCCAGGCCTCGACCGCGATGCTCAGCCAGGCGAACCAGTCGCAGCAGGGCGTGCTCAAGCTGCTCGGCTAAGCCCCACGCTGTCCGGTCCCGACGTCTCCCCCCTGCTCGACAGGCGGCGGGACCGGACCAAGGCTGCGAACCGCGAACCCCCGGTGGCCCATGCGCCCCCGGGGGTTTCGCGCGTGCGCTGTCCTACAGGGTACGCCTTATACTAGGCCGGGCGGATGCCGCTCCGCCGCCGCTCCGCACCGCGATCCGTGCTGCTCGCTCGCAGCCCGCGGGCGGCGAGCGTCGTATGGCGAACCGTCCGTACCCCCCACCATCGTCATTCCGGCGAAGGCCGGAATCCATATACGCCGACGCTGCGGTTCCTGACCGGGAGCGGTTCCGACGGACTCGATGTCCCGCCACGGGCAAAGCCCGTGTCGTCGGACGGCGCTGTCAGCGCCGCCGGCCGGCCGCGCCTCGTGCGGCTCGGCGTAGCTGCGCTACGCCTTGCCCGGCGCGTCGTTAGTGTAAACTTTGTCAACTTTGGGGGGAATTGGGTGGCACTGCGGACGCGACATTCCGCTCCGTATCGTCACCCCGAACTTGTTCCGGGGGCCACGGTTCGGCAATCGGTGTCGCCCGAGCCTTGTGCGGTAGCGTGTGTGGCTAGGTGGACCCCGGAACAAGTCCGGGGGTGACGAAGCGGATAGCGCGTTCGATCCGAAATGCCGGTTGGTGCGCTGCGGAGCGCCGAATGTCGATCGGACGCGGGCGACCGAGGGCGAACCGCCCGTACCACCCACCATCGTCATTCCGGCGAAGGCCGGAATCCATACACGCTGACGTCGCGGCTCCTGCCCGGCAGTGGTTCAGTTCCTCCCCTCCCTGGAAGGGAGGGGGCGGGGGTGGGTCGGCCGGTTGTGGAGCGCAACCTTCCTACTGGGAAGCAAGATTGTCGGCGTTCCACTCGAAGGTCGATCGGACCCATGGCCCGCCACGGGCAAAGCCCGTGTCGTCGGACGGCGCTTAAAGCGCCGCCGGCCGGCCGCGCCTCCGGTAGCTCGACGTAGCTTCGCTACGCCTCGCGAGGCGCTAGCGCGACATCGCCTTCTTCAACCGGTCATGCGCACTCTTCTTGATCTGGCACACCCGCGCCGCGCCGACGCCCAGCACCTGCCCGATTTCCTCGAGGTTCAGTTCCTCGACGTAATAAAGCTGCACCACCTGCGCCTCGCGCTCGGGCAGCGCGCTGATCGCCGCGATCAGCCGGGTACGCAACTCGCCCTCGGCCAGCGCCTCGAACGCATCGGGGCCCTCGTCCATGAACCACGGCCCTTCGTCGGTATAGACGTCGTCGATCGAATCGAAATGCAGCGACTGGATGTCGGCATAGTCCTGCCGGAGCTTGGCCAGCGGCACGCCCAGCCGCGTCGCGATCTCGGCCGGCACCGGTGCCCGGCCCAGTTCGGTGGTGAGGCCCGTCACCGCTTTTTGATACTGCCGCCGGCGCTGCATCGCGCCCCGGCTGATCGTCGCCTGCCGGCGCAGCTCGTCGATCATCGCCCCGCGCAGCCGCGTGGACAGATATTGCTCGAACGTCACCTGGCCGCGGTCCTCGAACATCGGCACCGCCTCGACCAGCGCGACGAGGCCGATCTGCACCAGATCTTCGACATCGACCATGCTGCTCATATGGCCATGGACGTGCCACGCGATCCGGCGGACCAGCGGCAGGTGGCGGCGGACGATCGCGTCGGTGTCACCGCTCGCCCGCTGGGTGCGGGTATAGAGTGCAGGGGCGGGCTGAAGCTGCGTCATGCGGCGAGTGCCTCCGGTGCGCCGATCACGGCGACGACTTCGACGGCCTTGTCCTCGGGAACCTCGAAGAAGCTCATCACCGGGGTATCGGGCAGGCAGGTCTTGACGAGTTTGCGGATCGCCAGCCGGATCGATGGCTGGACGACCAGCGCGAACGGCTTGGCCTCGGCCATCAGCGGCTGCGCGGCATGGGTCAGCGCGTCGACGATGCGCCGGCCGAGATCGGGCTCGATCGCATGGCGGCGCGACGGATCGGCGCGCATCGCCTGTCCCAGCAGCGCCTCCAGATGCCCGTCGAGCGTCATCACCCGCAGCGGCTCGCGCACGCTGCACAGCTTCTGGATGATGAGCGCGCCCAGTTGCGGCCGGATCAGCTCGACGATCTCGTCGGCATCCTGCGTCCGCTGCGCGACGACCGCGATCGCCGAGGCGATCCGGCGGAACTCCTTGAGCGGGATGTTCTCCGCCAAGAGCGCGCGCAGCACCTGCGTCAGCGTGGTCAGCGTCAGCGGCTGCGGGCAGATCGCGGCGACGAGGCTGGCGGCGCGTTCCTTCAACCCGTCGAGCAGCGACTGCGCCTCGTCCGGCCCCAGCAGGTCGGCGGCATTGGTCGTCAGGATATGATTGAGGTGGGTGGCGATCACCGTGCTCGGATCGACGACGAGGTATCCGGCACCGGTCGCCGCATCGGCGTCACCCGGCTGGATCCACACCGCGTCCAATCCGAAGGTCGGGTCCTTGGCGAGCTTGCCGTCGAGCATGCCGACCGCCTGTCCGGTGTCGAGCGCCAGCATCTCGGTCGCCGACGCGACGTCCTCGCCCACCACGACCCCGCCGATGATGATGCGATAGGTATAGGGGGCGAGGTTGATGTCGTCGCGCACCCGCACCTGCGGCACCACGAAGCCCAGATCCTTCGACAATTGCCGGCGCACCCCGGTGATCCGCCCCATCAGCGGCGCACCCTTGCGCTCGTCGACCAGCGGCACGAGGCCATAGCCGACGTCGAGCATGATGTTGCAGGTGTCGGCCACTTCGTCCCAGCCGATCCGCGACAGGTCGACCGCTTCGGGCACCGGCGGCGGGGGCGGGGGGGCGGCCTTGGCGCGGCTCAATCGCCACGAGCCATAGCCGGCGATGCCGGCGGCGGGGGCGAGGACGAGGAACGGCATCCCCGGCAGCATCGCCAGCAGCCCGAGGATGCCGGCGACCGGCGCCCAAGTGCGGTGCGAGGCGAACTGCGTCGCGATCTGTCCGGCCAGATCCTGGTCGGAAGTGGAGGCGACGCGGGTGACGATCGCGGCGGCGGCGATCGACAGCAGCAGCGAGGGCACCTGCGCGACCAGCGCGTCGCCGATCGCCAGCAGCACATAGGTCTGCGCCGCCTGACCCACCGCCATCTGGTGGCTGACCACGCCGAGGATCAGCCCGCCGACGATATTGATCGCAAGGATCAGCAGGCCGGCGACCGCGTCGCCCTTCACGAACTTCGACGAACCGTCCATCGCGCCGTAGAAATCGGCTTCGGCGCCGGTCTCGATCCGCTTGGCGCGGGCTTCGTCGGGGGTGATGAGCCCGGCGTTCAGATCGGCGTCGATCGCCATCTGCTTGCCGGGCAGCGCGTCGAGGGTGAAGCGCGCCGACACTTCGGACACGCGCCCCGCGCCCTTGGTCACGACGATCATGTTGATGATGATGAGGATCGAAAAGACGAACAGCCCGACGACATAGTCGCCGCCGATCAGGAACGATCCGAACGCCTCGATCACATGGCCCGCCGCCGCCTCGCCCTCATGCCCGTGGACCAGCACCACGCGGGTCGACGCGACGTTGAGGCCGAGGCGGAACAGCGTGGCGAACAGCAGCACCGTCGGGAAGGCGGAGAAGTCGAGCGGCTTCTGCGCATTGAGCGCGACCATCAGGACCGCGATCGAGATCATGATGTTCATGACGAAGAAGATGTCGAGCATGAACGCCGGGATCGGCACGACCATCAGCAGCACGAGCAGCAGGATCGCGCCGGGCAGCGCCGATCCGCGCAGCATCGGCAGCAGCAGGCGGGGGTTGCTCAGCACCGCCTGCATCATGACACTCCCAGATTGGCGAGGATCGAATAGGCCAGCCGCGCCGAATCCGGCGTCGGGCGATAGAGCGAGGCGACGGAGAGCGGCACGTTCATCGTGCTGCGCTTGCCGCGCACGACGTTCAGGTTGGCGAGCGTCGTCGCCAGCCACGCATCGTCATTGCCCTGCGCCTCGTTACCCAGCACCACGTCGCCGTCGAAGCCGTTCAACTGCACCGCGCGCTGCATCATCCCCGATGCGTTGCCCGAACCGCCGCCCGCCACCGTTCCGCGATCGAGCTTGGCGGCGAAGCGCTGGTAGATGTCGGTGAGCGAGCGCGGCTGCCCGCCCTCGCCGAAGAAGATCGAGCGGTTGGCGCGCGCGGCGGCGGGAAACATCGCCGCGCCCGACCGGCCGGGATTGTCTGCCATGGCGGCAAGGAATTGCCGCGCGCCGCCCAGCCCGAGGAAATGCGCCATATAGAGGTCGGTGCCGCTCGCCTCACGCCCGAACGTGCCTTCCAGCGCGGCCTTGTTGTCGGCGGCATGTTCGGCGGCCATCAGCGAGGCGGCCTGCGGATCGTTGCGAAGCCCCAGGATCGCCTGTCGCGTCGCGCCATCGGCGACGTAATAGCGCCCCGAGCCGCTGCGTTGGATACTGTCCGCCGCCCAGCCGAGACCATGTTCGGCGCCATGCGCCTTCACTACGCCCAGCCAGCTCTGCTCGACGAACTGGTACAGGCCGGTCGCCGACGACGTGCCCGCCCGCGCATCGGCGCGCAGGCCGCTTTCGACCTGCGCCTGCCCCAGCAGATAATGGAAGTCCACGCCGGTCCGCGCGCTCGCGCTGGCGATGGCGTTCTGGACGGATGCTCGGTTGTGTAGCGGAACGACGCTCATCGGCTCGACTTTGCTTCCCCTGTTCGGGGATACGCAGAGCAAGGGGCGTGCCAGTTCCAACGGTTGTCGGGATTAAACCGCTCCCCTCCCTGACAAGGGAGGGGCTGGGGGTGGGTAGGCTCGGGGCGGATGCTGTCGTTCCCTCGCAGGCCGACTCACCCCCGACCCCTCCCTTGTCAGGGAGGGGCGTACTATAGTCCTACCCCACCAGCGCCATGCGCGGCGTCCGGGCGGCAGCCGTTGGCCGGTAGGACGGCAACGCCCCGCCGCCCAGTTGCTCGATCCGGCGACGGACGTTGGCGGCCATCAGGTTGACGTAGATGCGCGCGGTCTCGTTCAGCCGCTTCGCCTCGCCGGTCAGCATGCGCAGCTCGTCGTCCATCGGCGTGTCGTCGTTGGCGGCCACCGCCTCGACGCTGGCCAGCTTGGTCGCGGTGGCGGTGGTGAGCGCGGTCATGTCGTTGGCCTGCAATGCCGCGATCTCGGCATGCAGGCTGTCGATGACGCGGATCAGGGCTTCACGACGGTTCACGGCTGATCCAATCGAATTTGAGAGCGATGAGATTGTCGGCGATGGTCGCGGGCGAGATCGGGAAGCGGCCTTCCTCGATCGCGCGACGGATCATCGCCACCCGGTCGACATCGACTGGGGGTGACTGGGCGAGCGACGCGGCGGTCTTCGCGACCGCGCTCGTCTTGTCGACGGGGGCGGTGGTATCGACGCTCGCGACGGGCGCGGTCGGCGACGGGGCTTGCACCCGCGTGACGCCACGCGGGCCTGTCGTTACTATCGGGCGATTGCCGATCGGGTCTACCATGTCCCTCGTCCTTGTACGAACTGCTGACACAGAGGGTAACGGCCGATCGGCAAAGTCCTTTAGGAAAAATTACCGGCATTTTTTCGAAGGGCAATATTTAGCCGGCAAAGCCCGGCAGCGCGGCCCGCCCCGCCTCGATCGCGACCGCCTGAATCGGTGGTTTGGCGGGGTCGACCTTGACCATCAACCGTCCCCCGGCGGGCGCGTCGCCCATCGCCACCCCGTCGCGGGTGATCGAAAAGCCGCGCGCGCCGGCCTCGACCATGATCGGGTCGCCGCGCCGGATCACCGGTTCGGCCTTCACCGGCGCGGCGGCGATCACCGCTGCTGCCGGTGCGCTCGGCGCCACCGGCACCGCGCGGCGCACCGGTACATAGATCTTCCACGCCGGGGCCATGCAGCTCACCACCACCGCGTCCTTGCGATCGGACAGCCACCCGAACTGCGGCATCGCGCAGCGCGCCAGTTTCAGGCGCGGATCGACCGGCATCTGCGCGCCGCCTTCCTGACCCACGCCCACGCCGGTGAACTGCGCGACCGCCGCATCGAGTTGCGCGGTCGGCTGGAACCCCTGCGCGATCGCGGGCAGCGCCAGCGCGAGCAGCGGGATGCCAAGGAACGGGCGGATCATCGGGTCACTCCTGTGGATGGCCGGCAACCGGCATCTGCCGGGCGGCAAGCGCTTGCCGGGTCGCCGGCAAAGCCCAGATCGATACGGACGCCGCGTCCGCCGGTGGCGGGGGCGGCAAGGACGATTTGTGCGGGGCGGACCGCCCCTTGCGCGACGAGCACGGCGGCGAGCGCGCGGGCGCGGTCGCTGGCGAGGATCGCGGCGCTGCCGGTTGCGGGATCGCTGTCGCCGTCGCTCGACCCCGTCAGCGTCACCGCGATGCGCGGGTCGCGCGCGGCATCGCGCACCTCGGCGACCAGCCGGGCGTGATCCGGCGGCAACACCGCCGATCCTACCGCGAAGCCGGGCAGGGCAAGGCCGGCAACGGTCATCGGTGGCGCATCGAACGCGGCGCGGATGCCCTCGGCCAGCGCCGGGCGATCGGTCCCCTGCGTCGCCTGCAGAAAGACGAAGAAGCCGACGAGCAGCAGCGACAGATCGGCCAGCGTCGTCAGCCACAGCGGCCGCCCGGGTGCGGTATCGAAACGGGCGAGCATCATTCCGCCGCCTCGCGAAACTGCGGCCGTTCGCGGCGGGCGAGGGCGACGAGCGGCGTTTCCAGCCGGCTGCGCTCGAACGCCTCGGCGCGGGCGCGGGCGCGCAGCCGCCCGGCGATCGGCATGCCGACCAGCGCGGCGATCACCGCGCCATACAGGGTGGCGAGCAGCGCCATCGCCATCGCCTGTCCGATCGTCGCCGGGTCGGTCATCGCCATGAACATCCTGACCAGCCCGACCAGCGTTGCGACCATGCCGAACGCGGGGGCAAGCTCGGCGACCGCGCCCCACATCTCGGCGGCGGCGAGGTGGCGTTCGGCGCGCGCGACGACGCGGTGGCGGACCAGCGCCTCGACCTGGCCCGGCCCGGCGCCATCGACGATCGCGGCGATCGCGGCGGCGGTATCGGGATCGGCGATCCGCGACTTGTCGAGCGCCATCACTCCGTGCCGCTTGGCGATCCGCCCCAGCGCGTCGATTTGCTCCAGCACCGGTTCGGCGAGGAACGGCGCGCGCCCGATCGCGCCGACCGCGCGCAGCGCGCGGGCGACGACTGCGACCGGCGTGCGGATCAGGATCGCCAGCGTCGTCCCGCCAACGACGAACGCGGCGGCGAGAGGATCGGCGAAGGGGGCAAGGGCGGCAAGCATCGCGTTCGGTCTTGCAAGCACGATGCCAGTTTGCGGGCGGCAAGCGATTGCCGGGCGGCATGCCGCCTTGCCGGTCGGGCGCGGATTGGCCCCGCACTCACCACGCCCGTCATTCCGGCGAAGGCCGGAATCCACGGATACGGGCCGGTGCGCTTCCTTCGATGCCGCCCGTGACCATGGATTCCGGCCTGCGCCGGAATGACGGCTTTTGATGCGTACCGTGCCCTCCTTCTTTTCGTCATTCCCGCGAAGGCGGGAATCCATAGCCGCTGGGGTCGCGGCAGGAGCGTAAACGTCAGCGCATATGGATTCCCGCCTTCGCGGGAATGACGAAGGATATTGGTCGTCTCTCACGCCCCGAAAGACGATCGGTATCGGCCGTCCCTCCCACCCCCAAACTGGCACGCCCCTTGCTGATCCATGCCCGACGCGCAGCGGGCGTGCCGGTTGGGGAACAAGGGTCGATGGCCGAAAACAGTCTGTTCGGGGTACATGGGGCCGCGCTCGAAGTGCGCGGACAGCGCATGGGCGTGCTGGCGTCGAACATCGCCAATGCCTCGACCCCCGGCTTCAAGGCGAAGGACATCGACTTTCGCGCCGCGCTGTCGGGCGTCGAGATGGGCGGCGACGCCGATGCGACGATCGGGCGCAACACGCTCTATCGCCTGCCGCTGCAGGCATCGCTCGACGGCAACACCGTCGAACTCGCGACCGAACAGACCGCCTTTGCCGAAAACGCGGTGGCGTATCAGACGACGCTCTCGTTCCTGAACGGCCGCATCTCGACGATCACCCGCGCGCTGAAGGGAGAATAGGCGATGCCCGGTCCCATGAACCTGTTCCAGGTCGCCGGCCGCGCGATGTCGGCGCAGCTCGTCCGCATGAACACCACCGCCTCCAACCTTGCCAACGCCGGTGCGGTATCCTCGACCGAAGGCGGGGCGTTCCGCACGATGAAGCCGGTGTTCCGCACCAGCTTCGATCACGCGACGGGACTTGCGACGGTCGATGTCGAGAAGGTCGTCACCGCCGGCGAGAACCCGACGAAGCGCTACGATCCCGGCAATCCGATGGCCGATGCCAACGGCAACGTCTGGGAAAGCGCGGTCGATGAATCGCGCGAGCTGGTCGACATGATGGAGGCCGCCCGCACCTATCAGAACAACGTCGAGGTGATGTCGACCGCCAAGACGCTCATCACCGAAACCCTGAAGCTGGGACGCTGACCCCATGAGCTATGAAACCACCGTCGCCGGTCTCGGCATCCAGCGCACCGGCACCGATGCGACCAGCACCGCCAAGCTCGGCCAGCGTTCGCTGGGCCAAGAGGACTTCCTCGCGCTGATGACCGCGCAGATGAAGAACCAGGACCCGTTCAAGCCGGTCGACAATACCCAGATGGTCGCGCAGATGGCGCAATTCTCGTCGCTGGCGGGCATCACCGAGATGTCGACGACGATGAAGGCGATCGCCGACAAGCTGGGTGCATCGACCCCGGCCGACGCGCTGTCGTGGGTCGGCAAGACCGTGTTGACCGAAGGGGCCACCGCGTACCCCCGCACCGACGGCGGCGTGACCGGCGCGGTCGAGCTGGACGGCGATGCGAGTGCCGTGGACCTGACCATCAAGGACGCGGCAGGCACTGTCGTGCGGCAGGTCGCGATGGGCGCGCAAGGGAAAGGCGCGGTCGGCTACGACTGGGACGGCACGACCGACAGCGGCGCGCCCGCCGGTTCGGGGCCGTTCACCATCACCGCCAAGGCCACCGGGGCCGACGGCAAGGCCGCGGCAGCGCGCAATCTCGTCTGGGCACCCGTCACCTCGGTCACGCTGACCGATGGCCAGCCCGTCCTCAACGTCACCGGGGTCGGCCATATCGCCCCGTCCGCCATCCGCCAGGCCGCCTGAGCCAGCCCTTTCTCCACAGGAGCATCCGATGTCCTTCTACACCTCGCTCTCCGGCCTGAAGTCGGCGCAGAACGACATGTCGTCGATCAGCCACAACCTCGCCAACGTCTCGACCACCGGCTTCAAGAAGAGCCGCGCCGAATTCGCCGATGTGATGGCGAGCAACTTCACCCGTTCGCCGACGCAGATGATCGGGCAGGGCAGCGTGATGAAGGCCAACCGCCAGCAGTTCGGCGAGGGCAACCTGACCCAGTCGTCGGGCGCGCTCGATCTCGCCATCGCCGGCGACGGTTTCTTCGCGGTCAAGGGCGCGGGCAGCGGCGTCAACTACACCCGCAACGGATCGTTCCGGGTCGATGCCGAGCAGTTCGTGACCGACGCCGGCGGCAAAAGGTTACAGGTCTATCCGGTCGACGGATCGGGCAACGTCATCGGCCAGACGATGGGCGCGCTGACCGACCTGAAGCTCGCCGAGACGTCGGGCACGGCGAAGGCGACCGGCGAGGTCCGGCTGAACGTCAATCTCGCCGCCAAGTCGACGCTGCCGACCAACACCCAGTTCGATCGCTTCGATGCTAGCAGCTATAATCAGGTGACGACCACCACCGTCTATGACGCGGGCGGCAATCCGATGACGATGACCAGCTATTTCCAGCGCGCGACCGCGCCGGTGGAAACCGCCGCGGGTGCAGCCGCCGACCTGTCGGGCACGTGGAACGTCCACAGCTTCATCGGCGACCAGCCGCTGAAAGCCGGCGAGAATACGTCGGTCCAGATGACGTTCGACGCGGCGGGTAAGTTGACCACGCCGACCGATGCGGTGACGTTCGGGGCGTTCATGCCGCCCAGCGGCGTGGCGCAGCAGCAATTCTCGCTCAACCTTGCCCAGTCGACGTCGCTGGCGACGCCGTTCAAGGTCGCCACCCAGACGCAGGACGGCGTCGCGGTCGGCGAATTGCAGAGCGTGGCGGTGGACGAGAAGGGGCTGGTCAAGGCCAGCTATTCGAACGGCGAGAGCAAGACGCTGGGACAGGTGGCGATCGTCAACTTCGTCAACCCCGCCGCGCTGCGCCAGTTGGGCGACAGCACCTGGTCGGCGACCGGCGTGTCGGGCCAGCCGGTGGCGGGTGCCTCGGGACAGAATGGCGCGGGCGACCTGAAATCGGGCATGATCGAGGGATCGAACGTCGACATCACCGAGGAACTGGTCGGGCTGATCGCGGCGCAGCGCAATTTCCAGGCGAATGCCAAGGCGCTCGATACCGCCGGGCAGATCACCGAATCGATCATCAACATCCGCACCTGATGAAACTGGCATGACCCTTGCTGTGAAGCAGGGGTCATTCGGAGGAAAGCATCGATGGACCGTCTGGTCTATACCGCATTGTCGGGGCTCAAGAGCCATCTCGCGTCGCAGGCGGCGATCGCGAACAATATCGCGAACGCCTCGACGATCGGCTACCGTGCCGACCGCGTGAACTTCGAGCGGCTGGTCATGAAGGGCGGCAACAACGAGCTCGACTCGCGTGCCCCCGCCGCCGAGGAAGTGGTCGACATGGACCGGCGCGCCGGGGCGATCACGTCCACCGGGCGCAAGCTCGACATCGCGGTCCAGTCGGATTCGTGGATCGCGGTGCAGGCGGCCGACGGTTCGGAGGCCTATACGCGGCGCGGCGATCTTCAGGTGACGCTGGCCGGCACGCTGGAGACCGGCGATCACTTCCCGGTCATGGGTGCCGGCGGGCCGATCACCGTGCCGCCGTACCAGTCGATCGAGATCGCCGAGGACGGCCGCGTGCTGATCGTGCCGCAGGGTGCCGAGCGCGGCGCGCCGCCGCAGGAGATCGGACAGGTCAAGCTGGTCAGCGCGACCGGCAGCAAGACCGTCAAGGGCCTCGACAATCTGCTGCATGTCGAAGGGGGCGGCGCGCTGCCCGCCGACATGCTGGCGAAGGTCCGTTCGGGCGCGCTCGAACAATCGAACGTCAATCTGACGCAGGCGCTGGTCGACATGATCGAGAACCAGCGCAGCTACGAGGTGCAGGCCAACCTGCTCAAGGAGGCGAAATCGATGGACGAGAGCGCCGCCAACCTCATGCGCGTCCAGGCTTAGAGCGTGTTCAGGCTGAGTAGAGGCATCGTGACGGAGCCGATTTTGGTTCAGGGCAAGAAGCGAGGAGCGGAGCGATGCTATGGCATCGTGACCGACGAGGGCCGCAGCCCTGGGCCAAAATCGGCCCGCCGCTTCGCGGTTGCCCTGTCGCGCCCGCCGGCAGCGTCACGCGCCTTGCGGGTAGCGCCGCTACCTGCTGCACCACGCTCCTTGCCGGACGAACACGACAGGGCAATCACGATGCCTCTACTCAGCCTGAACACGCTCTAAAGGGGAACCACCATGGCAAATGCGGCAATGCACATCGCGCGCACCGGGCTGGACGCCCAGGACATGCGGATGCGCGTCATCTCGAACAACCTCGCCAACGTCAACACGACCGGCTTCAAGCGCGACCGCGCTGCGTTCGAGACGCTGAGCTATCAGGTCGTGACGGCGGCCGGATCGCAATCGACGCAGGAATCGCGCTATGCGACCGGCCTGAACCTCGGCACCGGCGTGCGGGTGCAGGGCACCGCGCGGATCGATACGCAGGGCTCGCTCCAGACGACCGGCAACAGCCTCGACATGGCGATGGACGGCGACGGCTTTTTCCAGATTCAGTTGCCCAACGGCCAGCTCGGCTACACCCGCGCGGGCAATTTTTCGCGCAGCGCCGAAGGGTTGCTGGTGACGAGCGAGGGCTATCAGGTCATGCCCGGCATCACGATCCCTGAAGGCACCACGGCGGTGACGGTCGGCGGCGACGGCACGGTATCGGCCAAGGTCGCGAACCAGACCGAGGCGCAGCAACTGGGCCAGGTGCAGATCGCGAACTTCGCCAATCCGGCGGGGTTGCAGGCGACCGGCGACAATTACCTGATCGAGACGGCGGCCTCGGGCGCGGTCGCGATGGGCATCGCCGGACAGGATGGTCGCGGCCAGATCCGGCAGGGGATGCTCGAAGGATCGAACGTCAACGTCGTCGAGGAACTCGTCGACATGATCGAGACGCAGCGCGCCTATGAGGTCAATTCCAAGATGATCTCGGCCACCGACGAGATGCTGAAATATGTCAATCAGAACATCTGACGCGATCACCGCGCTGGCGGTGGTCGCGCTGGCGGCAAGCCCGGCGACCGCGCGCCCGCTGTTCGGCAAGAAAGCGCCGCCCGAGGATTACAGCGCGACGCTGTCCGCGCCGCCCGCCCCGGTGCGCGTCGCCACCGGCGCGATCTTTCAGGCGGACGACGGCTATGCCGCGCTGTACGAGGGATGGCGCGCGCGCAAGGTCGGCGATCCGCTGACGATCGTGCTGGTCGAACGGACGACGGCGTCGAAATCGGCGGCGTCGAAGCTCGACAGCGGCGGCGGCTTCGGCATCACGCCGCCGTCGGCCGGGCCACTGTCGTTCGACCCGAACATCGCGCGCGCCTCGGGCAACCGCAACTTCAACGGTGGCGGTCAGGCCGATCAGGCCAATGCGCTGTCGGGCGAAGTCTCGGTCACGGTCGCCGCCGTCTATCCCAACGGCACCATGCTGGTGCAGGGGCAGAAGCGGGTGACGCTCAATCGCGGCGATGAATTCGTCGCGATCAAGGGGATCGTGCGCACCGCCGACGTCGATGCGAACAACCGCGTTCCCTCGACCCGCGTCGCCGATGCCCGCATCGCCTATACCGGCAAGGGCGATGTCGCCCGCGCCAGCCGGCAGGGGTGGCTCAGCCGCTTCTTCCAGGTCGTCAGCCCTTTCTAGGACCCGCATCCATGCGCTTCCTGCTCGCCCTTCTCGCGTTTCTCGTCGTCGCCGCGCCGGCCCATGCCGAACGGGTCAAGGACCTCGGCCGGTTCCAGGGCATCCGCTCGAACCAGTTGACCGGCTACGGCATCGTCGTCGGGCTGCCGGGGACGGGCGACGACAATCTCGAATATACCGTGCAATCGGTGAAGGCGATCACGTCGCGCATGGGGCTGCAACTGCCGCCCGGTGCCAATCCGGGCCTCAAGAACGCGGCGGTGGTGATGATTACCGCCGAACTGCCCGCCTTCGCCAAGCCCGGCCAGCGGATCGACGTCACCGTCGCGTCGATGGGCAAGGCCAAGTCGCTGCGCGGCGGCGCGCTGGTCATGACCCCGCTGATGGGCGCGGACGGCCAGATCTATGCGATGGCGCAGGGCAATCTCGCGGTCGGCGGGCTGGGCGCGGAAGGGGCCGACGGCTCCAAGATCGTCGTCAACATCCCCTCGGCCGGTCGCATTCCCGACGGGGCGACCGTCGAGCGCACCGTCGACACCGGCTTCGCCACCGCGCCGACGCTGACCTTCAATCTGGCGCAGGCCGATTTCACCACCGCGCAGAATGTCGCGAGCGCGATCAACCGCCGCTTCGGCATGGGCACCGCCACCGCGATCGACGCGGTATCGGTTGCGATGCGCGCCGCGCCGGGGGCCACCACCCGGTCGATGCTGATGAGCGAGGTCGAGAATCTGGCGGTCGAGGCGGCGGAGACGGCGGCGCGCGTCATCGTCAATGCGCGCACCGGCACCGTCGTCATCAACTCGGCGGTGCGCGTGTCGCCCGCCGCCGTCACCCACGGCAAGCTGACCGTGCGGATCGACGAGGATCAGCGCGTCAGCCAGCCCGCCCCGTTCAGCCAGGGCCAGACCGCGCTCGAACAGAAGAGCGGCGTGACGATCGAACAGGAGGCGCGACCGATGTTCCTGCTCGACCCCGGCCCCAAGCTGGCGGATGTGGTGAAAGCGATCAACGCCATCGGTGCCTCGCCCGCCGACCTCGTCGCGATCCTTGAGGCACTCAAGGAATCGGGCGCGCTCAAGGCCGAGCTGGTGGTCCTGTGAGCATCATCGGCGCCACCACCGGCATCGATGCCGATACCAGCCGTCTGGGCGGCGAGAAGAACCTCAAGGCGGCGGGCGAACGGTTCGAGGCGGTCTTTACCGGCATGATGCTGAAATCGATGCGCAAGACCAAGCTCGCCGAGACGTTGTTCGAGAGCAAGGCCGCCGACCAGTTCCGCGACATGTGGGACCAGAAGGTCGCCGAGAGCATGGCGGTGTCGACGCCGCTCGGCATCGGCAAGGCGATGACCGACTTTCTGATGAAGGGACAGGGCGCGAATACCACTGAAACCGCGCCGGCTTCTGCCGTTACTTCTGGAGAAGGGAAGAACGGATGAGCGACCTGCTGTCGATCGGTGCGAGCGGGGTCAGGGCGCATCAGGCGGCGCTGACCACCACCTCCGACAATATCGCCAATGCGGCGACCCCGGGCTATGTCCGGCGCACCGCCACGCTGACGCAGGTCGGCGGCACCTCGGTCCGCTTGGGGGCAGGGATGGGCGTCGCGGTATCGGGCATCGCCCGTGCCGCCGACTCGTTCCGCTCGGCCCAGGTCCGCGCGGCCGGCAGCGACGTGGCGCGCACCGAAACCGGCATGGTCTGGCTCGACCGGATCGAAAGCGCGCTGGGCGGGCAGGCGCTCGACGAGCGGATGGGCGATTTCTTCAACGCCGGCACCGCGCTGGCCGCCGATCCGTCCGCCACCGCGCCGCGCGCGGCGATGCTGGAAGCGGCAAGCGGTGTTGCGCAGGCATTCTCCGGCACGGTCCGCGCGATCGACTCGGCCATCGCCGACCTCGACACCGCCGCCGCCGCCGATGCGGCCAAGCTCGGCGAATTGTCGAGCGGCCTTGCCAAGATCAACGAGGGCCTCGGCCGCGTCACCGACGGCAGCGCGGGGCAGGCGCAACTGCTTGACCAGCGCGACCGGCTGCTGGAGGAGATGAGCGGCCTCACCGACGTCACCACGACCTTCGATTCCGCCGGTCGCGCCAGCGTGCGCGGCGGCGGGGCCGATGGCGCGCTGCTGGTCCATGGGTCGGACGCGGCGAAGGTCGGCTATGCCCGCAACGCCGATGGCGCGGTCAGTTTCGTCAGCAGCCGCGCCGGGGTCGAATCGATCCTGACGCCGACCGGCGGCTCGCTCGCCGGCATCGCCGAGGGCGCGGCGCGGCTGGGCGAGGCGCGCGCGTCGATTACCACGCTCGCCACCGAATTCGTGAACGGCGTGAACGACGTGCAGGGCAGGGGGCAGGATCTTGCCGGCAAGGGCGGCAATCCGATGTTCGCGCTGGAAACTGGCGGCACGGTCAAGGCGATGCTGAGCGATCCCGCCGCCATCGCCGCCGCATCGCCGGGCAAGGGCACGCGCGACAACGGCAATCTGTCGAAACTCGCCGACCTGCGCTCGACCGCGAAGTTCGAGACGCGCACCGTCGCGCTACAGGCCGCCAACGGCTCGGCGCTCGCCGCGCGCAAGACGGTGGCGCAGGCGCAAGGGTCGATCCACGACTCGGCGGTCGCCGCGCGCGACGCCGCCTCGGGCGTCAACCTTGATGCCGAGGCGATCGACCTGATGCGCTTCCAACAGGCCTATCAGGCGTCGAGCCGCGTGATCCAGGTCGCGCGCGAGACGCTCGATACGCTGCTCCAGATCCGATAGGGCCGCCCATGCAAATCTCCACCGCCGGCTTCTACAACCGCGCCGCCGCCCGCATGGCCGACCTGTCGTCGACCACCGAACGGTTGCAGACCGAAATCGCGACCAAGAAGGTCAACATCGCCTCCGACGACGCGACCGGCTGGACCCGGCTCGGCGGCATCAAGCGCGACGACGCGGCCGACGGCGCGTACAAGGCGAACATCACGCTGGCGCGCGGGCTGTTGTCGCAGACCGATACCGCGCTCGAACAGGTGAGCGACCGGCTGGTCCGCGTCCGCGAACTGGCGATCAGCGCCAACAGCGGCACGCTGAGCATGGACGGCCGCGCGGGCATCGCCACCGAACTGGAGGCGATCCGCGACGACATGCTCTCGGTCGCGAACAGCAAGGACGTGCGCGGTCAGCCGATCTTCGGCGGCACCGGCGATGCGGCGTTCACGAAGGGGACGGGCGGCACGATCGGCTATGCCGGCACCGGCGACGTCGCGACGCTGCCGATCGGCGAGGGCGCGCAGGTACAGGTCGGTGCCGACGGCGGACGGGTGTTCGGCGGTGCCGCCGACGCGACCGACATCTTCGCGACCATCGCCACGCTGGTGGCCACGCTGCGCGATCCCGCCGCCGCCTTGCCCGCCACCGCCGGCAAGACGCTCGACGATCTGACGAAGGTCGAATCGCAGGTCACGACCGCGCGCGCCTCGGCCGGCGCCCGCGCCGCGCGGCTGGAGGTCGAATCGGCGCGACTCGACACGGTTGCGCTAGACCGCACCGAGGCGCGCGTCGCGATCGAGGCGACCGACCTGCCCAGCGCCATGGTCGAGCTGCAAAAGACGATGACGGTGCTGCAGGCGACGCAGGCCAGCGTGGCCAAACTGGCCGGCATGTCGTTGTTCGATTACCTGAAATAAGCGCGACCCACCCCGACTCGGGGCCTTGGTAACCATTTCTCGACCTTCATGGTGAATAACCGGGAAAGCATGATCGCGCGTTCGGCGATCCCATTCCAAAGGGGCTAGTGCCACATGTTTCCGGCCATCGGTTTCGTCGTGCTGATCGCGATGGTGTTCGGCGGGTTCGCCATCACCGGCGGCGCGCTCGGCCCCGTCATGCACGCACTGCCGCACGAGATGCTCATCATCGGCGGCGCGGCGGTCGGCGCGCTCATCATCGGCAACTCCGGCAAGGAGCTGAAGGCGATGGGCGGCGGCTTCATGAAGGTGATGAAGGGTCCGAAATACAAGAAACAGGATTATCTCGACGCGATCTTCCTCGTCTCGAAGCTGATGAAGATGCTGCGCGCCGAAGGGCCGATCGCGCTCGAACCGCATGTCGAGGACCCGAAGTCGTCGGCGATCTTTTCCGAATATCCCCGGCTGATGGCCGATCACACCTTGGTCAACCTGATCGCCGACACGCTGCGCCTCGTCGTCGTTTCGTCGGGTACGCTCGACGTGCATGCGGTCGAGGAGGTGATGGATAATTCGATCAAGACCCATCATCACGAGGTGCAGGGGCCGCAGGGCACGCTTCAGGGCCTGGCCGACGCGCTGCCCGCGCTCGGCATCGTCGCCGCCGTGCTCGGCGTGGTCAAGACGATGGGATCGATCGACAAGCCGCCGTCGATTCTGGGCGGCATGATCGGCTCGGCGCTGGTCGGCACCTTCCTCGGCGTGTTGCTGGCCTACGGCATCGTCGGCCCGCTCGCCACGCGGTTGCAGCAGGTGATCGATGCCGACGCCGCGATCTATCACGTCGTCAAGCAGATCATCATCGCCTCGCTGCACGGTCATCCGCAGCCGCTGGTGATCGAGGCGGCGCGTTCGGGCATCGCCCATCACAACCAGCCCGGCTTCGCCGAGGTGTTCGACGGCCTGCGCGGACGGTGAGGATGATGACCAGGAGGATCCGCTGATGGCCGCCCGCGCTCCGCACGGCAACAACCAGCCGCCCAAGATCATCATCGTCAAGAAGATCATCGACGCCGGCCACGGCGGCCATCACGGCGGCGCGTGGAAGGTCGCCTATGCCGACTTCGTGACGGCGATGATGGCGTTCTTCCTGCTGATGTGGCTGCTCGGTGCGACCAACGAAAAGCAGCGCAAGGCGCTCGCCGATTATTTCGCGCCGACGCTGGTCGAACTGAAGCAGAACTCGGCCGGATCGAACGGCATCTTCGGTGGCGAATCGATCATCGACAAGGACAATTACCCGCACAAGGCGCAGCAGACCGGCACCCGGTCGATGACCATCCCGGTCGATGCAAGCGGCGGCGACCGCACCGGCGCGGGCGACAAGGGCGCGATGAAGAACCGCCAGCAACTAGCGGCAGAGGACAAGCAGGCGTTCGACAAGATCAAGCGCACGCTGTCGCGCCGGATGCAGAGCGACGTACGTCTTGCCAAGCTGGCGAAGAACGTCCGTATCGTGCCGACGCGCGACGGGGTGCGGATCGATCTGGTCGACAATGCCGATTATTCGATGTTCGCGCTCGGCACCACCGCGCTCGCCCCCGAAGCCGGGGAGCTGATGCGCCTGATCGCCGATACCGTGCGCGACCTGCCCAACACCATCATGATCCGCGGTCATACCGATGCCGTCGCCTATGGCCGGCCGCAGGACATGAACAATTGGATGCTGTCGTCGGGCCGGGCCGAGGCGACTCGCCGCCGGCTGGCGCTGGGCGGGGTCGGCGAACGCCGCTTCGAACGGATCGAGGGCGTCGCCGACCGCGAGCCGATGATCGTCAAGGACCCGTACGATCCGCGCAACCGCCGCGTGGCGATCACCCTGTTGTATCAGGCGACGCGCGGCTTCGGCGGCTGATCCAGCCGGCGTTCGGGCGGGGCCGGTCGTGACGCCGCGACCGGCCCCGCGTCGCGCTGCGGTAGCAGGACGCCGCCAACGCCAATGAGGAACGCCCGCGCTTATCGCGCGGGCGTTCCTTTTACCGCCAGTACGTCCAGGAAATCAGCGCGCCGCCACGCGGTAGCTGCCGCCGGTCACTTCGGTCGAGGCGACTAGGATTTGCGGATCGACCGCCAGCTTCGGCCCTTGCCCCGCCTGCCACTGGGCGAGCGCGATGCGATAGGCGTCATAGGCACGGTAGAATTCGACGAACGGCTCGTCGAGCGAGCCGAGGCCCGGCGCGGCGAAGCCGTCGAGGCTGCCGGCGGGCAGGTCGGCGACCTGCGCCAGCATCGGCAGCGCGGTCGCACAGAACCGTGCCCGTACCGGCGGCTGGGCAAAATAATTATACACCCGCGTCATCGAATCGTCGAACCGGTCCTGCCAGTCGCCGCCGCCGCGCCGGTATTCGGCCTCCAGCGCGCGGTGCGCGGCGGCGAAGCGGGCGGCGTGGACCTTCAGCAACCGGTTATACTGCGCGACGCCGTTGGGATCGCCGATGTCGCACTGGAGCGCGGCGACATTCAGCGCCGAGCGCAGATGCCATAACGCAGCGTCGGTAGAGAGCGTGCGGTTGATCGTCGCATAGCCACCATCGGGGGTGGCGGCGGGAATGGCGAGGTTGGCGGCCGCCCCCAGCGGTGGCTTGGGCATCGGTTGCGGCACGGCGGCCACTGGAGGCACCGGCGGCGCAGCGACCGCCTCGGGCGTCTTTCTGGCGCACCCGTTCAGCAGGACCCCGCCCGCGAGGAATAGCGTGAAAAGCCGTGTACGCATCGAACCGAATCCCGTTCTGCCCCGAACCCCGGACGGTGACGACTATCGGCATCAATGACTTAGGCTTGGTTAACGACAGTGATTTGTACTCCCCCCCTGACAGGGGAGGGGCCGGGGGTGGGTCGGCCGGTGGCAGGCGTATCGTTCCCTCGCGGACCAACCCACCCTCAA
>NZ_LMKU01000033.1:566875-572459 GCF_001421635.1 Sphingomonas sp. Leaf25
CATGTTCGGCGCGGAAGTTCGCCGCCGCCGCCGTGGTGCGCTTGCCGCCCGACAGGAACCAAGCGTCGACCACGGTGATGCCGCGCTTGCCGACGAAGGCGCGGAAGTCGTCGATCGTCACATGATGGATGTTGGGCGTGTCATACCATTCGAGCGGCAACAGCTTCGTCACCGGCATCCGCCCGCCCCACAACAGCGAGGCGCGTACCCGCCAGTGCGCGAAATTGGGGAAGGACACGAACGCCTGCCCACCGATGCGCAGCAGATGGTCGAGCACGACATGCGGGCGCATCGCGGTCTGGAGCGTCTGGCTGAGGATCGCATAGTCGAAGCTGGCGTCGGGATAGTCGGCGAGGTCGCTGTCGGCGTCGCCCTGCATCACCGACAGCCCCTTGGCCATCGCATCGGCGACGTTGCGCGCGTCGATCTCCAGCCCGCGCGCATCGACGCCGCGCGTGTCGCGCAGCGCCGCCATCAACTGCCCGTCGCCGCAGCCGACGTCGAGCACGCGCGATCCCGGCGCGACATGGGCCGCGATAATCGCCAGATCGGGGCGAAGCGTCATGCCCGCGCCTCCAGAAAGCCGCGCATCACCCGGTCGAGATCGGGCGATTCGAGCAGGAACGCATCATGGCCGAACGGCGACGACAGCTCGACGAAGCTGGCGGGCGCGCCGGCGGCGTTGAGCGCATGGACGATGCTGCGCGACTCCGCCGTCGGATAAAGCCAGTCGGTATCGTAGCTGACGATGCAGAACCGCGCTTTCGTCGCGCGAAAGGCGTTGGCGAGAATGCCGCCATGTTCCTCGGCCAGATCGAAATAATCGAGCGCGCGGGTGATGTAGAGATAGGAATTGGCATCGAACCGGTCGGTGAAGGCAAGGCCCTGATGCCGCAGATAGCTTTCGACCTGGAAATCGGCATCGAAGCCGAACGTCTTGGACCCCGCCTGTCCGTCGGCGCGCGCCTGCAACTTGCGGCCGAACTTGGCGGTCAGGCCCGCTTCGGACAGATAGGTGATGTGCGCCGCCATCCGCGCGACCGACAGGCCGGCCGACGGGGCCGCGCCGTCGTAATATTCGCCGCCGGCCCAGTTGGGATCGGCCATGATCGCCTGCCGCCCGACCTCGTGGAACGCGATGTTCTGCGCCGAATGCCGCGCGGTCGAGGCGATCACCACCACCGCCTCGACCCGGTCGGGCAGCGTCGCGCCCCATGACAGCGCCTGCATGCCGCCCATCGACCCGCCGACCACCGCGCGGAGGCGTTCGATGCCGAGATGGTCGAGCAGCATCCCCTGCGCACGCACCATGTCGCGGATGGTCAGCACCGGAAAGCGCATCGCATAGGGGCGGCCGGTCGCGGGATCGATGCTGGCGGGACCCGACGATCCCATGCAACTGCCCAGCACGTTCGAGCAGATGACGAACTGTTTATCCAGATCGATCGGCTTGCCCGGCCCAATCATTCGCGACCACCAGCCGGGCTTGCCGGTGCGCGGGTGCGCCGAGGCGACATGATGGTCGCCGGTCAGCGCGTGGCAGATCAGCACCGCATTGTCGCGCGCGGGGTTCAGCGTGCCATAGGTTTCATAGGCGATGTCGATCCGGTCGAGCATCGCTCCGCCATCGAGCGCGAGGGGGGTGTCGAGCGTGACGCGGCGATCGGGACCGAAGCGGGAATCCATGGGCTTGCCGCTACCGGTCCGAGCCGGCCGGTTCAAGCCGCGTCGGGTGCGATCCGCCGTCCGAGCAGGCTGGCGGCGGCAAGCCGCCCGGTCTGCGCCGCGCCGTTCATATAGCCGGGATAGGCATCGGATAGATGCTCGCCCGCGAACACGATCCGCCCGGCGCGCGCCACCTGAGTCGCGCGGCCGTCGGCTTCCTCCAGCCACAACAGTTTCGCGAAACGGGTCAGCATCCCCGGCGGATAATTGACATAGGCCCCGCCGATCAGTGGATCGGCGCTCCATCCGGTGCGATCGAAGCTCCAGTCGGCGCTGCGGTGCGCGTTCAACGCCACCAGCGCGGGGGCGAACAGCGCGTCGAGCTGCCCCGGTGCGGGCGGCGCGCCATGGGCGGTGAAGCCCGCCGCCTGATCGCCGCCGAAGAACCAGTTCCACACCGGGCGTTCGGGTCCGCCGCGCACCGTCGCGTCCCACCCTTGCGCGGCGGCGGCGGCGGGATCGGCCGACCACAGTTCGCCACCCTCGCCGATCTCCGCGCGCCATGGCGTGCTCGCCATCGCCCATTGCAGCTTTTCGTTGCGGCCCAGTTCCATCGAACCGAGGAACTGCCGCCATGGCGCGGGCAGGGGGGCGGCGATCTCGATCCGGCGGGCGACGTTGGCGGGAAGCGCCAGCACGACATGATCGCAGGCGATGCGTGACAGGTCGCGGAACACGATGCCCGCGCCCCGGCCATTCGCCTCGACCCGGATCGCCTCGCGCGCGGTGGCGATGCGGTCGGCGTGGAGCGCGGCCAGCGCCTCGACCAGCGTCGAACTGCCGCCCGACAGGACATAGCGTTCGTCGCTGCCGCCCAGCACCTCCACCCGGTCGCCGTCGACGACGGGCAGGTTGAACAGCAGCCCGATCGCCGAAACCCGATCGGGCTCGGCACCATATTCGGTGCGCGCGGTCTGTTCGAGCAGGCGGCGGACCCACGGGTCGGGCAGCAGTGCGGCGTGAAGGTCGAAATAGGCGGCCATCGACAGCCGGTCGAGCCGGCGCGCGGTGCCCTCGAAATCGTCCGACAGCGCCTTGGCGTCGAGGTCGATCCGCCGCGCGATCGGGCGCAGCGCGCGCGCCAGCCGGGCGTCGGACACGCTCTCGCCATTCTCGACGATGATCGTGCGATGGGCGGTGTCCTTGCGGTCGATCAGCGCGATGCCGAAGCGGCGGGCGAGCGCGTGCATGTCGGCATGGTCGGTATTGACCAACTGTCCGCCGCGCTCGAACGCGACGCCGTCGGGCAGGCGACGGGTATGGATCCGCCCGCCCAGCCGCGCCTTCGCCTCGTACAGCCACGCATCGACCCCGGCGGCGCGCAGATGGTGCAGCGCGGTCAGCCCGGCGAGGCCACCGCCCAGAATCGCGACGCGGCCGGGCGCGGTCTGCCGGGCGGCCAGCGGCACGGCCATGCCGGCCAGCCCGGTCGCCGCCAGCCCTTGCAACAACGCGCGCCGGGTGGCGCTCCAACTCGCCGCGACAGGCGCGGGCGCACCTTGTTCGATCAGGTTGGCCCGCCGTGCCGCCTGCATCGCCCGCCAGATCGTGTCGCCCGCCCGCATTGCCGCCCCTGTTCCGCTTGTCCCGCGTTGCAGCGGCCATAGCAGGCGATGGTTAACGGGTCTTGGTGTTCTTGGTGTAGCGGTCCCGATCCCTCGATCTTGCGTTCAGGCCCTGCTTGGCGCAGGGGGCGGGGCCATGAACGCTCCCGCTCCCAAGCCATGGATCCTCGACATCGCCCCCTATGTCCCCGGCCGGTCGAAGACCGACGACGGGCGGCAGGTGGCGAAACTCTCGTCGAACGAGAACCCGCTCGGCACCTCGCCGCACGCCCGCGCCGCCTTCGCGCAGGCCGACCGCAGCCTCGAGCGCTATCCCGATCCCGGTGCCGCCGATCTGCGTGCGGCGATCGCGCAGGCGCATGGGCTGGACCCGGCGCGGATCATCTATGGCACCGGGTCGGACGAGGTGCTGCATCTGGCCGCCGGGGCCTATGCCGGCCACGGCGACGAGGTGATCTTCGTGCGCTATGGCTTCGCGGTCTATGAGATCGCGACGCGCCGCGTCGGCGCGACCCCGGTGGTGGCACCGGACAAGGACCACGCGACCGACGTCGATGCGATCCTCGCGTGCGTGACCGACCGGACGCGCGTGGTGTTCGTCGCCAATCCGAACAATCCCACCGGCACCTATTCCCCCCGCGCGGAGATCGCGCGGCTGCACGCCGCCCTGCGCCCCGACATCCTGCTGGTGCTCGATCAGGCCTATGCCGAATATCTCGAGGATCACGAGGACGACCACGGCCTCGACCTCGCCCGGACGCAGGCGAACGTGCTGGTCACGCGGACCTTTTCCAAGATCCACGGTCTGGCCGCCGAGCGGATCGGCTGGGGCTATGGCTCGGCGGAGGCGATCGATGCGATGCACCGCATCCGCGCGCCGTTCAACGTGACGACCGCCGGACAGCAGGCGGCGATCGCGGCGGTGCGCGACACCAGCTTCGTCGAGGCCAGCCGCGCGCACAACCGCCAGTGGCGGACATGGTTCGAAGGTGAGATCGCCGCGCTGGGCAACGCGGGCCTGCGCGCCGTGCCATCAAAGGCCAATTTCGTGCTGGTGCTGTTCGATGGACCGGTCAGCGCGGGCGACGCCTATCAGGGGTTGATGGACAAGGGCTTCATCACTCGTTGGCTGCCCGGACAGGGCCTCGCCAATGGCCTGCGCATCTCGATCGGCACCGAAGCGGAGGTACGCGGCGTCGCCGCCGCGCTTCGCGAGATCGTTGGCGGCTGATGCTGCCGTTCGCGCGGGTCGCGATCCTCGGGCTGGGGCTGATCGGATCGTCGATCGCCCGCGCGGTCCGCGCCGACATGCCGGGCGTGCGCCTCACCGGCCATGACGCCTCGGCGGAAGCGCGCGAGACGGTGCGCGCGCTGGGGCTGCTCGACGATGTGAGCGACCATGCCGGCGCGGCGGTGATCGATGCCGATCTGGTGATCCTGTGCGTGCCGGTCGGCGCGATCGGCCCGGTCGCCGCCGAGATCGCGCCCGACCTGCCCCCCGGCGTCGTCGTCAGCGACGTCGGGTCGAGCAAGGCGGGCATCGCCGCCGCGCTGGCGCAGGCCCTGCCCGGCGTCGCGATCGTCCCCGCGCATCCGGTGGCGGGGACCGAACGCAGCGGACCGGAGGCGGGCTTCGCCACGCTGTTCAAGGGGCGCTGGTGCATTCTCACGCCCGCGGCCGACGCCGACCCCCTCGCGGTCGAGCGCGTCGCCGAATTCTGGCGCAGGATCGGGGCGGACATCGAAATGATGGACGCGCAGCACCATGATCTGGTGCTGGCGATCACCAGCCACCTGCCGCACCTGATCGCCTATACCATCGTCGGCACCGCCAGCGATCTGGAGGCGGTGACGCAGAGCGAGGTTATCAAATATTCGGCGGGCGGTTTCCGCGACTTCACCCGCATCGCCGCGTCCGACCCGACGATGTGGCGCGACGTGTTCCTCGCCAACAAGGACGCGGTGCTGACCATGCTCCAGCGCTTCTCCGAGGACCTGTCGGCGCTGCAACGCGCGATCCGCTGGGACAAGGGCGACGAACTGTTCGACCTGTTCAGCCGCACCCGCACCATCCGCCGCTCGATCGTCGAACAGGGGCAGGACGACGCCCGCGAGGACTTCGGACGGCGGCACGGGTAGGGGGCGGTTGCAGCGGGAGGGTGCAGGACCGATCGACATTCAGCCAGACGGCGGTTTATGCACCTCCCCTCCCTGACAAGGGAGGGGCCGGGGGTGGGTCGGCCCGAGGGGGAATACGCGCTCCACAACCCGACTACCCCCCCCCCACCCCCCCC
>NZ_LMKU01000033.1:572470-655040 GCF_001421635.1 Sphingomonas sp. Leaf25
GAGGGGAGCAGAGAGGGACGGCATTCCGTTGATGTCAATCCGCGCTAGAACCGCCCCTCCACCGCCGCGCCCGCCGGCAACCCCACGAACGGCAGCGTCGCGGCGCCATCGCCGGTCATCTGGAATTTCAGCACGCCGTCCTCGCGCAGCGTCGCGTCCATCAGCGTTCGGCGGCGTTGCGCGTCGGGGGCCAGCCGCACCCGCGTCTCCTGCCCGATATGCTCGGCGGTCAGCAGCAGCGCCGGGGTCTGCGTCGCAATGCCGGCCCTGGTCGCGCAACTGCCCGGATCGATCGCGACGCGGCCATCGGCCATCGCCGCTCCGCTGGCGGTCGATAGTTTGGACAGGTCGATCTGCATCGTCGCGTCGCAGGTGAAGGGCAGATCGGGTTGCAGCGCCTGAAGCAGCGAGGCATCGGCCGATCCCGCCACCTTGTCGAGCTGTACGCCACTTCCCCAGGCGATCGCCTGTCCGCCCAGATCGGTGTCGGGGCCGGTCGCGGTCCAGTCGACCGCGAAGCCCAGACTGGTGAGACTGCGCAGTGGCGCGAACCGCCATTCCAGCCGGCTGCCCCCGGCGATGCCGACCTCGCCGTGCCAGATCGTACCGCCGACCCCGCTGCGCCACGCCACGTTGCGCACGATCAGGCTGGCAGGCAGCGTCGCGACCATCGCGATCGCGAACGAGACTATGCCGAGGGTGGCGAAGGCGATACTACGCCGCCGTGCCTGACTCCGTGAAAGACCCGGCAATGCCAACGCGACGCGCGACGCTGAAACTGGTGGGACAGGGCCTTGCGCTGTCGTCGGCCGCATCGATCGCATCCCCCCTGTGGGCGGCGCGCCGGGCGAAGGGCGTGGCCGCGTTGCTGGTGCCGCTCACCGGTGAACGGGCGGCGCTGGGCCGTAGCATAGCCGCCGCGGCGATGCTCGCCGAAACCGATGCCGCCGCGTTGCGCGTGATCGATACCGGCGGCAGCGCCGACGGTGCGGCACGCGCCGCGCTGGCGGCGGTGAAGGACGGCGCGGCGCTGTTGCTGGGGCCGCTCACCGCCGCCGAGACGCGCGCGGTGGCCGCCGCCGTCGGCGCGCGCGTGCCGGTGGTGGCGCTGACCAACGATGCCGCCGCGCAGGGAAATGGCGCGTTCGTGCTGGGCATCACCCCGGCGCAGGCGACCGGCGCGCTGCTCGGTTATGCCCGGTCGCGCGGGGTGCGTCGCGTCGCGGCGCTCGACGACGGAACGCCGTGGAGCAGCGCCTGCGTCGCGGCGGCGAAGCGCGCGGAGGGCGATCTCGGCCTCATCATCCTTCCCACGCCGGCGGGCGGGGTGGTGGGCGAGGCGGATGCGCTGTTCGTGCCCGGCGGCAGCGACACCGCGCTCGCCGCCGCCCGCCGGGCGAGGGAGGGCGGGGTGCAGTTGCTGGCGACCGTCCAGGCGCTCGACTATCGCCCCGATGTGCTGGCCGCGTTGCAGGGGGCATGGATCGCCAGCCCCGATCCGGCGCGCTTCGCGACCTTCGCCGCCGCCTTCGCCGCGCGCAACGGTGGCCGGCCCGGCGCGATCGCCGCGCTGGGCCACGACGCCGCCGGCATCGCGAAGACTCTGCGCGAGGCCGATCAGATGACGCGCGAGGGCGTGCTGCGCGAGGCGGGGTTCGACTGCACCACCGGCCCGCTGCGCTTCCGCGCCGACGGCAGTTGCGCGCGCGACTTCGCGATCCTCGTCGCCACCAACGGCGCGTACGAGAAGGTGGCCGAGAGCCGCGGGGCATGATCGAAGCAGGTGTAAGCCTATCGTCACCCCGGACTTGTTCCGGAGTCCACGGTCCCGCAAACGCCGCGATCGTTCCTTGCGCGGAACCGTGGACCCCGGAACAAGTCCGGGGTGACGATGAAGGGGCGGGTCCGGTTGTCGAACCTAGCCAAGCCGGCTTCACCCTGCTCGAACTGATGATCTCGCTCGGCCTGTTCGCGCTGATCGCGGTGGCGGGGCTGACGCTGGTCGACAGCGTCATCGGCGTCGACGGGCGGACCGAGGCGCGACTCGACCGGGTGGCCGACCTGCAACGCGCGATGGTGGTGATTTCGAGCGACCTCGACCAGATCGCGCCGGGGCCGCTCGCCGGGGACGCCGCTGGGGTGCGCTTCGCCCGCGCCGCGCCGGGGTTCGGCGGGCCGGCGGTGCCGGTCGCCTACCGCGTCGTCGGCGGCCGGCTGGAACGGATCGTCGGCGGCCGGCCGCAACAGGTGCTCGATCAGGTGACGGGCGCGCGCTGGCGCTATTTCGACGGCGGCTGGTTGCCGGCATGGCCGCCCGCGCCCGACCGCTCGGGCGAATGGCCGCGCGCGGTGGTGGTCGAGCTGCAACTGGGCGGGACGGGCGGGGGCGTGCTGCGCCGTATCGTCACGCTGCCGGTCCCGGCGCAGCCGTCATGAGCCGCGCGGTGGCCGATGGCGAGCGCGGCATGATCCTCCTCAACGTGCTGATGTTCGTCGCGATCGCCAGCGGACTCGTCCTGCTCATGATAAACCGCGAGGAACTGGCGCTCGACCGCTCGATCCGCTCGCGTGAGGCGTCGCGCGCGCTGGCGGTGGTGCGCGGCGGCGAGCTGTCGGCGCTGACCGCGCTGCAACGCGACGCGCGGGTGGCGGCGGAGGCGGATTATCCCGGCGAACCGTGGGGGTCCCTGAGCGAAAATGGCATCGCGATCGACGGCGGCCGCTTCGACCTCGCCATCGCCGATGCGCAGGGGCGCTTCAACGTCAATTCGGTGCGGCGCGGCGAGGACCCGATCCCGCAACTGGTCTTCATCCGCATCGCCCGCGCCGCCGGCCTGTCCGACGAACAGGCAGTCGCCGGTATCGCCCTCATCCGCGAGCGCGGCCCGGTGCAGGACTTGCGCCCGCTCGCCGCGTTCCTGCCGCCCGACAAGGCGGCGCTGCTGGCGCGGATGGTCACGGCGCTCCCCGGCGACACCCCGGTCAACCTCAACGCGGCGACCCCCGAACTGCTCGGCGTGCTGTTCGAACCGGCGCAGGTCCAGCGGCTGCTCGCGGTGCGCAACCGGCAGGGCTATCTCTCGAAGGAAGACCTGACCCGCGAGGACGTGACCGTGCCGGCGGGCACCGGCTTCCAGTCGAGCCATTACTGGGTCCGCACCCGCGCGACGATCGGCGGCACGGTGCAGCAGGGCGCGACGCTGGTCGAACGTATCAAGACCGAGACGGGAACGCTGGCGGTGCCGGTGGAACGCTGGCGCAACGCGGCGATCCCGCCCGAGGTGCCGGGGTTCGGGTAGGGAGCAGGCTGATACGACGGGATGACGAGGACCGTAGCGACGGTTGACGCCCGATAACGTCCTTTCCAGCAAGCATCTGTTCGATTAGCATTCCCGGATGTCCCGGATCGCACCTTATGCCGATTTCGTCGGATGGTCGGCTTTCAGCGTCGCGATAGCGATCGTGATTTTTGTGCCGGAGCGAAGCGGGTGGTCGTTCCCGTTATACCTGATCGCTGGCGCACTATTCGTCGTCAGCATTGTCCAACGGCGTGGTTTCACGGACGACGGCTGATCGCTAGGCCGGATCGGCATTCAGCCTTGGCAGGGGAAATCTGCCCTCGAACCCCTCGCGTCATCCCCGCGCAGGCGGGGATCCATACACGCCGACGCCGGTGATCGAACCTATCTCGTTGCGTCTATGGGTTGCCGCCTGCGCGGGAACGACGAAAAGGTGTAGCATCTGCTGAATGTCGACCCCGCTCAGGCTACGATGCCGGCAGGCGGCACAAACATGGATGCGGCTGAAGCTGAAGTTCTGACGCGCCGGACAGATCGGTCCTCGTAGAACCGGACGTCATCCCAGCGAAGGCTGGGATCTCATAGTGACAGGTCGAGGCAGGAACCGCCTGAGGCCCCAGCCTTCGCTGGGGCGACGCTTCCATGTCGATGGGTTAGGCCCCCTCAATACCCCACCCACGCATTCTCGATATGCCGCACTCCCGCCCCCTTGGCGATCAGGATCACGTCGATCCGCACGTCCTCGCCACCCGCCGCATAGCGCGGCATCAGCACTTCCGCCGCAGCCGCGACCCGCGCCAGCCGGCGTTCGTCGATCGCCATGTCCAGCCCGGCGGCGCTCGCCCGCAACTTCACCTCGACGAACGCGATCAGCCCGCCGCGCCGTGCGATCAAATCGACCTCGCCCACCTTGGTCTTCACCCGCCGGCCGACGATTTCCCAGCCTTTCAGCCGCAGCCACCATCCCGCCAGCCGTTCGCCGCGCCGCCCGGCCGCATCCGCCGCCACGCGCGAGGCGCGGGTGCGCGTCACTCGCCCTTCATCGCCAGCGCCCGCGCGTACAGCGCCTTGCGGTCGAGCCCCAACGCCTTCGCCACTTCCCCCGCTGCCTTCGACGCGGGCAACCGGGTCAGCGCCTCGCGCAGCGCCGCCTCGCCATCCTCGGCCGTCGCGGGCGGCGGCGCGCCCGGCGGCGCGACGACGATCACGATCTCGCCCTTGGGCGGCGCATCGGCATAGCGTTCGGCCAGCACCGACAGCGTCCCCGTCACGCATTCCTCGAACCGCTTGGTGATCTCGCGCGCGACTCCGGCCTCGCGCTCGCCCAGCCCCTGCGCCAGCGCGGCGAGCGTGGCGGCCAACCGGGGTCCGCTCTCATAGAACACCAGCGTCGCGCGCACGCCGGCGATCTCGGCGATTGCCTCGGCGCGGGCATGCGCCTTGGGCGGCAGGAAGCCGGCGAACAGGAACCGGTCGGTCGGCAGCCCCGCCAGCGTCAGCGCCGCCACCGCCGCGCACGGCCCCGGGATCGTCACCACCGCATGGCCCGCCGCGCGCGCATCGCGCACCAATTTGTACCCCGGATCGGAGATCAGCGGCGTGCCGGCGTCGGACACCAGCGCCACCGCTTCCGACGCCATCCGTGCGATCAGCCCGGGGCGCATCCCCTCGGCATTATGGTCGTGATACGGAATCATCGGCCGTTTGACGCCGATATGACGCAGCAGGCCGGCGGTGACGCGGCTGTCCTCCACCGCGATCACTTCGGCGCGCGACAGGATGTCGGCGGCACGCGGACTGAGGTCTGCGAGATTGCCGATCGGGGTCGCGACGATGTAGAGGCCGGGGGCAAGTTTCTCGGTCATCAGGATACCCCATGGCAGACACCACCGCCCGCCCGCAATGGCGTCACCATCTCGCGCGGGGGTTTGCGGTGCTTGGCGCCGCCCTGCTGTCCGCCTGTACCGGCATCGTGCCCAAGGGGCCGGTGGAGCAGGCCCCGCCGGCGCCCACCCGGCCGCAGCCGACCCGATCCGACCCGATCACCGGCGGCATCCCGATCGATACCCAGCGCCACCGCGTCGCGCTGCTCGTGCCGCTCACCGGCCCCAACGGCGGCGTCGGTCGCTCGATCGCCAATGCGACGCAGCTCGCGCTGCTCGATTCGCGCAGCGAGCGGGTGCGGATCACCACCTATGACACCGCGACCGGCGCCGCCGCCGCCGCACAGCGCGCCATCGCCGAGGGCAACCGCCTGATCCTGGGACCCCTGCTCGCCGACGATGTCCGCGCGGTGGCGCCCATCGCGCGCGGCGCGAAGGTGCCGGTCATCAGCTATTCCAACGACGTGTCGGTCGCGGGGAACGGCGCGTATCTGCTCGGCTACACCCCGGCGCAATCGATCGACCGGGTGGTCGGCTATGCGCGCAGCAGCGGCATCACCCGCTTTGCCGGGCTGGTGCCCGCCGGCGTCTATGGTCAGCGCGCCTCGACCAGCTTCCTGCGCGCGGTCGAACAGGCCGGCGGGCAGGTCGTCTCGCTCCAGACCTATGACCGGGGGCAGGGGCAGGTGGCCGCCGCCGTCACCCGCCTGTCGCGCACCTCGCCCTATGAAGCGGTCCTCATCGCCGACCAGGCCGGCACCGCCGCCGTGGCCGTCCCCGCGATCCGCCGGGGCACGAGCAAGGGCGCGCGCGTGCTCGGCACCGAATTGTGGAACACCGAAACCGGGCTGGGGTCGATGCCGGCGCTGAACGGCGCATGGTATGCCAGCGTCTCGAACGCGCTCTATCGCCAGTTCGCCACCAAATATCGCGCGCGCTTCAACGCCGCGCCCTACCGCCTGTCGAGCCTCGGCTATGATTCGGTGCTGTTGACCATCCGCATCGCGCGCGACTGGCCGATCGGCCGCGATTTTCCCGAATCCCGCCTGCGCGGCGAGGACGGGTTTGCGGGGCTGGACGGCGCGTTCCGCTTTGGTCGCGACGGCGTGGCCGAACGCGCGCTGGAGGTGCAGGAGGTGCGGACGGGCGGCGCGGTGACGGTATCGCCTGCGCCGCGGACCTTCGGGGAGTAGAGCCACCCGTCGGTTTCGTTCGCTTCTTGTTGATTCACGCGAAGGCGCGGAGAGGCGGAGGCGTTGCGTTCGCGACTGGGTCGGCGGTTTGATCGGTATGAGGTCGAGTGCGGATGCGCTCGACCAGGAAGAAGGGGTTTTCGCGCAAAGGCGCAGAGGCGCGGAGAGAAGGGGGCGCTTGCCGCGCCAGCGGCTTTCCTTTGTTACCCGGCAAACGGGACGCTTCGCCGGACAGGCATCAGCCGTTCCGACCGGAACCGCTCTGCGCCTCCGCGCCTCCGCGTGAACCGACCTTTTTAGCGTCCGCTCTCAAGCCACCCCGAACGGGACCACCCGGTTCTCAGCATAATGGCCGATCGTCGCGCGCCCCAGATACGGCACGCCCATCGCCCGTGCCCAGCGGGTGACGATCGCCTCCTCGCTCTCGCCGAACTCGGTATCCTCGGGGCTGCGGTCCGTCACCGCGCCCAGCCGCAACCCGGCGATCCCCTGCAACTGCGTCGCGGCGGCAAGCTGGAAGAACAGCCGGTCGAGCCGGTATAGATCCTCGCCCACCTCTTCGACCATCACGACATGGTCGGTCAGGTCGGGGAGCCACGGCGTCCCGATCAGCGCGCACAGGATGACGAGGTTGAACGCCACCGTCGGCCGCCCGTCCAGCTCGGGGGCGAGCACCCGCCGGTCGCCGTCGACCAGCCATGCCAGCGTGCGCGCGGCGCTGTTGGTGCCGCCGGCCTTGCCGACCTGTCCCGCCATCGGCCCGTGAGTCGGCCGTCCGATCCGCCGGGCATAAAGCGCGCCGAGCAGGAAACCCATGTCGGAGAAGCCGACATAGGCCTTGGCCGCCGCCGCGCGGTTGAGGTGCGGGATCACGGCGGACAGGATGCGGTTCGACCCGTATCCGCCGCGCGCGAACCAGATCGCGTCGAACCCGGGATCGTTGGCGAATTCCAGAAATGCGGCGGCGCGCTGTTCGTCGGTGCCCGCGAAATGCCCGGCGTCGAGGAAGCATTGCGGATGCACCACAAGGTCGAGGGCGGGGTAGGTGAGGGCGGCAAACCCCAAAGTGCGCGCCATCGCACCCTCGTCCACCCGCCGCGCGGGCGCCACCACTCCGATCCGCATGTCCCGGTCCCGCTTGCAAGGTTGGATTTGGGGCGATAGCGCCGGGGGATGCTCCACGGCAAATCCTTCTTCCTCGTCGGCATCGGCGGTTCGGGCATGCTGCCCCTCGCGATGATCCTCGCCGGGCGCGGTGCGACGGTCGCCGGGTCGGACCGCAGCCTCGATACCGACAGCCTGCCCGCGAAGTTCGACTCGCTGCGCGCCGCCGGTATCGCGCTGTTCCCCCAGGACGGCAGCGGCATCGTGTCGGCCGACCAGATCGTCGTGGCCTCCGCCGCGATCGAGCCGACCGTCGCCGACATCGTCGCCGCCGTGGCGGTCGGGGCACGGCGGATGGGCCGCGCCGAGCTGCTCGCCGAACTGTTCAACGCGGCGGCCTTGCCCATCGGGGTGGCGGGCACCAGCGGCAAATCGACCGTGACCGGCATGATCGGCCATATCCTCCATGCCGTGGGCCGCGACCCGACCGTGATGAACGGTGCGGTGATGAAGAATTTCATCGCGCCCGACCGCCCCTTCGCCAGCGCGCTGGTGGGCACGGGCGATGCCTTCGTCAGCGAGGTGGACGAAAGCGACGGATCGATCGCCTTCTATCGTCCGCGCATCGCGGTGCTGAACAACGTCAGCCTCGATCACAAGTCGCTGGAGGAGCTGCGCACTCTCTTCGGCGGCTTCGCGGCGCGCGCCGGGCATACGATCGTCAACGTCGGTGATGCCGAAGCCGCCGCACTGGCGATGGAAGTGCCGGAAAGCCGCCGGACGACCTTCGCGATCGATGCCCCGGCGGACATGATCGGGTGTAAACTTTGTAAACTTTCGGCCTCGGTCGACTTCACGCTGCGGGTCGGAGATCGCTCGCACGACGTCCATCTGGCGGTTCCCGGCGCGCACAATGTCGCGAACGCGCTGGCCGCGATCGGCGCGGTCGTTGCCGCCGGCGTACCGATCGAAGGGGCGATCGCCGCGATCGCCGGCTTCACCGGGCTCAAGCGCCGCTTCGAGCTGGTCGGCACCGCAGGTGGCGTAACCGTCATCGACGACTTCGGCCACAACCCCGACAAGATCGCCGCGACCATCGCCACGCTGCGCGCGCATCCCGGCCGGCTGCTGCTGCTGTTCCAGCCGCATGGCTATGGTCCGCTCAAGGTCATGCGCCGCGAACTGGTGGCGATGTTCGCCGCGCGGTTGCAGGGCGACGACCTGCTGGTGCTGCCCGATCCGGTCTATCGCGGCGGCACCGTCAGCCGTGACGTGACCAGCGCCGACATCGTCGCCGATCTGGCCGTCACCGGCACCCCGGCCCGCTACATCCCCGATCGCGCCGCCGCCGCCGCGCATCTGGCGGCGCAGGCGCGGCCGGGCGACCGCATCGTCGTGATGGGTGCGCGCGACGACACGCTGTCCGCGCTGGCGGCGGCGATCGTGGCGATGCTGGACACGCGCACGTAACCCCTATCGCCCCGCCGCGACTGGCAATATGATAAACAAATAGCCGAATTTGTCGGACAAGGGGAGAGGCCGGTTGGTCGAAAAACGGGCGGGTAACGCCACCACCACGGGACTGGCGTTCGCCGCCGTCACCACATTGTTCTTCGCGTGGGGGTTCATCACCTCGCTGATCGATCCGTTGGTCGCGGCGGTGAAGGGCATCTTCACCCTCACCGATTTCGAGGCGCAGTTCGCCGCCACCGCCTTCTTCCTCGCTTACGGCCTCATCTCGATGCCCGCCGCGATCCTGCTCGCGCGGCTGAAGGCGGTGCCTTCGATCCTGTTCGCGCTCATCACCATGGTCGTCGGCTGCCTGACGATGCTGGTCGCGGCCAATCTGGCGGTGTTTCCGCTGGTGCTGCTCGGCCTGTTCATCCTCGCCGCCGGGATCACCGTGCTGCAGGTCGCGGCGAACCCGCTGGCGGCGGCGCTGGGCGATCCGAAGCTCAGCCATTTCCGCCTGACGCTCAGCCAGACGTTCAACTCGTTCGGCACCTTCCTCGGGCCGCTGCTCGGGGCCACGCTGTTCCTCGACGGGGTCGAGGTGAAGGACGGCACGGTCCTGACCGATGCGGTCCGCGCCGGGGCGCTGGCCGGCATCGACCGCGCCTATTTCTGGATCGCCGGGCTGATCGCGGCGCTGGCGCTGTTCTTCTTCCTCAGCCGCCGGGTCGTCTCCGCCGCCGTGCCCGCAACGCCGGCACAGGTTCCGTCTGCGGGCACGCTGCTGTCCGAAGCCTTCTCGTCGCGCTGGGCGCTGCTCGGCGCGGGCGCAATCTTCCTGTATGTCGGCGCGGAAGTCGCGATCGGGACGCAAATGGCGCTGTTCCTCAACGCCGACAGCGTGTGGGGCATGTCCGATGCCGCGTTCGGCGTGCCGCTGCTCGGCTTCGCGATGGGCAGCGACGGGGTTCCCGGCGTCTCGCTCCAGGAAGCGGGCAAGGCGGTCGCCTTCTACTGGTTCGGCGCGATGGTCGGCCGTGCGATCGGATCGGTGCTGCTGTCGAAGGTGAAAGCGTACAAGCTGCTCGCGCTGTTCACTGCCGTCGCGGTGGCGATGTGCCTGTATGTCGCGGCGGTCGGCGGGATCACCGCCGGGTTCGTGGCGATCTCCATCGGGCTGTTCAACTCGATCATGTTCCCGGTGATCTTCACCTTGACGCTGGAACGGTCGAGCGCGAGCGAGGCGGCGACGTCGGGGTTGCTCTGCACCGCGATCGTCGGCGGGGCGATCGTGCCGTTGATCGTCGGCATCGTATCGGGCGCGACCAGCCACGGCGTCGCCTTCGTGGTGCCCGCGCTCTGCTATGTCGCGCTGTGCCTCTTCGCGCTTGCCGCCGGGCGGACGGGGGTGCGCAACGTCGCTTCGGCGAAGAGCCTGCACTGATCGTCGCTTGACCGCTGTCTCTCTGTCGATGTCGCGGCCATGGTCGCGGCATCGACAAGGAGACATGCCATGCCGTTCACGAAACTCGCTATCGTCCTTGCCGCCGCCACCCTGCCACTGGCCGCCGCCATCGCGCAGGACCGGTACGAAGGGGCGGGGGCGACGCAGGAGATGGACTGCGGCGGGCAGGGCGCGACCATCGTCGGCGCGAGCAACATCATGACCGTGACCGGCGCGTGCAGGACGTTGGTGATCGAAGGCGCGGGCAACCGCGTCACCGTCGATCTGGCCCCCCGCGCGACGATCCGCATCACCGGGGCCAGCAATCAGGTGGTGTGGCGCACCCCCGACCGCAGTAAGCCGCGCGTCAGCGTGACCGGGGCTGGCAACCGGGTGTCGATGGCACGGTAAGCGCCGCGCGGCGGGGTCAGGCCGGTTCTGCGATCCGTTCGCCCAGCGCCACCTGCGCCAGCGCGATCGATCCGAGCGGCCCCGCCTGATCGCCCAGTGCCGGGGCGACGATGTAGGGCGCGCCCTCGGGCAGCGGCAGATAGCCGTTGATGCTCTCGCGCAGCGCCGGCTCGATCCGGGCCAGCACGTGCGGCTGCTTGTTCATCACCCCGCCGCCGATCGCGATGCGCTGCGGTCCGGTGGTCGCGACCATCGCATGACACATCGCGACGATCGCCGAGACGACCCGGTCCCACACGGGATGATCGTCGGGGATGGTCGAGACATGCACGTCGCCCAGCGCCGCCTTAATGCCGGTGCCCGATGCCAGCCCCTCGACGCAATCGTCGTGGAACGGGCAGCCGCTGGGCAAGGTGTCGTGCGCCAGACGGGGAACGCGCAGATGGCCGATCTCGGCATGGCCGATCCCGCGCGTAGGCGCGCCGTTGACCAGCAACCCGACACCGACCCCGGTGCCGATCGTGACATAGGCGAAGTCGGTGAGCCCCTTGCCCGATCCCCAGCGCGTCTCGGCATAGGCCGCGCCGTTGACGTCGGTATCGAACGCGAACGGCACGTCCAGCCCGGCCGACAGCCGCCCGGCGACATCGGCCATCGCCCAGTTCGGCTTGGTGGTGGCGAGGATATGCCCCCAGGTCGGCGAGGCGCGGTTAAGATCGACCGGACCGAAGCTGGCGATGCCCAGCGCGGCGAAGCCATGGGTCGACCACCAGCGCTCCAGCACCGCAGCGATCGCGGGCAACGTTTCGTCCGGGTGGGTCGTCGGCACGGTTTCCTGCGCCAGTATCGCACCGGGTCCGTAGGCGAGGGTGCAGACGCATTTAGTGCCGCCCAGTTCCACCCCTGCGAACGGCAATACGTCGCCGCCCGACCGCGGTTCGCGGTCCATCGCCACAGTCATCCTCGTCAAACCCTGTTGTCCGGTAGTTGCCAACACCGTCGCAGGCTTTGGTTTAAATAGCAAATATGAAATTCTTATTCAGTTCAATCGCTTTCGACGACTGCTTTCCATAGCGCGTTGGTGCGCGGCAACAGGAAATGGCTGAACGGCAGAATCGCCGCGCCGACCGCCGGGGCATCCTCGGCCAGCATCGCGCGGCGGACCGGGGCAAGCGCCGGGATATTGTCGGCCTCGGCGGTCAGCCGCGCGGTCAGCCGCCGCGCCAGCGCATCGACATGGGCACCGGGCAGGCGCCCGCCGATGAATACCGCCGCCGGGTTGATGAGGCAGTTGATCGCGACCAACGGTTCGACCAGCCGGTCGACTGCCTCGTCGATCCAGCGGTCGACGATCGCGATCAGCGTCGGGTCCTCCGCCCGGTCGCCCAGCATGTCGGCGATGGTGAAGCCGGCGGCGCGCAACGGATGCGACAGGCCGGAGAGCGATACGCTGTGCTGGATCTGGGCCCGTCCGCCGCGACCATCGCTGCCCAGCAGGAAGCCGATCTCGCCCGAACGGCCGCTCGCTCCCCGGAAATAGGCCCCGTCGAGCACGAGTCCGCCGCCCAGCGCGGAAGAAATCAGAATATAGAAAAAACTGGCATGGTGCTGGCCATGGCCCAGTTGCTGTTCGCCCATCGCGGCGGCGGCGGCGTCGTTCTCGACGAAGACCGGCAGTACGACCGGTTCGGCGAACAGCGCGGCCATGTCGACGCTTTCCCATTCGGCATAGCTGGCCGGCCGGCCGGGTAGATCGACGGTGCCGAGATCGTCGGGACGGGCCACGCCGATGCCGACGATGCGGTCGGCATCGATCCCCGCATCGGCGATCAGCGTGCCGATCTGCGCGCCGTAGAAGGCGGCGACATCGGCGGGCAGCGCGAAATCGACGTCGTGGCTGGCGCGCGCCAGCGTCTGTCCGGCGAAATCGACCAACACGATCGTCACATGGTCGCGGTCGACGTTGATGCCGATCGCATAGCAGGCGGCGGGCTTCACGACCAGCTTGGCCGGCGGCTGGCCGCGCCCACCGCGCCGGCGCCCGGCTTCCTCGATCAATCCCTCGTTCAGCAGCCGACGGGTGATATTGGCGATGGCCGGCGGCGTCAGGCCGGTGATGTTGGCCAGATCGATGCGGGTCAGCGACCCCGACACGCGAATGGCGTGCAGCGTGATCCGCTGGTTATGATCCGCCGCCCGGGCCAGGTTCGTGCCCGACAGGCGGATGGGTTCCGGCGCGCTCACCATTGATCGGGGCGACCCGCGGCGGAAAGGAACGTCGTCACGCTGGCTGATCTCCCGGAGGCTCCACCCGTGGAACGGCCCGGGCAGCTTGTTTGACGGCCACGGTGGACCAGTGCGTTACCGGTATCAATCCGAAAACATGCGATCGTTCCCAAAGCGGTCCGATAACGTCGTTGACAACGCTGTCTGTTTTGACGATCGAAGCGGAAACGCGCGCAACCGGCATGAGGGGGCGCGGCTTAGGAGAGTGATGCGATGACCCCGGCCAAGACGTTCCTGCTGAGCACCGTGCTGGCCGCGCTGGGTGCCGCATCCGCCGCACCGGCACAGACCGTGCCGGCCCCGGCCCCCGCCGCGACGGTCCACCCCGAGCTTTGGCCGCGTGCCAACTGGCCGTACAAGACCGACGCGAAGATTGAGGCGCGGATCGCCGATCTGCTCAAGCGGATGACGGTCGAGGAAAAGGTCGGTCAGGTCATCCAGGGTGATATTGCCAGCCTGACCCCCGCCGACGTCAAGCGCTATCACCTGGGTTCGGTGCTGAACGGCGGCAATTCCGCGCCGAACAACGACGAGTTCGCGCCTGCCTCCGAATGGCTAAAGCTCGCCGATCGTTTCTACGAGGCGTCGGTCGACAAGTCCGACGGCGGCGTTGGCATTCCCGTGATCTGGGGCACCGATGCGGTCCATGGCCACAGCAACATCGTCGGCGCGACGCTGTTCCCGCACAACGTCGGGTTGGGCGCGATGCGCGACCCGGCGCTGATGCGGCGGATCGCGCAGGCGACGGCGGCGGAAATCCGCGCGACCGGCATCGAATGGACCTTCGCCCCCACGATCACCGTGCCGCAGGACATTCGCTGGGGCCGCGCCTATGAAGGCTATTCGTCCGACCCGAAGCTGGTGGCGAGCTATGTTACCCAGTTCATCGAGGGGTTGCAGGGTGCGCCCGGATCGACCGATCAGTTGAAGGGGCCGTATGTGCTGGCGTCGACCAAGCACTTCCTCGCCGACGGCGGCACCTTCGGCGGGCAGGATCAGGGCGATGCCAGGATCCCCGAAACGACGCTGCGCGACATTCACGGCACGCCCTATGTCTCGGCGATCAACGCCGGGGTGCAGACGGTCATGGCCAGCTTCTCGAGCTGGAACGGCGAGAAGATCACCGGCCACAAGGGGCTGATGACCGACGTGCTGAAGAAGCGGATGGGCTTCGGCGGGTTCATCGTCAGCGATTGGAACGCGCATGGCCAGGTGGCGGGCTGCACCAACGCGAGTTGCCCGCGCGCGATCAACGCCGGGCTCGACATGTATATGGCGCCCGATAGCTGGAAGCCGATGTGGGAAAGCCTCGTCGCCCAGGTGAAGGCGGGCGAGGTGCCGATGAGCCGCCTCGACGACGCGGTCGCCAACATCCTGCGCGTCAAGCTACGCGCCGGGCTGTTCGACGTCGGCAAGCCGTCGACCCGGATGCTGTCGGGCGATTACGCCCAGCTCGGCAGCCCCGAACACCGCGCGATCGCGCGCGAGGCGGTGGCCAAGTCGCTGGTGCTGCTCAAGAACAACGGCTCGTTGCTGCCGCTGAAACCCGGTGCGCGGGTGCTGGTGGCGGGTGACGGTGCCGACGACGTCGCGCGCCAGTCGGGCGGCTGGACGCTGACGTGGCAGGGGACCGGCATCGATCCCAAATATTTCCCCGGCGCGACCTCACTTTACAAGGGCATCGACGGCGCGGTGAAGGCAGCGGGCGGCAGCGCCACCCTGTCGCCCGCCGGCACCTTCACCGGGGCGAAGCCCGACGTGGCGATCGTGGTGTTCGGCGAGACGCAATACGCCGAGTTCCAGGGCGACATCAAAACGCTGCAACTGCGCCCCGAACAGCGTGGCCCCATCGAGACGATGAAGAAGCTAAAGGCGCAAGGGATACCGGTCGTCGCGGTGATGCTGACCGGGCGTCCGCTGTTCGTGAACCCGGCGATCAACGCCGCCGACGCCTTCGTCGTCGCATGGCTCCCCGGATCGGAAGGGGCGGGCGTGTCCGACGTGCTGTTCCGCCAGAAGAACGGGCAGGTGCGGCGCGACTTCACCGGCAAGCTGTCGTTCGCATGGCCGGCGACGGCTGATGCGACCGGGCCGACGCTGTTCCCGCTCGGCTATGGCCTGTCGGGTGCCGCCCGGTCGAGCGTGCCGGTGCTGTCCGAGGACCCGCGCGTGACCGAAACCGATTCGGGCGGCGTATTCATGGACAAGGGCCTGCCCGCGACGTCGTGGTCGCTGTCGGTCGGCGGTGCTGGCACCGGCGGCAACACGCGCATCACCACCGTGCCGGCGCAGTCGGGCGGCGGCCGGGTGAAGGTCAGCGCGACCGACCACGGCGTGCAGGAAGGCGCGCGGCGCTTCGAGATCGACGGCAGTGGCCCGGCCGAGATCGAACTGCGCACCCAGTCGCCGGTCGACCTGACGCGCCAGACCAATGGCGACGTGATGCTGCTGGCGACGATGCGGGTCGATGCCGCGCCGGCCCAGCCGGTGAAGCTCGGCATCCGTACCGGGGCGGGCGGCAACGACGTGTCGCTCGGCAAGCTGGAGCTGCTGCCGGTCGGCGAATGGAAGACGATCGGCGTGCCGCTGAAATGCTTCGCCGGCAACGTCAACATGGCCACCGTCGACGCGCCGTTCGTGCTGAGCACCACCGGGCGGATGACGGTCAGCATCGCGCGCGTCGCGCTCGGCATGTCGCCCGACGTGAAGCTGCCCTGCGCGAAGTAGTCGGGCAACCGAACCTCCAGCCGTCACCCCGGACTTGTTCCGGGGTCCACGGTTCGGCAAACGATGCCGATCATGGCGCATCCGCCGGCGTGCGCGGATGGGTGGACCCCGGAACAGGTCCGGGGTGACGATGGGGCAGATGGCGATGATCGGACGGAAAGGTACGATGGGCGGCAAGGTCGGCGCGGTGTTTGTGATGCTCGCGCTGGCGGTTCCGGCCGCCGCGCAGACCCCGCCGGTGGCCGCTCCCGCCGTGCCGGTGCCACCGCGCGTGTCGGTATCGGGCGGCATCGTCGAGGGGCAGGTGCTGCCCGACCGCACCGTGTTCCGCGGCATTCCCTTCGCCGCACCGCCGCTGGCCGCCAATCGCTGGCGCGAGCCGCAGCCGGTGGTCGAATGGACCGGCATCCGCACCACGACCCAGGCGGCACCCGCCTGCCTCCAGAACGACTATGGCTGGAACCACCGCGACCATGTCTATGCCAGCGAGGATTGCCTGACGCTCGACGTCGGCAGCCCGGCGATGACCGGCAAGGCGCCGGTGGTGGTGTGGATCCACGGCGGCAGCAACCGCGCGGGATCGGCCGAGGGCATGGTGCTGTCGTCGATGGTCGCGCGCGGGGTGGTGGTCGTGGCCATCCAGTATCGCCTCGGCATCCTCGGCTTTCTACCGCACCGCGATCTGGCGGCTGAAGCGCAGGGGAGTAGCGGCAATTACGGACTGATGGACCAGATCGCCGCGCTGCGCTGGGTCCGCGACAATATCGCCAAGTTCGGCGGCGATTCCGACAACGTCACCATCGCGGGCGAGAGCGCGGGATCGCAGGACGTGTCGCTGCTGCTGGCGTCGCCCTTGGCGCGCGGGCTGTTCGCCAAGGCGGCGATGGAATCGGGCACGCCGGGGTTCGGCCTGCCGTGGCGGCCGCTCAAGGAAGCGTTCCGCATCGGCGACCAGCTCGACGGGCTGATGGGGACGCAGGGGACGGCGGCGCTGCGCCGCGCCTCGGCGCAGTCGCTGCTGGCGGCCGATCTGAAGCTGCACGACGCGAAGCTGACCGCCGACGATTATCTCTATCTGCGCACCACGATCGACGGCGCGGTGCTGCCCGACAGCCCCGACAAGCTGTTCGTCACCGCGCCGCGCCGGCCGGTGATTATCGGCAGCAACCTCATCGAACTCGACCTGCCCGGTGGCCGCGCCGCGCGTGACGGCTTCGTCGACCTGTCGTTCGGCGCCAATGCCGATGCCGCGCGCAGCTACTATCGGCTCGATTCGGCCGATCCGGCCCCGCTCGCGCGGCTCGGCACCCGCGATCAGCAGATCGCGACCGACGCGACCTTCCGCTGTCCGGCGGGAACGCTGGCGAACCTGCTCGCCACGCGCGGCTGGCCGGTGTGGCGCTATGAGTTCGATCTGGCGGGCGACGGCGGCACCGGGCCGACCACCCATGCCGCCGAGATCGGCTATATCTTTCACGATCGCCGCGCCGGGCCGGTGTATCTGCAGGATTATTGGGTGGCCTTTGCCAAGACTGGCGATCCGTCGGGCGAAGGGCTGACGCCATGGCCGCGCATGGCGCGTGGCAAGCCGGCCAACATGCTGTTCGACGCAAAGGGCGCGACCCCGCGCGACGGCGACATTCGTGGTGACATCTGCCGGCTGACCAGCGCACTGTAAGGCGGATCGATCTTCAAAGCGGCGTTCGACTCCTCCCCTCCCTGATAAGGGAGGGGTCGGGGGTGGGTTGGCCGGTTGTGGAGCGGTTGGCTTTCCTCGCAGGCCGACCCACCCCCAGCCCTTCCCTTGTCATGGAGGGGAGCAGTTCCGGCGGAAGGTCGATCCGGCCGAAGCTGAACGAACTCGCCCGCGCCGCGACAATTCGACACAGTTTTCATGCGGTTGCGACAAATCGCTGCGACAAGGGTTTCCTATCTTCGCTTCACAGCAAGAGGAGGAACCCCATGAAGAAAATCGCACTTCTGATCGCCGGTCTCGGCATCGCCACCACCGCGCTCCCCGCCGCCGCGCAGGGCTGGCAGTCGGTCAACCAGCGCCAAGCGCAGATCGAGCGCCGGATCGACCAGGGCATCCGCAGCGGCGCGCTCAGCCGGCGCGAGGCGGTGAACCTGCGCGGCGAGTTCCGCCAGATCGCGCAGCTCGAACAGCGCTATCGCCGCTCGAACGGCCTTTCGCAGATGGAGCGCCGCGATCTCGACCGCCGCTTCGACGTGCTGTCGCGCAAGGTGCGGATCGACCGCAACGATCGCAACAACCGTCCGGGCTATCGGCGCTAAGCCACCATCCCCGCCGCATAGGCACCGATGATCCCCGCATCGGTGCCGAGCGCGCCCGGCACGACGATCGGCGTCGTCGCCGGGCGCAGCATATTGGCCCGCACCGCCGTATCGAGCCGGGCGATCAGCGCCGGCGCACGCGACAGGCCGCCGCCGACCGGCACGATCGTCGCGGCGATCGTGTTGAGCAGCATCGCCAGCGGACCGCCGAGCAGCGCCGCCCAAGCGTCGACCGTCGCCAGCGCGGCACCATCGCCGGCATCGGCTCCTGCGGTGATCGCGAGGCTGGTGGCGTCGATCCCGTGGAGGAAGCGGTGGAGCCGCTCGATCCCGCGCGCGCCGCCGATGGTGTCGAGGCATCCCGCCAACCCGCAGCCACAAGGGAACACCGGCACCATGCCCGGATGGCCCGGCACCGGATGCAGCACCGCGCCATGGCCCCATTCGCCGCCGATCCCGCCGCCGCCTGACACGATCCGCTCGTCCTGCACCAATCCGCCGCCGACGCCGGTGCCGAGGATGATGCCGAACACGCGGGCCTGCCCTCGCGCGACGCCGGCGGTCGCTTCGGCCAGCACGAACGCATCGGCATCGTTGATCGCGCGCACCGCGACGCCCAGCGCCGCCGACAGGTCGCGCGCCAGCGGCCGGCCGTGGATCGCGGGTACGTTCACGGCGGTGATCGTGCCGTCCGCCGGATCGACCAGCCCGGCGGTGGCGATCGCGACATCGGCGCAAGGATGCGCGGCCAGTCCTTGCGCGAACGCCGCCACCAACCCCGGCCAGTCGCGCGGGGTGGGCACCGACCAGCGGTGGCGGATCACGGCGCCTGCTTCCACCACCGCCAGATCGATCGACGTGCCGCCGATGTCGGCGCAGAGCCGCGTGGCTATTGCCCCAGCCATGCGGTGCGGAACGCGCGCTGCGCCGGGGTCAACGTCTGGCCGATCGTCTCGCCGCGCACGATCTCCAGCGTCGGATCGGCGGCGGGGGTGAGCGTCGCGGTGATCTCCTGTCCGCCGCGCCGGCGATAGCGGATCGGCACGGCGGCACCGGGGCGCAGCGTCGCCAGCGCGGTGGTCCATCCGGCGACGTCGCCGATCGTCGTCGTGCCGAGCGCCACGATGGTATCGCCGCGATCGACTCCTGCGGCATAGAGCGGTGTGTTCGGCGCGGGCGACTGGGCGAGCGTTACCCCGCCGTTCTCGGCGGTGGCGGCACTCCGCCCGATCCAGCCCGGCGTGCCCGATACGGGACGCAGCACCAGCCCGGCCTGCGCCAGCAGCGGCGCGAAGTCGGGCAGCGCGCTCCCCCGGATCGTCTGGGCGAAGAACCGGTCGGCGAACGCCGTGTTGCCGGTCAGCGTGGCGAGCGCCACCCGCAGATCGTTGGGGCGATACGGCCGTTCGGGCGCGCCGTGCGTCCGCCACAACAGCCGCATGTAATCGTCGAGCGACTTGCCCGGAAAGCGCTGGCGCAGTTCGAGATCGAGCGCGAGGCCGATGACCGCGCCATAGGGGTAGTAGGACACGAAGATCGTCGGATCGACCGGATCGATCGCGCGCGCCGAATCGACGAACGGCGCGCGCAGGCTCATCTCCTGCGGCGAGGCGTTGATCCGCGCGGGCAGCCGCGCCGGGCTGGTGACGATGCCGCTCAGCGTCGGCCCCAACTGGTCGAGATAGTCGTCGACGCTCATCACCCCCGCGCGGCGGATCGCCAGCGGCCCGTAATATTGGGTGAACCCCTCCGCCAGCCACAGCGACGGCGTCGGGTTCGCACGGGTGAAATCGAACGGTTCGAGTTCGGCGGGGCGGATACGCTCGACGTTCCAGCTATGGAAGAATTCATGGCTCAGCGTGCCGATCTGTTCGTCGTCCGCCGCCGCCAGCGAGCGCACGTCGGTGATGATCGTCGAGTTGCGATGCTCCATCCCGTCGCCGGTGGCCCACGGCAGATAATCGGCGATGAAGGTATAGGTGCCGAAGTCATAGGGCGCGGGCGCACCGAAAGTGGCGATGTGGGCGCGCACGACCCGTTTCGCCTTTTCGGTATAGCGGTCCATGTCCGCCGCGCTGCCCAGATGATGGAGCGCCAGGCGGTAGGTCTGCCCGCCCTCGCGCCATTCGCGCACCATATGGTCGGACAGCTCGGTCGGGCTGTCCATCAGATATTGGAGGTTGGGCGCCCAGAAGGTGTCGCTCCGCCCCGCGACCGGGGGCAGTTGCGTCGCGACCCTCCATTTGGGGTCGGGCGCGGCGAAGCGCACGCGGATCGGCTGCGCATCATAGCCGCTCGCCCACATCAGCGTCGCGGGCATGTTGAGATGCGCGTGGCTCGGGTCGATCTGCGCATAGGTGCCGTCGCCGTGATCGGCATAAAGGGTGTAGGTGACGGTGACGGTGCCGTCATGGCCCGCGACGCTCCAGCCATAGGGGTCGTTGCGGGTCAGCGGCAGCGGCCGGCCGGCCCCGTCGACCGCACGCACGTCCGACACGTTCTTGGCGAATTCGTGGATCGCGTAGCGGCCGGGCGACGATCGCGCCATCTGCACGCGCAACGGCCCGGCGGGGACATTGGTCCAGGTCGCGGTGATCCGCGCGCGGTGGTGCGCGGCATCGGGAAAGGCGACCTCGTAACGCACGCGGGCGGCATCGCCCGGATCGCGCGCGATGGATTGCGCGGCGGCGGGCAGGGCGATGCTGCTGGCCAGCAGCAGGGCAAGGATCGAACGGCGCATGACAGGTGAACTCCCCCGGACGGACCGCCCGCTTCTATCGTCCGCGTCGTGGCCTCGACAAGCCGGCGTGTGGGATGGCGGCGTTCATCGTTTGCAAGCCAGCTCTTAACCTTTTTGCGCCACGGTGCGCCCATGTCCCGCCCGGTTCCGCTGTCCGCGTCCGCTTCCTCCGGCAATCTGCTGCACGACACCGTGCGGCGGTGCCGTCGTCACCTGTGGGCGGCGGCGCTGTTCTCGGGGTTGGTCAACATCCTCTATCTTGTGCCGTCGATCTTCATGCTCCAGGTCTATGACCGGGTCGTGCCGACACGCGGCGAGACGACGCTGCTGCTGCTGACGCTGATCCTCGCGGTATCGCTGGTCGTGTTCGCGGTGCTCGACGCGGTGCGGATGCGGCTGCTGCTGCGCGCATCAATGCGGTTGGAGCGGCGCGCGGCACCCGGCATCCTGCTGCGCATCATGGGCAGCGACGTGGGGACGGGCAGCCAGCGGATGCAGGCGCTGCGCGATTTCGACACGCTGCGCGGCACGATGACCGGGCCGATTATGGTCGCGCTGTTCGACGCGCCATGGGCGCCGATCTACATCCTGATCTCGTTCCTGCTGCATCCGTGGATCGGCGTGCTGGCGCTGGCCAGCTCGATCGTCCTCGCCACGCTGGCATGGGCCAGCGACCGCGCGACTGCCACCGCGATGCGCGACGCCAATGCCCGCGCGGTGCTGGCCAATCGCGAACAGGATTTCTCGATCCACATGGCGGAGGTCGCGCGGGTGCTCGGCATGCGCAATGCGCTCGTCACCCGCCACCTGCTCGAACGCGCCGATCTGGTGCGACGGCAGGCGGGGATCGCGGCGATGCAGTCGCGCTTTCTGGGGATCACCAAGTTCCTGCGGCTGCTGCTGCAATCGCTCGCGCTGGCGCTGGGCGCGCTGCTCGCCATCCGGCAGGATATTTCGGGCGGGGCGATCTTCGCCGCCTCGCTGCTGCTCGGTCGGGCATTGCAGCCGGTCGAACAGATATTGGGCGCGCTGAAACCGCTGGCCAGCGCGCGACAGGCATGGGCGAACCTCACCGCCTTTTGCGATCTGCCCGAACCCGGCACCACCGCCACCACGCTGCCCGCCCCCGAGGGACGGATCGACGTGCGCGCCCTGACAGTGCGCGCGCCGAACAGCGACCGTGAAATCCTGTCCGACCTGACCTTCTCGATCCAGCCGGGTGAGATCGTCGCGCTGGTCGGTCCCAGTGGTGCTGGCAAGTCGACGCTGCTGCGCGCACTGGCGGGCGCGCTGTCGCCCGAAAGCGGCGAGGTGCGGATCGACGGCGCGGCGCTGGCCGACTGGAACCGCGAACAACTCGGCCGGCATCTGGGCTATATGCCGCAGTCGCCGTCGCTGTTCCCGACGACGGTCCATGCCAATATCTCGCGGTTTCAGGCGGTGCTGGCCGGCGACGGTCCCGAAATCGACGAGCGCGTGGTTGCCGCCGCGACCCGCGCGGGCGCGCATCACCTGATCCTCGGGCTGCCGCAAGGCTATGGCACGATGCTGTCGATGGGCGACGGTGCCGGGCTGTCGGCGGGGCAGGGGCAGGCGGTGGCGCTGGCCCGCGCGCTGTACGGCGAACCGGCGATCCTGTTCCTAGACGAACCTAATGCGCACCTTGATAGCGAAGGGGAGGCGCGGTTGGTCCAGACGCTCGAATCGCTGCGCACGCGCGGCGCGACCGTCGTCGTCTCGACCCACCGCACCGGACTGTTGCAGGCGGTCGACAAGATCTTGTTGCTCAAGGACGGGCGTATCCAGTTGTTCGACGATCGCGACCGGGTGATCCGTGGTCCTGCCACGCCGCAAAGCGTTGCCCCGCCGCCCGCCGCCGCCGGGGGAGCGCGCTGATGGACGGCACGATCATCCCCGCCGACCGCCGGCAGGACGCGGTCCATGCCCGGATCGCGCAGGACCTCGCGCTCGACGATTCGCCGCGCCATGCGGTGCGGATCGGCATCGTCATCGCCGTGCTGTTCTTTGTCGTCGGCCTCGGCTGGGCGGCGTTCGCGCGGCTGGACGCGGCGGCGGCGGGCGAGGGGCAGATCGTCGTCGCCGGCAACCGCCAGACGGTGCAGCACCGCGACGGCGGCATCGTCCGCGCGATGGCCGTGCGTGACGGCCAGCATGTCCGCGCCGGCGAACTGCTCTTCCGCCTCGAAGGGGCCGAGGTCGCCGCGACCGAACGCGCGCTGGCGGCCAGCGTCATCGACCTGCAGGCGCAGCGCGCCCGGCTGGAGGCCGATGTGCGCGGGACCGCGATCCAATGGCCCGCCGAATTCGCCCGCGCGACCGGCGACGACCTGCGGCTGGTCGAACGCGCCAAGTCGTTGCAACTCGCGCAGGCCGCCGCCCGCGCCTCGGCGCTCGCTGCCAATGGCGCGGTGCTGCAACAACAGGCGGCGGGCGTCGCGCAGCAATCGACCGGGTTCGCCGCGCAGGCGCGCGCCACCGAACGCCAGCGCCAGTCGCTCCAGCAACAGCTCGACAGCACGAAGCGGCTGGCCGATCAGGGCTATGTCTCGCGCAATACGGTGCGCGCGATCGAACGGTCGATCCAGCAACTTGACGGGGCCGATGGCGACTATGCCTCGCGCGTCGCGGCGGCGCGCGAACAGATCGGCCAGGCGCGTGCCGAACAGGTGCAGACGCGGCGGCGCTATGTCGAGGATTCGGCCGGGCTGCTGCGCGATACCCAGTTCCAGTTGAACGAGGCGCTGCCCAAATGGGCGGCGGCGCGCGAGCAACTGGCGCGCACCGAAATCCGCGCGCCGGTCAGCGGGCGGGTCGTCGGCCTGCGGGTGTTCTCGGTCGGCGGCGTCATCCAGGCGGGGCAGCCGATCCTCGACATCGTGCCCGATGCCGCGCCGCTCGTCATCCGCGCCACATTCCTGCCGACCGATATTGACGGGGTGGTGCCGGGGCGTGAGGCGGAGGTGAAGTTCCTGTCGCTGCACGAACGCGATCTGCCGATCCTGCTCGGCACCGTCGCCACCGTATCGGCCGACGCGCTGCGCGACGAGGCAAGCGGCCGCAGCTATTTCAGTGCCGAAATCACTGTGCCGCGCAGCCAGATCGCCGAGATCGAGGCGGTGCGTGGGCGTGACACCGGCATCCGCCCCGGCGTGCCGGTGCAGGTAACGGTGAAACTGCGTGCCCGCACCGCGCTGCAATATATGCTTGATCCGCTCACCGAAGCTTTTTCACGGTCGCTCCATGAACGGTAATCTCCGCACCCTTCCGCTCGTCGCGCTCTTCGTCCTCGCCACCCCGGCGCAGGCGCAGGACTCGCTGGTTCAAGCGATCGCCGACGCCTATCGCACCAACCCGACGCTCGATGCCCAGCGCGCCGAACTGCGCAGCCTCGACGAGACGATCGTACAGGCGGGCGCGCCGTACCGGCCCAGCGTCGGGCTGAACATGGCGCTCCAATATCGCTCCGCCGACCAGCGCAACCTGCTCGACGATTTCGTCACCAACCGCAGCCGCACGATGGCCGCGACCTTGAGCGCGCAACAGATATTGCTGAACGGCGGGCGCACCGCCGCGCAGGTATCGGTCGCCGAGGCACGGGTGCTGGCCGCGCGCGAACGGCTGCGGCAGGTGGAAAACGCGATCCTGTTCGAAGTCGTCGATTCCTATGTCTCGGTCCGGCGCGACAGCGATCTGGTGGCGATCCAGCGCCGCTCGCTCGACAGCTATGGCCGGCAGGTCGCGCAGGCGATCGCGCGCGAACGCGGCGGCGACCTGACCCGCACCGACATCGCGCAGGCGCGTGCGCAGGCCGAGATCATCCGCGCGCAACTGGCGCAGAGCGAGGCGAATCTTCAGGTCAGCCGCGCGCGCTTCGCCACGGTGGTCGGGCGGACGCCGGGCACGCTCGCCGAACCGCCGGTGCTGACCGGGCTGCCGCTCTCGCTCGACGCCGCCTTCGCCATCGCCCAGCGCGAAAGCCCGGCGATCGGCGAGGCGTTGCTGGCCGCGCGCGCCGGCGACGCGCGGGTCGTCGCCGAACGCGCCGAACGCGCGCCGGTCGTGGCGCTGTCGGGCGGCTATGGCTATGGCACGGCGGGCAGTTTCCAGACGCGCGATCTGGGCGCGCAGGCCAGCGGCGGGGTGACGCTCACCATGCCGCTGATCGCCGGCGGCGTCATCGGATCGCGCATCCGCGCGGCGCAGGCGGATCGCGAACGGCTGGGTTTCGAGATCGAAAGCGCCCGGCGACAGGCGCTGGCACAGACGCAGGATGCGTGGAACCAGTCGATCGCCGCGACGACCGCCGCCGAATCGGGTCGGATCGCGAGCGGCGCGGCGCAGGAAGCGCTGACCGGCGTCCAGCGCGGTTTCGCCGAGGGGTTCCGCTCGAATTTCGAGGTGCTCGATTCGGAACAGCGGCTGCTGAACGCGCAACTGGTGCTGACGAATGCGACCTATTCGGCCTATTCGGCGCAGGCGCGGTTGCTCGCAACGCTCGGCCGGTTGCAGGCGGCGGCGCTGGGGCAGGGGGTGCCGACCTATGACGCCACCGCCAACACGCGCGAGGCGCGGCGGGCGGTGATCGGCCCGCTCGACCCGGTGCTGGCGGCGATCGACCGCGCGCAGATGCCCGGCAGCGCCTTCGTGCCCCAACCGCCTCTGCCGGTCGCGACCGACCCGGTCCTGCGTCCCGCCACCGCACCGCCGCCGCAAGGGCCGCTCGGCACCGCGCTGCCGCTGCTGCCCAATCCGGTGATCGCCGACCTCAACGACAGCGGCGTGACCGGATAGCAAAACTCGTTGCCGCTCCGGGGCTTCCCCCGCTAGGCGGCGGCCCCATGACCTTCTTCAAACCGTTGCTGCCCGGCGCGACCCTGCTCCACCGGCTGATCGCCTGTGTCGGTGCCGGGATCGGCATCGCGCTGACGATGGTGGTGTGCGCCGGGCTCCCTGCGCTTGGCTCCGATCTGCCGATCATCGTCGCGCCGCTGGGGGCCTCCGCCGTGCTGGTGTTCGCGGTGCCGGCCAGCCCGCTGGCGCAGCCATGGCCGGTGCTCGGCGGCAATATCCTCTCGACATTGGTCGGGGTGGCGGCGTTCGACCTGATCCCCAACGTCGAGGTCGCGGCCGGGGTCGCGGTCGGGGCGGCGATCGCGCTGATGTCGCTGCTGCGCTGCCTGCATCCCCCCGGCGGCGCGGCGGCGCTGACCGCCGTGATCGGCAGCGCAGGCGTGCATGACGCGGGCTATGCCTTCGCCTTCGCACCGGTCGGCATCAATTCGATTGCGCTCGTCAGCCTCGCGATGGTCTGGCACCACGCGACGCTGCGCAGCTATCCGCACCGCGCCATGCCTGCCCCGCTGCCGGTCACGCTTGCCCCCGCCGACATCGACGCGGCGCTGGCCGACATGCACGAAAGCTTCGACATCGCCCGCGAGGACCTCGACGCGCTGCTCGCCCATGCCGAACGCCATGCGGCCGGGCGGCGGCGTTAGCGCCCGGCCAGTTCCGCATAGAGATCGCGGTATGCGCCGATGATCGTCGGGTGGTCGTAATCGCGCAGCACCCGCCGCCGCATCGCCTCACCCATTTCCCAGCGGACGGTCGGTTCGCCGGCGATCGCGCAGATGCCCGCCGCCGTCGCCTGCGGATTGACCAGCGGAGTGACGATTCCGCCATGCCCCGGATCATGGGCTCCGCGCCCCTCGATCATCTCGCGGCAACTGCCGACATCGGGCGCGACCACCGGGATGCCGCACGCCCCCCCTTCGAGGATGACGAGCGGCTGCGCTTCGGACAGGCTGGTCAGCACCAGCAGGTCGATGCGGTTCATCCACTCCTCGATCCGCACGCGCCCGGCGAAGGTCAGCACGTCGCCCAGTTTCAGGTCGGCCACGAGGCGCGTGCATTCGGCGGCATATTCGGGGTCCTCGTCCTCCGGCCCCAGCACCACGAAGCGCAGATGCGGCTTGTCGGCGTGCGCGATGGCGCAGGCGCGGATGAAGGTCTTGATGTCCTTGATCGGCACCACCCGGCCGAGCAGCGCCACCAGCGGGTGATCGGGATCGCGCGCATCGGCCAGATGCGCGAAGCGGCGCGCGTCGATACCATTGGGGATCACCCGCACCCGGTCCGCCGCCGCCCCCAGCCGCCGCTGCACCGCGTTGTTCTCACCGTACAGCGCGACGATCGGATCGCAGGCGTCGTAGCAGGCGGTGGCATAGCTGGTGAAGGCACGCACCCACAGGTCGCGCAGATCGCGCACGGTGCGGTCCATCTCGAGTCCCGTGTCGACCTGATCGCCGATCCATTCGGCCATCATCACCTCGATCTGGCGTTCGAGCAGATAGATGCCATGTTCGGTGATGAACGATGGCCGCCCCGTCACCCGCGCCGCGCGCGCCGCCAGCAGCCCGGCAAAGCCGGTCGAGATGGTGTGATAGGCCTGCGCCCGGGGCAGCGGCGCGGTCAGCACCGCCAGCAATCCCCCGAGCAGCACGCGCATCGCCCAGAAATAATGGTGGAACGACGCCTTCGGCAGCAACGCTTGATAATGACGCTTCAACCGGGCGAAGGTGGCGGGATGCGCCAGAATATCGCCGGGGGTCAGCCGCCGCGTGCCCTCGTCGAGCAGGTCGATCAGCTTGCCGAGCGTCGCCGCCCCGCCCACCGCGACGAATTCGATCAGCGCGTCGGCGATTGCTGTCGCATGGGCACGCGGCAGGCCGCGCGGCATCGCGGTTTCGGGGGCGAGGCCGATCTCGACGACCTGCACGACATTGGGCGGCGGGGTCAGTTGAAAGGGCAGGGGGGCCGCCGATGGCTTGATCGCCACGATCGCGAAGCGGATGTCGGGCAGGTTGGCGATCAGGTCCTGCAACCATCCCGACACCCCGCCCACGACATAGGGGTAGGCCCCCTCGACGATCAGGCAGATGTCGACCTCGCGCCCGTCACGCATGTCGTCGCTCATGCCGCCGCGCTGTCCCGCCACCATGCGCTCGCCTGCGCCATGCGCTCGCCGCCGACCGGCCGGTCGGCGGCCGCGACCAGCGCGTCGATCGCGGCATAGTCGCCCGCCGCCCACAGCGCCTCGATCCGCACCGCGTCCGCGTCGTCGTCGTCGTCCAGCAAGGCCAGCGCATCGTCGCGCAGATGCCCGCGCTGCGAATCGGACAGCAGCACATTGGCGCGGGCATGATCGGCCAGCAGCGCGATCAGCGTCGCGCGGGTTTCCCCGTTCGCCGCATCGGCCTCCAGTGCCGCGCGGCCGACCGCCAGATTCTGCACCACCCGTGCCGATGCGGCGGCGGCCAGCGCGCGGATCGTCTGGTCGCTGTCGGTCAGCGCCAGCGCGATCAGCGGCGAGAGCGCCGGCTGGAACGATCGCACCACCGTCTCCAGCGCGCGGCGGCGCTCGGCGACATGGCCGTGGCGCATCACCGTCACCAGCGAATGGAGCGTGTCGGCCTCGGCATGGAGCACCCGCCCGTCGAGCATCCGCGCGACCGCGAGGCTTGCCCCGCGCTGCCCCGGCCGGGCGCGTGCCGCCAGTTCGGGCAGCGGCAACGGCGGACGCTCGATTCGCGGCAGATGGACGACGATCCAGCCGACCAGCAGCAACGCCGCCGGCCCGAAGATGCCGGCCATGGCGGACGCGAAATCGACCCGCCGCCCCTCGCGCAGCCACAAGGCATAGCCGACCGCGACCAGCAGCGCATGTGCCGCCAGCACCACTGCGCCGCCGCCGACCACGCCGAACGCGATGACGCCAAGGTCGATCGCCGCCGCCACCGGCAACGCCCATCTCACGCGACGCGCCCCGACGGCTGGATCATCGTGGCGTTGCCCCGTTCGCGCACGGTGATGAGCGGGGTCAGCCAGCCGCCGATCTCGGCCATCTCCGCCAGCGCATGGGCGTTGAGTGCGGCGAACGGCAGGGCGTGGATCACCAGACAGCCGGCGATCCGCCCGCTTTCCACCTGCGCCAGCGGAATGGCGACGACGCCGATCCCCGCCAGCGCAGCCCGGTCGGCGCGCCGGCCGACATGGATCGGCCCCTGCCGCCGCCGCGCCAGCGTCGCCAGCGCGTCGGGCAGCACCTCGGGCCGGGTCATCGCGCTGGCCCCGCGCAGCCATGCGCGCGCCTCGGTCCCGGCGAAGCGGTAGCAGGTGAAATCCTCGCTGCGCGCCGCCATCGCGATCAGCGCGGCCAATGCGGCACGCCGCTCGGCCGGATCGCCCGAACCCAGCCGGCTTGCGGTGGCGACGACATGGCCGAGCGTGCGCGGGTCGGTCGCCACCTCGACCTGCAGTGTGCGGTTGGTGCGGGCGAGGCGGTGGAACGCGTCGGTCAACCGCGCGACGTTGCGCCGCGCGACGCTGGCCCGCCGTTCGAGCAGATGGTAGCGCGCGGTGCGCAGCATCGTCACCTCGCCCACCGCCACCGCCGCCACGAACCACAACAGCGGCGGCAGCGACAGGTGGAACAGATGGTCGAGATAATCGCGCTCCGCCGCGCCCGGCGCGGCATGGAGCAGCCACAGCGCCGAAGCGATCGCCGCCGCCGCCAATGCGGGCATCGTGCCATAGGCCAGCGCCATGACCAGCACCGGCAGCCACAGCGGATTGGGCTGCACCTTCGCGAAGGCCCCGCCGGTGCCGAGCAGCCGGTCGAGCAGGATCAGCGCGCCAAAGCCCACCACCAGTTCGGCGGCGATCCGGCCGATGCGTTTCCGGGTCGCGGTCATCGTCCGTTCCCCAGCCCGCGGCTGACCTGCGCGCGCGCGAACACCTGTTCGCCGGGAAAGCCCGGCCGCGCGATCGAGGTGATGCCGCCGCTCGCCTCGATCCGCCACGCGGTCGCGACCGGCAGGTTGAGGCCCAAGCTGGCATTGGGGCCGTTGCCGCCGAAGCGATCGACCGTCCACCCGGCAAGGCCGGTCAGTTGCGCCTCGCCGAACGCGCCGCTCAGCAACCCCTGCACCGTATGATTTTCGCGGTTCACCAGATCGACGATCGCGCTGCCGTCGCCGTACCGGCGCAGCCGCTGGACATATTCGCCTTCCAGCCGATAGGTGAGGCCGAACGCGATGCCGCCGCGCCGCACGATATAGTCTAGCCCGCCGGCCAGCGTCAGCGTGTCGCTCGCCCCGCCCATGCCGGCGAGGCCATAGCGATTGGCCCCGACGTCCACTTGCCCGACCAGCCCCGGTGCGATGCGATAGCCACCACCGGCGGTGATCCGCGACAGATGCCCGCCGCCGATCGCTTGTTCGACCGTCGAATAATCGGGCTGGTGCAGCAGCAGCGCGGCGCGCCACTGCGCCTCGGCGGAGCCGGCGGTCACGCGCACGCCGCCGCCGGTCACGCCGCTGTCGATCGCGCCGGCCAGCACCGCCTGCACCCGCGTCGCGTCGCCCACCCGCGCGGTCGCCGCCAGATCGACGATCGGGTCGACGTAACTTTCGCGCCGCGTGCCCGTATCGACCCGACTGGCGACCGCGCGGACCCCGCCGCCCAGCGTCAGCGTGTCGTCGACCGCCACATCCGCCCGCGCCGCGCTCTCGACCTGCGACAGGTCGCCACCGCTGCGCAGCGTCGCGCCAACGCTGGCGGCACCGGGCGCGAACGCCTGTGCGCGGCGCGCGGTACGGTCGGTCGCGCCGATCTTGCGATACGCCTTGGCCGCGCCGCGCAGGTCGCCATCGGCGTTGCGCGCGTCGGCGACGATCCGGCCGATGCGCGGATCGTCGGGATAGGCGTGCGCCAGGGCCTCGGCGGCGCGGCGTCCCTGTCCCGGATAGCCGGCGGCGACATCCGCCTCGATCGCCAGCAGCCGCGTGTCGAGTTCGACCGGCTGGTCGGGCGCGTCGACGACGATGTCATCAGCATGCGCGGCAAAGGCGACCGCAATCGCCGATCCGCTGGCGCTCCACGTCATGTCCCACCCGGCGGCGGGACGCAGGACGAGGCTGTCGTCGTTCCAGCGCAGGTCGCCGATCGCATTGCCGGCGGCGGCGCGAAACGCATCGATCGCCGCGTCGTCGATCGGCTGGTCGGACCGCACGACCAGTTCGCCATCCCGCGCCTCGGCGGCGATCGCGGTGCCCGGCCGCCACACCAGCCGTGCGCCGTCGCCGACGACGCGGGCGTCGCTCAGCACGGCGGGGGGCACGCGCAGCATCGGTGCCTGCGCGGCGAGAAGGGCGAGGAAGATCATTGTGCCAGCACCATTCGCGCACGCCCCGGCTGCCCCTGCGCGATCAGCAGCCGGGCATGAAGATTGGCCAGCGTCCGGTCGGCGGGATCGGCGTCCCGCAGTGCTTCGACCATCGCCACCGCCTCGCGCCCGCGTCCCAGCCGGTCGAGCAGTTCGGCGCGGGCCCGCCCCGCCTCGGGCGTCGCGGCCAGCGCACGTTCCAGCCACGGCCGCGCCGCGCCTGCGCCGTTCGCCTTGGCCTGCGCATCGGCCATCAGCCGGATCGCGGCGACATCGTTCGGATGGTCGCCTAGATGGTCGCGCAACAACGCGATCGTCCGTGCGGCATCGCCACCGTTCCACGCACTCCACGCCAGATCGATCCGGTCGCGGGGGAAGGCGATTCCCGCCACGATCCGCGCACGCGCCAGCGCCGCCGCCTGCGCCGGATCGACGCGGCGCGGGGTCGCTGCACTCGCCGCGCGCAACTGATCGATCGACAGCGCCCGCCCGTCGAGCAGCCGCGCCAGCACGCCCCGCGCGCCCGCGCCATCGCCCGCCGCATTGGCCAGCGTCAGCCGGGTCAGCAACGTCTCGTTCCGGTCGGCCAGCGGATGGCGGCCAAGGAACGCCAGCGCCTCGGCAGGACGGTCGCGCTCGGCATAAGCGGCCAGCCATTGCCGCTGTTCGTCGGCGTCGCCGCTCAGCGTGCGCTGCCGCAACCACGCCAGATCGCGCGCGTCGGGCCGGGGTCCCAGCAGATACAGCAGCCGCCGGGCCGCCGCGCGATCGGTCCCGCCGGTCGCCGACGCGCGCATCAGCAGCGCGGTCGCATCGTCGCGCGCGCCGAGCGCCAGCAGCCGTTCGGCGAGCATCGGCAGATCGGCCCCGCTCGCCCCGGCACGCGCCATCACCTGCGCGCGCAACCCCGCCTTGTCGCCGGCTTGGGCGAGGATCGCCTCGCGCGCCGCCTCGACCTGCGCGGGCGGCAGCATCCCCGCCGCCGCCAGCGCGCCCGCCCGGTCGCCACGCGCCTGCGCCACCCGGATCGCGGTCCACGGGTCCTTCGCGCGCCAGTCGCTGCCGACCCGGTCGAGCACCGCGATCAGGTCGTAGCGTTTCCGCTGCTCCAGCCGCTGGACGAGGTCGAGCGTCAGCGCCGCATCGGGCCGGGGAATCGCCCCGGCCTGCGCCGCGCGTACTAGCAGGTCGGGCCGGTCGAGGCCGTACGCCGCCGCGACGATCGCCGGGGCGGGCACCTCGCCGCGTCCCTCGACCGTCCGCGCCAGCAGCGCCGCCGCCTCGTCCTTCCGCCCGGTCTTCGCCAGCAGGTCCATCCTCAGCGGCCAGCTCGCCGCGCTCGCCCCGTCGGGCCGCGCCGCCAGATAGGCGAGCGCCACAGCCCCGCGCCCGGCGGCGGCAAGGTCATAGGCGACCTGCAGCGTCGTCACCTTCTCGCCCGCGTCGATCAGCCGCTGGGTCAGCGCCGCCAGCGTCGCGGCATCGGCGGTCGCGATCTGCGCGGCGATCGCCGGCAGCGGCGGCGGACGGTCGAGCGGGATCACCGGCGTGGGCCGCGCCGGCGGCGGCACCGCGACCGACACGACGATCGGCGGCCTTGCGCGCCGTTCGACATGCAGCACCTCCAGCGGTCCGGGCAGCAGCAGCGCGGCGGCGGCAAGGATCGCCAGCCCCGCGACCACCGGCACGCCGATCGCCAGCCACCGGTCGGGTGCCGCCCTCATCTACCCGGCTCCGGCCACAACCGGTCGAGCGCCAGCGTCGAGACATAGGGGAGGAACCCTGCCGCCCGTTCGCGGGCATAGAGCGCGGCGACGGCGGTCGGATCGGCGGGGTCCCAGTAATCGAGCGTATGCAGCGCCAGCCGGGGATTGATCGCGGCGGCACGCCGGAGCCGGTCGGCCTGCCACTGCCAGTCGCTCTCCGACAGGGTTTCATACGCCTTGGTCGTGAAGTTCCACCGCGTCGCCATCGCCTCGCCCAGCACATGGTCGATGCTCGGCGCGACCGAATCGAGCAGGGCATAGCCCCGGTTCAGCATGATGCGAATCGCGGGAAACCGCGCGCGCACGGCGGCGATCAGCGCGGCCCCTGCCTGCACCATGGCCTTGTTCCTGATCGGGTCCTGCCGTTCCATTGCCTCGGCGTTATCCATCGTATCGATGAAGATTCCGTCATAGCCCTTGGCCAATATCGCGGGCACGATCGTATCGATCACCGCGTTCGTCCACGCCGGATGGCGCAGGTCGACGAAGCGCGCGTCGGGCCAGTGCGGGTTGGGCTTGCCGAGTGCGCCGGCCTTGTCCAGCGCGGCGAAATAGGGGCGCTGCCGCTCGACCTCGCCGAAGCTGACATAGCCGAGCAGCTTCGACCCCGGCCCGCGCAGCGGCGCGATCGGCCGGGCGTGATGCGGCTCCAGGACGAGCAGGCCATAGCCCTGCGCCACGGCGGGCACGCTCGCCGCGCCGTAATCGACCGCCCAGCGCAGCGTCGCGGGCGGACTGCCTTCGGCGCGACGGCGCAGCGCCACGGTCAGCGCCATGGCGCCCGCGCCCAGCGTCATCAGCCGCCGCCGTCCGATCATCGTCACAACCAACGCCCTCCGTGCCCGACGACCGCGGGATTGTTACCGACGAACAACAGGTACGTCAGGTTCACGCTCGCCTCCGCGACCAGCGCGATGCCGACCGACGCCCCGACCACCGCGCCCGCCATATAGCCCCAGCCGAACGCCGCGAACCCCGCATCGAACTGCGCCCAGGTAGCGATCGCGCTGCCGATCGCAAAGGCGGTCCATGTCGCCAGGATGCGCCCGAACAGGTCGTAATAGGCGAGCACCACCGTGGTCGCGATCGCGATCAGGTGGAACACGACCCCCGCCGAAGTCTGGCGAAATGCGAAGATCGCGCGCATGTCCGCGCCGATCAGGTCGAACAGCGGCACCGCCAGCACCCATGCCAGCGCCGCGACCAGCAACTGCACCAGCACCAGCAGGCGGATACCGTCGATCATCGTGCGCACCACGTCGCCGCGCGCTTCCTCGATCCGCTCCATCGTCGACGTGCCGGTGCAGCGCGCCAGCATGCTGCCGAACGCCCGGTCAAACCGCGTTTCGGTGACGATCAGCAGCAGCGTGAGCCCCGGCACGATCGTCAGCAGGCCGAGGAAACTGCCCTCGTCGTTGATCGGATTGAGCCGCAACAGCCCCAGCGCCCAACCACTTTCAGGACCGAACCACAGGATCCATTTGTCGATCCAGATCGCCGCGACCCCGGCGACCCCGGCCAGCGCGATGATCGTCGCCAGCCGTCGTGGCATCGCTTGCGGCGAGGGCAGCACCGGATCGCCCGCGAAATGGCGGCGCAACAGCAACAGGATCGCGCCCAGTGTCGTGCCGATCCCCAGCGTCACCACCGCCAGCACGCTCGTCAGCCCGGCATGCGGCACGAGCAGCAGGACCCCGGTCGACAGCGATATGCCGAGCAGATAGGCGGCGGGCACCGCGCGGAACCGGTTGAGCGTCGTCAGCATCGGTGCCGCGATCCAGATCTGCGTCAGCCACGCCAGCGTCACCGCCGACAACAGCGCCGGCCACAGCGACAATTCCGCGAGCAGCGCGAACAGGATGATGCCCACCACCAGCCCGATCGTACCCCCCGCCGCCAGCGCGACCAGCAGGATACCGGGAATCGCCGCCGCGTCGCGCGCGAAGATGCGGTCGGCGACCAGCCGGGTCGCGACGAGGCCGATCGGGGCGGCGGCCAGCGCCGACAGGCTGAACGCATAGATCAGCACCGTCTGCACGACATGCGCGGCCTCACCGGAGAGGTGATGCGCCGCCCAGCGTTCGAGCAGGATCATCGCGCCCGCGGTGATGAGCCACGGTCCCGAACTGATGATCGCGCCATGCACGGCGGCGCCGGCGATCCCGCCGACCCCGCCTTCGCGCGCCACCCGCGCCAGTTGAAACCCGATACCCGCCATGACCGTCCTCTACCCCGGCCATAGCCGGGGTTTCGTAACAGTCTCTTACAGGAAGAAGTCGTTGGCGGTCAGATTGTGGTGGCCGAGCAGCGCGATCGAGAAGTCGGCGACGCTGCCGACCCCGGTATTGCCCTCGACGACGGTATATTCCTTGCCGTCGATCATCTGGAAGCTGAAGCGCAACTGCGCCGCGCCGGTGAACTTCGCGCCGGCGTTGCCGAGCAGGCTGAACGCCTGATCGCCGCGCGCCAACGACGACGTGTTGGCGTCGATCGCCGACAGGTCGATCTTGTCCTCGCCCGAACGGAAATCGGTGATGACATCGCGCAGTGACGACGACGTCAGCGTATCGCCGCTACGCTCGAACCGGAACACGTCGGCACCGGCACCACCGGTCATGACGTCGCGGTCGTCGCCGCCGATCAGCGTGTCGTTGCCATCGCCGCCGTTCAGCGTGTCGCGCCCGTCGCCGCCGATCAGCGTGTCGTTGCCGCCAAGGCCGTTCAGCACGTCGTTGCCCCAGCTCCCGTTGAGCATGTCCTGCTCGCTGGTGCCGTTCATCGTTTCGGAAAAGATCGTTCCGGTCTGGTTCAGCCCGACGACGTCCTTCACGAACACCCACAGCAACTGCTTGTCGCTGACGCCGTAGGAATCGGTCGCGACGACGGTCACGTCATAGATGTTGTTGCGGTCGGAATCCTGCGGGTTCTCGAAATCGGGCGCGGTCTTGAACGTCAGCACGCCGCTCACCGGATCGATATTGAACAGCGATCCCTCGCCCCCCGCCGCGATCGAATAGCGGATGCTGTCGCCGTCGCCGAGGTTCGGATCGGTCGCGGTGACGGTCGCGACGGTCGCCGTGTTCTCGCTCACGCTTATCGAGCCGTTGTCACCGCCGCCTGACGACGTGATCGTCGGCCCGCCGGTCTGTTCGAACACGTTCTTGACCGTGACGTACAGCAGTTGCTTGTCGGTTGCGCCGAACGAATCGGTCGCGACGACGGTCACGTCATAGATGTTGTTGCGGTCCGCATCCTGCGGCTTCTCGAAATCGGGCGCGTTCTTGAACGTCACCACGCCGGTTACCGGATCGATGTTGAACAGGTGGCCTTCGCGACCCGGATCGATCGAATAGCGCACGCTGTCGCCATCGCGCACATCGGGGTCGGTCGCGGTGATGGTCGCGACGGCGGTCGTGTTCTCCGTCACCACCGGAATCCACGCCGCATCGCTGCCCGCGAACGACGTGATCGTCGGCCCGCCGGTCTGTTCGACCGCGTTGTTGACGCTCACCCACAGCAACTGCTTGTCGACCACGCCGCGCGCATCGGTGGCGACGACGGTGACGTCATAGATGTTGTCGCGGTTCGAATCCTGCGGATTTTCGAAATCGGGGGCCTTCATGAACTTCAGCACGCCCGTCACCGGGTCGATCTCGAACAGCCGGCCCTCGCCGCCTTCGCCGATCGAATAGCGGATCGCGTCGCCCTGCGCGACGTTCGGATCGGTCGCGACGACCGCGCCGACGACCGTGTTGTTCTCGGCCAGCGCCATCTGGCCCCAGTCGCCGCCACCAGCCGACGTGATCGTCGGGCCGGCGTTGGCGATCTGCTGCACCTTCACGACATGGCTGCCGATCGCGCCCAGATCGATCGTCGCAACCTCGCCGATCAGCGATTCGAGCTTGCCGCCCTCGACCGTGATCCAGTTGGTGCCCGGCGCCTTCAGGTCGATCTTGACCTTGCCCTCGCCCTCGGCGGTGAAGCTGATGTCCTTGCCGTCGCCCGTCACCGATTGCAGCGATGCGCGCATCGGCAGTTCGGTGATGTGGGTCACGTCGTCGGCCGCCGCGCCCATCTTGATCTCGAAGCTGCCGCCATTGGTCGGCAGGAACACCTTGTCGCCGCTGTACGCAAACCAGCCGGTGACGCTCTGGATCACCTGACCGGCCTTCTGTCCGTCGACGTCGAGCGCGAACACGCCGGTGCCGAGCGGCGAGGTGACGGTGGCGTTGATCGTGTCGCCGACCACGCTGGTGACGATCCGCGCCTGATCGAACGCCTGCACCCGCGCCGCAAGGTCGGCGAGCGTCACGAATTCGATCCCGCTCTTAGCCGCCATCGCGACGAATTCGGTGAACATCGCCTGGGTATAGGCGCTTGCCTGACCATCGGCCGACCACATCGTCGGGCCGTAATCATGCCACGGCCACACCACCACCGGCGCGTCGCCATTGGCGGTCAGCGTGCTGAATTCCTTGGCCCACACCGCCTGCGCTTCGGCGACGGTCTTCTTCTGGAATTCGATCAGCGAGAAGTCGAACGAGGTGTTCGGCGCGATATAGACCTGGCCCGACTTCGCATTGTCGGGGTTCATGAACCCGATGGCGTTGGGATAGCCCGCGCCGACGCCCGAATACCCACCCGACAGATATTGCACGTACTTCAGGATTTCCTGCGACGTGGCGATCTGTTCGGGGGCGCCGGGAACCGCCGCACCCGTCACCTTGGCATCGCGGCCGATGAAGTCGCTGATCTGCTTCTGCAATTCGGCGCGGCTCTGGCCGAATTCATAGGCGACCTGCTCCGCCGTCAGCACGTTGGTGTCGTGCGGATGGGTGTAGCTGTGGGTGCCGATCTCGTTGCCCATGTCGAGCAGCGCTTTGTAATAGGGCAGCGATACCGCCCAGTCGGTCGACTGGCCCGTCGTTGGGCTGTTGCCGATGTTGACGTAATAGCTGCCGACGAAGTTGTATTTTTCCTTCCAGTCGGCAAGCAGCGGGATCAGCTTGTCGTAGATGCCCGGCGCGTTCTCTTCCGGGTTGACCTCGTCGCGCTCCTGGCTCTGGTCCATGTCGACGCGCGACGCGAACATGCCGCTCTGCCGCGTCATCTGCAGACCGACCGACAGGCCGTTGCCGTGGACCGAATAATCGATCGCCTTCTGCAACATGTTCTCGTCGGCCATCACCGCTTCCGACGAGAAGATGACGTTGCGCCCGCCGGTCTGCGTCGCGATCGCCGCCGAATAGGTTTCGCCGTTGACCGTCTCGGTCGCGATCGTCTGGCCGGTGCCGCTCTCGCTCTTGAATGCGTTCCAGCCCACGCCCTTGTATTCGTGGACCACCTGCCCGTCGGCATAGCCGTCGAGCACGGTGCCGTTCGGATCGGTCGCCTTGATCGTCACGTCGGCGGGGAAGCCGCCGGTCACGCGGGTCGCGTCGAACAACAGCTTCATCCGGCTGTAGCTGTCGCCGGGCAGCGCGTTGCCCGCCTGGTCGTTGGTCATGAACTCGCCGGCGGCGACCAGGCCGATGCCGAACTGCTTGGTCGCCTGCTCCAGCGTCTGCGCGATCAGGTCGGCCTTGCCCGCATCGACGTTGCGGAACGACGGAAAGACGATGCTGTCGTATTTCGCCAGCGTCGACAGGCTGGTCAGATCGCTCTCGGTCAGCACGTCGAACGGCACGCCTGCCTGCATCGCCTGGCTTTGCGCGGCCATGAACAACTGCGAATAGGCGGTCTTGCTGAAATAGGCGTTGGCGGTCGACTCCGACCACACGATCGCGATGCGGTGCGCCGGGTCGGCGGCGATGCCGGTGTCGTTGAACACCGTGAACGGCGTCGACGAATAATTGCCCGGCAGGAATACGTCGTCGTTCACGTCGAAGATGGTGTCGATCGCCTGCGGATTGCCGATCGCCGCCTTGGGCACGCGGAACTCGACGGTCGACTTGTCCGCCGACCACACCGCCTCGAGATTGGCGAGCACCAGCGTCTCGCCGGCCTTGCCGGTATAGAGCGATACGGTGCCATCGCCGTTGAAATTGACGTTGTATTCCGCTCCGCCGGCGAACCCGAACACCTGATGCCCGGTGGTCGCGTTACGATCGGTGTTGAGCCACGCAGTGGTGTTCGCACCGATGACACCCGGCGCCTTCAGCGCGAAGGCAAAGGCGTCGCCGTCGCTCTTGGCATAGATCGCATAGCCCTCGCCCAGCCCACGGTCGATCCGGTCCGCCTGGTTCCAGTCGTTCAGATTCCCGTCGAGCGTGATCGGAGTCGCGTTCGCCATTGCCACCTAATCCCATGAATTCGATGGGACGGCGCTTCGCACCCCGCAACTAGTATCGCAAGTATCCATAAGGCGGTCGCAAGTCGCTGCTATGGTTAATCCGTATCACGCTGACACGCGGGGTGCGAATTCGGGACGATTCGGCCGGTTCGTCCCGAAATATTCATTATCGCACCGATCGCCGGTCGTGCAGCCAGTCGTTCAGCAGCATCGTCACCTCGCCCGGCCGTTCGAGCGGGGAGAGGTGTCCGCAGTTGCGCAGGATGCGGAACTCGGCATGCGGAATGCGCCGTGCTAGCGCGCGCGCATCGTCGGGCATGCAAATGCGGTCGCGGTCGCCGACCGCCACCAGCGTGGGCACATGAATCGCGCCGATCGCGGTGCTGATGTCGGGCCGTTCGAGCAGCGCGCGCCGCTGGCGTTCGAACACCGCGGTGCCGACGCGCTCGGCCATCGCCTGCACCGGACCGCTGACGATCGGGCTGAGCGAGGGGTCGGCGTGCGGCGCAGTGGCCAGCATGCCCTGTTCGCCCACCGTCCGGCTGCGCACGTCCATCGACGCGCGCGTGCCGAACAGCGCGATGCGCACCACCCGGTCGGGCGCCTGCCGCACCATCTCCATCGCGACATAGCCGCCCAGACTGACCCCGGCGACCGCGAAGCGCGGCGGCGCTTCGGCCAGCACGCGTGCGGCCATCGCCTCCAGCGTGTCGTCCTGCGACAAGTCGTTGAACTCGGGGGCCGCGACATCGGCCAGATCGAGGATCTGGTGCGCCCAGAGCCTCCCGTCGCATCCCATCGCGGGCAGCAGCATCAAAGGTACGAGCGAGGCTTCCATGGCCGGTATCTCCAGACTCAGCGGGCAGGGCGAAAGGCGAGGGGGGCGGCGACGAGCACGAGCACGACGCGCGTCAGGTGATGGACGATGACGAACCCGGGTTCGAGCGACAGGCCGAGCGCGACCATGCTCATCTCCGCCAGCCCGCCGGGCGAATAGCCCAGCGTCAGCAGGACGGGATCGAACCCGGTAAGATAGGCGATGGCGCAGGCCCATAGCGCGGTCAGCCCCAGCAGGATCGCGGTCGACCCCGCCGCCAGCGCGAGCGTGCGCAGCAGGACAGGCAGGGTCAGCCCGATGAAGCGGCAGCCGATCGTCGCGCCGAGGCCGACCTGCGCGGCGGCGACCACGGGGCCGGGGATACGGAAATCGCTGATGCCGGTCACATGCACCGCCGCGCTCACCGCCAGCGGGCCGATCAGGTGCCACGCCGGCAGCCGCAGCGCCCGCCCTACGACGAGGCCCACTCCCATGCAGCCCAAAGCCCATGGCAACAGGCTCCATGTGAACGCCCCGCCGCCGATCGTGGCCGCCACCGCCGCCTCGCCCGGCCGGATCAGGTGCAGCGCCCATGGCAGGGTGAACACCACCAGAAATATGCGCGCGCCGTGGATCAGCCCGATCGCGCGTTCGTCCGCGCCGTGGGTCTCGCCCATCAACACCATCTCGGCGATGCCGCCGGGCATCCCCGCGAAATAGGCGGTGGCCGGATCGAACTTCGCCACCCGCCGGAAATAGGTGACGCACAGGATCGCCGCGCTGCCGAGGAAGAACGGCAGGCACAGCAGCGGCACGATCCATTCTCGCGCCTGCGCCCACAGCCCGGGGTGGAAGCTGCTCCCCAGCACCACCCCGATCACCGCCGCCATCGGCCGCCTGGTCGCCGACGACGCCCGGATCGGCGCGCCGGCGACGCTGGCGACCGCGCAGGCCGCCATCGATCCCAGCACCCACGGCAGCGGCGCACCGGCCGCATCGAACGCCGCCCCGCCCGCACCCCCCACCGCCAGCGCGGCGAGGAAGCGCAGGGTCGTCGAGGCGGCGTCGCGGTTCATTACGCCACGAACGGGAAGGCGAGGGCGATCATGCCGACGATCGTCATCACCACGCACACCCCGATCGCGGGGAGCAGCGTGAACTTCTGGTGATCGGCCAGATCGATGCCGGCCAAGCTGACCAGCAGATAGGTCGAGGGGACGAGCGGGCTGAGCAGATGGACCGGCTGCCCCATCAGCGAGGCGCGTGCGATCGCCATCGGCGACACGCCGTAATGCGATCCCGCTTCGGCGAGGATCGGCAACATGCCGAAGTAGAAGGCGTCGTTGCTGATGAAGAAGGTGAAGGGGAGCGAGAGGAGCGCGGTGATCGGCGCCATATATGGCCCGAACGCGGGCGGGATGAAGCCGACGACTTCCTTACTCATCGCCTCGACCATGCCGGTGCCCGACAGGATACCGGTGAAGATGCCGGCGGCGAAGATCAGCGACACGACCGACAGCACGTTGCCGGCATGTGCGGCGATCCGCTCCTTCTGTTCGGCGACCTGCGGATAGTTGACGATCATCGCGATGGCGAAGGCGATCATCATCAGCACCGATAGTGGCAGGATGCCCCACACCAGCAGCGTCAGCAGCGCCACGACGAGCGCGCCATTGAACCAGATCAGGTGCGGCCGGCGCGCCTCGGGATATTGCGACACCGCCATGCCGGTGAATTCGGTCGGCTGGTTGGCCTTCACATGGCCGATGCGACGGCGTTCCTTCTTGCCGAACCAGAAGGCGAGCGCGAGCAGCGCGCCGAGGCCGACGAGCATGCCGGGGATCAGCGGCAGGAACAGCTCGGCCGGATCGAGCTTCAACGCGCTGGCCGCGCGCGCGGTCGGCCCGCCCCACGGCGTCAGGTTCATGATGCCGCTGGTCAGCATCAACAGGCAGCACAGGTACAGCCGGTTCATGTCATAGCGTTTGTACAGCGGCAGCAGCGCGGCGATGGTGATGATATAGGTCGTCGACCCATCGCCATCGAGGCTGACGACCGCGCACAGCGCGACCGTGCCGAGCAGGATGCGCAAGGGATCGCCATGCACCAGCCGGATCAGCTTTCCGACCAGCGGGTCGAACAGTCCGGTATCGGTCATGGTCGAGAAGAACAGGATCGCGAACAGCAGCATCACGCCGGTGGGCGCGAGGTTCTTGATGCCGTCGATCATCATGTCGCCAAGCCCCGCCGCCTGTCCGGCGATGACGCCGAACATCGTGGGGATGACGATCAACGCCACCAGCGGCGTCATCTTCTTCGTCATGATGAGGGTCATGAAGACCGCCACCATCGCGAAGCCAAGCAGGGCGAGGCTCATGTCAGTGTCTCCGGGATGTGGGGGGATCAGAAGGTGACGGCCACGCGGCCGCTGATGGTCTGGCCGCTGTCCTGGCCGGTATAGGCGCCGGTGCGGTTGTCGGTGTTCCAGTGGATGCCGTTCAACTGGAAGCGGGTGAAGCTGTTGAGATACCAGTTGACGCCCAGCGTCGCGGCCCAGCCCTCGCCGCCGGTCAGCAGGTCGGTATAGTCGAGGCTTTCGTAGCGCGCGGTCAGCTCGATCGCGCCGGGGCCGCCGTCGAACGTCGGGCGCTTCACCTTGGGCTGGCCGAAGCTGCCCAGACGCGGGTTGTATGGCGGCAGGTCGCCGGTCAGGAAGAACCCGCCCGAGATGCTCCACGCCTTGCTGTCGAAATCGCCATTGGCGACCGTGCGCGCCTCGCGCCGGCCGGCCTCGGCCATCAGCCACGCCGGCCCCTTGTAGCCACCCAGTTCGAGGCCGTAGCCGGTGGTGCCGGTCCCGCCCAGCAGCGGCCCCGACGACACGCGCAGCGCCCCGTTGAAGCGCCCGCCGATCACCGTGTTGCGCGTCAGCGACGTGTTGGCGGGGGAGAGCGATTCATCGAAGCCCCACGCGCCCAGATGCAGCACGCTGTCGGGCGTCTTGATCGGGTTCCAGTGCGCGCGCGCCAGCACGGTGCGCCCGTCGGCCACCGCCTGTGCCCCGTCGATGCGGTCGCCGGTGACGGTCAGCGAGGCGTGGCCCGTCTTCCAGAACACACGCGGCATGATGCCCACGCCATAGAAACCACGCTGCGGGATGATCGCGGTCGCAACCGTGGTGCGTTCGAGGAACGGCGTCGAATCCGACCCCGTCGACCCCTCGAACCCGCGATCGTTGAACAGGTGCCCGGCGCGCACGTCGTAATCGATCCCCGGCGCGATCCGGTTGCGCCACCCCATGAAGGCAGTGACGACATCGACGTCGTTTTCGGAGAAATCGATCTCGAACTGGTAGAAGAAATGCGTGCCGACCCCGCCTTCGAGGCCGAGGCGCAGCGCGCGCATGCCGGTGGTCGTGATGTTGCGCGCACCATAGTCCGACCCGAAGGTCGAGCTGACGTCGGCGAGGATGCGCCCGCGCGGCTTGAAGGTGTAGACGCCATCGGCCGAATGGAACACCGGCAGCCCTGCGCCCCATTCGGTGGTCAGCCCCGACGGGTTGTCGCGCGCCGCCTGCGCCTGCGTGACGTCGCGGTCGGCCGGGCCGGGGGGTGCTAGCTGCGGCGCGAACGGCACGGTGCGGCGCGGCTGTGTATTGGCGGTCTGCGGCAGCAGCAGCGCCGGGTCGGCGCCCTGTTGCGCCAGTTGCGCGGTCGGGACGGTCGTGGTCGTCGGCGCGGACGCGGCGGCGCTCTGCTGCCCCTCGATCCGGTCGAGCCGCGCGCGCAGCGTCTGGATTTCCGCCGCCTGCTGCCGCACCAGTTCGGCCAGCTCGGCCGGGGTCGGCGTCTGGGCCAGCGCCGGGGTGGCGACGGTCAGCGCGACGAAGGCGCAGCCACTAGCGAAATGTCTCATTGCGAAGCTCCGGTAAGGACCCTGCGCCATTCACGCAGGAAGCGCTGGCGGGTGATGCGGTCGAGATTGACGAGAAGTTGCGGGCCGACGCGGATCGGCCGTGCCTGTGCCGGCGGCAGCCGCCGGGCGGGTACGTCGGTGCGCACGGGCCACAGGCTGGCACGCGCGAGCAGGCTCTGCCCCCGACGCGACAGCAGGAAATCGAGGAACAGCTTGGCCGATGCCGGCGCGCGCGCGGCACGCGGCACGAACGCGATGCGCGAGGTGACGAGCGTATAGTCGCTGGGGAACACCACGCCGATCCGCCGGTCGCTCTTGGCCCGTTCCAGCGCATAGGAGCCGATGACATTATATGCGATCGCCTGCCGCCCTGCTGCCACCGCCGCCAGCATCGGCTCGGTATTGCCCGCCAGCACCGGCTTCGTCGCGGCGATCGCGGCCAGCAGGTCGCGCGTGTCGCGCGTCGCCGCCATGTCCTGCGTCAGATACAGATAGCCGACGTTCGAGCGCGCCGGATCGAAGGTCGTGACCCGCCCGGTGAACAGCTTTGCCCGCGCGCGCAGCAATTGCGTCAGCGCGGCATGGCTGCGCGGCATCTTTGTGTCAGGGATCAGCCGCCGGTTGTAGACGATGCCGATCGGCTCGGCGGTGACGCCATAGCCCATGTTCTTCCACACCGCGGTGGGTGGCAGCGCGGGCTTCTCGGGGCTGGCATAGGCCTGCGCCAGCCCGTCGTTGATGAGCTTGACCTGCAAATCCATCGCCGACGACCAGACAAGGTCGGCCGAGCGCTTGCCCGAGCGCGTCTCAATGACAAGCCGGCGATAGATGTCGATCGAATTGAGGTCGGCATAGCGCACCCGCACCCCCGGATAGGTGCTGCGGAACGCCGCCAGCACGCTCGCCAATTCGGCGGTATCGGCATTGCCGTAGACGATCGCGCCGCCCTCGGCCTTCGCGGCGGCGATCAGCGCGTCATAGGAACGGGGATAGCCGGTCGGGCGCTGCTGCGCGGCGGCGGGGACGCCCACGCCTGCAACGATCACCAATGACAATAGGATCTTGCGCATCCCGGTTCCTCTCGTGCTTTTCCGTTTCTCTGGATCGGATAAGCTGGAATGATGCGATACGTGGTGAAGCTGTCAGCAACCTTTCATGCCCCGAGGCATTTTTGCGCATCCTGATGATCGAGGACGACGCCGCGCTCGCCCGCAGCATCGCCGCGTTGCTGCGCGGCGGCGGCCATGCGGTCGACCATGTCGCGTCGGGCGAGGAGGCGCTGGAGGTGGTCGGCGGCGAACCCTATGCGCTGGCGATCCTCGACGTCGGGCTGCCCGGCATCGATGGCTTCACCGTGCTGCGCGAGATGCGCCGGCGCGGCGAGCGCGTGCCGGTGCTGATGCTGACCGCGCGCGATGCGCTCGACGACCGGGTGCGGGGCCTCGACCTCGGCGCCGATGATTATCTGCGCAAACCCTTCGAGCCGGAAGAACTGGAGGCCCGCGTCCGCGCGCTTGGCCGCCGGCGCGGCGGCGATCCGGTGCCCGAACTGACCGTGGGCACACTGGTCCTGAACCGCTCGACCGGCACCGCGCAGGTTGGGACACGCACCCTCGACTTGCGCCGCCGCGAATGGGCGGTGCTCGACACACTCGCCACCCGCGCCGGACAGGTGGTGCCGCGCGACCTGCTGCTGTCCGAAGTGTTCGGCTATGACGAACCGGTCGGCCCCAACGCGATCGAGGTGAACGTCACCCGCCTGCGCACCAAGCTCGCCCCCGACGGCCCGCAGATCCGCACGGTGCGCGGCGTCGGCTACCTGCTGGACGCGGGGTGAAGGAGATGATGCCTGATGGCTCCCCTCCCTGGAAGAGAGGGGCCGGGGGTGGGTCGGCCCGCGAGGGACCGCACGCCAACCAACCGGCCGACCCACCCCCAACCCCTCCCTGTCAGGGAGGGGAGCCATAGTCCCCTGATGCCCGCCCCCCGCGCCATCGCGCTGCGCACGCGCCTGCTCGCCGCCATGCTCGGCCCGCTCGCGCTGGTGGCGGTCGTCGTCGCGCTGGTCGGCGCGACGCTCATCGCCGACGTCGTGCGCCGCACCAACGATCGCGTGCTCGGCGGCGCGCTGGGTGCGATCGCCGAAACGGTCGAGGTCGAACGCGGTGAGGTGACGCTCGACCTGCCACCCGCTGCCTTCGGCATGCTGGAGAACGGCGAGCGCGATAACGTCTACTACCGTATCGCGGTCGGCGGCGATCTGCTCACCGGCTATGCCGATCTTCCCGCGCCCGATCCTGCCGATCTGACGACCGACGTGCCGCGCTTCCGCTTCGCCACCTATCGCGGTCAGCGCATCCGCATCGCCGAGGTCCGCCGCGCGCTGCCCGCGATTGCGCAGCCGGTGGTGGTGCAGGTGGCCGAAACGCTCGACAACCGCGCCGCGCTTACCCGGCGGCTGGTCGTGGCGCTGCTGGTCGGCGAGCTGCTGCTGGTCGGCATCGCCGTGCTGCTGCTGCGCCCGGCACTCGGCTGGAGCCTGCGCCCGCTCGCCCGCCTGCGCGGCGCGGTGGAGGCACGCGACGGCCGCGCGCTGCCCGACCTCTCGCCGCTCGATCCGGGGCCATTGCCCATCGAACTCCGCCCGCTTGCCACCGCCTTCGACCGGCTGCTGGCACAGCTCGATACCGCGACCGCCGCCACCCGCCGCTTCACCGCCGACGCCTCGCACCAGATGCGCACGCCCTTGTCGGTGCTGAAACTGCAAGTCGCACTCGCCCGGCGCGGCGAGGCCGATGCGCTCGACGAGATCGGCGATGCCGTCACCCGGCTCGAACGGCTGCTTACCCAGCTTCTGTCGCTCGCCCGCGCCGAGGAAGCCGGTGCCGCCGCCCCGTTCGAACAGGTCGATCTGCGCAAGGTCGCCACCGCCGTCATTTCGCGCCGCATCGCGCAGGGGATCGAGGCGGGGGTCGACCTGCAACTCGATGCCGCCGACGATCGCAGCTTCGTCGTCGCGGGCTATTGGTCGCTGCTGTTCGAGATCGTGAGCAACCTGATCGACAATGGCATCCGCTACAACGCGCGCGGCGGCACCGTGACCATCGCGCTGGCGCTGACCCCCGATGCGGTGCTGCTGATCGTCCGTGACGACGGCCCCGGCATCCCCGCCGCCGACCGCGCCCGCGCCTTCGAGCGGTTCGTCCGGCTGGGGCCGGCGGACGGCCCCGACGGCAGCGGTCTGGGTTTGGCGGTGGTCCGCTCGGCAGCCGAACGCATGGCCGCCAGCGTCGAGCTGTCCGACGCGCAACCCGGCCTGTGCGTGACGCTGCGCTTTCCGACGCCTTGACGTGGACCGGCGCGTCGCGCCGCTATCCGGCCCATAATCGTCATTCCCGCGAAGGCGGGAATCCATAAACGCTACCGTAACGACTCTAGCACAAGCGTCGGCGTGTATGGATTCCCGCCTGCGCGGGAATGACGAAATTGTGCGCAATAAGGTGACTCACCCCCGCGCGAACAGCACGTTCCCCGCCCACACCCGGTCGCCGGTCGCGACCCCTTCGGCCAGCCGGTACGGCGCGGGCAACAGCATCACGATCGTCGAGCCATGCTCGAACCATCCCATCTCTTCGCCCTGTTCCAGCCGCGCATCGCACGTCGCCACCGGCTCCGCCCGCTCGCGCAGCAGCTTTACCGTGTCGAGGAAGGTCAGCCGGATCGCCGCGACCAGGATCGCCGCCACCGGCACCAGCAACACCGGCGTGCCATCGTCCAGCCGTAGCCGCACCGTCGCGCGCTCGTTGCGGCAATACAGCCGTTCGACCCGTTTGAGCGCGGGCGGGTTCACGTTGAAACAATCGCCCGGAAAATAACGCACCCGGTCGACCGTCCCGTCCTGCGGCGCATGGAACCGGTGATACATCCCTGCCGTCAGCCGCAGCGTCACGAAGCTCCCGCCGAGATAGGCTTCGCCCTCACCCCCGGTCAGTTCGGCAATCGAATAGCGCTGCCCCTTGGCCTGCACGATGCTGTCGCGCTCGATTCGACCACTCGCGACGATAATCCCGTCCGACGGCGACGCGATCTGATTCGCATTCGCCGCAAAGGTCCGCGCGCCCGACCGCAGCCGCCGGATGAAACAGGCGTGCATCGAGGGCCAGCGCGTCTCCGCCGCATCGGACAGGTCGACCGCGCTGAACGTCCGCCACACCGCGATCGATGCCCTGGCAATCCACGGCTGCTCGATCTTGCTGAACCGCCCCATCGCCCGCGTAAGCGTGCGGCGCGGCAGCCAGTTCGTCGCGGCATAGTTGAGCGATTCGATCGCGGTCAGTCTGGCGATCATCCGGGCGAGCGGGTTGGGCGAAGTCTGTTCCATCGCCGTCATCAATAGTTCGTCATCGGGTCATATTCGCGTCAGCCATGTCGCCGCTCGCTCTCGCTCTCGCCGCCGCCACCGCCGGCCTCGTCGCCACCAGGGGGCGCACCCGCCTCGCGCTCAGCCGCGCCAAGCACGGCTCGCTGACCGGCCATGTCCGCTGGGGCCAGCGGATCGCGCGCCAGGTCGCCTTCTACGACTATGACGACGCGCGCTTCTTCGCCGCCGACGATGTGCCCGCAGAGATCGCCGCACAGCGCCGCGCCGGTTTCGATCGCCTCTCCGCGCTCTACGCCGAGCGTTTCGCCAAAACCGTCGCCGCGACGAAGGACCTGCGCGAAGGTCTGTCTGACCTGCAATTCACCGGCCGCTACCGCGTGCCGTTCCAGTTCAGTGCGCTGGTCCGTGATCGCCTCGCCACCGGGGCATTCTACGAATCCTCGGCCGGCGTCACCGTCACCGACCTCGACGGCAATGTCTTTTACGACCTCGCCGGCTCCTACGGCGTCAACCTGTTCGGCCACGACTTCTACAAATCGTGCATTGCCGAGGGCAGCGCGCGAGTCGCTGCGCTTGGCCCGGTGCTCGGCACCTACCACCCGCTCATCACCGCCAACGTCGCCCGGTTGAAGGCGATCAGCGGCATGGACGAGGTGTCGTTCCACATGTCGGGCACCGAAGCGGTGATGCAGGCGGTGCGCCTTGCCCGCTATCACACCCGTCGTCGCCGGGTGGTGCGCTTCGCCGGGGCCTATCACGGTTGGTGGGGCGATGTGCAGCCTGGCATCGGCAACCCGGTGCCGCAGGACAACACGCTGACACTGGCCGAAATGTCCGAGCGCACCCTCCATGTGCTGGCCACGCGCAAGGACATCGCCTGCGTGCTGGTGAACCCGTTGCAGGCGCTCCACCCCAACAAGGGCGCACCCTCCGACGGCACGCTGGTCGACAGCAGCCGCGCCGCCCATCTCGATCGCGCCGCCTATCGCGACTGGCTGGTCAGGCTGCGCGACGTCTGCACCAAGGCCGGCGTGGTGTTGATCTTCGACGAGGTGTTCATGGGCTTCCGCTTGGCAAAGGGCGGCATGGCCGAGGCGTTCGGCGTGGCACCCGATATGGTGACATATGGCAAAACGCTGGGCGGCGGCTTACCCGTAGGCGTGCTGTGCGGCCGTGCCGATCTGATGACCCGCTTCCGCGCCGATCGCCCTGCCGACATCTGTTTCGCGCGCGGCACCTTCAACGCGCATCCGTATGTGATGGGGGCGATGGACGTGTTCCTCGATCGCCTCGATTCGCCGCAGGTTCAGGCAATGTATGACGGCGTCGATACCCGCTGGGACGCGCGGATCGCGCAGTTTAATGCGGCGATGGCGGCGGCCAACCTCCCGGTACGCGCGGCGGGCATGCAGACGGTGTGGACCGTGACCTACACCGTGCCGTCGCGCTACAACTGGATGCTGCAATATTATCTGCGCGCGGAGGGGCTGGCGCTGAGCTGGGTCGGCACCGGCCGCCTGATCTTCAGCCTCGACTATGACGATGCGGCGTTCGCCGACGTCGTGGCGCGCTTCGTCGCGGCGGCGCGCGCGATGCAGGCCGATGGCTGGTGGTGGTCGGCGCCCGGCACCACCGACAAGCTGCTGCGCCGGACGGTGCTGAAGGAAACCCTCGCCAAGCGCTTCGGGCGGGGGTGGGCAGGACGGTGATGGCGAATGCTGCCCAGTGCAATCTTCCACCGGCCCGCCACGGGCAAAGCCCGTGGCGTCGAACAGCGCTTTTCGCGCCGCCGGCCGGGCGCGCCTACTTCGGCTCGGGAGTAGCTGCGCTACCCCCTTGCCCGGCGCGCCTTAATGCCGTGCCGCTTCCTGCAGATCGGTATCGATCCGCGCACCCTTCAACAACTGCACCGGCGCCTTGCGATACAGCACGAAGTCGTTGAACGGGTCGGTGATGATCTTCGTCGCCCACACCAGCCCAGTCATCACGTCGCGCTGCACGAACAACTGCACCACCCGGAACACCAGCCCGCCGACCGCGAAGCCCAGCCACAGCAGCGCAAGGTGCCGCAGGAAACCGACGAAGCCGACATGCGGCTCGAACAGGCCGAAGAACGTCGGGTCGATCAGCAGCGGGATCGGCGTCGCCGCCCACAGTCCCATGAACACCACTTTGCGGAACAGGTTGTAGCCGACCTTGATCTCTTCCTTGTGGGCGTGCGTCGCCTGGTTCTGGTGATCGTAGGTCTTGGGCTCGAAGAAGAAATGGCCCGATTGCCGCGCGGTCATCGCCACCAGCCAGCCGAGCAGGCTGGCGACGGCCGGGTCTATCCACACCACCACATAAGCGATCAGGAACGTCGTTGCGCTGACGAAATGCAGCGCTTGGTTGATGATGCTGTGGTGATAATAGCGGTGATCGTCCCACCGCTGTTCCTTCAACGCTTCCTTGAAACCGGACATCGTAGCAGCCTTGTGCAAGGGGGTTCAGGCGGTCGCGGCGTGCGCGAGCGTCGGGGTATTGTCCTGTCCGTCGGCGGTGCGGCGGAAACAGACGAGCGAGAAATGGCCGAGCGGCGGGAGCGGGCGGCGTTCGACCAGTTCGGCATGCGGATGGCGCAGCGCCCAGTCGCCATAGACCGACCACGGGAAATCGGTACGCCAGCCCAGCCGGCTGGTGACGGGCATCAGCGCGCGCTCGATCTTCGATCGCACCCCGGTTTCCGCCCCCAGCCGGGTGGTGATGACGATCAGCCCGCCGGGCCGCACCACGCGCAGGAACTCGCTCAAGGCGCGCTCGGGGTGCGGCACCGCCGACACGACGTACTGCGCGACCACCACGTCGAACGAGGCGTCAGGAAAGTCGAGCGCCTCGGCATCGCCGATCGCGATCCGCTCGACCTGGGTCAGGTTCAGCCGCTTCACCCGGTCGCGCGCCTTGTCGAGCATCTGGTCGGCAATATCGATGCCGGTGATCCGGCTGTCGGCGCGGTAATGCGGCAGCGAGATGCCGGTGCCGACCCCGACCTCCAGGATGCGCCCGCCCACTTCCTCGGCGGCGTCGATCGCGGCGCGCCGGCCGCGCCGGAATACCGGTCCGAACACCAGATCATAGATCGGTGCCCAACGGTCATAGGCGCTGGCCACGCCGACGCGGTTCAATTCCTGAGCCAAAACGTACATTCCCTCACGTCAGCGCCGAGACGGCGGTCCGACGAAAAAGGGTGACGCGCTTCGATGACACGGCGATGGCGGTATGAAGTCGCCAAGGTTTCAGTTTGATGCAAGCGCACGTCATCGCCGCGCAACAATAGTGTCGCGCGATGCCGCTAGATCGATGGCAACAAGGACGCAGGTCCGGTCCGCTATCGTGGAGGCAAACGATGACGACGACCACAATATCCCGGACGGAAGCTCGTCCGGTCGCAAAAAAGTCCGATCGGTCGATGATGACATCACTGGCGCGCAAGGTACCGGACTGGATCAACGACCCGCAATCCTATCAGGTCGACGGACCGAAACGCTCGTATCGCACCGTGTTCATCTCCGACGTCCACCTCGGCACGCCGGGGTGCAGCGCGGCGCAACTGGTCGATTTCCTCCATTCGATCGAATGCGAGACGCTGTATCTGGTCGGCGACATCGTCGACGGCTGGCAGATCCGCAAGGGCTGGTACTGGCCCTCGGCGCACAACGACGTGATCCGGTCGATCCTGAAGTTCGCGCGCCGCGGCACCCGCGTCATCTACATCCCTGGCAACCATGACGAGGCGTTCCGCGATTACGTCGGCCTCGAATTTGGCGGCGTCGAGATGGTCGAGGAGGACATTCACGAAACCGCCGACGGCCGCCGCCTGCTGGTGCTTCACGGCGACAAGTTCGACGGCGTGGTGCTCTATGCCCGCTGGCTCGCCTTCCTCGGCGACTATGCCTATACCGCGCTGCTGAAAGCCAACAGCGTCTGGAACTTCGGACGGCGCAAGCTCGGCCTGCCTTACTGGTCGCTGTCGGCCTATGCCAAGCACCGGGTCAAGAACGCGGTCAATTTCATCGGCCGGTTCGAGGAAACGGTGGCGCATGCCGCCGCCGAACACGGCGTCGACGGCGTGGTGTGTGGCCATATCCACACCGCCGAAATCCGCCAGATCGGCGACATCACCTATTACAACGACGGCGATTGGGTGGAGAGCTGCACCGCGCTGGTCGAGGATCACAGCGGGGCCATGTCGCTGATCGACTGGCGCGCCGAGACATGGGGCAGGGACCTCGCCAATGCCCCGGCGAAGGCGCTCGCCCCGCCCCGGGCGGTCGCCACCGCATGAGGATCGCGATCGTCAGCGATGCGTGGACCCCGCAGGTCAACGGCGTCGTCCGAACGCTCCAGACGACGATCGGCCGGTTGCAGCAGCGCGGCCATGTGGTGGAGACGTTCACCCCCGACGGCTTCGCCACCCGCGCCTGCCCCGGCTATCCCGAAATCCGCCTTGCGCTGGGGTGCGGTGGTGAACTGGGCAAGCGCCTGTCCGCCTTCCATCCTGATGCGATCCATATCGCGACCGAAGGCCCGCTCGGCTGGGCGGCGCGCGGCTGGTGCAAGGCGCGCGGCGCGCGCTTCACCACCTCGTTCCACACCAATTTTGCCGACTATCTGGCGATGCGGACGCATCTTCCGGCCGGGCTGTTCTGGCCGTTTCTGCGCCGTTTCCACGCCCGCGCCAGCGGGGTGATGACCGCCACCGCTCGCGTCGCCGAGGCGCTGTCCAGCCGTGGCATCGACCATACCCGTCGCTGGTCGCGGGGCGTCGACCTGTCGTTATTCAAGCCCGATGGCGGCCGGCTCGACCTTGCGACGCTGCCGCGTCCGATCCTGCTGCATGTCGGGCGGATCGCGATCGAAAAGAATATCGAGGCGTTTCTGGCACTTGACGTGCCGGGCACCAAGCTGCTGGTCGGCGACGGTCCGGCGCGCGCCGACCTCGAACGGCGCTATCCGCTCGCCCGGTTCGTGGGCGTGAAGCAGGGCGCGGCGCTCGCCGCCGCGTACCGCGCCGCCGATGTGCTGGTGTTCCCCAGCCGTACCGACACCTTTGGCCTCGTGATGATCGAGGCGCTGGCCTGCGGCACGCCGGTCGCGGGCTATCCTGTGCCCGGACCGCTCGACGTCATCGGCACCGACGGGATGGGCGGCGGCCATGAGCGGATCGGTGCGATCGACGACGATCTGGCCAGCGCCGTCACCCTCGCGCTCACCGCCGATCGCGACGCCTGCGCGCGGATCGGCAGCGGCTATTGCTGGTCGCGCTGCACCGACCAGTTCGTCGGCAATCTGGTCGACGCACAGGTGCCCGCCCCCGCGCCATAGTCCCGCCGACGCTTTTCGTGGCGTCGCAGCATCTTGCCCGCTACCACGTCCGCAACGGACAAGGGGAACAGGCGATGGCCGGTGGATTGGTGGCTCTGCTCGATGACGTCGCGGCGATCGCGAAGCTGGCGGCGGCCTCGCTCGACGACGTGACGGCGGCGGCCAGCCGTGCCGGGGCCAAGGCGGCGGGCGTGGTGATCGACGATGCGGCGGTAACGCCGCGCTATGTCGTCGGCCTGTCGCCGGCGCGCGAACTGCCGATCATCGGCAAGATCGCGATGGGCTCGCTCAAGAACAAGCTGCTGATCCTGCTGCCCGCCGCACTGCTGCTCAGCGCGTTCGCGCCATGGGCGATCACCCCCATCCTGATGGTCGGCGGCGCGTTCCTGTGCTACGAAGCGGCGCACAAGATCATCGGTTCGTTCACCGGCGGCCACGAAGCCGATGAAGCGGCGACCATCACCGATCCGGTCGAACTGGAAAACCGGCAGGTCGCAGGTGCCATCCGCACCGACCTGATCCTGTCGGGTGAGATCATGGCGATCGCGCTCGCCGAACTGCCCGACATGGGCATCGGGATGCAGGCGGTGGTGCTGGCGGCGGTCGGTATCGCGATCACTGCCGGGGTGTACGGTGCGGTCGCGCTGATCGTGAAGATGGACGACATCGGCCTCGCTCTCGCCAAACGGAGCAGCGCGGTCGCGCAGGCGGTCGGTCGCGGGCTGGTGAAGGCGATGCCAGTGTTGCTGAAGGCGCTGGCGCTGATCGGCACGGCGGCGATGCTGTGGGTCGGCGGACAGATCATCGTGCATGGCATGGAGGAATTCGGCCTCGTCACCCTGCCGCACCTGATCCACGACACCGCGCATCATGCTGCACAAGCCCTGCCCGCGATTGGCGGGGTGGTCGCATGGATCGTCAACGCCGCGCTGTCGGCGGTGGTCGGCATCATCGTCGGCGGGATCGTCGTCGGTGCGCTGCACCTGATCCCGCGCAAGCATTGAGCATCGCTCGGCCGGCATCGCCCGGCCGCCTGCCGCTATTCGCGCTGCTCGGCTTCGCGAGCGGCCTGCCGCTCGTGATGTTCTCGACGGTCCTCGCGCTGCGGTTGCAGGCGGCGGGGGCGGCGCTGGTCGTCATCGGCTTCTTCGCATGGGTGCAGTTGCTGCCCAGCGCCAAGTTCCTGTGGGCACCGCTGCTCGACCGCTACGACGTGCCGGGTTTCGCGCGCTGCTGGGGGCGGCGGCGCGGATGGATATTGCTGGCGCTGCTCGGCATCGCCACCGCGTTGGCCGGGCTGGGGATGAGCGATCCGCGCGACCTGCGGCTGACCGCAGGGTATGCGGTGCTGCTCGCCTTCTGGACGACGACGCTCGACATCGCGGTCGATGCGTGGCGGATCGAACAAGCGCCGACGCCCGAAGCACAGGGGCCGATCGCGGCGGCGAACCTGTGGGGCTATCGTTCGGCAATGGTCGCGGCGGGCAGCGGCGCGCTGCTCCTCGCCGATCGTGGCGGGTGGGGCATCGCCTATCTCGTCGTCGCCGGTGGCGCGCTGCTGCCGTTTCCGCTCATCGCCATGATGAAGGGCGAGGGGCGCCGGACGGTGGCGTTGCTCACCGGTCTGCTGGCGAGCGCCGCGATCCTGACCGTCGTGGGGCTCGTCGCCGGTGCAATCACCTGGGGCGTGGTCGCGGCGGGTAGCGCCGGCGGGATCGGCGCGGCGACCAATGTCACCCCCTATGTCCTGCTCGCCTGCATGCTGCCGTTCGTCGCGATGGCGATCGCCCTGCCGCGCATCCGGCGTGCCGGCCCCACGTCCCGGCTGCGAACCTCGCTCGCGCTTGGACCCTATGTCGAATTCTTCCGCCGCTACGACCACGTGGCGATCGTGCTGCTGGCGTTCGTCTCGCTCTACCGGATGGGCGACGTGCTGGCGCTGAATCTGTCGAAGCCGATGATCCGCTCGCTCGGCTACAGCCTGACGCAGATCGGGCTGGCCGACAGCCATGTCGCGTTCGCCGCGACGATCGCGGGCATCGGCGCGGGCGGATGGATCGCCGCGCGCTGGTCGCCCGGCCGGGGGCTGGCGATGGGCGCGTTGTTTGCCGCGATCGGTAACCTCGGCTTCGTCTGGCTGGCACATCGCCCGCCGGTCGAGGCATGGCTGTACCTCGCCACCGCCGCCGATCAGTTCGGCAATGCGATGGCGGCGGCGGTGTTCGTCGTCTATCTGTCGCTGCTGGTCGATCCGCGCTTCGCGGGCGCGCAATATGCCTTTCTGTCGGGGTTCGCCTTTCTGTTGCCGCGCCTGCTCGCCGGGGCCGGGGGCGGCATGGTGGTGGCGATCGGCTATGACGGGTTCTTCCTGCTCTCGGCGCTGCTCAGCCTCGCCGCGATCCTGTTCGTGCCGTTCGTTGTCAGGCCGAAACCGGCATTATAGCGCGGCGGCGATCGTCAGCAGCGCGCGGTCCATGATCGCCGTCGCCGAACCGCCCTCGGGGACATCATTGGCATAGAAGGCGAAGGTCAGCCGCCGTCCGCTCGCGGCGGTCATCACCCCGGCCAACGCCGAGGTGCCCGACAGTGATCCGGTCTTGGCCGACAGCCGCCCGGCGAGCGCCGTGCCCTGAAACCGCCGGGCGAGCGTGCCGTCGACCCCCGCCACCGGCAGCGTCGACACCCATGCCGCCCCCCATGGCTGGCCATCGATCCAGCGCAGGAACCGCACCATCGCGCGCGGCGATACCCGGTTGTAGGTCGACATGCCCGACCCGTCGGACAGGTCCCATGCGGTGCGCGGCACGCCCGCCGCCTCGATCAGTACCGCGATCCGCGCGATCCCGTTGCCGATCGATCCGCCGCCACGCAGCGCGCCGATCCGGCGCAGCAGCAGTTCAGCGTGCAGATTCTGGCTGGTCTTGTTGGTGATGCGCAGGTCGTCCGGCAACGGTGCGGGGGCGGTGGTCGCGAGCATCGCCGGCGGCGCGGCGCGCTGCACGACCGCGCGCTCGTCGCCCGGTTGCCATGGCCGGTGGCGCACGCCGATATGCCCGCGCACCGCCATGCCGCGCGCCCGCAGCATCGCGGCGAAGGTCCATGCCGCATAGTGCGCCGGATTGTCGATCCCGACCCGGATCGTCTCGACCGTGCCCGGCGCGATCGTGCCATGGATGCGCAGCAGGTCGCTGCCCGGCATCCGGTCGACGCCGATCGCGCTGCGCGGGCCGACCATCACTCGCGACTCGATCCGGTAATAGCTCGCGCCGGCCACCGTCACCCGGCCCTCGCCATCGACCCGCACCGTCAGTGTCGCCTCATTGTCGTCGAGGGTCAGCGCCGACACGCCGGTGCCCGAGCGGGTGGGGATGTTGTTCCACGCCATGCCGGGCGACCAGCGCTGATCGGGGAAGGCGCTGTCGTCGCCGATCACGTCGCCCACCCGTCGCGTCCGCGCGGCGACGGCATCGGCCAGCGTCGCGAGACAGTCGACGACACAATCCGCCGCCGCCGACAGCCGCGCATCGCCCGCGCCGACCAGGACGACGTCGTCACCCTCCAGCCGGACCCCGGTCGCCGCCGTATCCGGCCCGTCGACCGGCAGCATCGCGAAAGCGGCGGCGGTGGTGAAGATCTTGGTGTTCGACGCCGGCACGAACCGGTCGTCGGGGGCGATGGCGATGTGTTCGGTGCCCTGATCGTCGACCACGACCAGCCCGAAGCGGGTGCCCGCCGGTGCCTCCGCCAGCACCTGGCGAACCTGCGCCTCGACCGGTGCGGCACCCAGCAGGAGCGCGAGAACGACGCTCATCGGCGTCGCTCCAGATAGACATCATGGTCGAGCGCGCCCTCGATCCGCGCGACGGCGAGCGCCACGCCGAGATTGGCGCTGGCCGACGGCACCGTCCGCGTCATGTCGAGCAGCCGGTCGAACGGCAGGACGAAGCCGACGACCAGCGCGGTCGCCTCCGCCGACACGCCCACTGCCGACAGCACGGCGGCGAGCATGAACAGCGACGCCGACGGGACCGGCGCGGTGCCGAACGCGGCCAGCGCGCCAGTCAGCCATACCGTTACCAGGACCGCTGGCGTCAGCGGCACCCCGAACGCCTGCAACGCGAAGGTGGCGAGCAGGCCGACATACATCGCCGTCCCGTCCTTGCCGATGCTGGCCCCCAGCGGCAGCACGGTGGAATAGACCGGCCGCGCGATCCCCAGTCGCTCGCCCGCGATCCGCATCGCCACCGGCAAGGTGGCGGAGGAGGACGCGGTCGAAAAGGCGACGACCAGTGCATCGACGATCTTCGCGTAGAAGGGCCGCACCGGCAGCCGCGCGACCAGCCGCACCAGCGCGGCGTGAACCACCGTCAGTTGCACCAGCGACCCGATCAGCACCGCCAGCGCCAGCCAGCCGATATGGACGAACACCGCCGCGCCGCCGCTCGCCACCGCATTGGCGATCAGCGCGAACACCCCGAACGGGGTCGCCTCCATCACCAGCGTGACGATGCGCAGCAACACCGCCGACAGCGACTGGAGCAGTCGGGCGAATGGCGCGCCGGCTTCCCCGGCCAGCACCGTGCCGCATCCGGTCAGGATCGCGACGAAGATCAGTGCGAGCATGTCCCCCTTCGTCAGCGCCTCGACGATGTTGAGCGGCACGATGCCGACCAGTTGCGCATAGGGGGTGGCTATCGCGCCGAGGTCCTGCGGTGCCGCGCCGCCGACGCCCGCGCCGACGCCGGGCCGGACCAGCAGCGCGGTGGCGATGCCGACCGCGACCGCCACCAGCGTCGTCGCGGCGAACAGCAGCGCGGTGCGTCCGCCGATCCGCCCCAGTCTGCCCGGATCGGCCAATTGGGTGATTCCGGCGGCGATCGTCACCAGCACGATCGGCGCGACCAGCATGCGAATCGCCCGGACGAACAGGTCGCCGAGGATCGCGACCGACGGCGCGGCCTGCGGCCAGAACAGCCCGAGCAGCAGCCCGAGCGCGAGGCCGCCCAGCACCCGCCGCCACAACGGAATAGCGAACCACCCCTTCAATCCGCCACTCCCCCTTGGGTCCCCGGCGGCGATGCTAGGCTGCGCACTGCGGCGATGCCACCCTTCGCTGCATCCATACCGCGAACGCCAGGACGACGGCGAAGGCGAGGCAGGGCAGCAGCATCGCATGCTGGATGGTAAAGGCACCCCGGCTGAGCCAGCCCATCAGCGGCGGGAAGAGCGCGCCGCCGATCACCGCCATGATGATGAGCGGCGCGCCCAAGGTCGCCTGCGGCCCCAGATCGCGCAGCCCTAGCGAGAAGATCGTCGGGAACATGATCGACATGAAGAAGCCGGTGAGCAGCAACGCCCCGATCGCGACGGTGCCCCCGGCGAAGGCCGCGACCAGCGTCAGCACGATATTGGCGATGGCGAACAGCGCGAGCAGTCGCACCGCCGCGATCCGCTGCATCAGCGCCGCGCCGGCGAGGCGGCCGATCATGAACAGCAACAGGCTGATCGACAGATAATAGGCGGCCTGGCGTTCGGACGTCGCCGGGCTGATCGCCTTGACGAAATCGACGAAGAAGCTCCACACGCCAACCTGCGCACCGACATAGAAGAACTGCGCGATCACCGCGCCGCGCAGCGCGCCTACGCGCCAGACCGATCCGATCCCGCGCAGCGTGCCGCCGGGCGCGTCATGCGCGATCGGCGGCAGACGGACGACCGCGACCACCGCCGCCACCAGCACGACGACTCCGGCCAGCACCAGATAGGGGAGCTGCACCATCTGCGCCTCGGCCGCGCGATAGGCGTCGAGGCTGGCGGCGTTCATCGCGTCCAGCGTCGCGGCATCGTGTTCGACGCCCGAAAAGATGAACCATGCGCCGAGGCTGGGGGCGAGCGTCGCGCCCAGCCCGTTGAACGCCTGCGCCAGATTGAGCCGCTGTTCGGCGCGGGCCGGATCGCCGAACGCGACGATATAGGGGTTGGCCGCTGTTTCGAGGAACGCCGCGCCGGCGGCGATGACGAACAGCGCGCCGAGGAATGCGCCATACACCCGCACGTCCGCCGCGGGATAGAACAGCACCGCCCCCAGCGCATAGAATCCGAGCCCCGCGAGGATGCCGGCACGATAGCCGAAGCGACGCATCACCAGCCCGGCGGGCAACGCCATGACGAAATAGCCGAGGTAGAAGACGAACTGGATGAACCCCGCTTCCGCCCGGTTGAGCGCCAGCGCCTTTTGAAACTGGCGGATCAGGATGTCGTTGAAGTTGTTGGCGACCGCCCACAGCAGGAACAGGCTGACGATGACCACGAAGCCGGTGCGATAGCCCGGCGTGATGAACGGATGACGCCCGCCATCGGGCGACGGTCCGGGCGGGGGCGGGACGGGAATGGTCGGGATCGGCATGGCATCCTCTCGACCCGGCGATTTCCGGGTTCATTCTTCGGGTTGTTAGCGCTAACGAATGGCGCAGGCGCACGACGATGCCCGCATGATACCAGGAGAGTCGCACGATGACAGGTCGATCCAATCCCGCGCCCGGCGCACCGCTGGTCATTCGCGACGCGCGGGTGATCGTGACCTGTCCGGGGCGCAATTTCGTCACGCTGAAGATCGAAACCGATCAGGGGGTGTACGGCATCGGCGACGCAACGCTGAACGGGCGCGAACTGGCGGTCGCCGCCTATCTGACCGAGCATGTCGTCCCCGTCCTGATCGGGCGCGACGCGCACCGGATCGAGGATGTCTGGCAGTATCTGTATCGCGGTGCCTATTGGCGGCGCGGGCCGGTGACGATGACCGCGATCGCGGCGGTCGATACCGCGCTGTGGGACATCAAGGCGAAGGTCGCCGGGCTGCCGCTCTACCAGTTGCTCGGCGGCCGGTCGCGCGACGGCGTGCTGGTGTACGGCCATGCCAATGGCACGGACATCGCGGAGACGGTCGATACCGTCGCCCATTACCGCGCGCTGGGCTATCGCGCGATCCGGGCGCAATCGGGGGTGCCCGGCGTTAAGGGTGCCTATGGCGTCGGGTCGGGCGCGGGCAAGATCTACGAACCGGCGGGCGGCGCGCTGCCGCAGGAGACCTTGTGGTCGACGCCCGCCTATTTGCGCCATGCTCCCAAGCTGTTCGAGGCGATCCGGCTGGCGCATGGCGACGAGATCGAGCTGCTCCACGACGTCCACCACCGGCTGACCCCGATCGAGGCGGCGCGGCTGGGCAAGGCGCTGGAGCCGTACAACCTGTTCTGGATGGAGGATGCGACCCCGGCCGAGAATCAGGAGGGGTTCCGCATCATCCGCCAGCATACCACCACGCCATTGGCGGTGGGCGAGGTGTTCAATTCGATCCACGACTGCCGCACGCTGATCGAGGAGCAGTTGATCGACTATATCCGCGCGACCGTGGTCCATGCCGGCGGCATCACCCAGTTGCGCCGGATCGCCGATCTCGCCTCGCTCTACCATGTCCGCACCGGCAGCCATGGCGCGACCGACCTGTCGCCGGTGTGCATGGGGGCGGCGCTGCATTTCGACACCTGGGTCCCGAATTTCGGCATCCAGGAATATATGGCGCATGCGCCCGAAACCGACGAGGTCTTTCCGCACGATTACCGGTTCGAGGACGGGTATCTGAAGGTTGGCGACACGCCCGGCCACGGTGTCGACATCGACGAGGCGCTGGCAGCGAAATATCCCTATAGCCCGAAGCAGTTGCCGGTCGCGCGGCTGGTCGACGGGACGCTGTGGCACTGGTGATGCCATAGCCCGGCCCGGTCGTCCGATCGGGCCGGGGCGGGTCACGGATGCTCGCTGAGCGCAAAGATGCGCGCCATCGGCGTCCAGCGGCTGCCGTCCGGGGCGTGGGGCAGCGCGCGTTGGAACTGCCCCATGCGCGCTTCCCATGCGATCACCGCCGGATCGGCGGCGTCGGCCCGCGATTTGGCGGCGGGGTCGAAGTCCGGCGTGGTCCGCATGACCATCACCAGCCGGTTGCCGGTGCGATAGATCTCCATCGCGACGATCCCCGCCGCGCGGATCGCCGCCAGCACGCCGGCGGGCACGTTGCCGGGTCTATGCCAGCGATCATATTCGGCGATCGCGGCCGCGTCGTCGATCAGGTCCAGTGTCAGAACCTGTCCGGTCATGCGTTCGACCAGCCGCCGTCGATCACATGCACCGCGCCGGTGGTGTAGGACGAAGCGTCGGAGGCGAGATACAGCGCCAGTTCGGCGATCTCCTCCGCCCGGCCCAATCGCCCCATCGGCTGGCGCGCGGTGAACGACGCGCGCGCCGCCTCCGCATCGCCGGTCGCGGCCATGCGCTCCTCCAACGAGGGCGACTGGACGGTGCCGGGGCAGATCGCGTTGCAGCGGATGCCCTGGGCGACGAAATCGAGCGCGACCGATTTGGTGAGGCCGATCACCGCCGCCTTTGACGCGGTATAGACGAAGCGGTTGGGCACCGCGATCACATGGCTGGCGACCGACGACATGTTGACGATCGACCCACCGCCCGCATCGATCATCGCCGGGAGCAGCACGCGGATCAGGCGATATTGCGCGCGAACGTTGAGGTCGAAGCTGAAGTCCCAGTCGGCTTCCCCGGTCGTCAGGATCGTGCCGGCGTGGACGAAGCCGGCGCAGTTGAAGAGGATGTCGACCGCGCCGACCCGGGCCGCGAACGCCTCGATCGCTTGAGGGTCGAGCAGGTCGACGACATGGCCCTCGCAGCCCGCCAGCGACGCCAGCGCATCGCCGTTGATGTCGAGTGCCAGCACCCGCGCGCCTTCGCGGGCGAACAGTTCGGCGGCGGCGCGGCCGATGCCTTGCGCGGCGGCGGTAACGATGGCGGTCTTGCCAGAAAGACGGGTCATGCAGGCTCCGAAATGGGCAGGGGGGCGTCGGCGCGAACCAGACCGGCGTCGATCAGGTCGTGCCACAGGGCGGGGGGCAGCGGCAGGCGGGCGAGCCGCAGCGTATCGGCGACTTCGTGCGCGGTCGCCATGCCGGGGATGACGGCGGCGACCGCCGGATGGGCCTGGACGAATTGCAGCGCGGCGGCGGCCATCGGCACGGCATGGGCGTCGCACAGCTCGGCGATGGCATCGACCCGGCGGACCACGTCGGGCGGTGCCAATTCGTAATTGTAGCGCGCGTCGCCGCCGGTGCCGGTGGCGAGAATCCCCGAGTTGTACGGGCCGCCGATGATGATCTCGACGCCGAGCGACCGGCAACGCGGCAGCAGCGAATCGAGTGCCGCCTGTTCGAGCAGGGTGTAGCGCCCGGCGAGCAGGATCGCGTCCAGCTCGACCCGGTCGATCAGTTCCTCGCACACCGCGATCTCGTTCACGCCGATGCCGATCGCGCCGATGCTGCCCGCGTCGCGCAGGTCGCGCATCGCGCGGTAGCCGCCGTCGAGGAAGGTCGCGAGCATCGCCGGGTGATCCGCGCCGTGGGTCATCGCCCCGAGGTCGTGGGCGAGCAGCAGGTCGATTCGGTCGCGGCGCAGCCGGTGCAGGCTCTCCCCGAACGATCGCAGCACGCCGTCGCGGCTGTAATCGAACGCGCTTTCGACCGGTTCGGGCGAGACGAAGCCCTGCCGCTCCCCCGACAATGCATCAGGCGCGACGGGTTGCAGCACGCGGCCGACCTTGGTCGAGATATGAGCGGTGCCGCCGGGATCGAGGTCGGCGAGCGCCGCGCCCAGCCGGCGTTCGGACAGGCCGAAGCCATAGTGTGGCGCGGTATCGAACCGGCGGATGCCGCCGTCCCATGCGGCGGCGACCGCGCCGCGCGCGGCATCGTCGCCGATCGGTCGATACAGATTTCCGATCGCCGCCCCGCCGAAACCAAGCGGGGCGGGCGGTTGCCCAGACGTCATGCGCTGTCCTCTCTTCGCTTATATTCGCGAAGAAATTTCACCTGTCAAAACGAAAGGATCAGTAGACGACGACCGAGCGGATGCTTTCCCCGGCGTGCATCAGGTCGAAGCCCTTGTTGATCTCGTCGAGCGAGAGGACATGGGTAATCATCGGGTCGATCTCGATCTTGCCGTTCATGTACCAGTCGACGATCTTCGGCACGTCGGTCCGCCCCTTCGCGCCGCCGAACGCGGTGCCGCGCCAGTTGCGGCCGGTCACGAGCTGGAACGGGCGGGTGGCGATTTCCTTGCCGGCTTCGGCGACGCCGATGATGATGCTGGTGCCCCAGCCGCGATGGCAGGCCTCCAGCGCCTGGCGCATCACGTCGGTGTTGCCGGTGCAGTCGAAGGTATAATCGGCACCGCCGTCGGTCAGCGCGACCAGATGCTGGACAAGGTCGCCGGCCACCTCGCGCGGGTTGACGAAATGGGTCATGCCGAAGCGGCGGCCCCATTCCTCGCGGTCGGGATTGATGTCGACGCCGACGATCAGGTTCGCGCCGGCCATCCGCGCGCCCTGCAACACGTTGAGGCCGATGCCGCCCAGACCGAACACGATGACATTGTCGCCGGGCGCGACCTTCGCGGTGTTCACGACCGCGCCGACGCCGGTGGTGACGCCGCAGCCGACGTAGCAGCTCGTCTGGAACGGCGCGTCCTCGCGGATCTTGGCGACGGCGATCTCGGGCAGGACGGTGAAGTTCGAGAAGGTCGAGCAGCCCATGTAATGATAGATCGGCTGCCCCTTGTAGCTGAACCGCGTGGTGCCGTCGGGCATCAGCCCCTTGCCTTGCGTCGCGCGGATCGCGGTGCAGAGGTTGGTCTTGCCCGACAGGCATGATTTACACTGGCGGCATTCGGGGGTGTAGAGCGGGATGACGTGATCGCCCACCGCCACGCTGGTCACGCCCGCGCCGACTTCGCGGACGATGCCGGCGCCTTCGTGGCCCAGCACCGAGGGGAACAGCCCCTCGCTGTCCAGCCCGTCGAGGGTATAGGCGTCGGTGTGGCAGATGCCGGTCGCCATGATCTCGATCAGTACTTCGCCGGGCTTTGGGCCTTCGAGGTCGAGTTCGACGATTTCGAGTGGGCGCTTCGCTTCGAAGGCGACGGCGGCACGAGTCTTCATGGGATGTCTCCTGAGGTTGGGCGTGGGGTAGCGGCGACGGGCCGGGAACGGCAAGGGGGGACGCGCCGCCGCCGGTGCGCTAGAGGGCGGGTGATGTCGCTTCGTCTCGTCCTTCCGTGCGCCGCCCTGCTGCTGTCCGCCTGTGCCGGGGGCGACTATCGCCCGGTCAGCGATGCCGTGGTCAAGGTGGGCGCGCCGTACCGGGTGCGGGGCGTGGCCTATGTGCCCGCCGCCGATCCGGGGTACGACATGCTCGGGCTGGCCAGTTGGTACGGTGCCGAGTCGGGGAAGCGCACCGCCAATGGCGAGCGGTTTCGCAGCGACTGGGTGACGGGGGCGCACACCACGCTGCCCTTGCCCAGCTATGTCGAGGTGACGGCGCTCGACACCGGGCGGCGGATATTGGTGCGGATCAATGATCGTGGGCCGTTCGTCGGCAAGGGGCGGATCCTCGACCTGTCGCGCGGCGCGGCCGAGGCGTTGGGGGTGGCGCGCGCCGGGGTGGTGCCGGTGCGGGTGCGGCTTGTCTCGCCCGACGCGCGTGACCGGGCGCGGCTGCGCAAGGGGAAGGCGGCGCGGGGGTTGCCGCCGGTCAGCGAGGCTATCCGGTTGAATTTGCTGGGGCAATTGCACAACGCGCCGGGCAAGGCGCTGCGGAGCAGCGCCGAGCCGTACTAGGCGCGTCTGGCCGGCGGCGCAAAAAGCGCCGACCGACGACACGGGCTTTGCCCGTGGCGGGCCGCGCCATTCCCGCCAAAGTTTACAAAGTTTACACTAGCGACGCATTTGTTGCGTAGCGTTCGCAACAAGGGCCGGGGCGTCGGGACGGGGTTCGACGGGGTCAAGGAGCAGGCACCCGCAGGGGTGGCGGCGGGCAGCATGGCGGATCGGCCGGGTGTAGGACAGCCCTCAACGCGGGGCGACCCGTTCGGCCTGCATCTCCAGAAGGTCGGCGTCCTGCTCCGCCAGCACCGGCACGCCGAGCGCGGTACGCAGGCTGTCGGGAACGAGCGCGCGGTCATAGGGGTCGCGGGTCGGCGGCTGGCCGTTCATCTGGCGTGATTGCGTGCCGTAGATCTGCTTCTGGCCGATCACTTGCAGATAGCGGTCGAGCGTGGCGGCGGCGATCCAGCTTGCACCTGCCTTGCCGCGCGCGACGGCGGCCAGCGCCAGCGAATGGGCGAGGAGATAATCCTCGGGCTTGCCACCATGCTGGAACACGAAGGCGGCGGCGTAATAGTCCTCGCCGGTCGACAGCTTGCCGGTGTCGAGCAGGGTGCGGGTGCGGATGCGGCGCGCGGCATCGTCGGCGAGCATCTTCCGAACGAAGGGGATGTCCCGCATCTGCGCAGGCGTGATGTTGGTGCGGACCGCCTGATCCTCGGCGAACAGGCGGGCCATTTCGGGGTTGTCGGTCGGCGCGGCGCTCTGTGCCGCTGCCGCGAGCGGGGTGAGGAACAGGGCGGACAGGGCGAGTAACGGGTGACGCATGGAACCTCGCGGATGGGAAGCGGGGTGGAACATGCGGCAGGCGTTGTGGGGTGTATATGCGAAAAGGGCGGCCCGTTGCGGGGCCGCCCTTTTCTGTTTCTGCCAGCGCCATGGGCGAAGCCCATGTCGTCGGTGGCTGCCTTGGCAGCGCCGGCCGTTCGCGCTGAGGAAGTGCCTTGGTCCAGCTTTGCTGGACCTTGGCTCAGCGCGAATAGAACTCGACCACCAGGTTCGGTTCCATCTTCACCGGGTAGGGCACTTCGTCCAGCGTGGGAACGCGGGTGAACGTCACCTTGGTGCCTTCGGCGCCGATGTACTCGGGGATGTCACGCTCGGCGAGCTGCTGCGCTTCGAGGACCAGCGCCATTTCCTGCGCCTTGGTGCCGAGCGAAATCTCATCGCCGACGAAGCAGCGGCGCGACGCGATGTTGCACTTCACGCCGTTGACGCGGACGTGACCGTGGCTGACGAGCTGGCGCGCGGCCCACACCGTCGGCGCGAACTTCGCGCGGTACACGATCATGTCGAGGCGCTGTTCGAGCAGGCCGATCAGGTTCTGGCCGGTATCGCCCTTCATGCGCGACGCTTCTTCGTAGGTGCGCTTGAACTGCTTTTCGGTGACGTCGCCGTAATAGCCCTTGAGCTTCTGCTTGGCGCGGAGCTGGATGCCGAAGTCCGACATCTTGCCCTTGCGGCGCTGGCCATGCTGGCCGGGGCCGTATTCGCGCTTGTTGACCGGGCTCTTGGGGCGACCCCAGATATTCTCGCCAAGACGGCGATCGAGCTTGTACTTGGCGCTGGAGCGCTTCGACATGGGTATTTCCAATGCAATTGCGTATGACGTTTGACCACCCGGCAGGGTGATCGCGAGTCCCGGTCTTCGCGGCCGGCGGATGCCGGGGCCACCGCTTCACCGGGGTGCGGGGCCAAATTGCGAAGCGGCGCGGTTAGACGGCGGGGGCGGTGGAGTCAAGGCGGGGGTGGGGCGGTGCCGCCTGGGAGCGGAGCAAAAGTCGATCGGAGCGCCGGCAACCTTGCTCCCCTCCCTGGCAGGGAGGGGTTGGGGGTGGGTCGGTTGGTGAGGAACGGACGCGCTCCACAACCGGCCAACCCACCCCCGGCCCCTCCCTTGTCAGGGAGGGGAGAAGAAAGTCGATCCGCCCCTCAATAATTCTGGCGGCTGGTGCGGCGGCGCATCTGTTCGACGTCGCTGTTGTTCGCCGCGTCGATCGCCGCCCATTCGGTCGCGCTGTGGCATTCGCGCTTGGCGGCGACGCGCGATCCGGTGGGGGCAGGCATCTTGCGACAGATGCGCTCGTTCGGGTTCTTGGGCGGCACCGGCGCGACGGGGGGCGTGGGCGCTTGTGCGAGGAGGGCTGCGAGCAGGAGGGCGGTCGACATGGGGGCAGGGTCCTTCGATGTGGCGCGCGGGCCGAACCCGATACAAGCAGAGTGGGATGCGCGGGGCAACCGGTTGGTCGCGAGACGGTCGACAGCGGCGTTCGCGACGCTAAAGCGGGTGGCCATGACGACCAAGATCCTGCCGCCCGCCGACTGCACCACCATGGCCGAGGTCCGCGCTGGCGTCGACAGCCTCGACCGCGAGCTGGTGGCGCTGCTGGCGCGGCGCTTCGGCTATATGGACGCCGCCGCGCGGATCAAGCCGGACCGCGGCGCGGTACGCGACGAGGCGCGGAAAGCGCAGGTCATCGCCAATGCGCGTGCGGCGGCGGTCGCGGTGGGCGCGCCCGAGGCGGCGATAGGCGAGCTGTGGGAAGCGCTGGTCGAGGCGTCGATCGCCCATGAACTGGCAAGGTTCGACGCGACGCGGGGGTAAGCCACAACGCACCTGTCATTCCGGCGCAGGCCGGAATCCACGGATACGGGCCGTAGCGGCTCCATCGCAAACCTCGCCTGTCCATGGATTCCGGCCTGCGCCGGAATGACGGGGTTTATGTCGGACGCGACATTCACCCAATGTCACGCCTTTCCGTCGTTCCCGCGCAGGCGGGAACCCATAGACGCAGCGGACCAGGGTCGATTACCGGCGTCGGCGTGTATGGATCCCCGCCTGCGCGGGGATGACGCGGGGGTCGGGGGCAAGTTTCCACTGCCGAAACTGAATGTCGATCCCGCCCAAGGGTCAGCGGCGGCGCTTTGCCCCGTCCAAGGCCGACAGCACGCCGCGCATCGTGCGGACTTCCTGCGAGGTCCAGCCGGCCTTGGTGAGCAGGGTGCGCAGCGTGCGGCGCGAGGTGACGGCGCGTTCGGGGGGATAGAAGAACCGTGCCGCCTCCAGCATGTCGTCGAGCTGGCCGATCATCCCCTCCAGCTCCTCGTGCGGGGCGGGTTCGCCCAGATCGACGACCGGTGGGCTGGCCAGCCCCTCGCCCTTCGACCATTCATACGCGACGAGGATCACCGCCTGTGCCAGATTGAGCGAGCCGAATTCGGGGTTGATCGGCACGGTCAGGATGGTGCGGGCGAGCGCCACGTCGTCGGTTTCGAGGCCGGAGCGTTCGGGGCCGAACAGAATGGCCGAACGGCCACCCTCGGCGCGGATCGCGGTGGCGGCCGCTTCGGGGGTTACGACCGGCTTGGTGATGCCGCGCTTGCGCACCGTCGTCGCATACACATGCGCGCAGTCGGCGACCGCTTCGGCGACGGTTTCATACACCACCGCGTCGCGCAGCACCTGATCGGCACCGCTGGCGGCCGGACCCGCTTCGGGATTGGGCCAGCCGTCGCGCGGGGCGACGAGACGCATTTCGACGAGGCCGAAGTTCAGCATGGCGCGCGCCGCCTTGCCGATGTTCTGCCCCAGTTGCGGGCGGACGAGAACGATGACCGGGGCGTCGCTGCGCGCAGGGGAGGGATCGCCGCGATGCTGCGCCGAGACGGTCGACCAGTCGCCGCGAAACAGCCCTTCCTTCTTCTTGCGCGACCATTCGCCCACCTGTTCGACGCGGGCCAGCGCATCGGCTTCGTCGTCGAAGCCCTCGCTCCACATCAGGTCGACGGGCAGGCGGTCCTGCGTATGGCCGGGCACCTGACCCGCGCCGTGCGCGGCGACGGCGCGATCGAGATCGTCGGTGTGGCCGGTGAAATAGCTGCCGTCGGCGCAGCGCAGGATATAGGCGTGGAACATGGCCGCGTTCGATACCGCCGGTGGGCGGCGGGGGGAAGGGGGACGGACACGTCATCCCTTCGGACGGTGGGCGGCGGCGTTAACCATTGTTCAACACCATGTCCGGTAATCAAACCTCCGTACCAAAAGGCTCGCGATGGACAGGGCCTGGTGAACAGGGGTTGTGACATGGGGCAGAGCTTGAAGGACGCGCATCGCCTGCATTCGGGCGACGAGGGATTGCGCTGGCTGGACCTTGGTATCCGCTATTCGAGCGGGACCGACGACACGCGGATCGATCTGGTCGAAGCGCACAAGTGGTTCAATCTGGCGGCGATGTCCGGCCTGGACACCGCGCAGGAATGGCGCAGCGAGATCGCGACCGACATGACCGCGCGGCAGATTGCCGAGGCGCAGAAGGCGGCGCGGGCGTTCGTCGCGATGGGTGCGCTCGCGAACTGAGCGGCGGTATCGGAGCTTGCCGGCTCGCTGGCTAGCGGAGGTTGGGTGAGGGGCAAGCGAGCCCTTCAGGCTCGCGCGCTCGCATTCGCGAGCGCTTCCCCTCTCCCAGCTCCGACTAGGCCCTTGCTTTGCAAGGACCTAGTCTGCGCATCCCTCTCCCCTGAAGGGGAGAGGGAAGGGGGGCTACTCGGCCTTTTTGGGCGCGGCCTTCTTTGCGGCCGGTTTTTTTGCCGCCGGCTTCTTCGCCGGGGCGTCGGCGGCGTCGGCCTTCTTGGCGGCGGCCTTTTTCGGCGCGGCTTTCTTGGCCGGGGCCTTTTTCTTGCCCTTGGCCGGGGCGGCGGCGGCGCGGTCGTCGATCAGTTGCGCGGCTTCCTCCAGCGTCAGGGCCTGCGGGTCGATCGACTTGGGCACGGTCGCGTTGGTCGTGCCATCGGTGATATAGGGGCCGTAGCGCCCTTCCATCAGCTTCAGCTCGATCTCGGTGCGCGGATGGATGCCGAGCACGCGCAGCGGTTCCCTGGCCGCGCCGCGTGCCGCGCGCCCGCCGCCCGCCGCCGCTTCGGCGAGCTTCACGACGGCGGCGTTCATGCCGGTTTCGAACACGTCGGCGGTCGTCTGCAACCGGGCGTATTTGCCGGCGTGCTTGAGGTACGGGCCGTAGCGGCCGATCGCCGCCTCGATCGGCTCGCCCGTCTCCGGGTGGTTGCCGATGGTGCGCGGCAGGCTCAAGAGCTTGAGCGCCCACTCCAGATTCAGCTCACCGATGTCCTTGGGGATCGAGGCGCGCTTCGCCTCCTTGCCGTCGCCGAGCTGGATATAGGGGCCGAAACGCCCCGACTTGCGCTCGACCTCAAGGCCGGTTTCGGGATCCTTGCCCAGCCCTTCGGGGCCGGAGTCGCCTTCCTCCTCGCCGCCGGGCTGCGCGAAGCGGCGGGTGTATTTGCACTCGGGATAGTTGGAGCAGGCGACGAACGCACCGAACTTGCCACCGCGAAGGGCAAGGCGACCCTCGCCGCAATTGGGGCACAGCCGGGGATCGGTGCCGTCGGCCCGTTCGGGGAACAGGTAGGACCCCAGGAACTGGTCGAGCTCGGCGGTGATCGCGCTGGGCTGCTGTTCCATCACTTCCGAGGTGCGCGGCTTGAAGTCGCGCCAGAAGGCTTCGAGCACCGCCTGCCACTGGGCGCGGCCGCCCGAGACGTCGTCCAACTCCTCCTCCAGCTCGGCGGTGAAGTCGTAGCCGACGTATTTCTCAAAGAAGCGTTCGAGGAAGGCGGTGAGCAGCCGCCCGGTTTCCTCGGCGAAGAAGCGATTCTTCTCGACGCGGACATAGCCGCGATCCTTCAGTACCTGAATGATCGAGGCATAGGTCGAGGGGCGGCCGATGCCGAGTTCCTCCAGCCGCTTGACCAGCGACGCTTCGGAGAAGCGCGGCGGCGGCTGGGTGAAATGCTGTTCGGCGACGACGTCCTTCTTGGCCGGCGCGTCGCCGGTACGCAGGAGGGGGAGGCGACGCGAATCCTCGTCCGCCGTATCGTCGCGGCCTTCCTCGTACAGCGCGAGATAGCCGGGGAAGAGCACGACCTGTCCGGTGGCGCGAAGCCCGGTCTGGCCGGTCTGGTCCTCCAACTCGACGGCGGTGCGCTCCATCCGCGCCGATGCCATCTGGCTGGCGAGCGCGCGCTTCCAGATGAGGTCGTAGAGGCGGCCGTGGTCGCCAGAGCCAGCGCGGTCCTTTGAGAAATCGGTCGGGCGGATCGCCTCGTGCGCTTCCTGCGCGTTCTTGGCCTTTGCCTGATACTGGCGCGGCTTGTCGGGGACGTAGCTGCCGTCGTAGCGCTTGGCGATCGCGCCGCGCGCGGCGTCGATCGCCGATCCGTCCATCTGCACGCCGTCGGTCCGCATATAGGTGATCGCGCCGTCTTCGTAGAGGCTCTGCGCGATCCGCATCGTGTGACTGGCGGCGAAGCCCAGCTTGCGCGCGGCTTCCTGTTGCAGCGTCGAGGTGGTGAACGGCGGCGGCGGGTTGCGCGTCGCGGGCTTCGTCTCGACGTTGATGACGGTGAAGCGGCCGTCGACGACCGCCGCCTTGGCGACCTCGGCCGATCCGGCATCGCCGAGCGACAGGCGGTCGAGCTTCTTGCCCTTGAGCTTCACGAGGCGCGCGTCGAACGGCGTGCCGTCGGCCTCCATCCTGGCGATGACCGACCAATATTCCTGCGCGATGAACGTTTCGATCTCGCGCTCGCGCTCGACCAGCAGCCTGAGCGCCACCGACTGGACGCGGCCGGCCGACTTGGCGCCGGGCAGCTTGCGCCACAGCACCGGCGACAGGGTGAAGCCGACGAGATAGTCGAGCGCGCGGCGGGCGCGATAGGCGTCGATCAGGTCGGTATCGAGCTCGCGCGGGGCCTTCATCGCCGCGAGGATCGCCGGCTTGGTGATCGCGTTGAACGTGACCCGTTCGACTTCCTTGGGCAACGCGCGGCGCTTGCGCAGCACTTCCTGCACATGCCAGCTAATCGCCTCGCCTTCGCGATCGGGATCGGTCGCGAGGATCAGGCGGTCGGCGGTCTTGGCGAGATCGGTGATCGCCTTCAACTGCTTGGTCTTGTCGGCGTAAGTTTCCCAATCCATCGCGAAACCGTCGTCGGGCTTCACCGATCCGTCCTTGGGCGGCAGGTCGCGGACATGGCCGTAGGAGGCGAGGACGCGATAGTCCGACCCCAGGTATTTTTCGATGGTCTTCGCCTTGGCGGGCGATTCGACGATGACGAGCTGCATGGCGGTGGCGAACGATCCCTTACGTGTACGTGCGAGAGTGGGGAGCGGCGGGGGGTGGCGTCAAGTCGCGGCGGGCGTGATCGGTACCGCGGGTTTGTGACGGTTGCGACGGGAGTGTCAGGCGAAGACGGCATCGAGCGGTTCGGGCTGCGTCGCGCGGTAGACCGCGACCGCGAGATACCAGCCGAGGATTTGCGAGCCGCTGTCGGCGATGCGGAGGAGGACGGTCAGTGCAATATCGGGCTGGACATCGTTGTAGACCAGTTCGGAAACGAGCAATCCGATGCCGACCGGCAGATGGATCAGCACCGCTATCAAGAAAAGGCGCGGCATCAGCGCACGGCTGCGTCGCGTGCTTTCGTCCATCGCCTCGATGACGCCGCGATCGCGGTGGGCGAACAGGATCGGCACCGCCGCGATCCAGCGGGCGTAGAGCCAGAGGCCGGGCAGGATCAGCAGCACAAAGCCGAGGGTGATGGCGATGCTGCTGACGAACAACAGTCCGAAAAACGCTGCGATGGCCCCGGGCGCGGCTGTCGCAAGCAGTCCGCCCCGTCGCATCGTGCGGCGGATCAGCGCATATTGCAGGCCGAACGATGCTAGCGCGATCAGCAGCACCATCGGCACGACGTTTGCGTCTGCGTCGTCGAGAATGTCGACAACCACGCCGGTGCCGGTCAGTACGATCAGCGCGATTGCCGCCATCGCCGGATCGCGCATCGCCTCGCGCCATGCCGCATGCAACAGCCCGGATACGCTCCCGATCGTCGTCATGTCAGGCTCACCCTGCCCCCTGCGTGCCGCTCCAGCCGGCCGGCCAGTTCGAGTTCGAGCAGCACCGTCTGGACGATGGCGGTGGGGCGGCCCGACTGGCGGACCAGTTCGTCGATTGCGACCGGCACCGGGCCGAGCAGCGTCGTGATCCGGCTACGGTCGCGGTCGTCGGCGTCGGCCGGGGTGGCGGGTTGCGGCACATAACCGCTACCGGGCGCGCGGAGCGCGCGCGGGTCGATCGGGCGGAGCATTTCGGCGACGTCGGCGGCGGTCTGGACCAGCGTCGCGCCTTCGCGGATCAGCAGGTTGCACCCCTGCGCGCGCGGATCGAGCGGCGATCCGGGGACGGCCATCACCTCGCGCCCCGCTTCACCCGCCAGCCGTGCGGTGATGAGCGAGCCGGACTTCGGCGCGGCCTCGATCACGACGGTGCCGAGCGACAGGCCGGCGATGATGCGGTTGCGCGAGGGGAAGTGGCGGGCGAGCGGTTGGGTGCCGGGCGGCTGTTCGGCGACGAGCAGGCCCTGCGTCGCCACCGCTTCCTGCAAATCGCGGTTTTCGGGCGGGAACACCACGTCGATGCCGCTGGCGATGACGCCGATCGTGGCATGGCCGATCGCGCCGCCATGCGCCGCCGTGTCGATGCCGCGCGCGAGGCCGGAAACGACGACGAAACCGCCTGCGCCCAGTTCCTCGGCCAGCCCGCGTGCGAATCGCACCGCCGCCGCCGAGGCGTTGCGCGCGCCGACCAGCGCCACGCAGGGCCGGGCGGGCAGCGAGCGGTCGCCACGCACGATCAGCGCGGGCGGCGCAGTGTCCAGTTCGGCGAGGAGCGGCGGATAGTCGGGATCGCCGAGCAGCAGATAGCGCCCGCCGAGCGAACGGACGGTGGCGATCTCGCGCCGGACGATGGCCTCGTCGGCCAGCAGCGGCGGGCGGCCGCCGCCGCGCTGGGCGAGCGCGGGCAGCGCGTCGATCGCGCGAATCGCATCGCCGTAGCGATCAATCAGCGCTCGGAAGGTGACGGGGCCGACGTTCGCCGAGCGGATCAGGCGGAGCGCCGCGAAGCGCGCCGCGCTGTCAGTCACGTTTGCGGCCAATCCGGGGTTCGGTGCCGACGAGCAGCCGGTCGATATTCTCGCGGTGTTTCCACAGCACGATCGCGGCCAGCCCGAGGAACAGCAGCACCAGATCGAACCGGCCCGCCGCCGCCGCCGCGACCGGCGCGGCGACCGCCGCCGCCATGCCCGCGACCGACGAGATGCGCAGTGTGCCGAGCAGCCCGAGCCAGACGACGGCATAGGCAAGGCCGCTCAACGGGTGCAGCGCGACGACGACGCCCATCATCGTCGCCACGCCCTTGCCGCCGCGAAAGCGCAGCCACAGCGGATAGCAATGGCCGATGAACGCCGCCGCGCCCGCGACCAGTTGCTCGCCCGGGAACAGCGCGGCGACGATCCACACGGCGGCGGCGCCCTTCAACAGATCGAGCAGCAGCGTGGCAGCGGCCAGCCCCTTGCGGCCGGTACGCAGGACGTTGGTGGCACCGATGTTGCCCGACCCGATCGAACGCAGATCGCCCGCGCCGGCGATGCGGGTGAGCAGGATTCCCCACGGAATCGATCCCAGTACATAGCCGATCAGCATCGCCGCGACCGGCGGCCACCAGATGATTTCGCTCGGCAGTGATGCCCCCTGAACTTGCCGTCAACGCGGGCCAAGGTAAGGGAATGGAGGATTTCTTGCAACGCGGCGGGTGCGCCGGACGCGCCGAGGGTACGGATACGATCATGACGCAGGCGATACGACCGATCCTGTTCTTCGATTCAGGCGTGGGCGGTCTGTCGGTGGTGACGCCGACGCTGGCGCTGCTGCCGAACGCGCCGATCGTCTATGCCGCCGATTCGGCCGGGTTTCCCTATGGCACGCGCTCGGAGGGTGAGATCGCGGCGCGGGTGCCGGCGCTGCTCGGGCGGCTGGTCGAACGGTATCGGCCCAAGCTGGTGGTGATCGCGTGCAACACTGCCTCGACGATCGCGCTGGGCGCGGTGCGCGCGGCGCTCGATGTGCCGGTGGTGGGGACGGTGCCGGCGATCAAGCCCGCCGCAGCGATGAGCCGGAGCCGGGTGATCGGCGTGCTCGGCACGCAGGCGACGGTGCGCCAGCCCTATGTCGACGATCTGGCGGCGCGCTTCGCGGCGGACTGCACCGTGCTGCGGCATGGATCGGCGGCACTGGTCGAGCTGGCGGAAGCGGCGCTGGCGGGGGTGCCGCTGCCCGAGGGGGCGGTGGCGGGCGAGCTGGCGGGGCTGGTGGGGCAGGCGGGGGGCGGGCGGATCGACGTGATCGTCAACGCCTGCACGCATTTTCCGCTGCTGGAGGACGCGATGCGCGTGGTGCTGCCCGGGGTGGCGTTCATCGATGGCGGGCCGGGAATCGCTCGGCGGATCGTGGCGTTGACCGAGGGGCAGGCGTTTCCGGGGACGCCTTCGCCGGGGACGCTGGTGTTCACGCGGTTGGGGGAGCGGGAGGCGGTGCTGGGGGCGGCGTTGCAGGCTCGGGGGTTCGGGGTGGTCGAGGCGCTGTAGCGATTCGGGTTCACGCGAAGGCGCGGAGGGCGCGAAGAAGAAGAAGATTTAGTTCGCGCAGGGGCGCGGAGGCACGGAGGGGTTGCGGCTCACGGTCGTCCCGCGCCGAATGGCGCTGCTCCGTGCCGCGCTGTCGGATTGGGAGAGACGCTGCCGCGTCCGGGTCCTCTCTGCGCCTCCGCGCCTCTGCGCGAACCAAATTTTCTTCTTCGCGTGAAGCCGACTATCCCGCGCCACGGATAGGACAATATGTCCAACCTGACGATCAGCGTGACCGCTTTTATCCGCTGGCAACACCCTGTTTCAAAGGGTACACCCGCGCCCCATGAGCATCGACGCACGTCCGGCCCGCTCGGTCGATTATAACCGTGTCTTCGCCCAGGCGATCGATCGTCTGCACGAGGAAGGGCGCTACCGCGTCTTTATCGACATCCTGCGCAACAAGGGGCAGTTCCCCAACGCGCGCTGCTTCGCCGGGCACAACGGGCCGAAGCCGATCACCGTATGGTGTTCGAACGACTATCTTGCGATGGGGCAGCACCCCGCCGTTATCGCGGCGATGGAGGAAGCGCTGCACGACGTCGGCGCAGGCTCTGGCGGTACGCGCAACATCGGCGGCAACACCCATTATCACATCGATCTGGAAACCGAACTCGCCGACCTGCATGGTAAGGAAGCCGCGCTGCTGTTCACCAGCGGATACGTGTCGAACGAGGCGACGCTGTCGACGCTGGCGCGGGTGCTGCCGGGTTGCGTGATCTTTTCCGACGAGCTGAACCATGCGTCGATGATCGCCGGCATCCGCCATTCGGGCTGCGGGAAGCGGGTGTTCCGCCATAACGACCTCCATCACCTCGAGGAACTGCTGGCGGCCGAGGACCCCGCCGTCCCGAAGCTGATCGCGTTCGAGAGCGTCTATTCGATGGACGGCGACGTCGCGCCGATCCACGCGATCTGCGATCTGGCCGACAAGTATAATGCGCTGACCTATCTCGACGAGGTGCATGCGGTGGGCATGTACGGCGCGCGCGGCGGCGGCATTTCGGAGCGTGACGATGCGGCCGACCGGCTGACGATCGTCGAGGGGACGCTGGGCAAGGCGTTCGGGGTGATGGGCGGCTATATCGCCGCCGATCGCACGGTGATCGACGTGATCCGGTCGTACGCGCCGGGGTTCATTTTCACGACCTCGCTGTCGCCGGTGCTGGTCGCAGGCGCGCTGGCCAGCGTGCGGCATCTGAAGGCATCGTGTGCCGAGCGCGACGGGCAGCAGGCGGCGGCGGGCACGCTCAAGGCGCTGTTCGCCGACGCCGGGCTGCCGGTGATGGATACGACCACGCATATCGTGCCGCTGATGGTCGGCGATCCGGTGAAGGCCAAGCGGATCAGCGACATCCTGTTGCGCGAATATGGCGTGTATGTGCAGCCGATCAATTATCCGACGGTGCCGCGCGGGACCGAACGGCTGCGCTTCACGCCGGGGCCGGCGCATGACGAGGCGATGATGCGCGACCTGACGGCGGCGCTGGTCGAGATCTGGGGCCGGCTGGAGTTGCGCAAGGCGGCCTGATTTCAGGTTCGCGCGGAGGTCGCGAAGTTCGGAGAAGTAGAAGAATTTAGGTTCGCGCTGAGGCGCGGAGGGGTTGCGGCTCACGGTCGTTTCATACCGTTTGATCGAGGCGTCGCCCCAGCGAAGGCTGGGGCCTCAAGCGGCTCCTGTCGCGCACCAGCCCCGGGAAATCCCAGCCTTCGCTGGGATAACGCCTTGTTTCAAGGTAGATGGGACCGGAATTCACGAAGGACACTGCCGCGTCCGAATCCTCTCTGCGCCTCTGCGCGAGCCGACCTTCCTCTTCGTATCGTCACACCCACGCGCGGATCAAAGTCCGCTTATCACCCGCTCCAACAGCAGCCCGGCGACCAGCGTCAGGACGGCGAGGCCGACCGATAGCGGCACCCGCAGCTTCATCCACCATGGCGGGACATGCCCCGCGCGCACCAGCGCCATGTCGACCGTGAGCGATACGAGCAGCCCGGCGGCGAGGATCGCCGCGCCCGACGTCGGGGATGGGAAGAACACCGCACCCGCCGCCAGCGCGACGAGCGAGGGCACGACCGCGACCGCCAGCCACAGTGCCAGCCCGGCCCCGGTGACGCGGGCGGCGGCGGCACCCCACCACATGCCGCCCAGAAAGCTGAGGATCAGCGCGGCGTAGAGCAGCGATAGCGTCAGCAGGAGCCCGCCGAGGAACGGATTGGTCAGCCACACGACGATCGCGATGATCGGCGGCAACAGCCCGGCATAGCCGAGCAGCAACGCCGACACCGGTGGCTTACGCGACGGTTCGACGACCGGATCAGTCACGGCAATAGCCTTCGCCCGACGCGACGGTCAGGCAGTCGCGCTTGTCCGCCAGCCACTTGAGGCCGGTCGCCGCCCCGTCGGAGGGGCGCAGCAGCAGCGTCTCGCCGCCGCGCTCGAAGCGGATGCCCTCGGGCGTCACCGTGCCGGGGAAGCTGCCCTTGTTGTCGAGATCGTACTGCATCTCGAGCTGTACCGCGCCCGGCGTGGAGTCGCTGACGACCAGATACGTCCCTTCGACCCCGGTCCAGCGGCCGCGATAGCGCGTGGCGTCGGCCGGCGGGGTCGCCGTGGTGCTGGGGGTCGGGGTGGGTGTCGGCGTTGGCGTAGGGGTCGGCGAGCGCGGGGCGGGGAGGTCGGTTTCGGCGCTGTTCTCGATCGCGGCCTGGGTGGCGGCCCCTTCGCTGCGCCGTTCGTTCGCTCCGCAGCCGGCCAGTGCCACCGACAGTCCCAGTCCGATCATCGCCCATCGCATCCGCCCGACTCCTTAGGCATTGCCTTCTTCTCGACCTAGCGCGCCGTGTCACGTCCCGCTAGAAGCTGCGCCATGGCCCGTATCGCACTCGCTTCCGACCATGCCGCCCTGGCGCTCAAGGCAGAACTCGCCACTTGGTTGCATGGGGAGGGGCATGACGTATCCGATCTTGGCCCGCATGAGGCGGCGAGCGTCGATTATCCCGACTATGGCTACAAGCTCGCGCAGGCGGTGGCGGGGGGCGAGGCCGACTTCGGCGTGGCGCTGTGCGGGTCGGGAATCGGCATCTCGATCGCGGTGAACCGGGTGGCGGCGTGCCGCTGTGCCTTGGTATCCGAACCGCTGTCCGCCGCGTTGGCGCGTGAGCATAACGACGCGAATGTGATCGCGATGGGCGCGCGGCTGGTGGGGTCGGAGATGGCGAAGGCTTGCCTGTCGGCGTTTCTGATGACGCCGTTCGGGGGCGACAGGCATCGGCGGCGGGTGGACAAGCTGGGCAATCCGCCGGTTTGAATTTGGGTTCACGCGAAGGCGCAAAGGGCGCGAAGAAGAAGGCTGGTTCGCGCAGAGGCGCGGAGGCGCAGAGGGGGTGCGGCGCACGGACCTGTTGCCCCGGATGTCGCTGTTCGGTGCCGCTGGCGTCCGATCTGCGTGCCTCGAAACGAGCGTCATCCCAGCGAAGGCTGGGATTTCCCGGCAAGGGTGCGTGACAGGAACTGCTCGAAATCCTCGGCCGGATCGACGTTCAGTCCGCTCACGCAGGACGACTGCTTTATCGCTTGTCGTCACTCCCGCGAAGGCGGGAGTCCATACCCGCTGACGTGTCGGCCGGAGTCGTGACGCTGGCGCATATGGATTCCCGCCTTCGCGGGAATGACGAAAATCCATGGTTGTCGCTGAATGTCGACTGATCCCAGCCGTCGCCGGGGTGACGTTTCCGTGCGGGGAAACGACCTGTGGAATCAAGAGAGACGCTGCCGCGTCCGAATCCTCTCTGCGCCTCCGCGCCTCCGCGCGAACCAACCTTCTTCGCGCCCACCGCGCCTCCGCGTGAAACCCGATCACCCCCATCCCAGGGAAGCAAACCCCATCTGCCGGGTGGCATTTCGATGACAGGGGGACTAAGTGCGCGCGCAAGCCCATTCTCCTTCGGAGCCGCTTGACCCATGACCGCTATCGACCAGTTCCGCCCCGCCGGGTTCTTCGACACGTCGCTCGCCGATGCCGACCCCGCCGTCTTCGCCGGCGTCGCCCATGAGCTGGAGCGCGAACGCTATCAGATCGAGCTGATCGCGTCGGAAAACATCGTGTCGAAGGCGGTGCTGGAAGCGCAAGGGTCGGTCTTCACCAACAAATACGCCGAGGGCTATCCCGGCAAGCGTTACTATCAGGGCTGCCACCCGTCGGACGAGGTCGAGCAACTGGCGATCGACCGCGCCAAGGCGTTGTTCGGCTGCGGCTTCGTCAACGTGCAGCCGCATTCGGGGGCGCAGGCGAACGGCGCGGTGATGCTGGCGCTGACCAAGCCGGGCGACACGATCATGGGCATGAGCCTCGATGCCGGCGGCCACCTGACGCACGGTGCCAGGGCGGCGATGTCGGGCAAGTGGTTCAATGCGGTGCAGTATGGCGTCGACCGCGAGACGCATCTGATCGATTACGACGCGGTCGAGGCGCTGGCGAAGGAGCATCGCCCGACGCTCATCATCGCCGGCGGGTCGGCCTATCCGCGCCAGATCGATTTCGCGCGGTTCCGCGCGATCGCTGACGAGGTGGGCGCGAAGTTCATGGTCGACATGGCGCATTTCGCGGGGATCGTTGCCGCCGGGCAGCACCCGACCCCGTTCGGCCATGCCCATGTCGTCACCACCACCACGCACAAGACGCTGCGGGGCCCACGCGGCGGCATGGTGCTGACGAATGACGAGGCGATCGCCAAGAAGATCAACTCGGCGGTGTTCCCGGGATTGCAGGGCGGGCCGCTGATGCACGTCATCGCCGCCAAGGCGGTAGCGTTCGGCGAGGCGCTGCGGCCTGAGTTCAAGGATTATATCCGCGCGGTGGTGGCCAATGCGCAGACGCTGGCGGCGACGCTGAAAGGGCGTGGCGCGAACGTCGTTGCCGGTGGCACCGATACGCATCTGGCGCTGATCGACCTGACGCCGCTGGGCGTCACCGGCCGCGATGCCGACGAGGCGCTGGAGCGCGCCGCCATCACCTGCAACAAGAACGGCATTCCGTTCGACCCGCTGCCCCCGGTCAAGACCAGCGGCATCCGCGTCGGATCGCCCGCCGGCACGACGCGCGGTTTCGGCGAGGCCGAGTTCACGCAGATCGGCCACATGGTCGCCGACGTGCTCGACGGTCTGCGCGCGAAGGGCGAGGCCGGGGACCCACAGGTCGAGGCGGACGTTAAGGCCCGGGTTCGGGCGCTGTGCGAGCGGTTCCCGATCTATCCCGGTCTGTAAGGAGTAGGCGCATGGTCAAGGACAAGACGCTCGGCAAGAGCATGGCGAAATGGGGCGCGCTGGGCGCGGTCGTGGCGATCCCGGTGCCGTTCGTCGGCCCGCTGATCGGCGCGGCGGCGGGTGCCGGCTATGCCTATTTCAAGGCGAAGAAGCCGCGCTACTGAGGGAAACCCGGCCGGTCCCAAGCGATCGGCCGGGTTCCGGGGTGGCCTCGAATACAGGAATGACGATGCGCTGCCCCTTTTGTGCCCATGAAGACAGTCAGGTGAAGGACAGCCGCCCGAGCGACGATGGCGCGGCGATCCGGCGGCGGCGCCAGTGCAGCGGCTGCGGCGCGCGCTTCACCACGTTCGAGCGTATCCAGCTCCGCGACCTGACCGTCGTGAAGTCCGACGACCGGCGGCAGGCGTTCGATCGCGACAAGCTGCTCCGGTCGGTCGCGACGGCGTGTCGCAAGCGGCCGATCACCCCGATTCAGGTCGAGCGGATCGTGTCGGGCATCCAGCGCCAGTTGGAGACGACCGGCGACAGCGAGGTCACGTCGCTCAGGATCGGCGAGCTGGTGATGGAGGGGTTGCAGGGCCTCGACCCGGTCGCCTACATCCGGTTCGCCAGCGTTTACAAAGACTTCCGCGAGGCGAAGGATTTCGAGGCGTTCGCGGGGACGCTGGGGGATGCGGGGCAGGAGTAGCACCTGCCCCTGTGTCATTCCCGCGAAGGCGGGAATCCATAGACGCTGCGGTTCGGACAGGATGCGCAGGCGTTGCGTGTATGGACTCCCGCCTTCGCGGGAGTGACGAATGTGGCTTATCTACCCGCCAGCGCGTCGAGCGTCGGGCGCATTCCCGACAGGTCGTAGCCTGCCGCCTGCCCCTTGGCGACCAGCGTGTCCGATGCCTCCCCCCGCTTGGCGCTGGCCAGCGCCCACAGGTTGCACGAGCGCGTGCCCGAGCGGCAATAGGCGAGCACCTGTCCCGGTGCGTCGGCGAGGACGGCGGTCATCGCGTCGATCTGCGGATGGCTGAAACCGGCATGGGTGATCGGGATCGCGTGATAGGTTAGGCCCGCACTTTCCGCCGCTGCCGCGATGCTGTCGCCATCGGGCTGGCCCATGTCCTCGCCGTCGGGGCGGTTGTTGACGATGGTGGTGAAGCCCTGCGCCTTGAGCGTCGCCACGTCGGCGACGGTGATCTGCGGGCTGACCGAAATGCGGTCGTCGATACGGCGGATGTCCATGGGGGCGGGTGTAGCGTGGGGTGGGGGGGCGTGCAAATGGCGGATCGACGTTCCGCTTCTCCCCTCCCTGACAAGGGAGGGGTCGGGGGTGGGTTGGCCTGCGCGGGAACGTAGCGTCCACCCCGAACCTAACCCCCCCCC
>NZ_LMKU01000033.1:655049-659244 GCF_001421635.1 Sphingomonas sp. Leaf25
CCCAACCCCTCCCTTGTCAGGGAGGGGAGCAGTTTCGGCGGTGTTCCGGTTGAATGTCGGACTGGCCTAGTATTGCTGAATGACGCCCAAGAAGGCGTCGCCGTACGCTTGCAGCTTCTTCTCGCCGATGCCGGTGATGCGACGCAGGCCACCGATCGTCTGCGGGCGGTCCGCCGCCATTTCGCGCAGCACCGAATCGTGGAAGATGACATAGGGTGGCACGCTTGCCTCCTGCGCCAGTTCGCGGCGCTTGGCGCGCAGCGCCTCGAACAGCGGATCGCCCGAGGGGTTGGGGGTGGTATCGCCCCGGCGGCGGCGTTCGCGTTTCGGCGGCACGATCAGCGAGAGCGTGTCGCCCCCTTTGAGCAACCCGCGCGCGGCGGGGCCGAATTCGAGGCCGCCATGGTCGTTGGCGCGCAGCGCGTCGCGCAGTTGCAGCGCGCGGCCGACGGGTTTGAGCAGCGCGACCTCATCGCCATCGACGATGTTCCAGACCGAGAGGTTTTCATGCCCGTTGGTCATGCTGCGTTCGGTCGACTGGCCGGTCAGCACCTGTTCGATATAGGTCGCGCCGAACATCATGCCGGTGCGGAACACGGCCGAGAGATATTTCTGCGCGACCTGCGTCGCGTCGACCGCATTGGGCGGGGTCAGGCAATTGTCGCAATTGCCGCAAGTTTCGGGTGGCGACTCGCCGAAATGGCGCAGCAGGATCGCGCGGCGGCACCCCGCCGTCTCGACCAGTGCGCCCAGCGCGTTCAGCCGCTGGCGTTCGCCCGGCTGGCGCGACGGTTCGACCTCGCCGATGCGCTGGCGGGCGCGGGCGAAGTCGTCGGCACCCCAGAACAGGTGCGCGACCGCCGGATCGCCGTCGCGGCCCGCGCGGCCGGTTTCCTGATAATAGGCCTCGATCGATTTGGGCAGGCCGGCGTGGGCGACGAAGCGAACGTCGGGCTTGTCGATGCCCATGCCGAAGGCGATGGTGGCGACCATCACCATATCCTCGGACGCGACGAATTCATGCTGGTTGCGCTGGCGCACGGCGGGGTCGAGCCCGGCGTGATAGACGCGGACCGGGCGGCCGGTCTTGGCGAGCGCTTCGGCGAGGCGTTCGGTGCCGGCGCGCGACTGGACATAGACGATGCCGGGGCCGGGGGTGGCGGCGATCACGTCGGCGATCTGGCGCGTGCCCTGATCGCGCGGGGAGATGTGATAGCGGATGTTGGGCCGGTCGAAGCCGGCGACGATCAGCCCCTCCTGCGGAATGCCGAGCTGGTCGAGGATGTCGGCGCGGGTATGCGCGTCGGCAGTGGCGGTGAGCGCGAGGCGGGGGACATCGGGAAACTGGTCGAACAACGGGCGCAGCAGGCGGTAGTCGGGGCGGAAGTCGTGGCCCCATTCGCTGACGCAATGCGCCTCGTCGATCGCGAACAGCGACAGGTTGCCGCGCGACAGTAACTCGCGGAAATCGCTGCCCGAGGCGCGCTCGGGCGCGACGTAGAGCAGGTCCAGCTCGCCGTCGAGGAAGCGGCCGCGCGTCTCGGCGCGGTTGTCGTCGGCCGAGGTCAGCGTCGCGGCGCGGATGCCGACGGCGGTGGCGGCGCGCAACTGGTCGTGCATCAGCGCGATCAGCGGCGAGACGACGACGCAGGTGCCGGGCAACATTTGCGCGGGCAATTGATAGGTCAGCGACTTGCCGGCACCGGTCGGCATGACGGCGAGGGTGCGCTGTCCGCCAAGCACGCGGTCGACCACCTGCCGCTGGACGCCGCGAAAGTCGGGAAAGCCGAAGGTCGATTGCAATACGGGGATCGGGTCGAGCGCCATCGGGCTGCACGTAGGGATGCGGGAGCTGGGCGTCGAGGGGGAAGGCTATCCTGTGCGTGTCGCGCGCCAGCCTTCGCCGGTGATGCTCGCCTCGCCGACCTGCCCGGTGTAGCTGCGGCCGCCGGCGGTGAAGCGCAGCGTGGTTCCGCGCAGCGATCCGGTGAGCGCGGTGCCGCCCATGGTGCCGGTCACGTCCTGAAACCGCTGGTCGAGGGTGAGCGGCATGGTGGTGCCGTCGGCCAGCGTCGCCTGCCATTCGCCCCCGGCTACTGCCGGGACGATCCACAGATAGACGCGGCGGTCGCCGACCAGCCGTTCGCCATCGGCACGCCAGTCGCCCATGTCGAAGGCATGGGTGACGATGCGGGTGCCGGGTTTGAGTTCGGTCAACAGGCGCGGGCGCAGCGCGAGGTTGATGCGCGGCAACAGGTACATCGTGACGACGTTGGCCTGCGCCAGCGGCACGTCGAACAGGTTCGCGCGGGAGAATCGCGCCCTGTCCGCCAGCGAGACGAGCGCGGCGTTGCGCCGGGCGCGCTCGACCAGCGCGGCGTCGATCTCCACGCCGCTGGCGGTGGCCCCGCGCTTCGCCGCCGCGAGGACGATGCGACCGTCGCCCGAGCCGAGGTCGATCAGCGTGTCGCCGGCCTTCACCTGCCCCAAGTCGAGCATCGCGTCGACCACCGGTTCGGGGGTGGGTACATAGGGCACGTCATAGTCGGGCTCGCGCGCGGCGATGCCGGTGCCGGCGAGGATATGCCCCATGCCGTCGCCATGCGCGTTGCAACCGGTCAGCAGCAGCGCGAGCAGGGCGACGCGGACGTGCCTCACCGGGCGGCCAGCCATGCGGCGGTTTCGCGCGGATGGGTGACGGGGAGCATATGGCCGCCGGGCATCAGCGTGAGCTGTGCGCCGGGAATGGCCTGCGCGGTGTCGGCCCCTTGCGCGGCGGGATCGAGCAGGTGATCGTCGGCCCCGTACAATATCGCGACCGGCAGGGTGATGTCGGCATAGCGCGGCACCATGGACGTCAGCGCGCGATTGGCGTCCCCGATCTCGAACGCACCGGCTTCATAGGCCGAGGGGCGCAGCGTCAGCAGTCCGCCGCCGCGCGTGCCGAAGTCGGCCGGTACCGGATCGGGCGCGAAAATCTGGTTGGCGACCGCCATCCCGGTCAGGGTGGTGAGCGGCGTGCCGATCGTCCATGCGGCAAGACCGCGCAAGGGCGCGGGCGGGACCTTGCCACGGAACACCGGCGGCATCGCCTGCACCGGCCGGGTGAGCGGGGCGATGAGCGCGAGCCCACGCACCTTGCTTGCGTGGTTGAGCGCCAGCGCGAGTGCGACCGCGCCGCCCATCGAATGGCCGACGAGCAGCGGGCGGTCGAGCCCGAGCGCATCGATCGCGTCGGCGATCATCCGCGCCTGCGTCTCGATCGGCGGCGGGGTGCCCTCGACGGTCGAATGACCCCAGCCGGGGCGATCGATCAGGATCATGCGATGGTCGCCGCCGATCGCCTGCGTCAACGCGTAGGAGAAATTGCGGAGCTGGCCGTACAGCCCGTGGATCATGACCAGCGTGGGGCCGGTGCCGCCGGTATCGACATAATGGAGCCGCGCGCCGGGCACATCGACGAAATCGCCATCGGGCGGAACCATCGCATCGGCGGTCGCGGCGGCAATGGCGGTCCATCCGACCAGCGCGCCGCCGATCAGGGCGGTGGTGGTCAGCGTCTTTCGCAGGCGATCGTTCATGCGTTGGTCCTCCGGCGTCGCAGCGGGATACGCTTGGGGGGTAGGAAGGGTCCTTTTTGGTTTATGCCGGTTGGTGGATTGGGTCACGCGAAGGCGCGAAGAAGGTTGGTTCACGCGGAGGCGCGGAGACGCGGAGGAAGAAGAAAGATTTTTTCGCGCAGAGGCGCAGAGGCGCAGAGGCGCGGAGAGGGATCGGACGCGGCAGCGTCTCTCGATCCACGAAGCGACATGGTGCAGCGCCATTCGGCGCGGGGCGATCGTGGGCCGCAACCCCTCCGCGCCTCCGCGTGAACCCAAACTTCTTCGCGCCCGTCGCGCCTTCGCGTGAAACCCTTCAAGCCTCCGCCAGCGCCGCCTCGCGTTCGGCGGCCTGGCGTGCCCACATCTCCGCATAGACCCCGCCCGATCGCAGCAGGTCGCCGTGCGATCCGCTTTCGACGACGCGGCCGGCCTCCAGCACGACGATGCGGTCGGCGTGGACCACGGTCGACAGGCGGTGGGCGATGACGATCGTGGTGCGGCCGCGCTCGATGCGGGCCAGCGTTTCGAGGATGTCGGCCTCCGTCCGGCTGTCGAGCGCGCTGGTCGCTTCGTCGAGGATCAGGACCGGCGGG
>NZ_LMKU01000033.1:659265-670659 GCF_001421635.1 Sphingomonas sp. Leaf25
GTTCGCCGACGCGGGTGTCGAGCCCGTCTGGCAGCGCGGCGATGAACGGGGCGATCGCCGCGCCACGTGCCGCTTCCGCGACCGCTTCGGGCGTGGCATCGGCGCGGCCATAGGCGATGTTGTAGCCGATGGTGTCGTTGAACAGCACCGTATCCTGCGGCACGATGCCGATCGCCGCGCGCAGCGACGCCTGGCTGACGGCCGCAATATCCTGTCCGTCGATGGTGATGCGCCCCGCCGTCGGATCGTAGAAGCGGAACAGCAACCGGGCGAGCGTCGACTTGCCCGCACCCGAGGGGCCGACGACGGCAAGCGTGGTGCCGGCCGGCACGTCGAGGTCGATGCCCTTCAGGATTTCGCGCCCGTCGCCATAGCCGAACGAGACATTGTCGAACCGGACCGCGCCCTGCGTAACGGTGAGCGCGGGTGCGCCGGGCGCGTCGACGACATCGGCCGGCGTGTCGATCAGGTCGAACATCGCGCCCATGTCGACCACGCCCTGCCGCACGGTGCGATAGACCATGCCGAGCAGGTCGAGCGGGCGGAAGAGCTGGGTGAGCAGCGTCGACACCAGCACCACGTCGCCCGGCGAAAACGTGCCGCGCGCCCAGCCGAACACGATCAGCGCCATGCCGCCGCCGAGCATCAGCGCAGTGATGAACGCCTGCCCGATGTTGAGCAGCGCCAGCGAGTTTTCCGACTTCACTGCCGCATCGGCATAGCCCGCGACCGCGCGGTCGTAACGTGTCGCCTCGCGCTCCTCGGCACCGAAATATTTGACCGTCTCGAAATTCAGCAGCGAATCGACCGCATGGGCGACCGCGCCGGTGTCGAGGTCGTTCATCCGTTCGCGCAGGGACGAACGCCAGTCGGTCACGAGGCGGGTGAAGGCGATGTAAATCACCACCATCGCCAGCGTGCCGCCGACCAGCCACGATCCGAAGCGCGTGCCGAAGATCCACAGCACCAGCCCCAGTTCGAGGATGGTCGGCGCGATGTTGAACAGCAGGAAATACAGCATCGTGTCGATGCTCTTGGTGCCGCGTTCGACGACCCGGGTGACGGCCCCGGTGCGCCGTTCGAGGTGGAAGCGCAGCGACAGCGCGTGGAGGTGGCGGAACACCGATGCCGCCAGCCGCCGGGTCGCGTCCTGTCCGACGCGCTCGAACACGACGTTGCGCAGATTGTCGAACAGGGTGCCTGCAAAGCGCGCGGCAGCATAGCCCGCGACCAGCGCGACGACGAGCCACAGCGCACCCCGCGACCCCGCCGCCATCGTGTCGATCGCGCCCTGCAAGGCGAACGGCGCGCCGCGCACCTGCACCACCTTCGACGCGACGACCAGCGCCAGCGCGGCGACGATGCGGACCTTCAGCCCCGTGGCCCCGGCGGGCCACAGATAGGGGAGAAAGCGGCGGAGCGTCGCCAGCATCGGTCGGGTCGGACCGGAGGTGAGATGGGTTTCAGGGGGCATTGCAAGCGCCATTTGGGGCGTCGGGCGCGCCGCCGCAACGCTTCGTCGGAACATCTGCCGCGATTGCGGATTGAAACCACGGTAGGAGACGGGCGATGGCACCACTGGTTTACATCATGGCGATCCTGGGTTGCGGCGACGACGGCGCGGCCTGTACCCGTGAGCGGATCGCCCCGGCGAGCTACACGTCGGTGGCGGAATGCCGCGCGGCGATGCCGGCGATGCTCGCGCGCAATACTGACCTCTCCTATCCGGTGGTCAGCGCTTCGTGCGAGCGCGGCGACGCGCAGATTGTCGAGCGGCTGCCGGTTTCGCCGCAACGCAGCGGCTGATCCTTTGACTGGCGCGCCCGACACGCTATTCGAACGCTAACGCGGTGGACGGCCTTTCCGGCCGGCGATCGGACAAGGGGGCGTCGGTGCTGCTGAAATATTACAAGGGTTCGTTTATCTTCACCGCCATCTGTCTGGCATTGGCCGGATGGCTGGGGTGGGAGCTCACCGGCAATGTCGCCGGTACGCTCGGCATTTTGTGGATCACCGCCGTGCTCGGCGTGCTCGAAGTGTCGTTGTCGTTCGACAATGCCGTCGTCAACGCGACGGTGCTGCGCGATATGGACGATAAGTGGCGGCACCGCTTCCTGACATGGGGCGTGCTGATCGCGGTGTTCGGCATGCGGATCCTGTTCCCAGTCGCGATCGTCGCCATCGCCGCGAAGGTCGGACCGATCGCGGCGATCGAGCTCGCGGCGGGTGATCCGAAACGGTATCAGGAAATCATCGAAGGCGCGCATATCGGCATCGCCGGGTTCGGTGGCGCGTTTCTGGGCATGGTCGGGCTGAACTTCTTTCTGGACTCCGACAAGGACACCCACTGGATCGCGCCGATCGAACGGCCAATCGCGGGCCTGTCGCAGATCAGCGGCGTCGCTATCGGCATCGTCCTGCTGGTGATGTATGCGGTGTCGACGCTGCTCACCACCGACGAGGCGCTGACCTATCTCGTCGCGGGCATGCTGGGGCTGGTGGCGTTCATCGTCGTCCACGGACTGGGCACCCTGCTGGAAGGCGATCCCGATGCCGTGACCGGCGCGGTCGCACGCTCGGGGCTGGCGTCGTTCCTGTATCTGGAAGTGCTCGATGCGTCCTTCTCGTTTGACGGGGTGATCGGGGCGTTCGCGCTGTCGAACAACCTGTTCATCATCGCGCTGGGCCTTGGCATCGGCGCGATGTTCGTCCGGTCGATGACGATCATGCTGGTCGACCACGGCACGCTCAGCGAATATCGCTACCTCGAACATGGTGCGTTCTACGCGATCATCGCGCTGGCGATCATCATGCTGCTGTCGGCGAACCGGAACCTGCATATCCCCGAAACCGTCACCGGGTTGATCGGTGCCAGCCTGATCGGTCTGGCGTTCTGGTCGTCGGTGCGGGCCAACAAGAACAACCCTGACGATACGTTGGCCGAAGCCGATCCGGTGACGCCGTCGGGCGCGCCGCTCGACGGACCGCGCGGCGCTTGAACCCGCCGGCCTGCGGCGTCATACTGACATCATTGTAAGCAATGGAGTCGGGGATGGCGACGCAGGCGGTGGAACCGGTACAGCCCATGGCGCGCGACTGGCGCGCGGCATGGGCGGCGCTGCGCCGGTTGCTGGCGAACGGCGACGACACGGTGCAGGTGTTCCGCATCATGCGCGCGCTGAACGCCGATACTAGCCACCGCAACTATGCCCGGCTGCTGACCGTGCCGGGCGGCGGCAAGCTGGCTTATGACCGCGTCGAACTGTCCGAGCGGTTTTCCGACCGGGCATGGCTCGACGCGCTGCCCGAGGGGAGCGTGGGCGCGGCCTATCGCGGCTTCCTCGACCGGACCGGGTTTTCGGCGCAGGGATTGGCCGACCTCAGCTATGCCGATGGCGAGGGCTGGCAGCGGATCGAGCATCCGGTCGCGTGGTTCGGCCGGCGCGAGCGCGACGTCCACGACATCTGGCACGTCCTGACCGGCTATACCGCCGAGGAACATCTGGGCGAGGCATGCCTAGTCGCCTTTTCCTATGCCCAGACCGGCGGATGGGGCTGGGCGGCGATCGGGATCGGCGCGGCGGTGAAGTCGCTGCGCGTTACCGGCGAGCGGGGTTTCGCGAAAGCGGTGTGGGAAGGCTATCGCCATGGCCGCCGCGCGCGGTGGCTGCATGCCGAGGATTACGAGGCGCTGCTGGGCGAACCGCTGGACGCGGCACGGGCGCGGCTGAAGATTGCCGAACCGGTCGCCTATCGTGCCGCGCAGGCGCGGCTGCGCGAACGGGGGATTTCGGGAATTTAACGCTTGATCCATCCTCCTTGGACCAAGCGTCATCCCAGCGAAGGCTGGGATCTCCCGGGGCTAATGCGCTACAGTAACCGCAGGAGGCCCCAGCCTGCGCTGGGGCGACGCTGCTACACGGATGAATTTCATGGCGGCTACACTGGTCGCGCGGATAGCGTAAGCGCTGCTCGTTACTTCGCCAGTGCGGCGCTCGCCTGTGCCTCGCCGGCGTCGCGGACCGCCTTGGCGCGGGCTTCGGCCTGTTGCTCGACCAGCTTGGCTTCGTCGCGGATCGCCTCGGCGCGAACCTTGAGGCGCTGTGCGTCGTATCCGCCGCCTTGCCCCGCCTGATTGAGCAACCCTTCGGCCTCTACCTTCATCTGCGCGGTCTGGTTTTCCGCTGCCGCCTCGATCGCATCGGCCTGTGCGTCGGCCTGATCGCGAAGCTGTTCGGCGCGCTGCTGCTGCGGCGTCTGGGCACCGCAGGCGGAAACGGCGAAGGCGGCGGCGGCAACGAAGGTGAAGCGGTTCATACAAGCGTCCTGTATCCAGTACCGGTGCAATTCACAGGGAGCCGGAAAGTTTCGTTCGTATAACGTTTGGATGACGCCGCCCCCGTCCCGCGATGGGTATCGCGCCGCAGCGGCGCGCCCTACATGCAGGCGGACGATGCTGACCCGCCTGACGCTCACCGACTTTCGCAACCATGCGGCGGCGACCATTGCACCGGGACCGGGCTTCGTGGTGCTGAGCGGTCCCAATGGCGCGGGCAAGACCAATGTGCTCGAAGCGGTGTCGCTGCTGGCACCGGGACGCGGGCTGCGCCGGGCCGCTTTGTCCGACATGGCGCGCGACGGCGGGGCGGGGGGCTTCGGCGTCGCCGCCGATCTGGTGGGCGACGTGCGGCTGGCGACGGGGGCGCAGGCCAATGCCCCTGAACGGCGGATCGTGCGGGTGAACGGCGCCAATGCCGCCGCGACCGTGCTGGCCGAATGGCTGTCGGTCCTGTGGCTGACCCCGGCGATGGACCGGCTGTTCGTCGAGCCGGCGGGCGAACGGCGGCGGTTCCTCGACCGGCTGACGCTGGCGCTCGATCCGGGTCATGCGGTGCAGGCCACGCGCTACGACGCGGCGATGCGCCAGCGCAACCGGCTGCTGGCGGAGGAGGGGGTAGCCGATCCCGACTGGCTGGCGGCGCTGGAGGCGCGGATGGTCGAGCATGGCGTGGCACTCGCCGCCGCCCGCGCCGACTGCGTCGCGGCGCTCGATGCGCGGATCGACGCGGCGGGATCGGCCGATTTCCCGCGTGCTTTGGTCGCGCTGGCGGGGTGGGGCGGTGATGCGGTCCGGTTCGCGCAGGATCTGGCGCAGGGCCGGGCGCGCGATGCGGCGGCGGGGCGGACGCTGGTCGGGCCGCACCGGGTCGACCTGATCGTCGCCGATCGCGACCGGGGCATGGCGGCGGCGCGCTGTTCGACCGGCGAGCAGAAGGCGCTGTTGCTGGGGCTGGTGCTGGCGCATGCCGAACTGGTTGCCGCGCGGACCGGGCGCGCCCCGGTGCTGCTGCTCGACGAGGTCGCGGCGCATCTCGACCCCGATCGGCGCGCGGCGCTGTTCGCGCGGGCGGCGGGGATCGGGCAGGTGTGGCTGACCGGCACCGAGGCGGCGCTGTTCGCGGCGGTGCCGGGCGATGCGTCGCGCTTCGTGGTGGCGGACGGCGTGGTCGCGGTCTGACGGTTGACCTTTTCCCGTTAAGCGCCTATTTGCCGCATCGCAGCGACGCTTTTCAGGCAGCGTGATCGGACCCCGACGGGTCTCGGCTCCGCGTCGCAGCTCCAACCGGCTTCCCTAGTCACGCGGGTCGCAATTTTTTGCCCCGCTACCCGTGCGCCCATGTGCGTTTCGGGTGCCGGACCCATTTCAGGAACTATCATGTCCTTCCAGTCACTCGGCCTGTCGAAGTCGATCCTCGACGCGCTCGCCGCCAAGAATTACGAAACCCCCACCCCGATCCAGCGCGACGCGATCCCGCTCGTGCTCGAAGGGCGCGACCTGTTGGGCATCGCCCAGACCGGCACCGGCAAGACCGCCGCGTTCGTGCTCCCGTCGATCGATCTGCTGGTGAAGGCGAATGTTCGTCGCCGCCCGATGCGCTGCCGCATGCTGGTGCTGGCACCGACGCGCGAACTGGTCAGCCAGATCGCCGACAATGCCCGCGCCTATGCGCAGCACAGCAAGCTGACCGTCGCGACCGTGTTCGGTGGCGTCCCCGTGCCGCGCAACGTGCGTGACGTGGCGGCGGGCGTCGACATCCTCGTCGCGACGCCGGGCCGCCTGCTCGACCTGATCGAACAGCGCTGCCTGGGTCTGGGCGAGGTCGAAATCCTCGTGCTCGACGAAGCCGACCAGATGCTCGATCTGGGCTTCATCCACGCGCTGCGCCGCATCGTGTCGATGGTGCCGAAGTCGCGCCAGACGCTGTTCTTCTCGGCGACGATGCCCAAGGACATCCGCGAGCTGGCCGACAAGTATCTGACCGATCCGGCGACCGTCGCGGTGACGCCGGTGTCGTCGACCGCCGAGCGCGTCGAACAGTACGTCACGCATGTCCAGCAGGCCGAGAAGCAGACGCTGCTGACGATGTTCTTCCGCAACACCAAGATCGACCGTGCGCTGGTGTTCACCCGCACCAAGCATGGCGCCGACCGCGTCGTGAAGCTGCTGGCGGCCAATGGCATCGCGTCGAACGCGATCCATGGCAACAAGTCGCAGCCGCAGCGCGAGAAGGCGCTGGCCGCGTTCCGCAACGGCACCGTGCCGATCATGGTCGCGACCGACATCGCCGCGCGCGGCATCGACGTGTCGGGCGTCAGCCATGTCGTGAACTTCGAACTGCCCAACGTGTCGGAGCAATATGTCCACCGCATCGGCCGCACCGCGCGTGCGGGTGCGTCGGGCGTGGCGTTCAGCTTCTGCGCCGATGACGAGCGGGCGTATCTGAAGGGCATCGAGAAGCTGACCAAGCAGAAGGTCGAGGTCGTGCCGCTGCCCGCCGACTTCCTCGAGCAGAGCGCGCAGATCAAGGCGAGCCGTGCGCCCTATGCCCCCGATCGCCCCGAGCGCCTGCCGAGCGAGCGTGGCCCGGCGCGGCCGCGTGCGACGCATGCCCATGGTGCCAAGCCCGCGCATGGTCGCGGCGGTCCGGTCGGCAATCCGGCGCGTGGCGGCCAGCCGCCGCGCGAAGGCGGTGCGCCGCGTCCTGCTGCCGGTGGCGCGCGTCCCGGTGGCAGCGGCGGTGGCCGCAGCCGGGGTGGTCGTGGTCGTGGCGGCGGTGGTGCTCCGCGCGCGACGGCGTAATCGCCGGCCTCCCCGCTTTGGCGGGGAACGACGCCGTGGCGACATGGTGCGAAAAAGGGGATCGTCAGCGGACCATCGGTTCGGGGCGATCCCCTTTTCGCGTATCGGGTCGTTGCTACAGTTCGCGCAGCGCCCGCGCGGGGCGGGCGCCGAGGATCGGCAGCGCGCCGAGCAGGCCGATGCCGATGGTGATCCCCGCGCCGATCGCCAGCGTGGCGGCCACCGCGCGATAGTCGGGCAGCCATTCGAAGCCGAAGAGCTCGACCACGACATACCAGCCGGCACCGATGCCGATCACGGCGGCGAGCCCCGACAGGATGACGGCCAGCAGCAGATATTCGAGCGCCTGCGCGGTGAGGATCTGCCCGCGCGTCGCGCCCAGCGTTTTCAGGATCACGCTGTCATAGGTCCGCGTCTCACGCGCGGCGGTGATCGCGCCGATCAGCACCGCGATGCCGGCGAGGATCGCGATTCCCGCCGCCGCCGCGATCGCGGTCGCCATCTGCGACACGATCGTCTGCACCTGGCCGATCACCTCGCGCACTTCGACGACCGAGGTCGAGGGGAAGCCGGCCGACAGCGCGCGGACGACGGCGCGTTCGCGTCCCGGCGGCATGGTGACGGTGGCGGCCAGATTGTGCGGCACGTCGGCCAGCACGCCGGGTGAGAACACCATGACGAAGTTGAAGCCCATGCTGTCCCACGCGATCTTGCGGAACGAGGCGATGCGCGCACTGCGTTCCTGCCCCGCGACCCTGATCGTCAGCGGGTCACCGAGTTTCAGGTCCAGCGCCTGCGCCATGCGTTCGTCGATCGATACCAGCGGCGCTCCGCGATGCCCCGGCTGCCACCAGCGACCGCGCACGATCTCGCTGCCGGGCGGCACCGTGTCGGCGAAGGTCAGGCCGCGTTCGCCGCGCAGCGCCCATGCGCCTTCGGGAATGGTCTTGAGATCGGCGACGCGGGTGGTGCCATAGGCGGTGATCGTGCCGCGCATCAGCGGCACGGTCTGCACTTCGGCATCGGGCTGGATACGGCGGATCGTGGCGCGGAACGCCGCCTCGCGCTCGGGCGGCACGTCGAGCGCGAAGAGGGCGGGTGCCTTAGCCGGCACGGTGCGGGTGATATTGGCGTCGAGGCTGGTGCGGATCGTCGCCAGCAGCACGAACAGGGTGAGGCCCAGACCGAGCGCCACGACCAGTGCCCCGGTCCGCGCCCCCGGCCGGTGCAGCGCGGCCAGCGCAAGGCGCAGCAACGGCCGGCGCGGGCGGGGCAGGCGCGCGGCGCCCAGCCGGATCGCCTGCCCCAGCCCGGCGAGCAGCAGCAGCAGCGCGGCGGCGGCGGCGAGGAAGGCGGCCCCGAACCACGGCCGCTCGCTGGTGACGAGGACCAGCGCGACGATCCCGGCGAACGCCGCGCCCATCCATGCCGCCGACTTGGCGAGCGGCGCACGGCGGCTGTCGAGCGCGCCGCGCAGCAGCCCGGCGGCGGGCACCGCCCCGGCTGCGAGCAGCGGTGGTGCTGCAAAGGCGAGCGCGATCAGCAGGCCGTAGGCGGCGGCCTGGATCAGCGGCAGCGGGTGGATCGCGAAGCTGGGCGCGACCGGCAGCACGTCGCCGGCCAGCGCCACGATCAGCGGCACGGCGGCGATGCCGATGCCGAGGCCGACCGCGATGCCGATCGCCGACACCGCCGCGATCTGGAGCAGATAGACTTTGGCGATCAGCCCCGAGGTCGCCCCCAATATCTTGAGCGTGGCGATGCCCGGCCGCCGCGTCGCGAGATAGGAAGCGACACCGTTGCCCACCCCGATCCCGGCAATGACCAGCGCGGTGAGGCCGACCAGCACGAGAAACTCGCCCATCCGCGTCAGGAAGCGTTCGGCCCCCGGCGAAGCGCGGTCGCGGGTGCGCGTATCCCAGCCCTGACCGGTATAGCGTTTGGTGAACGCTGCGTTGGCCTGCGCGGGGTCATAGGCGGTGGCGATGCGGTATTTGCTTTCGTACAGGCTGCCCGGCGCGATCAGCCCGGTGCGATCGAGGCCATCCAGCGACACCAGCGCGACCGCGCCCAGCGTGAAGCCCTCGCTCAGCCGGTCGGGTTCGTCGGCGATGACCCCGGCGACGCGGAAACGCGCGCTGCCGAAGCGAACGGTGCCGCCGGGACGCAGCTTCAATCGTTCGAGCAGGGCCGGGCCGACATAGGTTTCATCAGCACGCAGCGGTCGCGCCGTGCGGCTGGTCAGGCGGAGCGTGCCGTAGAGCGGATAGGGGGCGTCGACCGCCTTCAGTTCGATCGGTGCGGTGTCACCGGCGGCATTGGCGGCCATCGACTGCATCCGCAGCGTTTCGGAGACGCTCCCGATCCGCGCCATCGACCGCCGCTCGGCATCGTCGGCGCGGCGTTGCGATACCGAGAGTTCGATGTCGCCGCCGAGCAGGCTCTGCCCGCGTGCCGCCAGTTCGCCGGTGATCGATCGCGTCAGGCTACCGATCGCCGCCAGCGCGCCGACGCCGAGGATCAGGCAGACCAGCAACAGCCGGAGCCCACGGAACCGTGCGTCGAGTTCACGCCGGGCGAAGGTCCATGCCAGCCGCCATTCGCTCATCGCGCGGCGTCTTTCGCGCTATCCCGCACGATACGACCATCGGCCAGTTCGACCACCCGGTCGCAGCGTTCGGCCAGCGACGGATCATGAGTGATGACCAGCAATGTCGCGGTGGTCGCGCGTTGGCGGTCGAACAACAGGTCCATGACCGCATGGCCGGTCGCGCGGTCGAGGTTGCCGGTCGGTTCGTCGGCGAACACCAGCGCCGGCCGCCCGGCGAGCGCGCGGGCGATGGCGACGCGCTGCTGCTCGCCGCCCGACAACTGGCTGGGATAATGGTGGAGGCGGTGAGCCAGTCCGACGGCGGCCAGTTCGGCCTCGGCACGGGCGAAGGCTTGCGCTTCGCCGGCCAGTTCCATCGGCACCGCGACGTTCTCCAGCGCGGTCATCGTCGGGAGCAGGTGGAACGCCTGCAACACGATGCCGATACGTCCGCGCCGTGCGCGCGCCAGATCATCCTCGCCCATCGTGCCGAAGTCCGCGCCGGCGATCCGCACCTGCCCGCCGCTGGCGCGCTCTAGCCCGGAGAGGACCGCCATCAGCGACGATTTGCCCGATCCCGATGCGCCGAGGAGCGCGACGCTGGTCCCCGCCGGCACCGCGAGGTCGAGCCCGTGGAGAATGCGGGTCGCGCCGTCGCCGTCGCCCAGCGTCAGGGTGACACCGCGCGCGTCGATAACCATATCGTCGGTAGTGGATTGCATGGGAGTGTATCGCCGGTGACGAAGCAAGGACCCCGCCCATATGCGGGTGCGATCGCCATTCTCCAAGGCGCGATGCTGCTGGGCGGCTGTAGCGGCCCGGATTTGTCGGAGGGCAACGACGCGACCCCGGTCAATGTCGCGGCGGTGGCGGAGCCGACGCCGGTCGGTCGCCAGGCCCCGGTCGCGGGGCCGGAACGGCTGGTGCTGGCGTTCGGCGACAGCCTGTATGCCGGCTATGGGCTGAACCGGGGCGACAGCCTGCCCGATGATTTGCAGGATGCGTTGCGCAAGAGCGGGATCAACGCGCGTGTCGTCAATGCCGGCATCTCGGGCGATACCAGCGCGGCGGGGCGGCGGCGGCTGGCGTTCACGCTCGACCGGCTGGACCGCAAGCCCGATCTGGTGTTGCTCGGGCTGGGCGGCAACGATCTGCTGCGCCAGATTCCGCCGGCCGAAACCCGCGCCAACTTCACCGCGATGCTGGACGAATTGCAGCGGCGACGGATTCCGGTGGTGCTGACCGGCATGATGGTGCCGCCCAACCTCGGGCCGGACTATGCGGCGGCGTTCAACCGTATCTGGCCCGACATGGCCAAGCGCTATGACGCGGTACTCGATCCGTTCATCCTCGCGGGCGTGATCGGCAACCGCCAGTTGATGCTGCCCGATGGCGTCCATCCCAATGCGCAGGGCGTCGATCGCATCGTCGCGCGGCTGGCCCCGGTGGTGGCGACGCGGCTGGGCGAATTGTGAGAGTCGGTTGAAAGCCTGCAACCGCGCGTTTTGAGACAGCCTCTCGCCGATCGACATTCAACGAAATGGCTTCCCAATCTGCTCCCCTCCCTGACAAGGGAGGAGTTTGGGGGTGGGTCGGCCCGAGAGGAAACGGTAGCACTCCACAACCGGCCCACCCACCCCCAAACCCCTCCCTTGTCAGGGAG
>NZ_LMKU01000033.1:670678-684528 GCF_001421635.1 Sphingomonas sp. Leaf25
AGCCCTAGCCGACCCATTTGACCATAAGCGTCGCCCCAGCGAAGGCTGGGGCCTCCAGCGGCTCCTGTCGTGCATCAGCGCCGGGATGACGCTTGCTTCAAGGTAGATGGATCAACCGCTATCGCCGAGGATCGCCGTCGCCGCGTGCTGTCCCGACAGCCATGCGCTTTCGACGCGCGGCGCGATCAGCCAGTCGCCGCACGCCGACAGCGCCAGCGCGGGCAGGCGGTAGCTGCCGATCCCCGCCGGAACCGAACGGGCATAGCGCCAGCGATGCGCGGCGGCATGGACCGGCCGGGGCAGGGCGACACGCTGGGCCAGCGCATCGCGCAGCAGATCGATCACCGTATCGCGTTCGGCTTCGAGATGGGCGGCGGACCATTCGGGCGTGGCGTGGATCGTCCATGCCTCGCCCGGCGAGCGGCCCGGCTTGGCGGCATTGCACGCAGCCGAATCGATGATGCCGTCACGCTCGATCAGCGGCGGCAGGGCGAGCGGCCGGTCGAAGCCGAGCATCACCGTCCAGCATGGCGCGGAGCGGTGCGCATCGGCCAGCGCCGCCAGCGTATCGTCGATCCCGGCGACGAGCGGGCCGACCTGTTCTGCGGGCAGCGCCACGACGATTTCGGCAAAGGGACCGTCCTCGCCAGCGTCATGGGCGACGTGCCAGCCATCGGTATCGCGCCGGATGCCACGGACATGGCACGACCAGCGCACGTCGAGCGGCGCCGCCATCGCGGCCAGCGGGGCGTCCATGCCCGGCGTGCCGACCCATGCGTCATCCCCCGCCGCCGGCCATGGTGCGACGATCCCGCCCCGCGCCCATGCCTGCACCGCGTCGGCGAAACCGGGGTCGCGCACGGTCATATATTGCGCGCCGTAATCGAAGACGAAGCGATACCCGTCGACCTCGACCGGGCGGCTCGCCATCCGGCCGCTCGGGCGGCGGCCCTTGTCGTACAGGCGGACGTCGCGCCCCGCCGCGGTTAGCCGGGTGGCACAGCTCAACCCGGCCATGCCGGCGCCGATGATCGCGATACCCTGAGTCATGTGTCGTCCCACCCCTTGTTGCGGCGCGGCAACGCACGGGGCCGGCGCAATGTTGCCCCGCGCGGCGTTGCAGGGCAACGGTACGGCGACCCGTTTCAGGAGAGTTTCCGCGATGCCGACCGACCGACGCAATCTGATGGCGCAGGGTGTACTGCTGGGGGCCGGCCTTGCGACCGGCGGCTTCGCGCCGGTCGCGGCCGGGCAGGCGCGGGGCGGCACGGCGGCATCGTTCGTCAGCAAGCGGCCCGCGCCCGCCGATCGCCGCTTCGTCAGTCCGGCGGTCGAACGCGAGATCGCGCGGGTCAGTCGCATGATCGCCGATCCCGAGCTCGCGTGGCTGTTCGCCAATTGCTATCCCAACACGCTCGACACCACCGTCCGCATGGGGATGATGGGCGGCAAGCCCGACAGCTTCGTCATCACCGGCGACATCCCCTGCCTGTGGCTGCGCGATTCGGCGGCGCAGGTGAAATCCTATCTCCATCTGGCGAAACAGGATGCGAAGCTGCGCGAGCTGTTTCGCGGGCTGATCGGCCGGCATGCGCGCAGCGTGCTGATCGACCCGTACGCCAATGCCTTCATGGAGGATCCGTCGGCCACCACCTCGCTCGACTGGGCGAAGACGGACGTGACCGAGATGAAGCCGGGCGTCGCCGAGCGCAAATGGGAGATCGATTCGCTATGCTATTCGATGCGGCTGTCGCATGGCTATTGGCATGAGACGCGCGATCCCGCGCCGTTCGACGCGGCATGGGCCGATGCGATGCGCGCGATCGTGCGCACCTTTCGCGAACAGCAGCGCAAGACTTCGCCTGGTCCGTACAAGTTCCAGCGCGCGAGCCGGCAGCCGACCGAGACGCTGCTCGCTGGTTATGGCGCACCGACGCGCAAGAACGGCATGATCCATTCGGGGTTTCGTCCGTCGGACGACGCCTGCCAATATTCGCTGTTCGTGCCGGCCAATCTGTTCGCGGTGACGACGCTGCGCGAAATGGCGCGGGTGGCGAGCGAGGCACGCGGCGACGCCGCGCTCGCGAACGACGCGACCGCGCTGGCCGACGAGGTCGCGGCGGCGACCGCGCAGCATGGCACGATGCGGCTGGCCGACGGGCACGACGTGTGGGCCTATGAGGTCGACGGCTATGGCAATGCGATCTTCATGGACGATGCCAACGTTCCCTCGCTCTCCAGCCTTGCGTGGCTTGGCTGCGTGCCGGCGGACGATGCGCGCTGGCAGCGGACGGCGGCGGCGGCGTGGAGCGAGGCGAACCCGTGGTTCTTCAAGGGCAGCGCGGGCGAGGGAATCGGCGGTCCGCATCAGGGGATGGACTATATCTGGCCGATGTCACTGATCGTTCGCGCGCTGTCGGCGCGCGACGATGCGACGATCCTCAAATGCCTCGCCACGCTCAAGCGCAGCCACGCCGGCACCGGCTTCATGCACGAGGCGTTCGAGAAGGACGATGTGCGCAAGTTCAGCCGCGACTGGTTCGCATGGGCCAACGGGCTGTTCGGTGAGCTGATCCTGCACCTCGCCGCGACCCGCCCGCAGTTGCTCCGGGCACCGCTCGACGCCGTGGCGGTGTAGCGTCAGTCTATGGCCATGTCTGGCTTCGGCTGAAGCCGGGCATGGCGTGGGACGGTATATTTGGGAAAAGTGGTGCCCGGAGACGGATTCGAACCGCCGACACTGCGATTTTCAGTCGCATGCTCTACCAACTGAGCTATCCGGGCACGCCCGGCAGGACCGGGAGAGCCGGCCTGTTAGCCGCGCTCCGCAAGGCTGTCCAGCCCGGTTTCGCCTTTTTCGTCGGAAGACGCCATCGGCCCCGCGATCCGATAGCCTTCGCCCATCCAGTTGAGCATGTCGCGGTCGCGACACCCCCGGCTGCAGAACGGGCGATGGTCCACGGTGGCGGGGTTGCCGCACAGCGGGCATTTGTTACGGGAAGCGAGCCTGGACATGGCCGCCGGATATGGCGAGCATGGCGTCGCCCCGCAAGGCGAGTGCGGTGCCCAGCATGCGTTCGACCGCCGCCACCCAGTCGGGATGCGCGGCGATGACCGCCACTACTGCCGGATGCGCGGTCAGCGTCCGCTCACCGCTGCCGCCGGTCCGCTCCGCCTGACGCAGCAGCACGCGGGCGTGGGCGGCGGGATCGGCGAACAGTTCGATCAACGAAGCGCGGCTGCGGCGGCGGACGATCTGGAGGAAGCCGAAGCCGTTGACGGCGGTGCGATCGAACGGTTGCGGCAGGGCCGAATCGACCGCGTCGGCGGCGGCGATGCGGACGGCCTTGTCGCCGACGGTCGGCAGGTCGATGCCGATTGATCCGGTGATGTCGAGCCGCGCGATCGCCCGCGCCGCCGCGCGCGCGCCGGCGATGGCGAGGTCGGCGGGGGCAAGGTCGCCGTCGATGTCGATCAGCGTCATCGCCGGGGTGGGGTGAATCGACAGTGCGCCGCCGACGAACATGACCGTCCGCGTCGCCGCTTCCTCGATCAGTTCGGCCCAGCCAGCGTCCGCCAGCAGGTCGCGATCGTACGGGCCGGGCAGCTGTGCGCCGGGCAGGTCGGCAAGGCTCGGCGCAGGGCCGAGGACGGCATCGGGCGCGGCGGGGCGGGCACGGGCGCGTTTGGGCTTGCCGGGTTCGGGCAGCGCGGGGCGGGTGATCTCGATGCGCAGCGTCGCGCCTTCGGTCACGGCGCGCGGCAGGGGATGGAGCAGCGCCTCGCCATCGTCCCATGCGACGATGCCCTCGTTGCGGACAGGCAGACGGCGGACGAGGCGTGCGGTCAGGATCGTGCCGGCGCGGAGCAGATCGTCGGGTTCGATCCGCGCCTCGACGATCGCGCCATCGACGAGCCTCGCCGCGCGCGTCTCGCCGATGCCGCGCTCGACGATCCAGCCTTCAGCCAAGCGGGACGCCGGCGGTTTCCAGCAGCGCGCGGGTGTCGAACAGCGGCAGGCCGATCACGCCCGAATGGCTGCCCGACAGGAAACGGACGAAGGCTTCGGCGCGGCCCTGGATCGCATAGCCGCCGGCCTTGCCCAGCCCTTCGCCACAGGCGACATAGGCGTCGATCTCACGCGGTTCGAGGCGTTTGAACGCGACGACCGTGTCACTGACACGGGTGCGCGCAGTGCCGTCGGGCATCAGCACGCAGACGGCGGACAGGCAATGATGCCGCCGGCCCGACAGCAGCCCGAGCAACTCGCGCTGCACCGCTTGCGTGGTGGCGGGCGGGAGGATGCGCCGGCCAACGGCGATGGTGGTGTCGCCCGCCAGCACGACCGCGCCGTCGACGGGGCCGATCGCGCGCGCCTTCGCCTCGGCCAGCCGCAGCGCATAGGGGCGCGGCAGTTCGTGCGCGAGCGGGCTCTCATCGATGTCGGGCGCCTCGACGCGGTCCGGCACCGCGCCGATCCGCGCCAGCAGGTCGCGGCGACGGGGCGAGGTGGAGGCGAGGATCAGGCGCATGGCCGGGGCCATGGAAACCGCCACGCTTACTTGAAGCGGTAGGTGATGCGACCCTTGGTGAGATCGTACGGGGTCAGTTCGACGAGCACCTCGTCGCCCACCAGCACGCGGATGCGGTTCTTGCGCATCTTGCCGGCAGTATGCCCCAGAATCTCGTGATCGTTCTCGAGCCGGACGCGGAACATCGCGTTGGGCAACAGCTCGACCACCTGGCCGCGCATTTCGAGAAGTTCTTCCTTCGCCAAACAAATACCTCGTGTGAATAGCACGCCGCAGCAAACCGGGCGGGTTCCCATAGGCGCTGCTCGCAAAAAAGGAAAGCGCGATCCGCCGGGCGCGCGGGCGGCACGGCCGGTCGATGTTCGCTGACGGTCCCGATGTGGGCGGCAGGGCGGCGAAAGGCAAGGCCCATCCGTATCGTCACCCCGGACTTGTTCCGGGGTCCACCCAGCCGGAAACGCTGCCGCTTGAGGCTTGGGCCACATCGATCGCCGCGCCGTGGACCCCGGAACAAGTCCGGGGTGACGAAGTGGAAGGGGGTGCCGCCGATATATGACTGTCGATCCGGCCCTATCCGTCAGGCCGGGTTATGCGCTTTCAGGAAGTCGGTCATCTCCCGCAGGAACTGCAACCGGTCTTCGCCGCGTGAAAAGAAATGGTCGCCGAGCGGCTGTTCGACATAGCGGTGGGCCTTCCCCGCGCGTTTCAGTTCGGCGGCGAGCATGCGCGACTGGGCGACCGGCACGCGCTTGTCCTGCTTGCCGTGCATCAGCAGGATCGGCGTCGAGAAATCGGCGGCGTGGAAGCGCGGCGACACCGTCTGGAAATCGGGGGCCTGTTTGCGCAGCCAGTCGCCGATCGTCCGGCCGTTCAGGAACTGGCTGTCGTAGCGGCGCAGCGCCGCAAGGTCGGACACGCCGGCATAGGAGACGGCGCAGCGATACAGGCTACCGTCGCGCTGTGCCGCACGCATCGCCGCATAGCCGCCGTACGATGCACCGACCATGCAGACCCGCTTGGGATCGGCGATCCCCTGTTTCGCGAGATGGGTGACGGCGTCGTTCAGGTCGTCCTGCATCTTCAGGCCCCATTCGCCCGCGCCCTTGCGGGCGAACGCGGTGCCATAGCCCGACGAGCCACGGTAATTGGGCTGAATCACGACATAGCCGAGTTCGGCCAGATATTGCGTCCACCAGTCCCAGCTTTCGCTGTCGCGTGCCGAGGGGCCGCCGTGCGGCAGGACGATCAGCGGCAGGTTCTTCTGCCCCGGCCGGTGGCGCGGCATCGTCAGCACCGCCTCGATCGGGGTGCCGTCGCGCGCGGCGTAGCGGATGGTGCTGACGGGCGAGAGGCGGCGGCCCTGCAACGCGGCGCTGCTCCAGCCGACGCGCTTCATCGCCGCGTCGCCGCTGTCCCAGTAATAGAGGCCGCCGGCCTGGTTGGGCGCTCCGACCTCGACCAGAAACCGGTCGCGCGCCTTGTCCCACGATACCAGCCGCGCGCGCCGGTCGCCGACCGCCTTGTCGATATTCTCCTGTAGCGTCTTCAGCTTGGGATCGAACCAGACGTTGCGGCGATGGCGGTCGGTCACGGATACGCCGGCGATGTCGTTCTCGGTCGCATTGTCGGTGATGCCGTCGACGTCATAGCCTTCGAGGCTGTAGAGCTTCTTGCCGAGCGCGAGGTCGGGCAGTGATACCTCATAGACGCTGGTGAAGCCGCCTTCGTCGTCGAAGGCGATCGCGCTGCCATCGGCGCGGAAGGTGATGGGCACGGTCAGCCCGTCCTCGTCGCGCCGTTCGCGCCGGGCGATGACGCGAAACTCCTCGTTGTTGTTCGCGCGGTAGAGCAGTGCCGAGCGGCGCGTCTGGTCGCTGTATTGATAGGCGGCGCGGACCTGCCCCTCGCCATCGGCGTACCAGTCGTGGATGTTGTTGCGCCCGCCGACGATCCGGCGCGACCGGCCGGTCGAGACGTCGACCTCGAACACCGCCGGGTTATAGTCTTCCTCGCGCTCGATCCCGGTCTGGCGCGACAGCAGGATGCGCGGGCTGCCGTCGTGCGCGGTCCACAGGACATTGTCGGCACGCAGCCCCGACTTGTCCCAGTCGATGCGGTTGCTCTTTTTGAGGTCGGCGCTGATGCCGATCATCCGGGTGATATAGACGTCGGTGCTGTACAGCATCTGCTGCGCGCCGACGCCGACGATTAGCCAGTCGTCGTTGACCCAGCGCCACCAGTTGATGTCGGTATTCTCGGGCGCGCCGAGCAGCGCCGGCTTGCCGCCGCCGAACAGGTCGGAGACGACGAGGACCTGCTGCCCGCCGACCGCCTGTTTGGCGACGACCTTCGTCCCGTCGGGCGACAGCCGGGGCGATTCATAGGCGGGCAATGTCGCGAACACGGTGATCGGCACCGGTGCATTGGCATCTGCTGCGGCGGGGGCGGGCGGCGCGGGCGGTGGCGTCTGCGCCGGCAGCGCGGCGGCCAGCGCCAGGCCGATCCAGAGCGGATGGTGCAGTATCGTCGTCATGGTCCCCCCGTTGCGGCGGGGGCGGGAGGGGCGGCGGTGTCCCCCGACACCCGCCGCACCGCCCGAATCGATCTCCCCGTCCTGTCCGACTATTGCGCGGTGGCGGGCGGGGCGCAATCGACTGTCAGCCGCCACCGGCCAGGGCGCTCAGCAGCAGCAGCGCGACGATGTTGGTGATCTTTATCATCGGATTGACGGCGGGGCCGGCGGTGTCCTTGTAGGGATCGCCCACCGTATCGCCGGTGACGGCGGCCTTGTGCGCCTCCGATCCCTTGCCACCGTGATTGCCGTCCTCGATGTATTTCTTGGCATTGTCCCAAGCGCCGCCGCCGCTGGTCATCGAGATGGCGACGAACAGGCCGGAGACGATGACGCCCAAAAGCATCGCGCCCAGCGCCGCGAACCCCTGCGCCTGTCCCGCCACCAGCATGACGATATAATAGACCGCGATCGGCGACAGGACGGGGAGGAGCGAGGGCACGATCATCTCGCGGATCGCGGCGCGGGTGACGATGTCGACGGTGCGGCCGTAATTGGGGCGGCTGGTGCCGGCCATGATGCCGGGGTCGGCGGCGAATTGCTGGCGGACGTCCTCCACCACCGATCCCGCCGCGCGGCCGACGGCGGTCATGCCGAACGCGCCGAACAGATAGGGGAGCAAGGCACCCAGCAACAATCCGACGATGACATAGGGGTTGGACAGCGAGAAATCGACGATCAGGTCGGGGAAGAACAGTTTCAGATCGGTGGTATAGGCCCCGAACAACACCAGTGCCGCCAGCGCCGCCGATCCGATCGCATAGCCCTTCGTCACCGCCTTGGTCGTGTTGCCGACCGCGTCGAGCGCGTCGGTGCGGCGGCGGACCTCGTCAGGCAGGTTCGCCATTTCGGCGATGCCGCCGGCATTGTCGGTGACGGGGCCATAGGCGTCGAGCGCCACGACCATGCCGGCGAGCGCCAGCAGCGCGGTGGCGGCGAAGGCGACGCCGATGATCCCGGCCAGTTGATAGGAAGCGATGACCGCGACGACGATCACCAGCGTCGGCAACGCGGTCGATTCGAGGCTGATGGCAAGGCCCTGGATGACGTTGGTGCCGTGGCCGGTGACGCTGGCCTTCGCGATCGACTTGACCGGGCGATAGGCGGTGCCGGTGTAATATTCGGTGATCCACACCAGCGCGGCGGTGACGCCCAACCCGATCATCATGCACCAGAACAGGTCCATGCCGGTGAAGCTCTGTCCGGCGACCGGGGCCTGCGCGCCGAGTGCCCCTTCCACGGTCAGCGTGTCGCCGCCCGGATCGAGGAAGCCCGCGCCGCCGATCACCGCGTTCATGTCACCCAGCGTATGGCTGGCGGCGAGATAGATCGCAGGGACGGCGAGCAGCACCGTGGTCCAGAACCCCTTGTAGAGCGCGCCCATGATCGACTGGCCCTTGCCCAACCGGACCATGTAGGTGCCGATGATCGAGGTGAGGATGCACGCCCCGCCGACGATCAGCGGCAGGGCCATCAGCCGCAGCAGTTCCTGCGGCGGGGCCTGTACCAAGAGCGCGATCGACACCATCGTCAGGCCGATCGTCACGACATAGGTTTCGAACAGGTCCGCGGCCATGCCGGCGCAGTCGCCGACGTTATCCCCGACATTGTCGGCGATGACGGCGGGGTTGCGCGGATCGTCCTCGGGGATGCCCGCCTCGACCTTGCCGACGAGGTCGGCGCCGACGTCCGCCGCCTTGGTGAAGATGCCGCCGCCCAGCCGCGCGAAGATCGAGATCAGCGACGCGCCGAAGGCGAGCGCGGTCAGCACCTCCACCACCTCGCGGTCGCCCGGACCATGGCCGGCGATGGCGACGAGATACCAGAACACGCCCGCGATCGCGATAAGGCCGAGGCCCGCGACGAGCATGCCGGTGATCGCGCCCGAGCGGAAGGCGAGGGTGAGGCCGCCCTGCAACGAGTGCCGCGCCGCCTCGGCGGTGCGGACGTTGGCGCGGACCGAAATCTCCATGCCGACATAGCCCGCCACCCCCGAGAGGATCGCGCCGATCAGGAAGCCGACCGTGGACAGGGGGCCGAGCGTCGGGAACAGCAGGATGGCGACGACGACGCCGACGACGGCGATGGTGCGATATTGCCGGCCGAGATAGGCCTTCGCCCCTTCCTGAATGGCGGCGGCAATATCCTGCATCCGCGCATTGCCGGGGGATGCGCGCAGCACCTGCCCGGCGGTGAGCGCGCCATAGAGCACGGCGATCACGCCGCACGCGATGGCCAGATAGACGATCGTCATATGTTGCAACCCCTCCTGCATGGGGGTCGCCCGGCTGTCTCGTCGGGTCGAACCCTGTGGCGGCAGCTTATGCCGATGGGCGGGGGAGGCAAGCGGTTAGTGGTGCTGGTATCCCAGCCGTGCGGGGAGCGGCACCGGCTGGTCGCCGTCGACCAGCCGCAGGCCGCTGCCGCCCTCGAACCAGCCGACCTGCGTGGCGGCGACCGGGGGCGTCGCGCCGGGGGGCAGGGCGAAGAGCAGTTCGTAATCGTCTCCGGCGGTCGCGGCGGTCAGGGCGTCGTCGCCGAAAGTGAGCAGCGCGTCGGACAGCGGCACCCGCGCCAGATCGATCGTGACCGCGACGCCGCTGGCCGCCGCCATCCGGCGGGCGTCGATCAGCAGGCCGTCGGACACGTCCATCATCGCGGTGACATGGGGGGCGAGCGCCTGCCCCTCGGCAAGGCGGGGGGTGGGGCGGCGATAGCGACCCAGCAGGGTAGGCGGACCGTCCGCGCCCTGCGCGATGGCGAGGCCCGCGCCGGCATCGCCGATCGTGCCCGTCACCCACAGCATGTCGCCGGCCCTCGCACCGCCGCGCAAGGGGGCCGAGGCGCTGCGGCCGATCGCGGTCAGCGACAGGAAGCGGGGGGCACCGGCGGGCAGGCGGACGGTGTCGCCGCCGAGCAGCGGACAATCGAACGCGCGCAGCACTCGGTCGAGCCCGGCAAGGAACGCCCGGTCCCAGCCATCGTCGCCGATCGGATAGCCGAGCATCACCCCCACCGGCACCGCGCCCTTGGCGGCGAGATCGGACAGGTTGGTCGCCACCAGCTTCCACGCGACGTCCTGCGGCGGATCGCTGTCGAGGAAATGGACGCCGGCGACGATCAGGTCCTTGGTCAGCACGAGGCTGCCCAGATGCGCGGCGTCGTCGGTGAGGCCGATCGCGCCGGGGTGGAGCGGCAGGGTCCGCAGCAGGCCAAGGAAATCGACCTCGGTCACGTCGCCTCGATCCATGTGCCATGGGCGTGGGCGATGGCGAGCATGCGTGCTGTGCCATTGCCGGGCCAGCTCTGTACCCATAATTCCTGCCGTTGCAGGACGCGCTCCGGCTCCATCCGTACCCATGCCAGCGGGCGGGCATCGGTGGCGCGGGTCGCGGCATCGTCCATCATCGCGGTGATCGCCGCGCGGCGTTCGTCGCCGAGATATTGCCAGACCACCGAATGCATCAGCACCCGCGTCACCCCCGCCCCCTGCGGTTCGGCCAGACGCGCGCCGAGCCAGTCGACCGCGTCCCCCGCCGCCAGATCGACCGGCCGGTCGCGCAGCATCGCGGTGGCAGCGGCGAGACGTACCTGCCGTTCGGGCTGATCCGCCCAGATATAACCGGCAAGCCGTCGTGCGAGGGCCGGATCGGTCGCATCGAGCGGGCGGAGGTCGACGCCGCGGACTGATTCGAAGGTGATGGGAACGGCGGGCGGCGGCGGGCCGCCCCAGTCGGGGCGGAGGACGACCGGGGCATCGACCGGACCGGTCAGGGTGCCGCCCAGATCGAACCGATAGCGATCGATCAGCAGGTTGAGCCCGGCGCTCGACCCGATCTCCAGCAGCTCGATACGGGGACCGTGCCGCCGGGCGACCTCCAGCAGACCGGCCATCAGCACGCCCGATCGCATCGGTTCGTTGGTCTGTGGTGGGCCGTCGAGCCACGGCAGCAACGCCGCGTCATGGGCGATCAGCGCATCGCCCAGTACCGCCGCCGCATCGCCCTGTCCCGCAAACAGCCGGGTCAGCGCAGGATCGATCCCGCTGCGCGCCATATCGTGCAGCCCGCCGGCCAGCCGGAGCGGCAGCGCATCGGCGATCGGTTCGCCAACCCAGTCGAGCACGGTCGCACCGGTGCGGCTGTCGCGCGACAGCGCGGCGGCAAGGCCGGTGCAGACCGCAGCGGTGATCGGGGCATCCATCGCCGCGCAAAAGGCGGCTTGGCTGTGAAAGGCGGCGCGAATCAGGGCGTCATCGGGCATGACCGGCGTGTTGCGCCCGACCTTCCCCCCAAGTAAAGCCCGCCCAGCCCATGACCGATCCCATCATCATCGCCGTGCCCAAGGGGCGCATCCTCGACGAAGCGATGCCGCTGCTGGCGCAGGCCGGCATCCGGCCCGAGGCCGCCTTTTCCGATCCCGACAGCCGGGCGCTGCGCTTTCGCACCGACCGGGCCGACATCGACCTGATCCGGGTGCGCGCGTTCGACGTCGCGACCTTCGTCGCGCATGGCGCGGCGCAGCTCGGCATCGTCGGGTCGGACGTGCTGGCCGAGTTCGACTATTCGGAGCTGTACGCGCCGGTCGACCTGAAGATCGGCCATTGCCGCATCTCGGTGGCTGAGCCCGCCGACATGGCGGCGACCGACGATCCGCGCGGGTGGAGCCATGTGCGGATCGCCACCAAATATCCCTATACCACCCGCCGCCATTTCGCCGCGCGCGGCGTGCAGGCGGAATGCGTGAAGCTGAACGGCGCGATGGAACTGGCCCCGGTGCTGGGCCTCGCGCCGCGCATCGTCGACCTCGTCTCGTCGGGGCGGACGCTCAAGGAGAATGGCCTCGTGGAAGTCGAGACGATCGCCGAGGTGACGTCGCGCCTCGTCGTCAACCGGGCGGCGTTCAAGACGCGGGCGCAGGTCGTGCCGCTGGTCGAGGCGTTTCGCCGGGCGGTGGCGGCATGATCCGGCTGGATGCCGATGCGGCGGGCTTCGCCGCCGATTTCACCGCGCTGGTCGAGGGGCGGCGCGAGGCCGACGGCGATGTGGCGCGCGACGTGGCGGCGATCCTGCGGTCGGTGCGCGAGGATGGCGACGCGGCGGTGCGGGCGTTCACGCAGAAGTTCGACGGCCACGATCCCGATGCGACCGGCTGGCGGATCGAGCGGGCGACGTGCGACGCGGCGCTGGCCGGGCTCGACCCGGAACTGCGCGCGGCGCTGGAATTGGCGCACGAGCGGATCGTCGCCTATCACGCCAAGCAACGGCCCGAGGATCGCGACGAGGTGGATGGCGCGGGCGTCCGGCTGGGCGCGCGGTGGAGCGCGGTGGCGGCCGCCGGGGTCTATGTGCCCGGCGGGCGCGCGGCCTATCCGTCATCGGTGCTGATGAACGTGGTGCCGGCCAGGGTCGCCGGGGTCGAGCGGATCGTGATGGTGACGCCCACGCCCAACGGCGAGGTCAATCCGCTGGTGCTGGCCGCCGCGGCGCTTGCCGGGGTGGACGAGGTGTGGCGGATCGGTGGGGCGCAGGCGGTCGCGGCGCTGGCCTATGGCACCGACCGGATCGGCGCGGTCGATGTCGTGACCGGGCCGGGCAATGCGTGGGTCGCCGAGGCCAAGCGGCAGTTGTACGGCGTGGTCGGCATCGACATGGTCGCGGGGCCGTCGGAGATCGTGGTGGTCGCTGACGGCGCGAACGACCCGGCGTGGATCGCCGCCGACCTGCTGAGCCAGGCCGAGCATGACCCGACCAGCCAGTCGATCCTGTTCACCGACGATGCGGGCTTTGCCGACCGGGTCGCGCAAGCGGTCGACGCGCAGATCGCCGAGCTGGCGACGGCGAAGGTCGCGCGGGCGAGCTGGGATGCCAACGGGGCGATCGTGCTGGTGCCGACGCTGGTCGACGCCATGCCGCTGGTCGACCGGCTGGCGCCCGAGCATCTCGAACTGGCGGTCGAGGACCCCGAGCCGTTGTTCGCGCTGGTGCGCAATGCCGGGTCGGTGTTCCTCGGGCGGTACACGCCCGAGGCGGTCGGCGATTATGTCGCGGGGCCGAACCATGTGCTGCCGACCGGGCGGCGGGCGCGCTTCGCGTCGGGGCTGTCGGTGCTGGATTACATGAAGCGCACGAGCTTCCTCGGGCTGGACCGCGCGGCGCTGGGGCGGATCGGGCCGGCGGCGGTGACGCTGGCGGGGGCCGAGGGGTTGCCGGCGCATGCACGGTCGGTCGCCATTCGACTAGGTGCGCCGGGCGAGGCGTAGCGAAGCAGCGCCGGGTGAGGTGCAGCAAAGCTGCATCGAGCCGTATTAGGCGCTGCCGGCCGGCGGCGCGGGAAGCGCCGTCCGACGGCACGGGCTTTGCCCGTGGCGGGCCGAATTGGGTGCCGTTCGGGGCGGCGTTGCGGGCCATCGCGGCCGACCCACCCCCGGCCCCTCCCTTGTCAGGGAGGGGAGGAATTCCGCCCGAAGTTTACAAAGTTTACACTAACGACGCGCCGCATGACGTGCGTCCGTCCGACGACACGGGATTTGCCCGTGGCGGGCCGCAGTCGAGGTTGATCCATCTACCTCGCAACAAACGTCATCCCAGCGAAGGCTGGGATCTCCCGGGGCTGATGCGCGATAGGAGCCGCGAGAGGCCCCAGCCTTCGCTGGGGCGACGGGCCTGGCGGGCGGTCAATTCCGCCCAAAGTTTACAAAGTTTACACTAGGCGGTGTCTGCATTTGCAGGATTTTCAATCGCCGG